>CAZTDV010000060.1:0-19278 GCA_964612195.1 uncultured Sediminibacterium sp.
TATTTATTGGCATAAATAAATCCATTAATCCATTCTTATTCATTGATAACAATGGGTACGTAGATAGCATCAATGAATTAGAATGGATTAATGGATTTATTTATGCCAATAAATATTTAACCGATTATATTTTAAAAATTGACCCTGCATCTGGCCAAGTAGTTGGTAAATTAAATTTGACAGGTCTATTGCAACAAAGCAATCAACCTATTGTAGCCAATACAGATGTATTAAATGGAATTGCCTATAACCCAACCACTGGCACTATTTTCATTACAGGAAAACGTTGGCCAGCATTATACGAACTGAAACTGAATTAATTTTTTTGTAGGATATAAACGACAGAACTGCATTTATTGGGATTATTTATAGCCACTAAATTCGATTTCAATCCTTGCCAGAATGCAGATAAGTAACGGGTTGCACCGTGCTGGTATTGCTCACTCAACATGGAAACATAAAAAGAATCAAACCACATTGGTTGAGTAGCAACAACCGTGAATCCATGCATACCTGCCAAATGAGCCATTGAAGCGGGAGAAAAATGATACAAGTGCCTTGGCACATCATAAGCTGCCCAAATAGACCCGTAATGTTCCGCATCGGTAGATGTATAATTGGGCACAGCAATCACCAACTTACCTCCCACTGGTAAAATATGATTGAATATTTTCCAATACCCTTGCAAATCGTGCACATGTTCTAATACATGCCAAAGGGTAATTACGTCAAAATGTTGAGGAGTAAATGAATACAATTCATTCGGCAGCAATAAATCAATACCATATTCCTTTTTTGCTTCAGCCCTTGCAATTGCATCGGGCTCTAAGGCAGTAGTATGCCAACCTTTCAATTTCATTGTTGCTGCAAATGCCCCAACACCTGCACCAATATCTAATAATCGACCGGTTGATTTACCACTGTGTTTTTTGATTAAACGAGCTTTTGAGCCTAATGTAAAATTTCTAACTAAATGATAGAGTTGATTAATTAAACCCTTCTTAGTATTGGAGTGAGAAATATAATTGGCAGATTGATAGTAAGGGCCAATTTGATCAATGTTTGGAACGTCTTGGGTAAATCTTATACTGCATTGATTACAATGCCAAATATCGAAATTGTCTTTGCTAACTGTATGGTCTTTGGCAGTTAAAGCGTATTCAACTTTATCGGAATTACAAGCTGGGCATTGGTAATGGTGAATCGGTGTAAACATAAATAAGCAAAAACTTTATACATAATAGAACAGCAATGCGCCTATACCAATCATTAATAGTATAACGGCATACACCCACCAGTTATCACTGGTTTTGATTTGACTATCTTGGCCCAACAATTCCCTAATATCTTCTTCTTCTTGCTCAGTAAGGTTACGTTCTTCGTCGTGGTTGATTTTTACTGCTTCCTTTTTAGCAAATTCAATAGATTCGCCCACTTTTACCTGAGGAAGTAAATCCAATAAATTTTTCTCTGGAGTAAACAATATATATCCATTCTCTTCTTTCCGCATTGCACCAATGCCAGGTATTACAGCACCTTGTGGCGTGGTTAAAGAAGTCTTGATTTTATATACATAATCATGAAACTGTTTAATCGCAGTCATTTGATCTACCCCTAGTTCTTCAGAAATAAAATCAAATAAAAATTTATCGGAAGGTGGTGTTTGTTCTTGCTTAAAACGAATGGCTGGAGCGGGCGCAAAAAGGAATCCATTGGCATTATCTAATTTGGCCGAATTAGGTTCAATCACAAAATTACCCACATCTGGAATACTCAATTTATGATTGAGCACAAGGTATTTATGAAGGTATTGATACATGCAATTGGCGTTTATTGGAACGAATATACAACTCCTCCCATAACATTAAAACCATAAACAGGGTATTGATTCCAACGTTGGTAAGTATTATTGAAAAGATTATTCATTTGAAGCCATAGATTTAATTTTGGCATAAGGCCAAACTCTACACCCAAATTCATATCCATTGCAGGTGAAAGTCTTCTGGCAGTAAACGAAAAGTTATCTCTATACAAAGAACCTGAACGATAAAAAAGGTCTGCTTTAATTTGTAAGTCTCCTATTGGTTTCCAGATTAGTCCTGCTGTAGTTTCTAATGGAATTAAGCCAAATGCATCTGTTGCTGCATCTAGCTTACTAAAATTGCTATAACTAGCACTGGCTAATAACGAAAGCTTTTCTTGAAAAGTATAATTGATTTCACCGCTTAGTTTCAAGGCATTCATATTGGTATATAAAATGTCAAATGATTTTCCATCTCCTAATTGGTTTATAAAAAGGGGTTGATCTTTCATTTGCATTAATGCCAATTGTGCATTAAATGAGAAATGGCTATTCGTGCTTCCATTAAACCCAATATATTGTTCAATTAACCGGGTATTTCTGAGTTGATTGGGTAATCCTATCCATGGATTAAACTGAGCAAGCGAACGAAAACTGTTTTTAATAAATGAACCTTTAAATCCTGCTTCTACTGAAAAATTAGAATTGGGCAATCTAGAATTAACCATTAAATTGGGTAAAAGAGTAAATGCTTCATTATTCCAGGAAGGTTTAACTCCTAGGTTCAATTTTACATTGGGCGTTTTAAGAAGTATACTTGGTTCAATACTATACAAATTGTTATTGATGGGGGTACTAACCGTACTTGGTGAACTGTATTTGGCAATATCTGCATTGGCTGTAATATTAATGCCAACCATTTTTCCAAAAGATTTATTGATTGGGGCTTTAATAATGATATTGTTTTCACCAGCATTATTGGTATTGGTAAAACGATTAAACTGAATGATAGGATGAAAATCAATACCAGATGAAGTAGTTTGTTTATTCTTTACGCCTACTTCTAAAGACAATCCATTGTATACCAATTGTAATTGATCTTTTGGATAAACAAGCGTATTTGGCATGAAACCATATCGATACCTGGTAGTACTATTAAATTGAGCATGAGAAGTCCATTCCAAATTATTAGCACTATTAATTACCGATAGTACATCTACGTCAAATTTACTGTATTGTTGTGCATACAATTTTCCTTTTGACCTTACATAACTGGTTTGAATTTGGGTAATAGTTTTTTTACCATCCCCAAATGAAAAACGACCTTCCCCAAAAAATGAACTTAAGTTACCTGCACCTGCTTTTACACGATGGGTATTTTTCCATACAGCCGGCGAATCTGTTGGAAGCGCCAATGGCTTAAGTGGAACTGGTTGATAAGAGAAGAATAAATTAGATGAAGGAACTTTATAGGTTAAAGGCAATCTTGATGAATCTGCAACAACTGATGCAGCGGTGAAATTTATTTTTGCTGCATTCTGTAATGAAGGTTTAAAAGCAGATGTAATAATTACGGTTCTTGTGCCGTTTGTATCTGCATTTGTTTTGTCTGCAATAGAATAAGCAACCGACAAACTTTCCCCTTTTTCTTTGATTAAAGTATTCGACTTATTATTTGCGCTGGCTTTTTTATTAGCAGCTTTCTTTTTAATAACCCGAGATTGTTTGGCCTTTTTCTTCTTGCTTTTCCTTTGTTGTGCTGCTGCATCTATATTAAATCCAATTGAAAGCAATAATATAAAAAGTGCAATTTTCGTTTTCATGATTCTAGTCTTTTATATTATTGTACTTTATTATTTTTTTCTTTTTCAGCTATTACTAAAGTCAACTTAGCTGCGGCTTCTTTTTTCAACTCATCTAATTCAGCATTATCTGCAACACTCTTAAAAGTAGCTTCTGCATTAAAATAATCCTTCTGGTTCAAGTAAATATCTCCCACTAATAAATAACTCTTAGTTACCCAATAAGTATAAGAGCCGTATTTTTTAATCACTTCAAAACAAGCTTTTTCAGCTTCGTCTAACTTACCTAATTGCAATAATAATTCTCCAACCCTATACTGAGATTCTGCTGTTATTTCAGATTTTCCTAAAGGCAGAAGGGATTGATATCCCTGCAATGCTTGTGGAATTTTTTTATCCATTTGATCATTCTTTGCAATCACATAACCCGCCATTAAACGATCATCAGTTGCTATACTTTTTTGCAACAATAATTCTGCTGCGTTGGGTACCGCTTGAGCAAATTGTTGGGTTTTATATTGACAGCGCAATAATCCCCTCATTGCTTCCAACTTGTTTTCTTGCTGTAGTGCAATTGTTTTTAATAATGCATAATATATTGAAGCGTTATTGTAATCTTGAAAATCAAAAAAATAAATCCTACCAGCTTGCAATGCACTTCGTTCTGCATATTTGTTAGGAGACAATGCCGCAACTGCTTTATAGAACCCAAGTGCTTCTTTATTTTTTTTCTGTAACAAATTAATTTCGGCTAAAAAATAATTGACTTCAACAGCATATTTTCCTTGAGGGAAGTTGGCTAAATAAGTGTTGAATCCAGCTTCTGCACCTGAATTGTCTTTTAATTCAAATCGAATAAAGGCAGACTTGTAGGTAATAGAATCTGCTTCATTACCAGCTAACATTTTTCCATTGGCTTCCATAAATTGTATATAATCCAATGGTTTTTGCTGTTCAATAAATATATTTCGAATATATTCAACCGCAGCATCCGATTCAATGCTATTGGGATATTTAGACACCAAATTTTTAAATTGGCTCAGCGATTCTTCATTTTTATTCAAATTAAAATAGGCAATACCCAATTTCTGGTAAGCCACGGGATAAAGTGCGGCAGCGTCTTTTTGATTAAGCAAAGCTTCTAAAGGATCAATCACTTTGTCAAATGCTTCATCTGCTAAATAAGTATTCGCCATTTCCAATCTTGCTTGTGCCAACATAGAAGAACTTGGATACAATTGAGGAATCAACTGCAATAACCCCAACTTCTGTGCTTGATTATTAGTAGCACCTGCAATGATGGCTTTTTGATAGGTAGCATAGTCGGCTGAAGACCAATTCAACTGAACAACTTGCTCATACAAATTCAATGCTTGCTTATAGTCTTTTAGCATAAACCAGCAGTCGGCTGCCCTTATTACTGCATCTTTCTCTACGTTATTTAGGGCTGAATGAGGATTCTTATTGACCAATTCGTATTGTTCCTTGGCTTGTTTATACATTTCTTTTTTAAGATATGCATAAGCCAAGTTATAACGGGCGTTACTAGGATTAACTTCTCCATTTCTAATAGGCGCTTTAAGATATTGAGTTAAGTATTGAATGGCATCATCCATTTTGCCTGAACGGTAACTTAATTCTCCTTTCCAAAAATAGACCAAGGGCAATTGTGGCGCATTATTGGGTGTTATTAAAATTTTATCTAACAATACTTCAGCAGCATCTAACTGTTGGTCATTTATTAATTCTACCGTTCTTCCGTACAATAATCTTGGTAGTAGCGCGGCTGCATTGGCCGATTTATTGGGCAATGATTCAAATAAAGACAAAGCATCTTTAAAACTATTCGTGTTAGCAAGCGTACTTACTAATAACTCTTTTGATTCATTTACATATCCAGATTTTGGGTACTGTGATAAAAACTGTTGAAAGCTTTTTACAGCAATATCAAAATACCCCAACTCATAAGACAGTTTTGCATAATGAAAACTAGAAACTTCTTTTTGAACTAGATTACTGTTATTAGCTGCACAAAATTGAAAAGCATTTCTTGCGTTTTGCAAATCATTCACTTTTAAATAGGCATCAGCTAATAAATACATACTGTTCTGCTCCAACGAATCTAAAGCCCCTCCTATTTGCTTAAATCCTTGAATGGCTTTGTTCCAATTCTTTGCTTCATAATAACAATACGAGAGTTCGTATAAGTCTTCCCTTCTTACTTTTTCACTAGACACAACATAAGTTTCTAAATATGGGAGGGCTCGGGCAAATTCTCTTTTTTCGAATAATAAGTGCCCTACTAATTGCTTTAGTTGCAAATCATAATATTGACCATTTCGTTTGATGGCACTTTCTCCATAAGTTAACGCCTTCTCTCTATTTCCACTAAAATAGTAAAGCTCCGTTAAGTAAAAAGGCACTACATGTTGGTAATCGGGATGCGTTTCAGCTATCAAAAAACATTCAATGGCTGTTTCATACAATTTTTCACTGAATGCCAAAAAGCCATAATAATAGTTGGCATCAATATAGTTGGGATCTGCAGGCAATTGCCTAATGGTATTAAATAAAGGTTTGGCTTTCTCAAAATCCTGACTCACAAAATAAGCATACCCTTGATGAAACTTCATGGTAGCAATTTGTCGATTGTTTAAATTGACAATATTGCTTTTCCCATAATAAATTAATGCATTATTGTACTCTTTTCGCTGGTAATAATATTCACCTAAGTAAAAAGAAACCATTTGCACATGGGCTAAGTGATTGTCTAATTCAACAAAAGTTTTAGCTAAAGTGGCAGCACCTGTTTCGTCTAATTGCAATCCACAAACAATATAATAGTATTGCGCATCTGCCATTAATTGCACTGGCATATTGCTTTGCTTTACTCCATTATTATACAATTTTTTAAAAAGAGGGAATGCCAAACTAAATTGATCTTGCTGATACAATTGTTTTGCTTCCTTAAAAGTTGCATCCGGATCAGACCATTCCATTGTTTCCTGAGACTGAACAGAAACACAAAAGCCAAAAAGAGTTAATATAATAAAAGCGACTATTTTATGCATGGGGAGGAATATTTAGTGCAAAGATTTTTTTAATTGTTGGTATAAAGTGGCAAAGCATTGTTAAAGATATGCCGAGGCGCTGTTAAGCTTGATTAAACATGCCTTTTGTGGAAAAACAGGATAAGGTTGTAAGTTTGTCAACAAATTGAAAGGATGTACGAACATTTAACAACGGTTCGGGTTAGGTATGCAGAGACCGATCAGATGAATATTGTTTATTATGGTAATTATGCTCAATATTTTGAAGTAGGAAGAGCAGAATGGATAAGAGCATTGGGTTTCACTTATAAACAGATGGAAGAAATGGGCGTTCGCATGCCAGTTGTGTCAATGGAAGCAAAGTTTTTAAGGCCTGCTCATTACGATGATTTGATTACAATTAAGACCATTTTAAGATCACTTCCAACCCAACACGAAATTTGCTTCGAGCATGAAGTGTACAACGAAAGAAAAAAATTGCTTACCACTGGAAAAGTAACACTCTATTTCATTAATACACTTACCAATAAACGAATGGGAATGCCGGCAGAATTATTAGCTACATTGGCCCCCTATTTCAACATACAATAAGCCCATTTTCATGAATAAAATTTATGCATCAATTATAACTATAGGAGACGAATTGCTAATTGGTCAAGTAATTGATACCAATAGTAGTTGGATAGCCCAAGAACTGAATAAAGCAGGCATACTTGTTAAAAACAGAGTGGCTGTTGGTGATAATAGAGAAGATATTTGGCAAGCTATAGACGACGCAATTTCCAAATCTAATTTAGTTTTAATTACTGGGGGATTAGGACCCACCGCAGATGATATTACCAAGCCATTATTATGTGATTATTTTGGCGGGAAAATGGTGATGGATCAAGCTACGCTAGATCATGTAACTTTTATATTCAAAGAGATTTTAAAAAGACCAATGATAGAGCGGAATACATTACAGGCTCAAGTGCCAGATGTATGCACCGTTTTGAAAAATGAAAAAGGAACAGCCCCAGGAATGTTGTTTATAAAAAACGAAGTAAAGGTAATTGCTATGCCAGGTGTTCCGCAAGAAATGAAATGGATCATGCACAACCATGTCATGCCTTTGGCTGCTCAATGGTTCAATAGTGGATTTATTGAACACCGAACTTTATTAACAGCCGGGATTGGAGAATCTTTTTTAGCAGAAAAAATAAACAAGTTTGAAGCTGCTTTACCCAGTCATATTAAATTGGCTTATTTGCCCAATTATGGAATGGTAAGACTTAGATTAAGTGCATGGGGAACTCATCAAGATAACTTAAATAAAGAATTAGATAATCAGTTTAATCTATTGAAAAATAATGTTTTAGAGTATTTAGTGACCGACAAAGATGAGCCTATGGAAATGGTCATTGGCCATTTACTCCAACAAAAAAATCAAACGGTAGCTACTGCAGAAAGCTGTACAGGGGGTTATATTGCTCACTTGCTAAGCAAACATGCTGGTTCCTCCACTTTTTATACGGGCTCAATTATTTCTTACGCCAATATTATTAAAGAGCAGTTATTAGATGTACCCCATGAAACCTTAATGACAGTTGGTGCTGTAAGTAAAGAAGCAGTAAAGCAAATGGTTGTTTCAGTAAGGGTAAAAATGAATACCGATTATGCTATTGCTGTAAGTGGCATTATGGGACCTGGAGGAGCTACAGAAGAGAAAGCAGTTGGCTTAGTTTGGATTGCAGTAGCTTCCAAAAATAATGTAGTAGCAAAGCAGTTTCAGTTTAGATTTGATAGAGAGCGAAATATCAACTTAACCGCTATCAATGCATTGAATATGTTGAGGGCAATGATTGTGGATAATAGTTGATTATTTAATCGGAATCAACAACTATCTTTGTTGATTAGTAGTGGATTGCGTATATTAACTATACCTTATTAACCCGCTTTAAACAGTAGTACAATATGGCAATAGCTGAATTGGTGATGCCCAAATTGGGTGAAAGTATTATGGAAGCTACCATTCTTAAATGGCATAAGAAAGTAGGCGACCATGTTAAATTAGACGAAACCGTATTGGATATTGCTACTGATAAAGTAGACAGTGAAGTTCCCTCTACTGTAGAAGGAACCATTACTGAAATCCTTTACAATGTGAACGACGTTGTGCCAATTGGTACAGTTATCGTAAGGGTTGAAACTACTGCTAGTGCAAGTGTTCCAACGCCTGCCCCAGTTGTTGCTGCTCCAATTGCTGAAGCACCAGCACCTGCTCCAGCTCCTGTGGTTGAAGCTCCAACACCAATTATAGAAGCACCACAAATACCAGCGCCAGCACCTGTTCCAGTTGCACCCCCACCTGTTGTAGAAGTACCTTACACACCAAGTGCTCCAATGGTAGAATTAATGGCTAAGCCAGCCTCTAATAGATTCTATTCTCCATTGGTATTAAACATTGCGAACAGCGAAGGAATAAGCTTAAGTGAATTAGAAAGAATACCAGGAACTGGCAATGATGGTCGTGTTTCTAAAAAAGATATTTTACAATATGTTGCAGATAAGAAAGCAGGAAAGGTTCCAACCTACCAGCCTGCTCCAGTTTATTCTGCAGCGCCTCAATATATTACACCAGTTGCTCCACCGGCACCGCAACCAGCAGCAGCACCGCAACCAGCAGCAGCACCACAACCAGTTGCCGCACCACAACCGGCCCCTGTTCCTGTTGTAACACCTGTTCCTCTTGTAACACCTGAGCCAGTAGCAACTCCAACAACTGCTACTGAAACGCCTGTAGTTACACCAGCTCCAGCGGTTGAACAACCACAGCCAATTGTTCCTGTTAATCAAGAACCAATTGTACCAGTAGTGCCAGCACCTCAACCTGTTGCACAACAACCAACTTATCAAGCAGCGCCTCCACCAACCTACCAGCAAGCACCAGAGCCTGTTATGAAATCTGCTTCAAGATTTCCTGAACAAAATGTTGCTGCTTATGCTGCCCCAGTGCCGCCTACACCACAAGCGATTTTTGCACAGCCATCAGGTAAGTATTCTGACCCATCTATGGTGAAGGTTTCGGGCGAAACTGAAATTATTGAAATGGATCGTATGCGTAAGCTTATTGCTAAGCATATGGTAGATAGCAAACATACCAGTCCGCATGTTACCAGCTTTGCTGAAGCAGATGTGACAAATATGGTGATGTGGAGAACAAAAGTAAAAAATGAATTTGAACAGCGCGAAGGCACCAAGCTCACTTTTACGCCAATGTTTGTAGAATGTATTGCAAATGTGATTAAGCGTTTCCCTTATATTAACTGTTCATTAGACGGTGATAAAATCATTCTAAAAAAAGACATCAATATTGGAATGGCTACAGCCTTACCTACTGGCAACTTAATTGTTCCAGTAATTAAAGGAGCCGACCAAATGAATATTGTTGGTCTAAGTAAAGCAGTAAATGGATTAGCAGACGCTGCCAGAAATGCCAAACTAAAACCTGAAGACACCACCGGAGGTACATTCACTTTAACGAATGTGGGCACTTTCGGAAGTTTAATGGGAACCCCTATAATTAGTCAACCTCAGGTAGCAATTATGGCTGTAGGTGCTATAAAGAAACGTCCAATGGTAATGGAAGGACCAGATGGCGATACCATTGCTATAAGACATATGATGTATTTATCATTAAGTTATGACCATCGTATAGTAGATGGTAGTATTGGAGCCAGCTTTTTAACCGAAGTGGCCAAAGAATTTGAAAAATGGGATATAAATAAACAATGGTTTCACTACCTATAAAATTTAAAAAAGCCCTGATGATTATCGGGGCTTTTTTTTGCAGCTCGCTTCATTTAACAGCGCAAACACCTGGGCTGGGCACTTGGAATGTATTAACTGGTCGTTTCAATTACAATAGTAAATGGAGTGCTTTTATTGAATTGCAATTACGCTCTCAACAAACTTTTGATCATTTTAATTATCATGAAGTAAAGGGTGGAATTGCTTATGCAATTAGTTCATCATTAACTTCATTAGTTGGAACGGGCAGGTATATTACTTATCAATTGAATGATAATTTTAAGACCCCCTTTCTAGTATCTGAAAACAGAATTTGGCAGCAATTGATTTGGAACCAATCATTTCAGTCATTTAGAATGGAACATCGATTAAGGGCAGAACAGCGATTCACTTCCAACGGATATAGAAATAGATTCAGATATCGAATTAGTGGCATTGTACCGTTAAATAATAAATCTATAACTAATAAGACCCTCTTTTTAAATACATCCAATGAATTTCACTTTAATAATGAAGGGGTATTTTTTGAACAAAACCGCTTTTATTTGGGAGGGGGATATAACTTCAATAGCCAATTAAGTATTCAAATGGGTTGGATTTACCGTTCAGACTTTTTTACACAAAACAGGGCTCAATACAAGAACTTTTTACAAACAAGCTTACAATTTACTTTTAGTAAAAGTAAAAAGCCTACCATAAAAAATATAGGTTCGGTAGATTAGTTATTCAGCCCCTGCAAAAAATGAAAAAACGGTTGTACCGTAATTTCTAACAAATGAAAATCCTTCCATTTTTTCGTAAGCATTTCGTGGCGTATGTTCTAAAACAAAAAATCCACCGGGTGCAATCAATTTTTTAGCAACAATGATTTTGGGGATTTCGTCAATGGTTCCTAATGCATAAGGAGGACCAGCAAAAATAAAATCATATTGTTTGGTACAACTTTGTAAAAAAGCAAACACGTCCATTTTTAGTAACTGTACATTTTCCATTCCTAATATGGTGGCATTCTTGCCAATGAACCCATGCATAATTGGGTCTTTTTCTACGATGGTTAAATGTTCAGCACCTCTAGACGCCAATTCGTAACTAATGCAACCCGTTCCGCCAAATAAGTCAAGGGTTTCAATTCCATCAAAGCTCATCCGATTTTGCAAAATATTGAACAACCCTTCTTTGGCTATATCAGTTGTAGGACGTGTATATGGCATATTGGCTGGTGGACTAATTCTTCTTCCACCCCATTTTCCTGAAATGATTCTCATAATGCCAATTTAAAAAATGGCGTAAAATAATGCGGAGGATACTCTTTGTTTACCTCGAACATAATTCCATTCGCCTCCATAGTGTTGATTTCAATATTCTCGTAAACTTTTTTTAATTGCAAGTACAATTCAGTATTTAAATCAATCATACCGCTTAGCTCAACTATTGCAAAAGAAGTATTGATGCCAAACTGCTGTGCAGCGCGAATAATATAGTAAACAGCGTCCTCTGCAATTTTAAAGGAGAAAGTTTGAATCATTTGAATTTTTGCCTCTTTAAAAATGGCCATGATAAAATGTCCATGATAAAATTGCAATTTCACTAATTGCTCTTCATTCTTACGCCTATTCATTACATCATTTAACAATGAAGTATACACATGAGATGTTTGAAAAATGATAAACTGCCTAGTCAATAATTCAGCCAATGACTTTTTAATTCTATAAGTATTAATGAAACTTCTGGTGGCAATTAACTTTTCGTACTTTACTTCCATCCTACTACTTTCACCATAAATAAGGTTCAAATAATCTTCGGCTGAAGTTGCAGTTAAAAATTTCTCGGGAACCAAAATTGATTCTGGGGTACAAAAAAAACAAGTAACTAATTTGTACGTTTTATTAAACAGTTTAGAAATGGTTTTGATTTCATAAAAAATATCATTCCAATCTTCTGTTTGGTCTTTGTCTAAACTAAAATACTCAAATGCTACAATGGTTCCATTGTCTACAGTTTTAGACATGCAACGCATTTCCTGCTCATCCAATTCTATGATTAGCTGAAAAGCAGATCCACTGATGGGATCCTCGTTATAAAATCCTGCTTTTTTCCTGGCCATTCATCTTAATTACGTTGCAATAATATATAAAAAAGCATTAACGGAGAGCGAAGATATTATGAGCACTCATTTTACTAACTTCGCTGCCCAATATGAGCAATCTTCAGCCACTCAATCTTCAAGTAAATACAGGGAATAAAGCCATCCTTCGTATTGCATTGCCTATATCTGCTTCTATTGTTGTTCCCCAAATCAATTTTATTACGAATAATATTTTTTTGGGTGGATTAGGGCAGAAAGAATTGGGGATTGCAGGTATTACAGGCGTTTATTACTTAATGTTTGCAGTAATTGGAAATGGATTGAATAATGGTTTACAAGCGTTGATCTCTAGAAGAGCAGGTGAAAATAAAATTGATGAAATAGGAATTCTGTTTTGGCATGGCGTTAGAATTGCTATGTTCTTTGCCATCTTTGGCATATTAACCACTTGGTTTGTGGCACCAATGATGCTGAATTGGTCTTTGCACGATAAAGAAGGAATAGATATGGCTGTTCAGTTTTTATCAATACGCATTTGGGGATTGCCCCTACTCTACATCTATCAAATGCGAAATGCCTTATTGGTAGGAATTAATCAAAGTAAATTATTGGTACTGGGTACAGCAACAGAAGCCATCATCAATATTGTATTTGACTACGGATTGATTTACGGTAAATTAGGCATGCCTAATTTAGGATTTAATGGGGCCGCTTATGCATCTATTATTGCAGAAGGGGCTGGCTTATTGGCCGTTTTTTTGGTCATTCGTTTTAATGGAATGAGCAAAAAGATCAATTTATTTAATAAAGTAGCTTACCAATTCTCTTATATTAAACTCATCTTAAATCAATCTTATCCGCTTATACTTCAACATGTCATCAGCATCATGAGCTGGGAATATTTTTATATTTTGATTGAACACCATGGTGCCAGAGACCTAGCTGTATCTAATACCATGCGCAACTTATTTGGATTCTTTGGCTGTTTTACTTGGGCATTTGCCGCTACCACCAATACCATGGTGAGTAATGTTATTGGACAGGGAAGAAAAGAAGAAGTCATCCCACTGATCTATAGAATATTAAAATGGAGTATGGGCTTTGCTTGTATCGTATTTGTTTTCTTAAATCTGTTTCCAAGGGCATTCCTTGGCATTTACGGGCAGGGAGAAGACTTTATACAAGCGGGTATTCCAGTGCTAAGAGTAGTGTCTATTGCAATGATTATGATGTCTGCAGCTACTGTTTGGGTAAACGCAGTAACTGGTACCGGAAATTCCAAAATGAATTTATTTACCGAAGTGGCAACCATTATTTTTTACTTGGTATACGTATACATTGTGTTAGAAAAACTAAACATGCCCATCACATGGGGATGGGCAAGCGAATGGTTGTATTGGTCCATTATGTTTATCCCATCGTTTTGGTATATCACCAGCAATCGTTGGAAAAAAATAACTATCTAGCCTTTTAATTGTTTTACTAAATCAATGTACTGCTGCATTGCATCATCTTTGGTTACACCTTGTAATTTAGCCCATGCTTCGTGCTTAAACTTAGCAACAAAGTCGAACATATTGGCAGGACCTTCTTCTTTGTTATCTCCTTCTGTAGCTTGCTTATACAAAGCATACAGCTTTAATAAAGTATCATTATCTGGTTTTTCAGACAAAGTTTTACTGTTGGCAACTGCTTCTAAAAATAAATCTTGTAAGCTCATATATTGGTTTTATTGTAATGATGCTAATAATTTGGCTCCTTCTGCTTTTAAAGCAATATCATTGAAGGAACGATTGGGCATTTTTACCAATCTTTCTAATACTTCAATAGCTTTTGCAGGCTGTCTATTCTCTTTATAGGCCTTGGCTAAATCTAATTGGTTGGTAACAAAATAGGGTTCCAATGTTTTAGACTTTTCCATGTATAAAATGGCTTTATCCAAATCTCCATTAGGTAAGCCCCCATAAAATAGTTTAACTGCTGCTTTCTTAATACCAGACAATGTAACCATTTCATAATGCCATTTGCCCAATGTATAATTAGCTCTTGCATGATTGGCGTTTATGCTTAAAGCTTTGTCGGCATATTCTTTAACGTCTTTAACGTAAGCCACAATCTTTTTATTCTCAATATCTAGGTCGGTCATTTTACCTGAAACAGTAGCCATTGCATAATTGGCATCGGCATTATTGGGATCTGCTTTTAGCGCCCTTTGCGCATAAGCCATAGCAGATTCAAAATACAATCGCTTATTCTTTTCGTCTTTTTCTCTACCTCCAATGGCAATCTCTAGTTCTGCTGCTTTGACTAAATATTTGATATTATTGGGTTCTAATACTAAAATCTGTTTGTATTTAGCCAAAGCCTCAGGCTCTTTCAATTGACGTTCTATATTCTCAGCCTCCTTGGCTAAAATAGCAATGTCTTGAGAAAAGGCAGCCCCCATCCAACTAAAAAAAAACGCTACTACAAACGAACATCTAATTTTCATAATCGGCTCTATTCAGTTTTAATGTAACCCCTAAACTGCCCACAAACTGTGCAATTGGCGGTTTTAACTTGTCAATAGAAATATGTACATAATCAGCTAGAGAAAACTGTGCCAAAATTTCATTGGCAATATCAGACGCGATGGTTTCTAATAAGGGGGTTGCAATTTGCATGCGCTTTTTTACCAATTCATAAACCAAGGCATAATTGATGGTATCCGCTATATGCATGATAGGAAAACTGGTGGGTGTAAAACCCACTTCAATATTTATAGCAAACTCATTACCCAGCACCTGCTCTTCCTTGTACAGTCCATGGAAAGCAAAAAATCGTAAATCATTTAAATGAATACTTGCTTTGCTCATGGTTTAGTGCCCAATAGAAGTTAAATAGCGCTCTGCATCTAAAGCAGCCATACAGCCACTTCCTGCCGCTGTAACTGCTTGACGATAGTTCTTATCTTGTACATCTCCAGCAGCAAAAACACCTGCCACATTGGTTTTGGTAGTACCTGGCACCGTTAAAATATAACCAGTTTCATCCATTTCAACATAGTCTTTAAAGATGGCGCTATTGGGCTGGTGTCCAATTGCCACAAAGAATGCACTTACAGGTATTTCTTGTAATTCACCCGTCTTATTATTCTTTATGCGAACTGCTTCTACTTTTTTATCTCCTAAAATTTCATCTGTTTCTGAATTCCAGTACACTTTAATATTGGAAGAATTTAATACGCGGTCTTGCATTACTTTACTCGCGCGCATTTGGTCTCTACGTACAATCATATGCACTTGTGTACAAAGCTTACTCAAATAAATTGCTTCTTCTGCAGCGGTATCTCCTGCACCTATAATTGCCACTTCTTTTCCTTTAAAGAAAAATCCATCACAAACCGCACATGCACTAACGCCATATCCATTCAATCTTTCTTCGCTAGGAAGACCCAACCATTTTGCAGAAGCGCCAGTACTAATAATTACTGCATCTGCATGAATTTCTTTTTCTTCATCAATCCAAACCTTATGTGGGGTGCTGCTAAAATCTACCTTGGTTGCCAATCCATAACGAATATCGGCCCCCATTCTACTGGCTTGTTTTTCAAAATGCACCATCATTTCCGGTCCTTGAATTCCATCAGGATATCCAGGATAATTCTCTACTTCTGTTGTAATAGTGAGCTGACCACCTGGTTGAATACCTTGGTATAAAACTGGCTTCATATTTGCTCTTGCTGCATAAATTGCTGCGGTGTATCCTGCAGGCCCTGAACCTATTATCAAAACCGATACTTTTTCTATTGTTCCTTGTTCCATAATGTTGAATTAATCTTTACAAATGTAAGTTTTGTATTGAGAACCATATCCACAAAAAGCACCCAAAGCGCCATTGCTGATATTACCTTTTACTACCCCTGGTGATGAGAATGGATTTCCAATGGATTGAAAAGCAAATTCCCATGTTCTCCAAAATGTATACGACGCTTTGTCAATATTGGCCAACTTAACTGTGACCGTATCTCCTAATTTAAAAAAACCATAATTCTCTCTTTCGAAAGGTTGATTTTTATCAACCCCTTTATCAATGTCAATATTGTATGTTTTACCATCTATAATTGCATCATCAAATGCACTATTAAAACCCGGGAATAAAGGTTGATTATTTACTTTGGTAAAATAGCGAATATAATTTCCTAACCCTGGTGGGTCAATGATGCGCGCCATCAAAACACGAAAACTATCAGTAGTAGGTCTATTGGCCACCCTTTTAGACCAAAGACTGTCGATGGTTTTTGTAATGATAGGAATAGTGGTGGTTGATTGATATTGTTGTCCGTTGTGTTCTATACTTAACTGGTAAGTTTTACCCGTTTCACCCAACATGGGATCGTTAAGAGGCGTTGTATAAAATACATATCTGCCACCTTGAGGAAATCGCAATTCGTTTACTTGTAGATTAACTGTTTTAGTACCGTTGTTGATTTGCACTTTTGCGTCTTTGATAAATGACGCAAATAATGTTGCAGTATCAATAGTTGAAAAATAATTGAGTGAAGTAGACAGCACTACAATGGGTGCTTGCCCATTTTCAATTTCTGCATCCACTACCATTTTGGCTTGGTTTTGAGTAGGCTCAATTTGAATATCCTTTTCACAGGCTACCAAAAACAAGATGCTTAATATAATAATTACTCTGCGCATTCAATTATAACAATGTTTAGGAAAAAAAGATTAAAAAAAACGCCCCGATTTTTTCGGAGCGCTTTCAATAAAATGGCCTCTCGAATATCCCTATTCGGAGGCTGAAATATTAACCCAAATATGCTTTAAGTGCATTGCTGTAACGCGCTTTTTGTAAACGCTTTATGGCACGCTCTTTAATTTGTCTGATTCTTTCTTTTGTTAAGTCGTACTTCATTCCTATTTGTTCAATAGTTACGCCGTTCTCCCCATCCAATCCAAAATAAGCATTTACTATTTCTGCTTCTCTTGGGCTCAATGATTTTAATACCCTACGAATCTCCTCTCTTAATGAATCTTTCATTACATCTTCGTCGGTATCATCAGAACCTTCCAATAAATCTCCCATTGCCACATCCTCCGCTTCGTGAACTGGAGCATCTAAAGAAGTATGCCTGGTATTACTTTGGAAAATATTGTTGATTTCAGTTTCACTCATTTCTAGAATTTCCGCCAACTCTTCTGTAGAAGGCTCACGCTCATGTTCTTGCTCAAATGCCATGTATGCTTTGTTGGCCTTATTGTAAGTACCAATCTTATTTTGTGGCAAACGAACTAAACGACCTTGTTCAGCTAATGCTTGTAAAATAGATTGACGAATCCACCATACAGCGTATGAAATGAATTTAAAACCTTTGGTTTCATCAAAACGTTGAGCAGCTTTAATTAATCCTAAGTTTCCTTCGTTAATAAGGTCACTCAATGATAAACCTTGGTGTTGGTATTGTTTTGCAACAGAAACCACGAAACGCAAGTTGGCTTGCACTAATTTATCCAACGCTCTTTGATCACCCATTTTAATCTTCTGGGCCAAAGTAGTTTCCTCTTCGGGGTTGATCATTGGAATTTTGGAAATCTCCTGTAAATACTTCTCTACTGCTTGCGAATCTCTGTTGGTAATCTGGGTTGCGATCTTGAGTTGCCTCATGTTGTACTGTTGCTTTTTTAGATAACGAGTAGAATACTCAATTTGTTATAAAACCACACAAAAAGGTATAATTCTCCAAAACTTACGGAAACTACAAAGATACGATTTTACAATGAAATTCAGTCTTTTAAGTGTAAAAAACTTGGTAATTCAATGAAAATCAAGCTTATTTGTGCAAATTGCTGATTATGATAGATTTTAGATCGGATACCGTTACCAAACCTACAACCCCTATGTTGGCAGCCATGCATGCAGCCCCTGTGGGAGATGATGTTTTTGGGGAAGACCCTAGCATTAATGAGTTAGAACAGTATAGTGCGGAGTTATTTGGAATGGAGTCTGCCCTATTTTGCCCAAGTGGAACCATGACCAATCAAATAGCCATTCGTTGTCATACCCAACCAGGAGACGAAGTTATTTGCGATGCACTCTCTCATGTTTATTTGTACGAAGGGGGTGGAATAGCTTCTAATTCAGGGGCATCTGTTCAATTATTGCAAGGGAATTTTGGCAGATTAACTGCCAGCCAGGTAGCAGCTGCCATCAACAATAAAGACGATGTACATAGACCATTAAGCCGATTGGTTAGCTTAGAAAACACTGCCAATAGAGGTGGTGGAACTTGTTACGATTTCAATGATATTCAATTAATTAAGGCTGTTTGTTTAAATAATAATTTAAGTCTTCATTTAGATGGGGCCCGATTATTTAATGCCATAGTTGCCAAAAAAGAAAGCCCGGAACAGTACGGTAAAACCTTTGATTCTATTTCAGTTTGTTTAAGCAAAGGATTAGGGGCGCCAGTTGGAAGTGTTTTATTGGGCACAAAAGATTTTATCAGAAAAGCCCGAAGAACCAGAAAGGTTTTTGGGGGTGGAATGAGGCAGGCTGGTTATTTAGCAGCTGGCGCTTTATATGCCCTCCGCCACCAAGTGACCCGATTGGAACAGGACCATGAACACGCTGCCCTGATAGTAGACGCACTAAAGAAAAAAGACTTTGTGGGTATGATTCCACCGGTGGAAACCAATATTATTTTATTTGAGGTAAAAGGAAGATTCTCTGCAAAAGAATTGGTAGGAATTTTAGCAAGCA
>CAZTDV010000061.1:0-13653 GCA_964612195.1 uncultured Sediminibacterium sp.
CGGCATTCCAACCCGACACAATCCCGCCTCCTATCGAAGCAGCGGGGTTGGTGTAATACGGGGTTTCCGTTGAACCGCCCATTCCACCAAGCCGCGACATCTGCGCAACAAGATCGTTAACCTGCTGCCGCAATTGTTCCTGCTCGTAATTGGCGGTATCCAGAGCGGACTGAATGTTCTGGTTCTGCATCGTGTTGGCAGTGTTCGCCCAATTCACCGACCTGTCAGCGGCATCCAAGGCAAGCCGGTTTTCGTTCAGGTTCATGTCGGCATTGAACCGTTGCGCCGTCAAGTCGTTCGTGGCGTTGAACTGGTTCATATTGTTCAGTGCCCCGGCATTCCACTGCTGAGTGTTCAAGGCATTGGTCGCATTGAACCGTGACATGTCATTCTGTGCCCCCGCATTCCACTGCTGAGTGTTCAAGGCATTGGTCGCATTGAACCGTGACATGTCATTCTGTGCCCCCGCATTCCATTGCTGAGTGTTGAGCATGTTGGCGGCGTTTCTGATGGCAGCTTCCTGTTCTAGCTGTGCATTGGTCTGGCTTGCCGTGGTGAATCGCCCCGCGTCTGCGTTGGCAAGCTGCGCCGCAATGGAAGCCTGGCTGTTTGCCGTCCCATACTTTCTTTGCTGGGCCTGTTCGTAGGCGTTGCCGTACAGGTCAGCCATGGCTTTGGACATATCCTGATTCAGCCGGGAAGTCGCAAGCCCCTGGGCGATGCCCTGACGGGAACCTCCGAACTGACCTGCGGCATTCGCTCCTGTATTGATTCCCGGCATGATGGTTTCCATCATGTTCCGGGTCATCAGGTCAGACATACTCTGCGCCTGTTGGTCGAGATAGGGGTTATCCACCCTTCCCGCAAGCAGGTCTTTCAAAGCCTGATCCGGGTTCCCTCCGCCCATCCTGGACTGCGTGCCGGAGTAGTCTGCGGCAGACCCCATCATCTGAGCTGCTTGAATCGGATCAACGCCGGCCATCTGAGCTGCTTGAATCGGATCAACGCCGGCCATCTGAGCTGCCTGAATCGGATCAACCCCGGCCATCAAGGCGGCTTGCAGGACTTGTGCAGAGACATTGCTGATGTCCCCGAACGGGGAATTGATCTTCCCGCTTGGGTCGATGATGTTCTCCGAATATGACCGGATGTTGTTGATCATCGGGTTGTTGATCTGCCCCGAGTAGTAGGAGTTGGCCGTGTTGACGATGCCCCGCTCCTGCTCGTTCATTGCCGGGGTGTTGGCGAAGTTCTGCGAACGCTCCGCAGCGTCGAGAAGATAGGGCGCCATCGGTGCCCAAGGGGCTCGCGTAACGGTGGTTGTTCCTGCCTCTTGCGCCCCGTTAAAAGCCCCGCCCAGGCCTCCGATGCCAGCCCCAACAAGCCCCATCAGGGTGCTTGGGTTGATGCCCATTGAAGTAGCGAGGTCTTGAATCCATTGCGGGATGGTGGTCGGGTTGATTGTCGTTCCCGTACCAGGAACCACCTCAGACGGCGGCAATGGCCCGCCCGTACTTGTCCCGCTGATATCAGTCCCCGGGGGGGCTGGCGGGATTGTGGGGGTTGTCGGAGTAGTCGGCAGTGTCGGGTCAGTTGGCCATTCAGACGGATAGCCGGTGTCGGTGGGGTTAATCGGGGTGGTATTGGTATTGGGGATAGCTGTATTCGGAAGGGTTGGATAGTCGTACCCAGGCCCGCCAGTAAGATTGGAGATTTCCTCTATGCTTCCCGGGTCGTATGTGGTCGTGCTACCGATATTTGTCCCGGTAGTTCCGCCGGTTGTCGTGGTTCCACCGATAGCACCACCAGGCCCGCCGGTGAGGTTCGCAATCTCGGCGGCGATCTGGTCGGCGAGAAGCGAATCCGCCCCCGTTGTAGGAGCGGCGGTGATGTCGAGAAGGCTTTGCAGGCCCGGCATCCCGAACTGACCAGCAAAGGCGGAAATGGACATTGCCCCGGCAGCGACCATAGCCGCAGCGCTCATCATTTCCCCGAACATTTCCCCCGTGGTCTGGTCGAACTGCGGCAGGTCTTGATTGAGGACGACCGGCCCCATGACGGGGTGCTGAATGGTCTCAAGCTTGTTGATGTCGAAGCTCGGGTCTCTTGCTTTGTATTCCGCTTCGTTGCGCTTGACGTATTCAAGGGGGACGTAATCCAGACCGTTGGCGCCCGTATCCCCAATGGCAGGGTTGAATGACTGGTCGTATTGGTAGGAACCGGGAATTTCGGATTCCCCGCTCCATACGTTGGCCGGGTCATAGAGCCAGTCAAACGCACCGAGGTTGACCGGGGAATAGGTTTCCCCCGTGTAAATCGGGGAAAGCCTGCCGTTTTCATCCCGTGACGCCTGAATCGTGTTGTCCCGGTTCGTAAGGTTCGTCCAGGCCGCGTAGGGGTCGGACTGCGATTGCCAATACGACCGCAGGGGGTCAAGGACAGACGGGTCGAGTCCTGCAAGCATCTGGGCAAGCTGCGCCCGGGCGGCGGGATCGGCTGAATTCATCGGATTTAGTGTAGGCATGTTCTATCCCAATCTGTTCCAGGTGCTGTTGTAGTAAGCGTAGATTCCTTCGCCGCCACCGGGATTCCAGTCAGTCCCATCGGCATAGCGGATATCCCCGTCCCGCTGTCTTGTCGGGGCGACGTGTGAGGCGTCAATGTGTCCTTCGGCCAGCAAGGAGATCGCGGCGGATACCCTTACCAGTTCCTCACGAATCCATTGCCGCAGGTCTTGCTGTCCGATGGGCGGGTCGTTCGGGGCGTAGAAGGCGGATGCAATGCTGGGCGTTCTCACCATTTCCCCACATAGCTGTATTCAACATCCATCGAATCCATCCGCCACTGCAAGGCGGTTCCAGATTCGATCCTGATGGCGATGTACCTTCCCGACACAAGCGCATCGCAGGTGACGGTCGTTCCAATGGTGTAGGTGGTCGAGGTATAGGTCGGGTCGGAATAGGGATCGTCCGCATAGCCGATCTTCACGATGACCGTCTCGCCATCCGTTCCCTTGATCCTCGGCATGACGCGCTTGACGAGCTTGACGGCTTCCGGGTTTCCTAAAGCTAACCCGCGTCTTTCCACGAAGACGGTCGGCTGATCAGTATCAAATCGTGCTTGCGCATCGAGCAGGTAAAGATGGGTGTCGGAAGACGCCATGACCACCCGCACCGCATCCGGGGTGAAGATGGCCTGATTCCATGTCGTGACATCCGAATCCCATGAATCCGAATCGACCGCCCATGAATCGGCCAGAGGAGCCAGCGTGCTCTCGACCAATCCCGTGCTGGCATGATGCACGTTCGGCAAGTCCCTGAACGTCGTGGTGTCGTCCTTGTAGTTCCAGACCATTGCGATGTTCGGCACGGTATTTCCGGACTCCGCATAGCAGATGTAAATCTCGCTCAGGTAGGGATTCTTGAAGACGAAACACTTGTCGATTGCATCGGAATCCATCGTCGAGAAGATATGCCGGCGGGTCTGCCCGTCGATGACGGATTCAACCGTTTCCCCGTTATGGGCGATGATGTCGTCACCCGTCAGAACGCAGTGCATGCCGTTGAAGTCGACCGCGCAGTTCTTCGTCAGCATTCCGCCTTGGGCGAATATCTTCCTGAAGTTGAAGATGTACGTTCCGCCGATGTAGTTCATCATCCAGATGGACGATTCCTTGTAGATGATGAAGTTGTCCCGCAGTTGCAATCCGTCAACGATGATGTCCTGCCCTTCGGACAAATCGAATTCCCCGGCGTCCTTGGTCGGATCGGTTTCATCCCACGAAGCAGGAACCGCCCCTGGGTCTGCGGGATGCGACCACTTCACCATATAGGCGTAGTTGGTGGAGGTCTTGGTGATGTTCAGCGCGATCAGGTATCCCTTGAATGCCCGGATGGACTTGCAATAAGTCGAAGCCGGCCAGTTTGTCAGGTTGCCGAAATTGTTCGCCAGGTTCAAATCCCAGAACTGCGGCAGGTTCGATCCGGAACCGTCATTCAGGATCGGAATACCGCCTAGGACAGTCGATATCCACTTGTTCGGAACCCCGGTGTAATCTCCCCCGGAGGCCCTTGTCAGGTCGGTATGCGTCGATCCATTGACGCAGTAAATCTTCCCTGCCCCTGCGTATATCCAGTATCGAGAACCGTTGATCGTGACAGGGACTACATGGTAAGGAACGACTGTTGGCGGTTCGTAAATCCGGCAATGGCCGAAGAACGGCTTGACCAAGCCATGCTCGAACCTCGCATTCTGTCCGTCCGTCCATGCGTTGACAGGCAATTCATGGGATGACAGGTCTTTGTTGATCCCGTATTGCCCAAGATTGCTGAAGGATTTCAACATGCCTTAGTACCAGATGCCAGCCAGAAGAGCCGCCAATACCACCACGCCGGCAGGTACAGCAAGATCGAGCCGAGCGTCCATGGGCCAATCTCGAATGTCGAAGCCAGCCAGAGGATTAAGTCCATTGACATTACCTCCATTGGTGATTCGTTTCTCGGCCTGCGCGTGTTCGCGGCCGAGGAAAAAAGCAATGGCGACGAATGCGCCCGTCCACCAGAATCCGAACAATCCGAAGGGAATCTGGATCAGGAAGGCATATGCGCCGTGTTCGAGGTTCGAGGTATTCATTTCAGTTTTCCCCGCTCGGCAATAGCGGCGGCTTCCCTATCCTTGATGGTCTGCGGCGCGTCGGCCTGTGCTGCAACATATTCCCGCAGCGCCCGGATGCTGGCGATGTCGATCTCGCGGAGCTTGGCTTTGGCTTCTGCTGCGATCTGTTCCGGTGTTGGTTCAGGATATGGAATCTGATTGGCTTCGACTTCTGCCATCAGAGCTTCATGCTCTGCGGCATCTGCTCCAAGATCAGCACGCAACATATCCATCTGACGGTCAGAGTAGGAATGGCACTTGACTTGCACGTCAGTAACCGCGCCGGGAACTATGTGCGCGGGAATAACTTTGCCGAGAATGATATTGCCTTCGTCGTCTGTGGTATCCGGCAGCAGTTCTTCGGGGACTACCGTATCAGGGGCGATGTTGCGCTCTACCCAAGTAGCTTCGACGCTGTTGGTCTTGGCGTCATGGATGATTTGTTTTAGGATGATCATTGTGTTCTCCATTTAGCTCGTTACACTCTTGATGATGGCGAAGTTCAATATGAGAGCTTCGGAGAGCGACCCTCCCGATATATTCTGCACACAGATATTGCAGCCCCCTGTACCCGCTGAATCTACCCATACGTTGTATGAGGATGCGCTACCCGCAGATTGGCGATGGATAATCATGGTGTCAGTGGCGGTCAGAACACTGTTGGTGAATCCGAACAGCACCACCGCACCGCCTCCCAAAGCAGCATTATTCATCGTGATCTGACCGCACGGCTTATTCAGCGTGACCGCAGTAGATTTGCTCGTCGCCTGCGTAACCGTGCCGCCTGCGCCTGTGCCGTAGCCGAGGAGTGCTGCGGAAGTGACGGTGACATTCCCACTCGAATCAATCCGCATCCTCTCAGCCCCACCCGTACTCGCGGCAATCGTATCCGCAGCGGGGAACCAGACGCCGGTGTTGGCATCTCCGGTATGTGCAATAGACGGCGCGGAAGCAGAACCATCTGCGATAGCTGTCAGCGCCGTGATATCAGCATTCGATCCGGAAGCGGCAGCGCCCAATGTCGTGCGTTGGTCTACGGCAGTAGCATCATCGAGAAGGGCACGACCTGCAGCAGTGATGGCAGTCTCCGCAGCGGTATCGGCTGCGGTCGTGTAGAGCATCTTGTTCGCTGCGGTGCCGAGGGCGGCGATGGAGGTCAGGAATGCGTCTGATGCTTGTTTCCCGTCAATCTGCGTCTGGATGGCAGATGTCACGCCATCGACGTAATTCAGTTCCGTATGCGTCGGTGTTACAGCCCCGGAGACGTTCGGAAAGGTGGCCTTGACCGTGCTTTTGATCAGGCGGATATGATCGTCGCCTTGTGACTTCGCGTCCGATGCAACTGGATTTGTAGCTACAAGATCAGAGATGTAGGTTCCGGTTTCAAGTGCCATGATTCACCTCAGTAGGGATTGTAGTCGTCGCGCATGACCATCGGCCCGGCGTAGGTGGTTTGCTGTTGCAACAACTCACCAAGGATTTCATCGGCCTGCGCTTTCCACAATTCAACTCGCCTGTCGTTTTCGAGATAGGGTTCCGCCGCGACTAGAGACTGGAACAGGTACAGGTCTGGATTCGCCGTAAATATTCCATGCACCGAAGAAGACAAGGCTGGAAGCGTTCGGAAGTATTGAAGTTTCCCGGTGTAGGTTCCATCGGGGACAGGCCCGAAAAGGAAGTTCGATCCTTCAACGGAAAAGACCACCGGTTTCCCAGTGTTGGTCGAGGAATACCGATACCAATAGTCCTGTGGACTCATATACTCCAGAAGACGGATAGGGCTGGTATCGAGGTAAAGCCTTCGCGCTTCCCTGAAGTCCGACGGCAAAGCGGCGGTTCTCGCACTGATGGTGATGTCCGCCGACGCCTCTGTCCCCCTGTCGCGCAGCTTCCTGTTGATCCTCGCTTCAGCAAGCGTGATGAATTCAGGGATGCGGGATGTCAGGTCTGTGCGGTGCAGCCAGTTGGCTACTGCAGTCTGCAGTTCCGAGTAGGTCGTAATGCTCATTCAAGATTCTCCATGCCATCCCGTTTTGCATTTCCGAGACGTGAAATTGAGAGTAGGAAAGCGTCCGCAACCACGGCTCCCTGTCCGGGTATTTCGGGGTTTCGATCTTCGTGAAGTCCCGTTCTGCCACCTGAACGGCGGGAGAGTATTCAGTCGTGAAAACAGGAACCCCATGAACGGCGGCTTCGACTTCGGCCACCGATGATAGGGAAACAACCGCATGGGCGTCTTTCAACTCTCCCATGAGTCCGGGGCCTTTCTTCTTGATCCTGATCGGCCGATCGGTATGTTTCTTCAAGAAGAATTCTGTTTGCCGCACCCAATCCATCTCACCGAGGATCCGGCAAATGTTCTCCGAGGGTTCAATCAGTAGTACATGGGTTCCCTTCTTCCATTCCTCGAATGGGCGCATCCTGTCCGCAGGAACGTCGATCAGTCCGGTTTGATGGAAGAAGTTGAAGCACACACGAAAATTGCCTTGCCCGTAACCGCGCTTGAAATAGGCGTGATCCATATGGATGAACGGCATTCCGTTCTTCCTGCAATGGATCAGTTTCCCCTTGTGTTCTTCACCGAAGCCGTAGAGGATCGAGAGGCCTCCCGCAAGGGAAGAAGACGGGCCTTTGATCGTTGCGTCACATCCTTTTGCAAACGCCTTTACAGGGGCATCCCGAAGGTTATGCCCCGTCAGGTAGGCGTAAGTATGTAGTCTCCGGCCAGAACCGCTTTCAGCGAGTAGCCCTTTTTCTTCAGCCATTCCACCGCTTCCGTATCGTCAAGGCCGTAAGACTTCGCCTTCCCGGGTTTCTGTTCGACAATGATGACCGGGCGGTATTCGTCAATTGTTTCTTCCCCGCCGCGCAGGGCGAACAGTTCGTACCCCTCGCAGTCCAGCTTGATGAAATCCACGTCTTTCACGTCGAAGGAATCCAGTCTTTCCAGTCTGGCCTCGTATTCCCCGTCAAGCGTGATATGCGTATCCCCGGTGGATTTGATCCCCTTGGAGAGCCTGACAGTCCCTTCCCTATCCCCAAGGGCTACCTGATGCAGTTCGGCATCAGGACAATTCATCGCATGGATGGCGCAATGTTCCGGGACGGGTTCAAAGGCAACCACCAGTTGAAAGCGCTTCTTGAGTTGCATCGACCAAAGCCCGCAATGCGCCCCGATGTCGATGGCCGTCCTGAAATTCCTGACATGCTTCAACGCTTCCAGGAGCTTCTGATACTGATAGACCCCGACCCCATCGACCTGAAAGGATTCGAGGAACTTGGACATTTCCTGTTCTTCATCCGGCAACCAGACCCCTTTGACGAGCTTCATGCTTTCCTTTGCAGGTACTCGAATTTCCTTTGCGCCAGATGGTTCGCGCCGTAAATCGTCTTCCCCTTGATGTATTCCCCGTATGGGCGAAACTCGAACTGCACACCTAGAAACTCTCCGTCCTTAGCCTGATGGTAGATGTCAGTCCAGACATGGGAATCTCCATGCCAGTCGAAGGAATGGTTCATCTTCAGATAGTCTTCACAGGCCTTCCTGAAAACCGGCAAAGCCTTTTTCGTCGCCATTCTCCACGCAGGGGTTAGCGGAACATGGTCTTCGCGCTTCAGCATGCAGAGGTCTTTTTCCAAAGCCGGCCACATGCGGAAGATTTCATAGTCCGGCTCTGTGAACCAATACACGTCATCCGGGGCGGCTTCGAGGAATTCCGCAAAGGCGACTTCCCGGTTCAGCATGACGTGCTTCGGATCGAGGTCGTACCGGATGACTTCATCCCCCCATCCTTCATGGTTCATGGCGGTCAGATGAACAACCTGCATCCCGTGCTTGTGGCACAGCGGGACGAACCTTTCGGCAAGCCGCTTGTATGTATCCCCTACCTTCCCGCCCCATGCGAAGGAGGCGTCAGCGTGCCAATAGACGGCTTTCAATTGCGGCCTTCACTTCCTGCACGCTGATGGCATCCATCGCTTCCCGGCACTTCGGACACGGGGCGTTCAGTCCGCACCATTCCGTCGCGTGACAGATGTTCGTATGAGAGTCGTAACCAAGCACTGAGGGGGGAACCAGGTGCCCCCACAGAACAACCGCAGGCGTCCCCAACGCGGCGGCGGCATGCTGCAGCGCCCCGTCCGCAGTCACAACCAATGAAGCCTTTTCTATCCATCCAAGCGTATCCCTGAATTTCTTCGTGATGACCCGGCGAACCCCGCGAAGCGCATTTGCTTCCGGTGGGCCGAGTTGCACCCAGTTTAATGGCAGGGAATCGACCAGTTCCTGCCACTTGTGCCATGCCTTGTTCCGCGACATGGTGAAGCTCTTTACGTGCGGCTCGATCAGGACGCATTCCTCTCCGCGATTCTTTTCGTCCCTTGATAGGAACAGTTCTCCCGGCGTGGCCTTGAAGTCCATGTTCCAGTAGAAGCGTTCGCCGTCATATCCGGTGTGGTATGGGCGCCTTCCGCCGCCGTTGGTTCTCAGCACGACATACTGCCTTCCGTGCTGCGGATGCTGTTCGATCCTCGGATTGTTGTCGAAAACCTCCGACCTGAAAGGGCGATCGTCCCGGTAATCGACAAAGACGACTTTCAGTCCGGTTTCCTCGTTATGCTGCCGCGCCTCGGCGGTAGCAAGAATCCAGTCGCCTAGCCCCATCTGAGTTGCAGCAGCTTCACGATGTCATTGATCGGCCATTCCGCTTTCTGGCGGAACATCTTCACCGACTTGTACCAGGGAAGTTCCCCTTCCAGCCCGTAGAACCAGCGCGGCTTTGAAGGCGCCAGGCACCAGCATTCCTTGCCGATGGCCCCGGAAAGATGGACAACCGCGGTCGTCACGGAGATGACGAGATCGAGTTCGGCCACCAAAGCGGCGGTATCGTCGTAATCCTTCGTCTGCGTCGCCCTGGGCCAGTCGTGAATCCTGATTCCGTGTTTGTCCTCGAATGCCTTGATTTCTTCCCTCCCATCCCGGTATTGAAGACTCACCCATGTTGCAGGAATGGCCTTCAGGATCGGCGCGAAGTCTTCCAGCGAGAGCGATCTTTTCTTCTTCCCGGTGGAGAGCAAACCGCCTGTCCATGCAATTCCTATTGCAGGTTTCCGGTATGTATCAAGTAGTGCTTTCCATTGGATTCGGCGTTCAGGGTCTGGCACCAGATATGCACTTCCGGGGAAGTCTTCGTCACGGTTGCGATAAAATTGGGGCAGGCTTCCCATAGCTGCTTGAGCGTCAATTCCAGCTTCAAGCCATTCAGGGCTTGCGAATCGAGTTCCATGTATTTCCGCCTCGGGGAACGACCTTTTGAAAAGCCCTTCGAGTCTTTGGTCGCAGTCAATGAAGACCTTTCTGTTGTCTCGAATCGCATCCGGGATGCAAGACGCAAAGGCGATTTCATCCCCTAGCCCCTGCTCGCCATAGACGACCAGCGTCTGCCCTTTTGTCCCATCCCAGTCCTTGGCATCGCCATAAACCCGGTGCTGGCGTTGCTTGTGGTGCCCAAGGGCGGCTTCGTAGTTCTTCCATCCTTCCTTCCACTGCTTCAGCATCAGGCAGGCCAAGGCCTTGTTGTCCTTGGCGTCGACCATCTCGGGATCGAGTTGTAAGGCTTTGCTTGCCCACTGAAGTGCTTCTTCCGGCTTGCAGCGATTGACGTTGATCAACGCCATGTTGTTCAGCGCGGCCGTGTTCTCTGGTTCCAGCTTCAGGCTTTGCCGGAAGCACCTTTCAGCGTCGTCCAGGTTCCATGTCTCCTGATGGCACATGCCCATGTTGTTCCATGCTTCAGGACGATTCGTGAGCTTGGCAACACGCTCGAAGCAGGTATAGGCAAGGCCGAATCTTTCAGCTCTGAGAAAGCAATACCCCATCAGGAAAAGGGCTATCGCGTTGCTGAAATCCTGATTCAGTTCGGTGTTGCAGATCGTCAGGCCCTCGTCGTATTCACCGGCCTCGATTAGGCTCTTTGCCTTGTTCAGGCGTGCATTTTGTGCGTTGTCTTCAGATGTCGCCATTCGGGTGAATTCAGGAGTCGAAAGAGCAAGTCCTTGTTATGGGGATGCAGCGGCCAATTCTTCTCACCGTACTCATTCAGCCATTTCAGTTGAACGATGGTGGGGATCGAGGCGTAATGCCATTCGCCGTTTTTGATTCCCTGCTTCGTGTATTCCTCGTCGTTCGCCATTGCCTTGTTGACTTCAAGGCAAGGGGTCGCGTCCTGCGTCGATTCGATGGTCGTTTCATCCGTCAAAGGGTCATAATGAAACGTCTCGGTGATCCCGGTGGTCGGGTCGTAGTCGAAGAATTTCTTCATGGGAAAAAGGGGCGAGGTTTCCCCCCCCCGCCCCGCCTTGGTTACAGCGTGCCGTCGACGTCGGCCAGTTTCCCGCTCGCTTTCTCGTTGCGGGATTCCAGGGTCATCTTCGCCATCAGGTGCCACTTCTCGGAGTCGCCGGTCTTGGCAAGCTTCTCCTTGGTGATTCCCTGAAGCGATGCGACAGCCCAATAATCCATGTCGAGCAGCAACACGGTTTGGTCGCGCGAGTATCGGTTCGGGACGATGCGATACTCCCCGAAGTCGCCCACATAGACATCGGCAGCGCCGACGATGGTCGCCTGCTTCACGCCAGTGGTTTCGCGATAGATCGTCGCAATGCCGGTAAAGCCTGAAATCTTCTTCTTGGCATTGGGGCCGACCATGACCACCTTGGGAGAACCGCCGGCATTCCAGCATTCCGACATGATCGTCTTCAGGTTGGCTTCCGTGAAGGATCCAGCCGCAGTCGAATCGGTCGGTGCAACCACGGTACCGGAGGCGAATCCCGGAGTGGTCTGCGCGGTGCCGGTGCCCTTGGAGGTCTTGTTCGTGGCGATCCACGACTCCACGGAAGCGAGGGAACGAGCCGTGCCAGCGCCGCCAGCCGAAGAGGCCTGGTTGCGAACCAGCGCAAACTCGAAGTCCCGCTTCAGTTCCTTGCCTTTCTTCATCGTCTGATAGGCGATTTCGGAATCGCGGCCGGCCTTGTCGATGAGCTCCTGCGTTCCGGAGACCTGGAACACTTTCTTGAACTCCTGGACGTAGTTGCCGAGGCGAACGGTGGGAACAGCGGTGGTGGCGGTCGAATCGTCGCCCTCGATGTTGCGGTTGAGCGCAGCATCGGCGAGGGCATCGGTTTGCCACTCATGGAAGACGGCCTTAGCCTTGGTCTTGGCGACCATGCTGTAGAAAGGCGTCTCGGTCGGGCTGATGTCACTGATGAGGTCAGTCAAATCTTCCCGGTTGCCGATAGCCTGGTGCGTTTGAAACGTAGCGGCTGGTACACTCATGTCTGTTACTCCTTATCTGGATTTCTTGCTTGCGAGATACAGAGCTGCTGCATCTCTCCAATCGCCGGTCTTCTTGAGTCTTTTCTCAAGTCCAGCGGTATCAGATGAGGAATCAGGCTTGTTGGCGCTTCCGGGCTTGACTACCTTGGGAATCGTGACGACTTTCTTTTCAACCTGGGGCTTGGCTTTTTGAAGCTGCCGGTATTGATGGGCGTCGTGCAGTAGCTTGATCGTCCTTGCATCCACAATCTTTGAAACTTCGTCCGGCGCGAAACCGTATTCCTGTACGCCGGTCTGGAGCAGGCTTTGATACAACTCCTGTCCCCAATTGGGCACTTCACGCGAAAGCGTTTCCTGCGCCCTTTGTACTGCGACCTGCAAAGCTTGGCCTTGTAGGGCGGCTCGCTGGCTTGAAGCTTTTTGCTGCTCCTGGTCGATCCCCTGAAGGATCGTGTTGACCTGGTTAGCCCTTGCCGACATGCGGACAAATTCCGCCGGGTCTTCATTTGCAAGCCGGTTCCAGTCAATATTGGAGAGCTCGGGCGCGGCCGTCTTGACGACGGCTTGGCGCAGAATCGCCAACTGACTTTCATAAGCTTGCTGGGCCTTCTGGGTTTCCTGATGAATCGTCTGCTGAAGTTGTTGGCGTTCCTGCTGGACTTTCTGGATGTTCCGATGGTAGTCCTGCTTCGCCAACCATCCTTCCCGGAGTTCCTTGGCGGAAAGTTTCTTGGTTTCCTTCCCGTTGTCGGTTTTGTATTCCAGCTCGAAAAACGGCGTGTCCTCGTCGATTTCGAGGATTTCGTCCTCTTCCTCGGGCGGGGGGAGTTCATCGGCTTCTTGCGGCCTGACGTTCTGGCCTTCGAGGTCAGTCCCCGCGTCGGGATCGTTGTCGGGGTTGTTTTTGACGAAATTCGTCAGCCGTTCAAGAATCGTGTTTTCATGGTCGATTGCATGAACCGGCTCTGGCGCTTGGGATGACTCCGGCGCTGTCGCTTGGGTTTCCATAGTCTTTCTCCATCAAGGGGAACCCGGGGGAATATCCCCCGGGCCTTGCTTACGCCTCCCGGCGATAGCATTCAGAACAGGCCGAACCGCCTCTTTTCCGCTAACTGCAATTCGGCCATCTTCCCGGTCTGCACATGGGTTTCCAGTGCCGTCCGAAAAAGCTTGTTGATCCGGTAAAGTCTCCAGTAGTCTTCCCGTTCCTGTGTGCTCTTGGCGGCTTCCCATTTCTGAATCGTAGCCGCTTCGATTTCCGCAAGGGCTTCATTCAGAAGTTCGTCCTTCAAGAGTTGCCGGGCATGTTCCGCTCGGGCGACTTCGTCATCACGATTCATCAGGTTCATTCATGGAGTCGTTGAACCCGGCGACGACTTCGGCCATCCTGTCACGGTGTTGATTTGCGTCGTCCCGATCCATCTTTTCCTTTTCCAGCATCATTTCGATCTGGGCTTTCATTCTTTCGAGCTGGAGCATGGCCTGCATCTTTTCCCGGTCGATGGTGGCCTGCATCCTGATCTTTTCGGCTTCTTGCATGGCTTCCATCTTGATGCGCTCCATTTCAAGCGCAAGCTGTTGCTGCTGCTGTTGCGCCTGAAGCTGCATCTGCTGCTGCTTCATATTGGTTTGCGCCTCGGCCTTCTGGGTGGCAAGCTGAAGTTTCT
>CAZTDV010000061.1:13753-19196 GCA_964612195.1 uncultured Sediminibacterium sp.
TGCTGCTTCATATTGGTTTGCGCCTCGGCCTTCTGGGTGGCAAGCTGAAGTTTCTGTTGTCCCAACTGCATGTCCATTTGGACTTCGACCAGCTTCGGGTCTTGCTGCGGTTCCTGCTGCGGCATCTTCGACGGATGGGTGAAGAACAAATCTTCCCCCTTGATGTTCGCGGCCTGAACGAGCTTCACGGCGGCGTTATAGAAGTTCTCCGGGGTGACAACGGTGATTCCAAGCTGCATGAAGGTTTGCTGCATTGCGAGAATCTGATTGACCCCGTTCATCAGTGTTTCCTGTGATCCGGTTCCAAGTCCCACTACCACATCCATGTCGAACTTGTCCGCCCATTCCCGCGGATTCATTGGCACCCATCCGTCCTTCAGCCTTACAAGCTTGGGCTTGTCCTGATGTTTCTGGATGATTGCAAGAATCGACCAGAACAAATCCTTAACCCCGGTTTCAGCGAAAACCCGGGCTATAAGCTCTACCCGCTGCTGGGCAGCGGTCATGATCTGGTTTATCCCGGTAGCGGTTTTGTTCAGGGAGTTGGCGTCAATTCCCTGGTTGTACCGCGTGACCCCGGTTCGGTTTTCCTTGATCGTGTCGATGTACTCGATCAGGTTGAAAGCCGGTGCCCCCAGAAGAGGGGGCTGAATGGGCTTCACCGCATCGAAGGTCTTCACCCGGATGATCCCGCCTGGGCGATTGGTCAAAAGGTCGTCGATGTTGACCATTCCATCGAGAGCCATGTATCGCCCGTTATTGGCAAGATACATGTTGTCCAGGATTTGACGGAAGACCGTGGATTTCAACAATTGAATGTCCATCACCAAATCGGCAATTGACATTCCGAAAAGCTTATGGGGGAGCAGAATCGGGGTCAGGGTCACAAAGGGGATGGAATCGCATTCCTCCTTTTCCAGAACCTTGTTTCCGGCAATGATGACCCGATGAAAGCTCAACCCGTTTCCGATGTCGATCTTCTTGTAGCACTCCGTCAACCAGATATGTTGGGGATCCTTGTCCTTCGGTGAATCTGTATCGTTCGTCTCGTCGTAGGAGAATCGAGTCGTTCTTTCTTCGTTGAAATCCCCGTCTTCGTCGGAAGTGACCCCCTCGGCGTCGAAGCCCATTTCCTTCAGTTCTCCGAGCGTCACCCTGCGGCGATGGGCAACAAACCGGTTTCTCGAAAGGGGGTAGACGGGGTTCTTCGAGACCAGGACTTCTTCCGGGGGAACCGGGATTACGCAACACTTCCCCTCGGTTTGCGTGGTTTTCAATTTGATCGCATGAAGGCCTTCTTCGTTGGTGTGTTCGAGAATCTCCGCTTCCGGGAATTCCTGCATGAGGTACATGAATTCATCTTCGGTCAGCTGGTCGTAGGTCTCGGTTTTGACCTCGGTTTTTTCTTCCCAATAGACCTTCACAAAACCGTTCTTCGACAGCAGGGCGTCCTTGAACCACGTGTAAAGCGTCAGGAAGCCGTCATTCTGGCGCCGAAAGAGGTAATTCACGTAGTCTGTGGCCTGTTTCGCGGCCTCCTCGTCATTCGGTTCCTGCGGCTCGAACTTCACGATGTTGTCCGACGCGGTGAAAATCTTCATCAGCGCCGGCATGATCCACTCGATGGTGTCCGCCACGTCACGGGAGACGTAGGAAGACCTACCCTCTACCTCGTTTCCGAACGGTTCGCCGTAGTAATACTCAAGGGCCTGTTTCCGCTGATCCGAAAGTTCTCCACCATGATAGCCTACGGATTGGCGGATTTCGTCCTGCAAATTGGCCCGGATTTCGTCGTCAGTCAGTCTTTTCGCCATTTTTTCGCGCCAATCGTGCTTTGATCATGCGGATTTCCATCTCCAGCCTCTTCAGACGGTCTTCATTGGGAGCGTCTTCTTTCACGGAAGACATGTCGTCAAATCGCTTTTCAAGAAGTTTCACACGTTGCCAGAGTTCGATGCTCATACGATTCCCATTTTCGGATAGTCGATTTTCTTGCCGAAGTCGGCACTTAGTTTCATGGTTTGGGTGTACAACGCCGCGTATTGAAGGGCGTCATGCGGATGCGAATAGCTATTCTTGTCCGGCATGTCCCGATACTTTTCATCACCGGATACCTGAACCCGCTTGAAGCAGTATCCACCGTTGAAACCTTTCCTGATGGCCTTGGCTTCTGGAGAAACGATCAAGGCGGGCTGTCCGTCGATAAGTTTCGTCAGGTATCCCGCAACGGCTTCCCGTCTTGCCTGGAAGTTGTTCGTGATCGCCGGCATGCAGGGGATTCCCGCTTCAGCAAGCTCCATGAAGCACGTCTTTTCGTCGGTATCCTTCCTGGCGTTTCCGGCAGGGTCTCCGACGGCGTAAATCGTGTACCTCGGGTAATTCATCGAAAGGAATGGCTTCACGATGTCATTCGCGAACTGCCTGATACCCATGTTCTCCGAGGTGATGTCGTTCAGAATCAACAACTGGCCTCTCGGGGACACCTGGCAAATCACGCAGGCCGGGGTCAGTCCGTAGTCGAACCCCAACAGGATCGGCAGATTCGGATAGGGTTTCGTCGGCCTGCAATGCATTTCATCCGAATATTCCGGGTATACGGGTTTCCCGGAAGCGACCGTTCCATATTGGCCACCAAGGAAGACCTTGCACCAATCCCTTGTCTTTCCTGAAACCTGCCGCAGCCAGTAGTCGTAACCCAACTGGATGTTGTGGATGTTCTCCGCCCCTTCGTTGGGTATCCATTCGCCTTTTTCGAGCTTCAAAGCTCCGGGCTGGTGAAAAATCCGGTAGTCCTTCGGTTTTTCTTCCTCGAAAATCCGGTAAATCCAATGATCGTCGTCCGGAGGGTTCGTGTCCCCAAATACCCCGGAAAACGTCGGCCCACCCCATCGAGCAGGAGGGTAACGACCTACCCTTTGGGTCAGCATGTCAAAGACCCCCTTGTTGATCTCGGAAGCTTCCGAGATCGCCGCCCATGTGATCTCCAATGACCTCAACTTTCCGGCGTCTTCGGGTCTATCCAGGGCCAAAAAAAGCAGTTCGCATTTGACACGGGTCTTGTCGGGTAGCCAGAAATCGAGTTTTGCAGTAATCGGGGACGCCCAATTGATTGGAGCAACTTCTTCCGGAAACCACTCCTGAAAGGACTTGATGACCGTCGACCTCAACTCAGGGTAGGTGTTCCGCAAGATCAATCCCCGAGAGTATCTGGTCTTGTCGTAGGGTTCCTGCGCCATCGAAACCCCGATACCCTTCATGATCGAAGCGACGGTCTTCCCTGACCCTACGGGGCCGATCAGCATCGAGACGTAAGACCGGTCGAGGATATAGTCCCTTGCAATCGCCCCCGGGGGACTGTAGGAGATGTCCATCAGATCATTTCCCGGAACCACTCATCGGCGGATTCCGTATCCTTCTTGAACCAAGGCCCTCCAAGGGTGAAATGAAGGATTTTCGCCTTCGGATTTGGCGGGTATTCCCCGACAAGGTGATTCCACTCCTTTGGAAGTTCTCCGACCGACCGCGCCCATTTGAACTGGTGCAAATCCATCGGGGAAGCGGTATTCACGTAATCCGCGGTAAGGTCTTTGACCGCCATTCGATGACCGTTGAAGACCATCAGGGAAGACCAGTTCTTGCAGGGGTATTTCGTCTGCTTCGCCCCCAAGAACTTGGTTTCCGTCTTCGGTTCGTAGTCGTGCTTCACCACCAGAACATCGTGATGGGGGTTCGAGACCGCCAGGTCTTCGAGTTCGTTGATGTCAGCAAGACAAAGCATGTCGCAATCCATGAAGACCGACGTTCCGGAACCGGCAAGATACGGGGTCAGGAACCTTGCATAAGTGAAGTCCGTGCTCTGATCCGGGCTTCTTTCCCGCTTGTACATGGGAAGCTGGGAAAGCATGATCGGAGAGATCAGAACCGGTCTTGACGCCCTTTTGAGGATGCTGTTCACCAGAACGTGAAAAGCAATCGACTCCCTAGGGTCATACCCGATGAATATCTTCAGCATGAACTTTTATCGCGATCCAATCGGCCTTTTTCTCGCAGAAATCACAGGCGCAAGGAGTATCGTTCTTCGCCCATCTCCAGACCACCCCGGGGGGAAGCTTGTAAAGATGATCAATGCAAAAAAACACGACCTCATCCATAAGCCACGCACTCCTCGCAAACCGTTCCCGATACATCCCTGGTCAGATGAGCCGCCCTGAGCCTCTTGAAAGCATCCGAGTGCCACCCTTCCATGAAGGATACCTTGTTCAAGTCCGCCATCGCCCATCGGGAATCGGCGTCAAAACAGCAGGCGCTCAATTTCCCGTCGGCAGTCACATGCCCCTCGGTAAATGCACTCCAGCAAGGCAAAGGCTCTCTCAACGCCCCCAACCGCCCCTGATTCCCGGCGGTAGGTCTGTAACCCAACTCCTTTTCCCGCTCGGAAGCAAGAGACCCCATCGAGTACAACGGAAGCCAGTAATGCTCATCAACAAAAGGCCTGATACCTTCAACTACGGACTCCATCTTTTTTTGCTGTTCCCCGTCATATCGGATCGAACTGGCGTACAGGCCGCAGGAATACCCGCCAATGTCCCGAACCCCCCTGGCTTCCTTGATGTTCTCCAAAGATTGCCGGAAAAGCTTCGGACTGACCCCCATGACCTTCCCGAACTGATCCTCATCAGAAGCGTTCACAGACCACTTCAGGGAATCCAAACCCGCTTCCATCAACTTCCTGACAAGCTGCGGTTTGGCCAAACTCCCGTTCGAGGTCAAAAACACGTACTCGAACCCGATGTCCTTGCACCACCCCACCGCATCCACCAACAAAGCCGGATTCATGAAACTTTCACCGAGATAAAAAACCCCTATCTCCTCAACCCCCGCATTCTTCATCTCCTGCGTGATCTGGCAGAAGAACTCAAAGTCCATGTCCTTCTTCGGCTGTTCCTTCCGAGTCCTCAAAGCACAAAACCCGCACCGGTAATTGCATCTCCCGGTCAGTTCGATCTTCACGCTCCTCGGCGAAGGAGGACCAACATCAAGGTATTCCTCCCGTATCCCCGTCACAGCATCAATCCGATCGGTAATCAAAAACCCTCCTGAAATAAACAATTCCTACATCTAGTAGGTCAATATCTGGCATTCCCGGTATAAACCCGCCATTTTCGGCACTTCCACCAAAAACGACCCACTAAATAACGGATCAGTGGTACAAAACAAGCAGGAAACACATAAATACGTGTGGGTGTAGCAAAAAGGACAGAAACGCGTGGGAGGGAGGTACCATCTACTGGAAGCCTGCCCGCCCCCCCTCTTTTTCTCCCCTCCCCTCCCCCTGCCAGGAAAAAAGGGATTCCTTAGTCTTCCTGATCATTCACTTTGGAATCAATGGCTTGCTGAAGAGAGCTAAGGTCAATGCTGATCGTAACACCTGACCCTGTCTGCA
>CAZTDV010000062.1:0-19104 GCA_964612195.1 uncultured Sediminibacterium sp.
GTTACATTATCCATGATTCCTAAACTTAGTCTCTTAATTTTAAATTTAATATGTGCTGGTGTATGATATAATAAAACTTATTACACCAAAGGATCAATATTTTTTAATTGATCTTGATTTCTTGCTCTTTCCCAATTATCCAATAATTCAATTTGATGAAGGGCTGTCCATTCTGCAACAATACCTAAAACACGAGGTGGTAAATAACCTCCGATAATTTCATTGTGTTCAATATCAATAATAGCCTCATAGTCTCCATACACCGCATGGAAATGTGGTGGATTATGATCTCGGTAAAACATTCTAATGATTACTCCAAGGAAATAACTAATCTGTGGCATAATAAAATTTTGGATGGGAAATATCTCCAAAATCTTTTCCAGTAATATCTAGATATATAGATATGGCGTCAATTTCAAGTTCATCAGACCATGCAATAGAATATCCTGTAGTATATACTTTTTCAAATTTTGCTTTATCCTTCAATATTGCAAAAATACCCTTGGAAATGAAATCTTTTAGATTAACAATACCTGTTACTCCATCATCAAAGCTCACCCTGATAGTGTAATCAGATAAATATTTAACCTCTTTAACTTTCATAATACAATTTACAACATTTTAAATAACCCTAAAAGCAAAAAAGCCATCATTGCTGACGGCTTTTGTTTTCTTATGCTCCCCATAGTGTACAATTATCGAACCAATTTATTGAAGATCTAGGCCTAATCTACCTTTTAGAGCCAATAGTCAAAGTTGTCCCATTGTTCCCTGGGCTGACTATAAATCAATATCAGCAAAGGTTTGCCAATCTTTAAACTTCCCTTACTGATATCGAACAATCAATGAATTATAATAACAAGACAACAGCAGATCAGAGAATAAATGAGCAAGGGAAGGGAAGGGAAAGGAAGGGAAGGGAAAGGAAAGGGAAAGGAAAGGGAATGAAATATAGGGATTGGTAAGAGTAATGTGATAGAAACTAAAAAACAAGAATGGTAAAGTCAAATTTTACATGAAATAATTAATTGGCGTTTGTATTTGAGTTACTTGAAATAGGGGAAAAAGTTGTTTAAGTGCGATAAGGTTTTGATTAAAAAGGATTTAGAATTAAAAGCATCCTTTTCCTATGATGAGTAAATTAATCAATCACTTAAAAAAATCATTGTGAAATTAAGCCCCCCCCCGTTTTTTGTTAGGGGGTATATACCCATGTTAAAAGAGATCTAAAAACAGTTGAATAACTCAAACGTTCCTCATTACAAGCATTTAAAATGATTCCATCCCTGCTTCGCCGGAATGGACAGCTTCGCTGAAATCATTTTAAATACTTTCCTTTCGGAACGTTTGAGGGGTTTCGTGATATTAAAGAATTATAAATTCTACTTCTAAAATCTTTCAATCTTAAAAACTTTTATTTTTTTCACAAATCTGACAATTATTATCTGTAGACGTTTTAGATGACTTAAATACCCCCCAAAACAGAGATCTAATTAAATATAATGATCCGAAAATCCGCCTTTCAAAAAAACATTGATTCGATTTTCAGCCTCTGCAATTAAGTATTAAAAATTGGTTAGCTAAAAGCTTCTAGTCATCATTTTGACAATGAGAAAGTAAGGATTAAGTTTTTCATATTCTCTGAACGTTTTCTTAGCAAAATATTATTGATGAATAACAAGCATTATTTTCAAATTACATAGTGTGATTTTACCCTTTTATTCCAATGAATTAAGGCTTAAGTCAATTTAAACTAAATGAATCTTAGTACACCAAAAATCCATTTAGTAATTTTAATTGATAATATTATAATTCATTAGATAATATTTTTAAAATTAGTTCTTCTTTATTCGTAGTTGAAAAAATATTTTAGTAAACCATCAAATAGGTATTACGTGGAAGAACATGATTAAATAAACAAATCTAATCTAAGCTATTTGCCATTTTATAGTATAGATCCATTGTAGAAGTTGAATATTTTTTTATTCCTTTCTATGATACGCTTTATATTTAAAATTTAATTGTAAAGATATTTAGGACTAGACTATTCTATAGAATATTAGTAACTTGTTATATCCTCGTAAAACAATAAATAGAAATAATCCATATGGCGTTTACTATTTTTTACTCATGGCAAAGCAAAACTGAACAGGTAATAAACCATTATTTCATTAGGGACTGCCTTGCGGAAGCCATTAAACAAATAAAAAAGAAAAATTCTGTCTCAATTAATCTTGATTATGACACTAAGGGCGAATCTGGAATCCCATTTATTCCCGAAGTACTTGAATCGAAAATTACTGATGCTGATATCTTTGTTGCTGACCTAACTTATATTGATCATAAAAAGAAAAATAAATTTCAACAGGCGATTTCAGATTTATTAAAAATAGTTAGAAAGCAGGAAATCCCTAAAGAGCAAGTTTCAGCTCCAAATGTTTTAATAGAGTTGGGTTATGCACTCGGAAATTATAATATCACTTCCAAGCGTATTATAACAGTTATGAATACCTTTTATGGTGTACCTGAGTCAATTCCTTTTGATATAAAGCAAAGAAGTTTCCCAAGTCAATATTTTCTTAAACCAGGAGCCACAAAGGATGAAATTGATGTACAGAAAAAGGCACTTGTTGATCAATTTATTTTCTCAATTAAGGCTATTCAAAAAAAGGAACTAGAAAGACAGAAAGACTTCTTTCAACCTTTTATGGTTTTCCAACATTGGGAAAAAACTCTTTCAACTGATATAAAATTTGAAAATACAGATTATATTAAGTCCCTATTTCATGAGATTCGACAAAATATTAATGAACATAAAACAGTTTTTAGGGTTTCTGGATTATCTGGGGTTGGAAAGACACGAATATTATTTGAATGTTTTAAACACCAAACCGAAGGCGTTCCTGAAGAAGTGACAAACAAGATTTTGTATGTTGACTGCAACCACCACGAAGAAAAAACAATACTTGCTGCAATCAAGGAATTATTGCTTCGAGAAGAAAATAAAATTGTGATCATTGATAATTGCTCCATTGACAATCACAACACTTTCACTGGATTTGTAACAAATAAAAGAAGCAAGCTCAGTCTTATTACCGTAGGGTTAAATCCCGAGGAAAGAATTGAACATTTAGATGCTGAAAGAGTTTCTAGATTATTGATTATTGATAACGTCTTATGCAAGCAAACTGTAAATCAAATTCTTAAAAATAATTTTCCTGAATTAGACATACAAGAAATAGAATTGCTAATAGATTTTTCAAGTGGTATTGCTGCAATAGCTACACTGATGGCACATAATCCCGAAAGAGCAAACAAGCAACCTGGATCATTGCAGAAAAAAGATATCTTGAACCGATTATTGGGTAACTTATATGAAGACCCTCATAGTAAGTCTGTATTACTAGCTTGCTCTCTTTTTTCAAAATTTGGTTTCTTTGATGACTTAGCTACTCAAACCGAAATGATTGCAACAAATGAAGACATCACGCCAATTCATTTACCTCATGCTAACCTCGATGATATACAGGAACTAAAAGTTAAATTGTTTAAAGATGTTTGTAAAACAATGTATGAACGTAAGCTTCTTGAAAGAGTTGGTAGAATGTATTCATTGAGACCATCTCCATTAGCAATTAGCATGGCAGAAGAGTGGTGGAAATCCTGTACAACGCAAAAATTTGTTCGAATTTTGCCTGAGTTAAATAAGCATGGATTGATTGAACAGTTTTGTGAACAATTTCAGTATCTTAAACACCATGAACATGCCAAATCAATTGTTGGTGACTTATGTAGTGGGGTTTTTAGCACAGCGGAAGTTTTAAATACAAAAGCAGGTTCACGCCTCTTCCGCTCATTTGTCAATGTGAACCCAAAAGCATGTGTTTTTGCGTTGGAAGATGCCTTTAGTAAATTAAATAAAAATACAATTAGAGAAGTTGTACATGGGCGACGAAATTTAATATGGGCTTTAGAAAAATTATGTTTTAGGGTGGAAACATTTATTTCAGCAGCAAAAATAATGGCACTGTTCGCAGTAGGAGAAAATGAAGGCATTAGTAATAATGCTACCAACCAATTTTTGCAGCTATTTCATATTTATTTATCTGGTACTGCAGCTAATTTAGAAGATAGATGGGAGATTGTAGAATTTTGTCTTGGTGATGAAACTTATATTGATTTAGGTGTTAGAGCATTAAATCAAGGGTTAACAGCTCATAATTTTAATAGGATGGGAGGCGCAGAAGACCAAGGAGATCTTTCACCTTTGGTGGATTATAAGCCATCCCCTCGTGAGATTTATAATTATTGGAATAATATTATTAAGAAATTACTCGACTTATCAAGTTATGATAATTATCAATCTAGAGTTGCTAACATTCTTGTTGATAATTTTTATTCTTTATGTGCATCTGGGGCATCGGATTTAATTATACCTGCTGTAAAACTAATTTCCTCTAAAAGCCTAATAGACAAAATGGAACTTCGTTCAAAGCTAAAATTTATTATTAATTCTCAAAGAATCTTAGATGTTCACGTACTCGATGATTTAAAAAATTGGTATGAAGAACTGTCCCCTGTAACGTTTATAGAAAAATTCAAGTTATATGTTCAAAATCCTACTTCAGATGAATATTTTGAAGATAATGATGATCTAGGCGATGGGGCTAAATTAAAGAAAAATATAAATTTATTGGCTGATGAATTCTATCAACATAAAGATAATTGGGAGAAGATTATTCCATTACTAGTAAAGGGTAATCTTATTGAAGCTTTTAATTTTGGAAATTCTGTAGGCAATCAAATCAATGACTTGAATGAAGCATCTGAACTTATAGATCAAATTCTAATTGCGTTAAAGTTGAATAATGCAAATGATAGAAACTTCAATTTTTTACTTGGGCTTTTAAAAGGATTAAATAATGAGCTACTATCTATTAAAATCTTTAACAAAATTTTGAATGATCCACAAATTAAAAACAATGCATTTCTTGTGATAAGAAGCATTGAACTTCCTTATGAAGAAATTATAAAATGCATTGAAGGTCTTGAAGCTGGGGAATTTGATGTATCAACTTTTTCTACTTTTGATTATGGTTGGGGATTAAGACATCTTTCAGTTGAAAATATTTTTGAAATTTTAAGTAGAATAAGAAACCATAATGAATTAGGTAAAATTATTGCATATAAGATAACTTCAAAATGGAGTTATGGGGATGAAATAATGAAGGCTCAATTTGAGCCTCTTTTGCGACAGATGATAATGGAGGATAGTTATCTTATTTTGGCGAATTCTTTTAATACAATGGACTCTTACCATTGGTCAATAGATATTCTCAAATTTATTGAGGACGGGGCAAATACTGATATTGCCAAAAAAGCTATTGATACTATAATTGATATATCAAATTTGTCTGATAAATATTATTCAAGTGAGAATAATTTCATCAAAATTTTAAATATTTTACAAGAAAAACATTTTAATATCTTCTGGGAAGCTATAAGAAACTTCTATAAGAATCCTCATGATAAAGGGTATTCGCTAATGCATTTAAAAGATTTATTAGGTCCAGTGCATGATTATAGCGGGTCTTCTGATGGTATACTTTTCAAAGGAGACAATAATAATTTTGAAATAATTCTTAATTGGTGCAAACAGCAAGAAGAAGATACAATTCATTGGATTGCATTGATGCTTCCAATATATGAAACAAAAGTTTCTGAAACTACAAACTGGCATCCATATGCATTAAAGTTTATTAATGAATTTGGCAATTCTGAAAGCATTCTAAGTGCAATTAGTGCTAATTTGGGAACTTATTCTTGGACAGGTAGTATTTTACCAAGGCTAGAGATTGAGATGAATTTATTCAAAAGCCTACGAAATCATATATTACCTTCAGTAAAAAAATGGGCGGAAATACAAATTGAGAATATAGAAAAAAGAATTATTTCGGAAGCGAATAGGGAGCAAGATGGGTTTTTAGGTGGAATTAATTATTGATCAAATATTTTTATAATTTCTAATAGTTATCTATTACTTATTAGGTTTGTATGTGAATTATTTAATATTAAAATAAATTGTCCCTTAAGATTATAGAGTTGTGTAAATATTATAAATTTTTTTATAATCAATATAAGACTTAGTAAAAAACTTTGTACCGGATTCGTTTTCATATTGAATAACTAAAGTCTTGTCATGTAGACTATTAGGTATGCCAGAATGTGAATCAGCTTCATGCCCATACTGTTCCATAACATATTGGATGAATTGTACTTCTAATTCAATTTTTTCATTTGGTGCAATACTTGTTAACTTCTCTATTGGTGTTATAGTTGAGAAAATATCTTTAGCATTAACTAGCTCAACATTATATGCATAGTTTTTAGAATTATTTTTTAAAATGAGTAGACCATAAGATTTAAGCTCCCATTTTGTTATAAAATCATTGTTATCATAAACATTATCACTTTCAATAGGCTTGGATCCAGGTTTCAATACTTTTTCTTTAGGACTTCTACTGTTTCCATTAAATTTTAATGCTGCATCAATTCTTGCACCTTTAAAAAAGTAAAAAAATAAATCTATCCCAACTTTCTTAATTATGTTAATTCCAAACATGGTATTATTTTATCGATTTCATTATTATGATTCTTGGTTTAAAATATCAAGTGTCATAACCTACTTTTTAATTAAATCATATGCATCCTTAATCACACGTGCTATCAATTTTCTTCTCTGGGAAAGAAATTCAAAATACGAAAGGGTTTCCCAATTATCTGGTAAAGCGTGATGACGATACATTTCAACTTTTTGCTCATCTGTAATTCTTGTCAAATAGAGTGGAAGGTATTCTGAAGGATGACTGTCGGAAATACTAATATTATCACTCCATTCTACAAGTGCGAAATTAGCTATTTGGTTGGTGTCCCTTTGTTCTGTAATTCCATTTCTATTTAGCCAAGCCTTAGGAAATAAATGATGCCTTTCTAAAGCTGATTTTTTGCTTCTTAGGCCCTCTTGCAGCAGATCAGGAACCGTTAATTTTGAAAACAATCCATTTGCATTCTGAACATATAGTGCAGCATAGTATGCATAAAGAGATGGACTTGTTGAGGATGAAGTAGATAAATCCATTGGTAATGTTATATCCCAAAAATCATTAGTTAATTGGGTATCTATAGTTTCATTCAAAACAGCTTTAAAGGAATTCGCATCGTTCACAGTCCGCAATTTTGCAAGATCCATTTCCATTATTGTCTCAGGAGAACTTGTATACCGTCCAGTAATTGAGGACATGAAGAACCACTTTGCAATCAGTTTTTTTAATTCGTATAAATCAAGCTTAAAGTCCTCTCTTCCTATTAAAAAGAAAATATAGGCATACAATAGGTTGTTTTTTGAACTGATATAGTCTTGTCGTGCAAATCCAGCTTGCTTAATTGCTTTGATAAATTCATGCCAATTAACAACATTCAGTGTTTTGTCTTGAGCTGTTTTAAGTATGTTAAATTGTAAATCTCTGCGACTGGTACTGAATTCTCCTGTATCTAAGTCTTTACCTCTAAGAATACTATATACATATTGTAAACGTGCTCTTCTAAATGCAAGACCAACCGAAACCCTTAACATTTGATCTGGGTCCGGGTCAATAAGGTAATTAAATGGGGATGATGCTAGTTTTGTTGGTATTCTACTTAATCTACAGAATTCTTCAAGATTCTTCCTTCCTTCTTCCCAGAACACACTCATGAGAGTCAGGATGAAATCAGCTTGGTTTAATGTTTTGCCTTGTGAATTTATTCTGACAAAAACTTCTGCTACTTGTTCCTCAGAAATATTAGTAGAAAGTTCCAATGCTGAAAATGGATAAGACTCAAGATTTTTTAATTGCATAAATGCATTTTGAATATTATCCTGTTCTTGCTCTGTTAATTCAATCGTTTTCTTAAGGTTTTCTATAAATGAATTGATGACTTTAATTATGTTGATGTTTGGTTGCCATATATCTGATATATTTTGGAAGTATCGTGGGTTTTTGCGTATGGCAGCATCAGGTACTTCAAACTTTTCTTCAAGGGGGTTAAATGCAATAACAATTGTTGCTTTAGTATAGTTTTCTCTAATGATTTCTTGTGCTTTAATCACAGCATAAAGAGAAGTTAAACGTTGTTGGCCATCAACAATAAGTAGGTTTGGAAATTTTTGTTTTGAAGAAGTACCTATAGTTTTAGCATTGTCAACATTTGCATTAGCCCAAAATAGAAAATATCCAACAGGGTAACCTCTATACATACTATCAAACAATTGACGCACACTTGTATCCGGCCAAACAAAAGGTCGTTGAATATCAGGCAATCCAATGTTACCCATTTCTATCTGTTGAATTATTGTAGCTAAGTTGTAGCTTACCTCTTTAAATAATGTTGCCATTGTAGTTTATTTCACACTTATTTAATTTTCTCCCATTTGTTTTTGAAATCAATGCTGTCAACTGAAGATAGGTTTAGAATACCCCTTGTTTCATATTGTTTTACCTTCTCCTTAGCCTCTATGCCAGTGCAGATATAATATTGGGGTTCGGTCATGCTATCGCCGTTTAAATTTACGAAAACATAAAAATGATTAATCATAACCTTATCTTTCATCATAGGCCAACCTACATTTTTCTTCTTATAAATTGCTTTTACCTGGATGATGAATTGCTTATCATTTTTTTCAGCAAGAATATCTATAGCTTTAGCATTGCCCATAGTAATGCCAACACTATAACCCCTTCTTAGTAATTCCGCTGCAACGAAATACTCGCCTGAAAGGCCTGTACTGCTTGATTGTATTTCCGCCATAATTATAAATTACTTGAAATTTAGACTAGTTCTCACTCTTGTTTAATGCCTCTCTCAATATCTGCTGTAGTAATTTTTCATTTTGTAATTTACTTTGTTTGATACTTGCTTCTAATTCATTGCAATACTGCATTAGTTCATCTAATTTTTGAACGATGCGGTTTTGTTCTTTTAATGGAGGCATTGGAAATAATAAGTTTTCCAGTGTTGGTATCTTAATATTCGGTTGCCCCGCCATTTGATATGCTTCTGATTTTATTTCGGATTGTTTGTATCTAAGATAATTGAGGATATAATCTTGATTATAAAATTGATTAGGCAAAATTCCAATTATACTATCGGTAAAATACATTTCTCTTCCCAATACACCAAGATTTCCAATTGTTCCACCAACTATAGCAATTGCAATTGTGTTCTTTGGAAACTTCTTTGAAACTTTTATACCTTTTTCATTAAGTGTCTGTTTTGCTTCATTTATTACGGAACCTTTTTCATCTAAACTTCCTATTTGGATGAATGGGTATCCGCCCCCAAAATAGCTTGGGTCATTTCTTGGACGAATTGAAAACTTTCCTCTTGTCATATGAATCACTTCCCCAAACTTGCACCAAATCCAGTTATTTGGAATAATGTAGGGAATTGAATTTTCAGAGAATGGTTCTAAGACATTAACCTTCTTCAACTTTTCTTTTTCGGTTTTTATCTTTTTGAGCAATTCACTTGATGGTTCGTCTTTTTTATTTTGTTCAACTAATTTTCCTTGAACAGCATCTTGCAATAGTTGCTGTCGGAGTTTTTTTACTAATTCGACTTGTTGATTTAATTCAGTTGTTAAACTTGATTTTATATCCTCTGAATTGACAAATTGGTTTTTTATTTCAATTTGAGTTTCAATATCAAAATAGGGCAATTCATATTTTCCAAAACTGCCTAAACCAATAGCTTCTTTTGATGTGCCTGCTTTGGTGTTCCTTACAATTTCATCTTTTAATTCATTGAAAAGTATATGATAAAATTTTAAATCAACTGGCAAGTTTTCTTGGTCTTTGGGAGTAATGATAAAACACAAATCACTTGAAACGAATTTCCCGTTCACATAATGTGTTCTGCCCAATGAACCTGATGCAGCAGCTGCAAAAATTAAGGCTTCGCAATCATGCGTGTACTCGTTGTGAGTTTTCCAATCAGATGAAGCAGTTATAAAATCAAAATCTCCTGGAACACACTTTGAACTTTGAAGTACGCCTTTTTCAAAACTAAATATTTCATCAATTCTCATTAGGCTCACTTTATTTCTTTGATTAGTTTTTCTAATAAATGATTACTTTTCTTAAAGCTACCTTTGAGCATTTCAATCAATTCTACACTGCTGTATTCTTGTTCTTCTTCCTTTTTGGTTGGATTTTTAATATCTAAGTCAAACCCTCTCTCAATAATGGTTTTAATATTTACTTTCCAAGAAATATCACTTTCCTTACGTTTATTCCACCATTTTTTAATAGGATCAAATTCTTCAACCTTGATAGGCCTTGTTTTATTGTAAGCTTTATATCCTTCAGGCATTCTGTGTTCATAATACCAAATGTCTTTTGTCGGCTTCCCCTTATCAAAAAATAATAAATTGGTTGAAACAGTAGCATAAGGTTGGAATACAGAATTAGGCAATCTAATAATAGTATGCAGGTTACACTCTTCTAAAAGCTTTTGTCTAACACGTTGTTTTACGCCATCGCCTGTTAAACTGCCATCAGGCAAAACGATTCCTGCACGTCCACCTTGCTTCAATAAATGAATTATTAAAATCAAAAACAAATCAGCGCTTTCTTTGGTCCTATAAGTCTGTGGAAAATTGGTTTCATTATTATTTGCTACTATGCCTCCAAAAGGCGGATTTGCCAATATTACATTTACTCTATGCTTTTCAGTAAAGTTGCTTAAAGGTTGATCTAAAGCATCACCAAATTTAATATTAGGTATTTCAATGTCATGAAGGATCAAATTGGTTGTTGCTAATAAGAAAGGAAGCGGTTTGTATTCCCAACCTGAAATATTTTGTTCAATACTTTTTCTTTCTTCAACGTTTTTAGCTTGCTTCTTAAGATGTTCAATTGCACATGTAAGATATCCACCAGTACCACAAGCAGGGTCTAGTATCTTTTCTCCTAATTGAGGGTTAATAATTTCAGTAATGAATTGTGTAATAGCTCTAGGGGTATAGAACTCACCACTTTTGCCCGCACTTTGAAGTTCCTTTAAAATGGTTTCATATAGTTCACCAAAAGAATGACGGTCTTTAGCAACGTTAAAATCAATTTCGTTCAACTTATTCAACACTTTTCGTATGTTGATACCACTTTTCATATAGTTGTTATTTCCTTCAAACACTTCACGGACAATAACGGCACGTTGGTTGCCTCGGCTAAGATCTAAATTTCGCATTGCTGGAAATAACTGACGATCAACAAATTCTAATAATTCATCTCCTGTCATTCCTTCATCATCTCCTGCCCAATTCCCCTTTTCTTTGACCCAGTGAAACTTATCAGGTATGGGAGATTTGTATTTATCATCTAACAGTTCTAACTCCTTATCCTTGTCTGAAAATATTTTTAAGAACAGCATCCATCCCAATTGTTCAATTCGTTGTGCATCACCATTCAATCCAGTGTCTTGCCACATGATGTTTTGAATACTCTTAACTATGCCTCCAATGTTACTCATAAAAAATACTTCTTTATTTTAAAACCCTTAATTTTTCCAAATTTTAGTTCATCGTACCTGCCCATAAGTTCAAAGCTATCATACACTTCAACTTGCCACATATTCTTTTTAAACTTAAAGCAAAATAATATAGGATCTTCTCCAAATTTTGAATTGTTATTGAATACAATTTCTAACTGGTCTCTTGATTTAAATTCAATAGAAAAATCAAACGCATCCCCACTATTTAATCTTTCTAATAGTTGATTTTGCATTTTCTCTCTTGAAAATAATTCTAATTCTAATTCATGTGGCATAATAGGCATTCCGACTATCTGTTCGTGTTTGTTTTTATTGAACCTATGTAGAATCCAAAAGTGTTGTAATTTCTCATAGGAATCACTTATGCATTTACAGAACTTAATGTTTTTTCCTATTTCACACATATTAGGCAGTTTTATATAATTCGTTTTCCAATTCTTTTACTGCTTGTAAATAGTTTTCCTTTGTCCCAAACTCTTTAATAATTTCAATTGGAGATCCAAATGTATCAAAAGGAGTTACTCTCAAAACTTCTATACTTTCAATATTGCTAATTCCTTCATCAGAATACTTATCTAATAATGCTTCTAATACTTTTTTAGCTTGGTCACCGTATTTAGTAAAGTAGTTCCGTTTCTTTACATTATTTGCTCTTTCTTTTCTAGTAAGTGGTGGTTGGTCAAAAGCTACATGACATATCAAATCAAAGAGATCTATTTTTTTATCTACTGCGTCATAAAGAGCCTCAACCATTACACCACTTTCTTGTAATTCCGCAATGATTGCCTCTTTACGATCAGTCGAATTCCATTTATTTAGAAAGTCATCAAGTGAAGTATAATTTTCCCTTATGATTTCCTTAGTATGGTCTTTTAAGCTTGTGGTTATTGGACGACCATGTTGATCAAAATACAATTCGCGACTTATTAAAACAGACACATCAACACCATTTACATACACCTTTTCTCTACGTTCATTTGCTGCTGTTTCTGGCAAATTAGGTTCAGGGTAACGTATTACTGGTGGAGTCAAATCTATTTCAGTTCCTGTTTCAATATCAATAATAGGCTCTGTTTGTTCCTCCTCTTCTTCAACAATTTCTCCAAGGTCTGTATCTTGTCCAACAGGTTTTATTCTAATTGGATCTCCATCAAATTCAGGATCAGCAAATAAATCAGTTGCATTTCTGAAATCCAATATGGTAAAGTACATCTTACCGTATTCCTCATTGATCCTTGTGCCACGCCCTATAATTTGCTTGAACTTGGTCATTGAGTTTATATTAGAATCAAGAACAATCACTTTACATGTTTGTGCATCAACGCCAGTTGTCATTAACTCAGAAGTGGTAGCTATTACTGGATATTTCTCCTCTGGATTGATGAAGTTGTCTAATTCTCGCTTACCCTCATCGTTATCCCCAGTAATCTGCATGATGTATTTGTAGTTCTCTGCAACCAAGTCAGCATTATGTCTAGCTAATGCAGTTCTCATTCTTTCTGCATGGTCAATATCTACACAAAAAACGATTGTCTTTGCAAAACGATCATAGCCTCTTAAAAACTCTGAGAGCTTTAAAGCAACCAGGTCTGTTCTTTCATCTACTACTATGTGACGGTCAAAATCGGTTCGATTATAAACCCTATCTTCTACCGGATTACCGCTTTTATCTAAAAATCCTTTAGGTGGTCTCCATCCCTCTAAATCAATATTTAACCCAATCCTTACGACACGGTAAGGTGCAAGGAAACCATCATCTATTCCCTGTCTAAGTGAATAAGTATACACAGGATCTCCAAAATATTCGGTATTGCTTGCTGTATCAGTTTCCTTTGGGGTAGCAGTTAAACCAATATGAGTGGCATTTTGGAAGTAAGTCAATATCTCTCTCCAACTGCTATCATCCTTAGCACTTCCTCTATGGCACTCATCTATTACTATTAAATCAAAAAAGTCTCTGGAAAATTGCTTGTAAACATTTGCTGCTTCATCTGTTCCTGATAAACCCTGGTAAAGAGCTAAGTAAATTTCATAGCTCTTGTCAATTTGGCGATTCTTAACCACGGTCATTTTATCCTTAAAATGCTTAAAGTCATTGCGTCTTGTCTGGTCTATTAATGCGTTTCGGTCTGCTAAAAACAGGATTCGTTTTTTTGCTCCAACCTTCCATAGCCTATGTATTATTTGAAAGGCGGTATAGGTCTTACCAGTTCCTGTAGCCATTGTTAACAAAATTCTATTCTGGCCATTTGCAATAGCTTCTACAGTCCTGTTTACTGCAATCTGTTGGTAATATCTAGGTTTTCGGTTAGTACCATCAAAATAGTATTCTTGTGAAGCAATTTTTTCTGCTGCTTTTGTCGTAATTCCTTTATACTTCTTATACTTCTCCCAAAGCTGCTCAGGGGAAGGAAATTGATCTAAGCTAATTTCAGATTCAATGCTTGTTCCTATTTCTGTTCTATCGTGAAATAAAAAACCATCCCCATTACTACTAAAGACACATGGTATATCTAAAATTCGTGCATAATCAAGAGCTTGTTGTATGCCTGCTCTAACGGAATGGTTGTTATCCTTTGCTTCAATGATTGCAATAGGGATATTAGGCTTATAGTATAATATATAGTCCGCACGCTTTCTAGTACCTCTAGCTGTGAGTCTTCCTCTAACATATATTTTACCATCAGTAAAAGATACCTCTTCTAAAACCTGCATATGTTTATCCCAACCCGACTTTTCAATCGCAGGAGTGATAAACTTGGTACAAATATCTCTTTCAGAAAAGGACTTTTTATTCATTTTCGGTATTTCTTAAATTAATCACTAGGATTTTCTTGTTATTGTTTTTAATCTGTAAAGTTCAATTGAGAAATAAAGCAAAGACTGTAAAAGGGCACCAATTTCTTTCAGAAATAAAAAAATCCCCAATAACCCAAAATTGATCACCTGGTGAGAATTGATTTCCACAGGGTAGACAATTAATAATCATATTGCTCTCAATTTTCCAACTAATAGTCCAAAACCTCCTGTTATTACGCTAAATAGGACCGCATTCTTATCACACAATTCCATTTTGGTTGCTGTTAGTTGATCTGAATTACATTTAGGGTAGCAAATTTGAAGCTCATTTAGCATTTATTTCAGTTGGATATAATTATTTTATTATACTAATTTAAGCAGAATGCCTTACTTCTGTGATATTGATTAAAAATAGTGCTCAAGTAAAAGCAATTTATTCTTCCCTTTTTGAGTTTTTAGCGAATTTAAAGCACAATAATTACTTTATTAAGTCAATAAAAATAGGTAGATATTACTATGTTATTTTGCAATAAATTTTACAAATAACTGATTTTCAATAGATTAAAAAATAGCTTTGGATGAAACATGAATTTTAACTGCTTTTTCCATGCCTTACTTTAGGGGTAAAGTCGGATCTAAGGAAATTGTACCCTTAAGGCTATTTTCTTGCAAATTTTTGACCTAATTCAATGAAAAATTATCGACTTACCTCAAGTCTAAATTTTATTGATAACTAGATTGATATTGGGACTAGTATATATTATCATTAAATTCATTTGTTACACCTGTGTAAAATAATTTAATTTTGTTACATGAATGTAAAAAATGAATCTGGACACTTAGACATGGTGCTCTCTAAAGAGTATGAATTAATTTATGATCAGCTATGTAAGCCATATTTTGTTGTTGCAGATACTAAGGTTTCGTCAAGGATGATAAATTACTACCAAAAAAATGGTTTTTTAGATCAACTAGATAGAAAAGAAAACACCAAATGGAAGTTTTCTGCTTTTCAAGTCATATGGATTAATGTAGTGAGTAACCTTCTAAATTTTGGTTTTTCTAAATTCAATATTCAACAACTTAAGATAGCCTTGTCTGCTAATTGTCTGGGTTTAGTTTCAAATTTTTGTGGAGATTCTTTATTGAATTTATATTCAACCTTGATGATTAAAGAGGGTATAGAATTTAGATTAATGATAACTAAATACCCTAGAAACTTTCTAGAAATTGGTATCGATGGTTCAATTAGTGAGGTTTGGTTTGAATCTTACTCACACAAAGTTGAAATTCTGCCTCCTAGTAAATCCGAAGAAGTCAGTTTAACTATTCCATTATTTCCAATAGTCAATCAATTATGGGAAAAGCTCACTGGTAATGCAGTCGAAATAAATTTTGGAAACTATTCAAGATTAGAAAGTAGTGAAAAGGAATTAATTAAGGAAATAAGAGATCAGGATTTTAATGAAATAACTCTTAATCGAAAAAAACCTGAAGACAATCTTTTTGCAGCTGTTAAAAAAAATATTAGTCCCACGGAACTGAAAAATATTCCTAAATTCTTATCCTTGAAAACTCATTGTGATGTCTTATTACATTACGGAGTTGAACCTGGAAAAGTAATACATGGATCTGTTGTTAAGAAGATTCAAAATTACCCACTTAAAAAGCCACCCAATAAATAATTAAGTATCCACAAGGCGACCGAAAAAATCGGAACTGAGTGCAAATGTAAAAGTGTTAAATATTGACTTATGTGAAAAAATATTAAATAAAAAAGAAAAAAAATTCGATCGAAAGCAGATTGAGAAAATAAGAGAGATCCTCTATTTATTAGCAACTATTGAATTTGACAATCATCAAAAAATTAAATATGAGAAACGTAATAATTTATGTTAGAGTATCAACTGAAGATCAAAAGGAGCATGGCTATAGTCTAGACTCTCAAAGAGAATTGTTGATTTTATTTGCAAAAAAGCAAGGATGGAATGTCTTGCGAGTTTTTGAAGATGATTTTTCAGCATGGAAAGGTTTTGATAGACCAGGGTATAATCAATTAAAGCAGTTTATTATAGACAATAAAAAAAGCATTAATGGTTTAATTTTCACACAGTGGTCCAGATTTTCAAGGGAAACAACAGAAGCCTTAGTTGAGATTCGCAGACTTCGAAGATTAGGTATCGAGCCTAATGCTATTGAACAGTGGATTGATTTTTCAATACCTGAGAATATGTTTATGTTGTCTATTTATATAACTGCTCCGCAAGTTGAAAATGACAGACTTTCCCAAAGGACTAAAGCTGGAAATCGCCAAGCGTTAAAACAAGGTAGATGGCTGTGGAAAGCTCCTTTTGGCTACACGAACAATCGGTTAACTAAGCTTATTGAAGTTGTTGATGAAGAAGCTGAAGTTATTCGAAGCTGTTTTCAAATGATGGCGTCTGGTTTGTACAATGCAGAAGAAGTCAGGAGAAAGTATGCAGAAGATGGCATGCGACTAAGTAAACAAGGTTTTTTAGATATGCTGCAAAATGTTGTTTACATCGGAAAGATAAAGGTTCCTACTTTTAATAGCGAACCTGAGCAATTAGTGGCAGGCCAGCATATTCCAATAGTAAGAGCTGATTTATTTGAAGATGTTCAGTTAATTCTGAAGGGAAAAAAAAAACCTTATAAGGGACAAACTCAAAAATCAAACTTACCATTAATCGGTCATTTATATTGTCCATTGTGTAAAGGACGGATGACTGGGAGTGCATCGAGAGGTAATGGTGGTATTTATCATTACTACCATTGTCAACGAATATATGGTTGCAAAAATCAAATTAAGGCTGAATTAGCCAACAATGTATTTTTGGAGCATATCAAGAACATTCAACCTGATCCTGAGGTATTAGAATTGTATCATCTAATACTTCAGGATGTTTTTGATAGAAATTCATCAAAAAATGAAGATGAGAAAAAGGCTTTGCAAATAGAAATTGAAAAAATAAACTCCACTATTGATTCTGCAATTAATAAACACCTAAGTGGAGTATATAATGATGAGACCTTTATTCGCCTAAACGAGAGATTAGAAGCTCAAAAATCTACAAGTGTATCAAGATTAAAAGCATTAAAAAATATGAAGTCTGAATTCCAGACCTACATAAATTATTCTACGAGTTTATTAGCAAATATTAGTGGTTACTATCAGAATTCAAGTGTTGAGACGAAAAAAAAGATAATTGGTTCGATATACCCCGACAAAATCTATTTTATAAATAACTCATATCGAACCACCCGAATTAATGAAGTTGTTGAGCTGATAATCAATGGTAGTAAAGATTTTAAACAAAAAAGCCTTGCGAAAAGTGCAAGGCTGTCAAGTGTGGCTCCCCCTTCAGGACTTGAACCTGAGACCCTCTGATTAACAGTCAGATGCTCTAACCAACTGAGCTAAGGAGGAATTTCCCCTTTCGGGGTTGCAAAAATAGGGGTTTCTCTATACTTTCAAAAAAAATACCCTAAAAATTACCAAAAAAGCTTTTTTTAAACCCTACAAAAACTCCGTTTTCATTTTCTTTCACTGGGTAGGTTTTTAAAAAATACCCTTCCCCGCTGGTATTGCGGCCGTTTTGAATAGAAAAACGATAACGGTGTAATGGACAAACCACATTCCCCAAACCATCAATAAAACCATCCGCCATAATGCCACTTGCATGCGGGCATTTGTGCGCAAAGGCAAAAATCTGTTGCTCTTTTAAAGCCAAAGTAATTTTTTTACCATCTGCTTCTATTACGCACATCTGGTTCTCTTGCCATTGTAGTTCGCTTGCATAATCGGCAACTTTAATCCAACTGAATGCTGCTTCTTCCAATTAGTATAGCATTGTTTTGTAGGGATAACGGATGCCATACATTTCTCTCACTCGCTCTAATATCAAGTCTCTAAGGGCATCTAAATTTTGTTTTTCTGTGGCTGAAACAAATACGCAGTTGCCGTTTGTAGCTAAATCCCATTTGTCTTTTAGATCTCTCAATATTTCTTCTTTAACAGAATCCTCTAACCATTCGTCAAAGTTCTTATTTACATACAAATCCATTTTATTAAAAATGGTCAGCATGGGTTTTTCAAAAGCTTTTAACTCTTGTAAGGTTTTATTCACCACCCCAATTTGTTCTTCGTATTGTGGATGAGAAACGTCTACCACATGTAACAGTATATCTGCCTCTCTCACTTCATCCAATGTGCTTTTAAAGCTTTCAACCAGATGGTGAGGTAGTTTTCTAATAAAACCTACCGTATCGCTTAATAGGAATGGGGTATTTTCAAAAACCACTTTACGTGTGGTTGTATCCAATGTTGCAAATAACTTGTTTTCTGCAAACACTTCACTCTTACTTAATATGGTCATTAGGGTACTCTTGCCCACATTGGTATAGCCTACAAAAGCAACCCGAATAAATTCGCCACGTTCTTTACGTTGGGTAAAAGACTGTTTATCTATTTCGCTTAAACGTTTACGCAACAATGAAATCTTATCTTTTACAATACGTCTATCCGTTTCAATTTCTGTTTCTCCAGGTCCTCTTGTACCAATACCTCCACCTTGTCTTTCTAAGTGCTTCCACATGCCTTTTAAGCGAGGCAACAAATATTGATATTGGGCCAACTCCACTTGCACTTTAGCTTGTGCTGTTCTAGCTCTTCGAGCAAATATGTCTAAGATTAAA
>CAZTDV010000063.1:0-17686 GCA_964612195.1 uncultured Sediminibacterium sp.
GATTCTGCTCGTTGGTTTATTGATATGATTAAACAACGTCAAGATACTTTGATAGGAACTATGGGGGCAATCATGAAGTACCAACAAGAATTCTTTCTTACTGGGGATGAAACAACCATGCGTCCGATGATACTCAAGGATATTGCGGAATTGACTGGATTAGATATTTCTACTGTTAGTAGAGTGGCCAACAGCAAATTTGTTCAAACCGAATTCGGAACTTATCGATTGAAATTTTTCTTCAGTGAATCTTTAAGTACAGAAAGCGGAGAAGAAGTAAGTACACGTGAAGTAAAAAAGATTTTGAGTGATATGATTGAATCTGAAGACAAACACAAGCCGCTCAGTGACGAAGTGTTAACTGAAATGTTACAAGAAAAAGGATATAATATTGCTCGTAGAACGGTTGCTAAATACAGAGAACAATTAAATGTTCCAGTAGCAAGATTGCGTAAAGAACTTTAATTTTCTTCAATGATATCTGAAACAACTACAAATAGTAATACTCATCAAAAAGAACCCTTAGACAATAATTCAGTTGCGGGAGTTCAATGGCATTTTGTAGTAACCGGTTTTGCCAAAATGGTTTCTTATTTGTTTCACCCCCTTTTTATACCGACTTATTTTTTTCTTTACTTAATGCAGTTTTACTCTTTTGAGTTTGCAGGAATAACCGATTGGCAATTGAAACTTCGCTTGTTTGGGGTCTTTTGGATGACTGCATTTTTCCCGGCTTTTGCTGTTTTTCTTTTATGGCGGCTTAAGTTTAGTTCAGGAATTTTTTTGCGCACACAAAAAGAAAGAATTGTTCCTTATATCATCACCATGTTTTTTTATTGGTGGATGCATTATTTGAGTCGAAACTTTCCCGATCAGCCAGCCGTTTTAAAGTTTTTTTATACGGGTATTTTTATTTGTTCTGTTGCAGGATTATTAGCCAACAATAGCTACAAGATCAGTATGCATGCAATGGGTGCGGGTGGGTTTGCCGCGGCTATTATCCTCACTTCATTTCACTATCAACACACTGACGGGATTTCAATTAGTATTGCTGTTTTATTGGCTGGATTAATTTGTACTGCTCGATTGGTTTTAAAAGAGCACTCATTAAAAGAAGTGTATACAGGCTTGGCAGCTGGGGTAATTTGTCAATTGTTGTCGTATTACTTCGTGATGTAATATCCACTTCAATTCCCTTGATTTTTTGTTTCTTTGCAGCTCATTCAACCTTTTTTCATGTGGTATAAGGCAGGGAAAACGATTTTACGTTTTAGAATTAGTTTGTTGCTTATTTTATTGCTTGCAACTGCGTTAATGGCATGGCAAGCTTCAAAGGTTCAACTGAGTTATGATTTCACCAGAGCCTTACCAACGGATAATCCCAAATTTATTGAATACCAAGATTTCTTAAAGCAATTTGGAACGGATGGGAATACCCTTGTAATTGGCTTACAATCTGACCAATTTTACGAGAAGGATTTTTTTAATGAAGTACATGCATTAAGTATGCGTCTTAAAAAAGTGCCAGGTGTAAACAATATTTTAAGTGTTCCAGATGCGGTTAATTTAATAAATGACGATGTTAACCAACAACTGGTACCCAAAAAAATATTCAATCCTCCTTATACAACTCAAGCAGCATTAGATTCTGCAAAATTGATTTTTGAGAGCCTGCCTTTTTATAGAACCTTATTGCATAGCCCAGATCAAAAAGCCTACTTATTGGGTGTTACAGTGAGTAAAGATTCAATCAACAGCAAATACAGAAGTATACTCATTAATGATATTATTAAGGAGACTAAAATCTTTGAATTGAATACCCAATCTGAATTGCAAATAAGTGGTTTGCCCTATATCAGAACCATCATTGGCGATAGAATAAAAGATGAAATGAATTGGTTTTTAATTGGGTCTTTGTTGCTTTCTGCAATTACATTATTTATTTTCTTCCGTTCTATAAGTGCTACAGTAATGAGTTTGATGGTAGTTGGAATGGGTGTTATTTGGAGTGTAGGAACATTGGTGTTATTTGGTTACAAAATCACTTTGCTTACTGCATTGATTCCACCATTGGTAGTAGTAATTGGTATTCCTAACTGTATTTATTTTTTAAATAAATACCATACTGCCTATAGAGAAAAAGGGAATAAGGAAGAAGCGTTGGTTACCATGGTTGGTAGAATGGGTATTGTAACATTGTTCTGCAATATTGCTGCTGCCATTGGCTTTGCGGTTTTTGCTTTAACCAAAAGCCAATTGTTAAAAGAGTTTGGTGCAGTTGCGGGAATCAATATTTTGTTGTTGTTTTTTATCTCATTATTTTTCATTCCACCAGTTCTTAGTTTTTTACCTGCACCCAAATCAAAACATACCAAATATTTGGATAATGCATTTCTTGCTTCCATTTTAGTAAGGATTGAGCGTTGGGCATTTCATCATACTCGAATGGTGTATATGGTTACCATTGTTGTTACGCTGATTTCCATAATAGGAATTTTTAGAATTAAAAGTGAAGGCTTTATAGTGGATGATTTGCCTAAGGCTGATAAAATTTATACAGACTTAAAATGGTTTGAAACAAATTTTGGGGGAGTAATGCCGCTTGAAATAATCGTAGACACTAAAAAGAAAAACGGATTGATGCGTTCGGTAAAACCGATAGCTGCTATTGATGAATTTTCTGCTTATTTAGATTCCTCCGATGCAACTGCAAGGCCACTTTCTTTTGTTGAAGGATTGAAGTTTGCCAAACAGGCTTTTTATGATGGAGATACTTTAAGTTATGCCATTCCTTATGAAAGTGATTTGGCATTTATAGGACCTTATTTAAAAGCAAAAAAAGATAGTACCCCCACTACTGGTCCCAACGCATTCAATAGACTGATCAGCAATTTTATTGATAGCAATAAGCAAAAAGCCAGAATTAGTGTGAATATGAAAGATATTGGGAGTGCTAAACTTCCCGAATTATTGGCCAAGTTTGAAACCAAAGCCAATCAAATTTTTGATACGGCATCTTATAAAGTAAGTTTTACAGGCAGTAGTGTAAGTTTTTTAGAAGGGTCTAGTTTTATTATCAATGGATTAAAAGAAAGTATTTTTTGGGCTTTTTTATTGATTAGTCTTTGTATGCTTTATTTATTCAAATCTATTAAAATCTTGTTTAGTTCTCTTATACCCAACTTGATTCCATTAATAGTTACTGCAGGTGTTATGGGATGGGCTGGAATTGCCTTGAAACCCTCTACTGTACTGGTATTTAGCGTGGCCTTGGGAATTGTAATTGATGTAACCATTCGATTTTTAATTAATTATAAACAGGAATTGCCTTCCCACCAAAATCAAGTGGGGCCCACTTTGATTCAAACCATTAAACATACCGGAATAAGCATCATATATACTTCTTTGGTTTTAATTGCTGGGTTCATCATTTTTAGCTTTAGTGATTTCGGAGGAACCAAGGCATTGGGTTGGCTAACTTCATTAACATTGGTGGTAGGAACTATTACCAATTTGGTATTATTACCTGTTTTAATATTGATTATTTCTGGTAAGAAAAACGGATAATAGGCATCTCTTGCGGATAAATGGACCAAAGTTTTCGTTTTGTTGCAGCGTTTTGTATAAAAAAACTGCCTAAATTTAACAACTCTTAAACTAAAACTAAAAACGCATGAGAAAACTAGCTGTTTTTTTGACATGTGCATTGCTCTTTGTAGCACAAGCATATGCTCAAACTGCACGAACAGTTACCGGAAAGGTAACTGATGACAAAGGTGCACCGTTGAGTGGTGTTACCGTTAGCGCTGTAGGTGTAAACAAAAATGCCCTTACAGACAATGGGGGAAATTTTTCTATTCAAGTAACAGAGAAAGTAAGAACGCTTCGCATTAGTTATGTGGGCTTCGATTCCAAAGATGTTAGCATCAATGGACTATCTTCTGTAAATGTTGGCCTTAACCAAGAAGACAAATCTTTAAGTGAAGTAGTTGTAGTTGGTTATGGTACACAAAAAAGAAAAGACCTTACCGGTAGTGTTGCTAGCGTGAAAGGAGAGGCATTGGCCAATAAGCCAACACAGAGCTTTGAACAAGCTTTAGGTGGTAGAGCGGCTGGTGTACAAGTAGTCATCCCAAGTGGGGTTTTGAATGCTCCTCCAGTTCTTAGAATTAGAGGTACCAACTCCATTTCATTGTCTTCTTATCCATTGATTGTAGTGGATGGAGTTGCGGTATTTACTGGTGACGGTAGTTCAACTAGTGCAGCTGGTAACGTATTGTCTTCAATCAATCCAAACGATATTGAAAGTGTAGACGTTGCAAAAGACGCTGCTGCAACTGCTATCTATGGTAGCCGTGCTGCAAACGGAGTTTTTTTATTACCACTAAAAAAGGTAAGCCCGGTCGTTCAAAAGTAACTGTGGATAGCTGGATTGGTATTAGTAACGCACAACGTTTACAACAAGTATTGGATGCACAACAATATACCGATTACAAAAACGAAGCTTTGCGTAATGCTGGTACATTTAATGCTGCAACCAATGCATTTGCTACTACTTTAGGACCTGATGGAAAAATCATCAATACCAATTGGGCTGATGTAGTTTATCGTCAAGGTATTCAACACAGCAATACCATCAGCTTGTCTGGTGCTAATGAATCTACTAATTATTATTTTTCTGCTGGTTATACTGAGCAGCAAGGTATTATTAGAAGAAACGATTTCAAGCGTTTAAGCTTATTAATGAATATTGACCATAAAGCAGGTAAGTTCTTTACCATGGGTGGTAAAATTCAATATACGAGTGATAAAAATTTAGCAGCAACTAGTTCTGGTTCTTTGGGAGATGCATTTGCTACTGCAGGTATGGGTCGTGTGGCTTTGATTACCGCTCCAAACGTTAGTCCTTATTTGGCTAACGGGGCTTATAACCAATCCAATGGTTTAATTGGTGTAATGGGTAATAAATTAGGTCAAGTAGGTTTTTACAATCCTCAAATTGCGCTAGATCTAAACAGATCTAATAGTTATGGCGAACACTTTATCAGTAATGTATATGCGCAGTTTAAACCAACCAATTGGTTGGCTATTAGAACACAGTATGGTTTAGATTATTTAATGGTAGACAATGATTTCTTTGCACATCCATTGTCAGGTGAAGGATTCTCTTCAACTGGTTCTACAACAGCTATTTTTAATAAAAACAAGCGTTGGGTTTGGACCACTACTGCACAGTTTGACAAAGTATTTGCTGAAAAGCATACTGTTAGTGCATTAGTAGGTATTGAGCACCAAAAGTCTGATAACAATAGCTATGGTTTAAACCGTGTAACTGTTTCCGATCCTGCGTTTACCAATATCCAAGGTGGTTGGGCTACTCCAAACGCTTCTGGTTTAGGTATTGGTGAAAACTATTTGTATTCTGAATTTGCTCGTGCGCAGTACAATTACAATAGAAAGTATTTCTTAACTGCGAATGTGCGTAGAGATGGCGCTTCTCAATTGGGTGCAAACAGCAAGTATGGTGTATTCTGGGGTGTTTCTGCAAGCTGGGATGTGTTAACAGAAAAGTTTATTCAGAACATGAAATTAGATCAGGTTTTCAGTAGCTTAAGATTGAGAGCCAGCTATGGTAAAGTGGGAAATATTGGTGGCTTAGGAAACTTTGCTTCTTTATCTTCTTACAGCTCTGGTTTGTATGGTGGATTTGCTACTGTTGCTTATGGTCAAGCGGGTAACCCTAATTTAACTTGGGAAACCAGTAAGAAAACAGACGTTGGTTTAAACTTTGGTTTATTCAACGATCGTTTAACGGCTGAAATTGGTTATTACAATAGTAATAACGATGGTTTATTATTGTTTGTTCCACAACCTCCTTCTGCAGGTTTGCCTTCTAATATCCCTACCAATATTGGTTCTATGTACAATAGAGGTTTTGAATTTGATATTAAATACAATGTGGTTCAGAAGAAAGACTTCTCATGGTCTACTTCATTCAATTTATCTACCAACGACAATAAAGTATTGTCTTTAGCACCAGGAATTAATAATATTATCAGTTCAACTGGTGGTTTAGAAAATCCAAGCATTACTTTACCGGGCTACCCAATTGGTATGTTATTTATTACCAGAACTGCTGGTGTTGATCCTGCTACTGGTCGTAGAATTTTCATCAATAACCAAGGTAGACAAGTATTTTTCCAACACGTAGCTCCTGCTGGACAAGCAAGATTTATGTATGCTGATGGAACAACTGCACCAACCGTTAGTAGTGCTGACGCGATTGTATACAAAAACACCAACGCCAAAATATTTGGTGGATGGGAAAACAATTTGAGATTCAAAAACTTTGAATTGAATGCATTGTTTACTTACCAAATGGGCAACTGGTTGTATTATGGTACTCAAGCAGGTTTAAGAGATCAACGTTTCTGGAACAATGAAGTGGGTGTATTGAACAGATGGCAGAAGCCTGGTGATGTTACTGAATTTCCAAAACCAGTATTTGGAGACAACGTTTCAAACGGATCTGCTTTCCCACTTGATATTAACGTGTTCAAAGGCGATTTCATTAAGTTAAGAACTTTAACTGTTGGATACAATCTTCCTAAATCATTGTTAGATAAAGCCAAAATTTCTAATGCAAGGTTTTATGTTTCAGGAAACAACTTGCTAATCATTACCAAATACCCTGGTCCAGATCCTGAGGTTTCTTCAAACGGAAATGGTACAACCAACTTTGGTATTGACAGAAATACAGTAGCTAACCAACGTACTATTACTATTGGTTTAAATGTTGGATTCTAATTGTTAAACTATTAATTCAGAAAAATGAAAAAGAACCTTATATATGTTTTGATGGCTGCTGGGCTGGTTCAATTAAGCTCATGTGCCAAAGAAAATTTTGTGAATCCGGTTCCTACCAATGTAATCTCTGATCTTACTGCATTTGACAGCAAAGACAGAATTGAAGGGCAGGTTCGCTCAATTTATGCTTCTATAAAAAATGCCGGAATGTACGGTGGTCGTTATATGATTTTTAACGATATCCGCGGTGGAGATTTTATGAACGAAAGAACCAATGTGGTAACTGGTTTTGATGTTTGGAATTACACCCCTTCAAATAGTTCTACCAACTCTGTTCAGAACCATTGGTCTAGGGCTTACTATGTAATCAACTTATCTAATGTTTTCTTAGATGGGATGGCTGCAAAAGGAACAGCTGTTGTTGGGGCAACTATTTCTAATAACTACCAAGCAGAAGCGCGTTTATTAAGGGCAATGAGTTACTACTCTTTATTGCAATTATATGCTCGTCCTTTTTGGGATGGTAATGGATCTAAGCCAGGGGTTCCTTTGCGTTTAAAAGGGAATACTGGTTCTGATAATTATGCCCTTGCAAGAGCAACTGTAGCAGAAGTATACACACAAATTTTAGCAGATTTAAATTTTGCTGAGACCAATTTGCCTACTACAAACAGTAATGCATTCAATAATACCACAAGAGCGCATAGAAACACCGCTATTGCTTTAAAAACAAGGGTGTACATGAGTATGCGTAGGTATGCGGATGTGATTACTGAAGCGAATAAAATTGTAAGCGCAACTGCTCCATTTAAAGCAAGCTCTGGTGTTTTGCATGAATTACAAGCTGATGTAACCAATGTATTTAAAACTTATACCACTACTGAATCTATTTTCTCTATGCCTTTTGCTTCTAATGAAGCACCAGGTGGACAAAATCAGTTGGGATATTATTACGGGCCTGCTGCTTTTAATGGTGGTAATGGGGAATACTCTTTATTATCCACTGGTATTGTTTCTAACGCTGGTTGGAAAACCACTGATAGAAGAAGAGCGATGGTTGGTGTATTTGGAGGGAAGAGCTATTTAACTAAGTATAGTGTTCCATCAATATTTACCGACTATGCTCCAGTAATTCGTTATGCGGAAGTATTGTTAAACTTAGCAGAAGCAAGAGTTAGATCTACCAATACAGTAGATGCGCAAGCCATTGCTTTGCTGAATGCAGTGAGAGGACGTTCTGATGCGTCTACTGTATTTACTGCTGCGGACTTTGCTAATTCAGATGCATTAGCTAATGCAATTCTTACCGAAAGAAGAATTGAACTCTTAGGGGAAGGATTAGCTGGAACAGACCTCACTCGCTTAGGATTACCGCTACCTGCTAAGCCAGGCGTTGCTGCAATTGCAGCAACGGCACAGCAATATATTTGGCCAATTTCTTCATCTGAATTATTGTTGAACCCACTTTGTACAGATAACTAATTTGAAAGATGATTTTATGTAGAAAGGCCCTGATTTATATCGGGGCCTCTTTTATTTTGAAATATTCCCAATCTGGAGCTGAAATATTAGAAAATAGCCATTTTTATCGGCGAATTTCTAAATAATTTATAAAATTTAATAAATTATAATATGTAACTAATATTATTACGAGTTAACTATAAATTAAGATTGGTATGGTATTAATTTGAGTAATTTTTTTTACCGTTCAAACATTTATTAACCTACAAAACAGGGCTTTTAATCTTTCTTTAACTATATTAGCATTCCAAAAACTTAAAAACTGAATCATGAGAAAACTAGTCACAGTATTCCTGTGTCTGTTGTTCAGTCTGTTTCAACTACAGGCTCAAAACAGAACTATCACAGGAACCGTAACAGACGAGAGTGGAAAACCCGTGTCGGGAGCTTCTGTATTGGTGAAAGGTACCACAGGTGGTACACTAACTAAGGAAAATGGTAGCTACTCTATTTCTGTTCCGTCAACCGCAACAGCCTTAGTTATTTCTGGCTTAAACTTAGCGCCAAAAGAAATAAAATTAGGGAAAAGCAACACCATTAATGTATCACTAAGTTCAACTGTAGAAAATTTGGATGAAGTGGTTGTTACTGGTTATGCTAGAGAAAAGAAAACCCAGTTTGCTGGTGCAGCTGCAGTATTAAGCGGAAAAGTGGTAGAAACTGTGCCAGTAGGTTCATTTGACCAGGCTTTACAAGGACGTGTTCCTGGTATGTTGGTTAACTCAGCTTCTGGTCAACCAGGTAGTTCTGCTTCCGTTACCATTAGAGGTATTCAATCAATTGCAGGTGCTGGTGCACAGCCTTTATATGTAATTGATGGAGTTCCTTTACCTGCTTTTGATATGCAGACCATTAACCCGAACGACTTCGAATCTATTACTGTATTAAAAGATGCAAACTCTGCGGCTTTATATGGTGCTAGAGGTGGTACTGGTGTCATTGTAATTACTACCAAGAAAGGTAAATCAGGTCCTACCAGCTTAACTTACAGAACACAGTATGGATTAACTCAAGCTCCTGATTTCAGCCGCTTGAATTTGATGAATACCGCTGAAATGTTTGCTTATGAAGAGAGAGAAAGATTTACAAATACGCCTGGTTGGACTTATTCTCCCAATAATCCAGCTATACCTGCAGGTATGACTGCCGCTAGAAAGCAATTCCTGTATGATAGTATCAAATCTATTGATACACATTGGCCAGATATTTTGTATAGAACAGGCATTTCTAAAACAAATGAATTCAATCTTTCTGGAGGTAACGAAAAAACCAACTTTTTCTTATCAGCTGGTATGTTTGATCAACAAGGTATCGACTTAGGTTCTAGTTTAACTAGATACACTGTAAGATTGAATATTGAACACAAGAGTAATAATTTAACAGTACGATTCAATAATCAAATAGGATACTCAATAAGCAAATTTGCCGATTTTGAGGGTGCAAACACGCCTAGAAATCCTTTCCAAATGACTTACCGTGCTAAAACATATGAGAATCCATACAGAGCAGATGGTTCAATCATATTTGGCGCAACTACACCTTTGGCATTGCGTCAAGTAGGTAATTTGTTAGAAGGAATTGCAAATACCAAAAGTTCTCTAAATCAAATTAAATTGAATTCTGGTCTTACAATTGCGTATAAGATTTTACCGAGTTTAACCGTTCAAAATACATTCGGTATAGATGTGTCGAATGATGACCGTTCACGTTATATTAACCCAGGTTCTTATTGGGGTTCTCTACAACAGTTTCAGAGTGGTTTGGCCTCAGAAGGTCATCGCTTAACCTCTCAAATCATCAATACCAGCAGCTTGGTTTATTCTAAGCGTATAGCCAATATTCATGAAGTAGAAGCAGGTGCTTATTTTGAAGTGATTCGTGGTTGGACAAAAGGCATAGGACTTACATTATTTAACCTAGATCCTCGTTTAACTGAAACTGGACAAGGTGCTGGTGCTTTACCTACCAATGGTGCAGCAACATATCCTCAGAACTCTTCTTCAGCTAAGTCTGGATTTGGTATCCGTTCATATTTTGCTACTGCTCGTTATACTTATGACAATAAGTATTCAATCAACGCAAATATTAGACGTGATGGTACTTCTAGAATTGTAAATGTTGCAAACCGCGAAATCACCACTTGGTCAGCAGGTTTTACTTGGAATGCTTTGAAAGAAAATTTCTTAGCTAACCAAAGAATCTTTACTGATTTAAAAGTTCGTGCCAGCTATGGTATTGTACCTAATATCGGTTCAATTGCAACTGGTGCTTATGGTGTTCCTTTGAATGGAGTTCCTAACTACCAAGGACCTCAAATTCCTACATTTGGAACAACTGCTTATGGCGGTTCTGCTGTTGTAGGTTTGGCTCCAAATAATCCAGGTAACCCTGATTTGAAAATCGAAAGAATTCAAAAGACCAACTTAGGTATTGACTTTGCTGTATGGCAAAATCGTGCAAGATTCACTGTAGATATCTACAAGAACAAAACCATTGATCTATTCGTAAACCAACCATTATCTGGTACAACTGGATTTGGTACATTGGCTATCAATGCTGGTATTATGACCAATCAGGGTGTTGAATTCACTGGTGCAGTTGATGTTGTGAAGAAAAAAGATTTCGGTTTCACTGTAGGTGTGAATCACTCAATTCAAAAGAATAATATTGAAGATTTAGGATTGGTAAATGAATACGTAGTAGGAACTTTCATTATCAGAAAAGGTCTTCCTTACGGTTCTCAATATACAACCAACTACTTAGGTGCAGATCCTGCAACTGGTCGTCCAATGTATGAGAGCCCAACTGGTGCAACTGTATTTAGTGAAGCACAAGCTGGCCAATTTGCTAAGTTTGGAACTTTCTTACCAAAGCACCAAGGTGGATTTAACTTTGATGTTCGCTTCAAGGCAATCACTATTTCTGCTTTATTCTCTTATCAGTTTGATGTAACTCGTTACAATAACACTGGTAACTGGATTACTAGAGGAACTTTAGGTTACCAGCAAGCAGTAAGAGCTTCAAGAGAGTTGATTGATGGTCAGTGGCAGAAAGCTGGTGATGTTAAAAAATTCCAACGCTCTACTTTAGACAGAGGATTTAACTCATCTGATGTACAAGACGCTAAGTTTATGCGTTTCAGAAACTTAGTTGTTTCTTACGCGATTCCTACCATTAAAACTGCAAGTGGTACTACTTTAATTAAGAGTGCTCGTTTTTATGTTCAAGGACAAAACTTAGCTATTTGGAGTCCTTGGAAAGGATTGGATCCAGAAGATAACAACAATATTAGTTTAAACGAATATCCTAACCCTAGAACATTTGTGGTAGGTATCGATATTAACTTCTAATATTATTAAGGCATTATATTCTTTATTGAATATCAAATTGAACAATATGAAAAAAAATAAATTAGTCATCTTCTCCTTTTTACTACTGTCTTTAGGGGCTTGTAAAAAAGTGATTGATGTAAAAGAAACTGACTTCATTGGTGGAGACATCGCATTGAAAACAGTAGCCAACAACGAATCAGGGATTATTGGTGCTTACGCTGCTATGAACGTGGAAATGGGCATTCTATTAAATGCTACTTTTGCTGACGAAGTAAAACCTGGTGAATTTTACAATGCGGCTACCACTCACGAGTGGCAGTATAGCTCACAGGATGTGGGTTTACGCGATAACTATACCGCTTTTAACTTGTACTACAGAATTATCGACAGAGTTAACCGTGTATTGATTGCTTTGCCTAACGCTGTAGCTGCAAATGCAACTGAAGCTGCTTTGAAAGAAAGATTAAGAGGTGAGGCTTTGTTCTTACGTGCTTTCTGTCATTTTGAATTGTACAAATACTACAGTAATACTTCAGTTGGTTCTGAGTTAGCTGTGGCTTATATGGAAACACCTTCTCTTGTTTCAACTGCAAGAATCACGCTTACTCCTTTCGTTGCAAAATTGAAAGCAGATATGGCCGCGGCTAAGCCGTTGTTGCCAACTGCTTTGACCGATATCTATCGTGCAACACGACCTGCGGTTTCTGCTCTGCAAGCAAGAGTTGCTTTGTACTTAAAGGAATATCCTGATGCAATTACTTTTAGTTCTGAGTATATTAATGCAGTTCCTTTGTCTCCTATGAACCAATTTGCTGGTATTTGGACTGATGCAAATAGAAATGAAGTTGCATTCAAATTAAGCCGTACTCCTTCATTAGGAGGTAGAATTGGATCATTATTCCAAGGTACTTCTGCTAATTCAAGTGCAATTGCTCAATCTGCTTGGGTGCCTTCTACCAAATTAATGAGTGCTTATGACCAAGCGAACGACGTTCGTTTTGGGGTGTACTTCAGAACAGAGCCTTTGTTGGCTGCTGCTGGTCGTCCAGCTCAATTGGTTGCTAAATATCGTGGAACCACTTATGGCACTCCAGGAGAGCACGTTGCTGATGCGAAGGTTTTCAGAACTGGTGAAATGTACTTAATTCGTGCTGAAGCTTATGCTGAAGGAGGAAACTTAGTAGGTGCCGCTGCTGATTTGAATACTTTACGTGCTGCTAGAATCACTGGTTACACCAATGAAACATTGGCAACCAAAGATGCAGCAATCACTGCTATCTTAGAAGAGCGCTTTAAAGAGTTGCCTTATGAAGGTCATCGTTTTTGGGATTTAAAGAGAAGAAACTTACCTGTTTCTCGTTTGTTAGCTGATGCACCAAATGCAAACGCACAAACATTACCAGCAGGAAGCTTCCGCTTCTTATTACCAATACCTAACCCTGAGATTAATGCTAACCCATTGATTCAACAGAATCCAGGTTATACCAACTAATCTAGTTAAGACTATATAATAAATAGGCCCCGATATTTATCGGGGCCTATTTGTTTATGAGTGTTTGCCAATAAATGCAAATCAAGTGGCAATTTGAACTTTAGAAATGATAGCGCTAATTGATTTTAATCTTTTTGAGCCACTTGATTATCAAATCTTATTTTAATAGTTCCTCCAGCGTTTTAAATAATTGGTTACCTCTCAAATCAGAAGCGATAATTTTTCCCTCTGGACTAATTAACACATTAAAAGGAATGGCATTGAATTGATAAATATTCGGCATTTCACTTTCCCATTGCTTTAGATCACTTACGTGCTTCCAATTTAATTTATCCATTTTAATGGCATCTAACCAAGCTTGTTGATCGTTGTCTAATGAAACACCAAGAATAGTAAAGTTTTTGTTTTTAAATTGATTGTAGGCAGCAACAACATTGGGATTTTCTTTTCTACAAGGACCACACCAGCTGGCCCAAAAATCTACTAGTACATATTTTCCTTTTAAGCTGCTCAATGTAAATGGTTTTCCATCTAAATCGGGTAAGTTAATTTCAGGGGCATCTTTTCCTAATAATGCATAAGCAGGTGGTGCCGCTGGTTGTTGTTTAGCAGATGCATTGATTAACTCCTTGATTTTATTTAAGCCAGTATGCTCTTTGTACTTTTCTGCTGATTCATTCACCAAGGCTTTTAGTTCGTCTGGTGTCATAGTTCTTGAAGCCATACCTAATGCATAATACCTTGCTGCAGGGCTTTCACTCTCTTTGATAAAGTTCCGAACCATGGTATTCATTTCTTTTACTTTAGCATCTCTGCTAGCTTGAATCACTTTTAACAAGCTATCAGATTTGGGCTGTGCTTGTAAAGAATCTATTTCCATGAATACTGCATACAATGCAGAATCTTTTTTTCTATAGTCTTCAAACAATGTATGCATGGCCATAGATGCAGGTGAGTTTTTAACTTCATACACTCTGTATCGGGTAACGTCTAAATCAACTTCAATTTCATCGTTATCGTTTACGATTAAAACATCAGGTCCATTCTCTAAAACCAATCTATACAATCCTTCTTCTTTTGCAATACCCTTTAAGCTAAATTTTCCATCGGCTTTCAAGCTAATTGAATCTAAAATAATGGGTTGCTCTCCTCCATAAGGTAATTCTTGTAAGTAAACTTTAGGCGCAATGGCATTCTTAATTGTTCCTTTAACGGTAAAGGCCCCGTACTCTTTTTTCTGGTCACAAGCACTAAATAATAGTGTTGTGCCTAGTAGCAAAAAACTAATTTTTTTCATAGGTATCTTTTAAGTATTTAATTTTTGTTCAAGTAATTGGGTAACAATTTTCGGGTCTGCTTTGCCCTTGCTTTTCTTTTTTACTTCTCCTACAAACAATCCAATCAATCCTTTCTTACCTTTTTGGTATTCCTTTACTTTGTCGGGCATAGATTCAATTGTAGCATTCACCCATTGTTCCAATTCGTTACTATCGCTTACTTGTAATAGGTTTAATGATTCAGCCAATTCAAGTGGCGATGTTGAATTATTCAACATCGCAGGTAATAATTTGGAAGCAGCAGTAGAAAAATTAATTTTCCCGCTCTCAATTAATTCAATAAGATTAGCTAATTCAATTGGAGTTAATCCAAGCTCTTGGATATTTTTTTGCGAATCATTCATCAATTGTTTGATAGGGCCTAATATCCAATTGGCAACCATTTTATATTGAGTAGTAAATAATATGGTCTGCTCAAAAAAATCAGCTACCCATTTTTCTTCACAAAGTTGGCTAGCGTCGTATTCACTTAATTGATAATTGGCTTGATAGTATTGAATTAATTGATTGGGTAGGGCAGGCAACTGTGTTTTTACTGATTCAATATAAGTTTCTGTTAAGTGTATAGCAGGCAAATCCGGATCAGGAAAGTATCGATAATCATTTGCTTCTTCCTTGTCTCTGATGGCAAAAGTAGTATCATTATCTGCGTTAAAACTCCTAGTTTGTTGTTGAATCTTATTTCCTTTTTCTAATTCCTCAATGATCCGGTCGATTTCAAATTCAATCGCTTTTTTTACATTTCGAATAGAGTTCAAATTCTTGACTTCTACCTTGGTGCCCAATTGAGAATCTCCTCTAAGTCTTACAGAAATATTGGCATCACATCTTAAGCTGCCTTCTTCCATATTACCATCACAAACACCAATCCAACGAACCAGCTTCCTAATTTCGGTTACATAATGCCAAGCTTCTTCAGCAGAAAACAAATCGGGCTCAGTAACAATTTCAATTAAAGGGGTGCCTGCTCTATTTAAATCGATACAAGTATTTTCTGGATCATGATCATGAATACTCTTTCCCGCATCTTCTTCCAAATGAATTCGATTTAGTTGAACTGCCCTTTCTCCTTCAGTCGTTTTAATTGTTACAAAGCCTCCAATACAAATAGGATGTGTATGTTGTGATATTTGGTATCCTTTCGGAAGATCTGGGTAGAAATAATTTTTCCTAGCAAAAAAAGATTGTTCTGCAATGGTACAATTACAAGCCAATCCCATTTTGACAGCATATTCAATAGCCTTTTGATTCAATTTAGGCAAACTGCCAGGATGGGCTAATGCTATAGGACTTACCTGTGTGTTAGGAGTATTACCAAATGCAATACTATCACCACTAAATAGTTTACTATTGGTTGATAGTTGTGCATGTACTTCAAGACCAATAACGGCCTGGTATTTTTGGGATAAGTCCATTATACAAGCCTGCTTATTTGTAGAATTAGTTCAGGTAAATTAGATGCATCCTGCCCACCTGCTGTGGCTAAAGTTTTTTGTCCTCCCCCTCCGCCTTTTATTAAAGGAGTTGCATACTCCTTAATTAATTTTGGAGCTTCCAATCCTTTTTCATTAACTAGACTATCACTCAGCATAATACATACTGCCGCTTTACCCGCAATATTGGCACAAAGCACAACTAAGTAGTGATTACTCAATCCTGTTTTTAAATCGAAGCAGAGTTTCTTTAATTGGTCTGCACTAGTCACTTCAACTATTTCGCCAATAAATTGCCCTTCTTCACTGCCAATGGAAATCGGTTTTGTTTTTTGTAGTAATATATCACGGATGGATTGAAGCTGTTTGGTTTCTAGGCTCTCTAATCTTTTTTCGGTCTCTTGTTTTTCCAGCATTAATTTCTCCACCGCTTTTATAGGATCTTGGGTTTTTAATAAACCAGCAACCGTTTTTAGTTCTATGTATTGCTTGTTCAAAAAATGAAATGCATTGCTGCCTGTTAATGCTTCAATTCTTCTTACTCCAGCAGCAACTGCGGATTCTGCAGTTATTTTAAGTAACCCTATCATACCAGTATGCATAACATGCGTACCACCACATAATTCAACTGAGTAGTTTGGATCGGCTACAACTACTCTTACTGTATTCCCGTATTTCTCTCCAAACAATGCCATCGCACCTAATTTAAGTGCTTCTTCTTTTGGCATTTCGGTAATGACTACGGGTATATTTTGTCTTATTTTTTCGTTTACAATATTTTCTACTTCGGTAATTTCTTCCTCGGTTAAACGAGCAAAATGCGAGAAGTCGAATCGAAGGCTCTCTTCATTTACCAATGATCCTTTTTGAGCAACATGGGTTCCCAATACTTTTCTTAATGCCGCATGAAGTAAGTGAGTTGCTGTATGGTTGTAACAGGTAAACAATCTTCTTTCAGCGTCTACTAATGCTGTAAATGGTTTTGCCGTATCGGTAGGCAATTGATTTACAAAATGAACAATCAAGTCATTCTCTTTTTTGGTATCGGTAACAGTAATTTTTTCGTTACCAAAATCTAACCAACCTGAATCACCCACTTGACCTCCACTTTCTGCATAAAACGGAGTGGTATTAAATACCAATTGAAACTGAGTTTTTCCTTTTGCACTGATTTTTCTGTATTTGGTAATGGTACTTTGAGTGCTTAATAGATTATAGCCAACAAATCCTTCTCCTTTTTCTTCTGAAACAATTACCCAATCTTCTGTATCTAGTGTTGCAGCCGCTCTACTTCTATTCTTTTGTTGTTGCATTTCACTTTCAAATCCAGCTTCGTCTATGGTTCTATTATTTTCAGCAGCAATTAATCTGGTAAGGTCTATTGGGAAACCGAAAGTGTCGAACAATTCAAATGCGGCTTTGCCATCAATGATATCGGTGCTATTATTAATCATGTCATCCATTCTTTTTAAACCTTTATCTAAGGTTTTTAAGAATGCATCTTCTTCTTCTTTTACTACTTTATTTACAAAATCCAATTGTTGAAGTAATTCAGGAAATACTTTTTCAAATTGTTTTGCCAACACGGGCATCAATTGAAATAGTAATGGTTGCTTATAATTCAAATAAGAATAATAATATCTAACTGCTCTTCTTAAAATCCTTCTGATTACATATCCCGCACCTGTATTGGATGGTAATTGACCATCGGCAATGGTGAAACCAATTGCCCTAATATGATCTGCTATAACTCTGAATGCAATC
>CAZTDV010000064.1:0-17566 GCA_964612195.1 uncultured Sediminibacterium sp.
ACTTAATTGGTGGTACCATTTTTGGATTGGGATGGGCTTTAAGTGGAGCTTGCCCTGGCCCAATGGTAGTTAATATTGGGTATGGCTTTTTATCTATGATAGTTGTATTCTTTTTTGCTATTGTAGGTACTTACTTATATGGTGTTTTTATGAAAAAACTTCCTCATTAATATAATATTGAACTGAAGATGGAACTCAATAATACCAACAATAAAGAGCAAAGTTTAATTAAAATGATTCAGCGAATGCTGAACTTAATTATTGTTCTAGTAACATTTATTGTATTGTTGCCATTGATCATTTACAATGCAGAAACCATAAAAAATTGGTTTAAGCCAAACAATCAAAAAGCAATAACACCTAAATTTCCAGCGTCAAAGCCTGCGAAGGGAAATATGGTTGAAACAACAGCAGCATACTGGCAACCAGCTGCAATGGATGCAGTAACTGACCCCCAATTAAAGGAGCAGGTTTACTATGGCAGAGAATTAATTGCACATACTGCAAAGTATTTAGGACCTAATGGATCAGTATTGCAAATCACCAATGGTCAAAATTGTCAAAACTGTCATTTACAAGCAGGTACAATGGCATTCGGAAATAATTATGGTTCGGTTGCTGCTACCTATCCTAAGTTTAGAGCAAGAAGCGGTACTTCGGAAAATATTTATAAAAGGGTTAATGATTGTTTTGAGCGGAGTTTAAACGGAAAAGCATTAGACACAGCAAGCAAAGAAATGCTTGCTATTGTAGCTTATATTAATCATATTGGATCAAATGTTCCAAAGGGCGAGAAGGCAGAGGGTGCTGGTTTAAAAGATTTGGCTTTTTTAGATAGGGCTGCAGATCCCAAAACTGGTAAAATAGTTTATGAAACCAAATGTCAGAGTTGTCACCAAGCGAATGGCGAAGGGGTGTTAAATCCAGATAAAATTGAGTATAGTTTTCCGCCGCTTTGGGGTAAACATAGTTTTAATGATGGTGCAGGACTTTATAGAATAACCAACTTTGCAAAATACATTAAATACAATATGCCATTGGGCGTTACCCATGAAAATCCTCAATTAACAGATGAAGAGGCTTGGGATGTATCTGCTTATGTATTAACCCAATCTCGTCCGCATATTGCTGTACCAAAGGATTGGCCAGATATAACTAAAAAACCCATTGACCATCCATTTGGTCCTTACGCTGATCCATTTTCAGAAAAGCAACATAAATACGGCCCCTTTAAACCTATTGCTGAAAAAGCAAAAAAATAATTCCTATGTCTAATAATAGAAGAAAATTCATACAACAATTAAGTGCTTTGGGTGGAGTAGGATTGGTTTCGGCAACGGGTATTAACGAAGTAGCTGCAGCAGTAGGTAATCAAGAAAATAATGATTTTGTTGAAGCAGAAGGAACCACTACTTTAACTATTTTACAAACCACTGATGTGCATTGTCAGGTACATCCACATGATGAATTATTTTGGGAGAATGGGAAGTCAGTATTTAGAAAAACGGGCGGGTATGCGCATTTAGCCTCTTATTTAGCAAAAGAAAAAAAACGCAATCCCAACAGTTTCTTAATTGATACGGGAGATATGTTTCAGGGCAGTGAGTTGTCGGTTAAAACATTAGGCAAAGCAATGGTGCCCATTTTAAATGCTTTACAATACGATTTGTATTTGCCAGGAAATTGGGAAGTGATTTATTACAAGAAAGCAATGCAAACTTTATTGGGCGCATTACACGCTCCAAAAGTTTGTGCAAATATGTATCATGATTTAGGAGAAGGTAAAAAAGGAGAATTGATTTTCCCTCCTTATCATATTTGGCATTCCAATGGTATTAAAATTGGATTCATTGGTTATACTGATCCATTGGTTCCATTAAGGCAATCACCTAATTACAGTAAGGGAATCATCTATACAAAGCCAGAAGAAAATTTAGCGCATTATGTGGATGTACTAAGAAACCAAGAACAATGTGCTGCGGTCATGGTAATTGCTCATTTAGGGTTATCCCAGCAATTGCATTTAGCCAACCAGCCTGAATGTGAAGGGGTTGATTATATCTTAGGTGGTGATACGCATGAACGTGTTAGAAAGCCTATTGTATGCAAATATGCAAAAGTGGTAGAGCCAGGTGCATTTGGTTCTTTTGTTGGAAAGTTACAATTGAGTTTTAAAGACGGGAAATTAGTAAATGATGAATATCATTTGGATGAAGTGAATGCTTCTGTTTACAAAGCAGATAAAAATATGGTTGCATTAATTAGCCAATACGAGCAACCATTTGCCAATCAAATTTATAAAATAGCAGGGTATAGTACCATTCCATTATATCGATATTTTGTGGTAGAAAATCCCATTGATACAATGATATTAAATGCATTGAAATGGAAATTACCTGAAACGGATATTGTATTATCGAATGGGTTCCGTTTTTGTCCACCAAGAACAACCCCTGATGCATCAGGAAATATTCCAATTACAGAAGGATTTATTTTTGATATGCTTCCGGTAGACAGTACAGTTAGAACAGGTGCTGTAACTGGAAAGCAACTTCTTGATTGGTTAGAAAAGGAGTTGAATAATGTATTTGCAAAAGATGCGGTAGAAAGATTTGGAGGCTGGGTGATCAAGTTTAAAGGGATGACCGTAAAATTTGAAGCATTTGCAGAAAAAGGTAAAAGAGTAAAAGAAGTAAAAGTTGGTAATACCTTATTAGATACCAATAAAATCTATACCATTTGCGCTTGTGAAAGAGATGGTGATCCTGAAGACATGTTATGTAGAATTCGAAATGTACAGCATCCAAAAAATACGCCTTACACTTTACATAGTACTATGTTAGACTATTTGAAAAATAATTCACCGGTTACCCCTACACCCGAAAGAAATGCGATTATTCTTGATGGGCCACAAGACTTGTTAACCCAGGTGACAGGTGTAGATTATTCCTTTCGTTAATGATTAAATAAATAACTATGCGTCTTTTATACACAGCTATAGCAATTATGCTATGGACAGTCAATACTTTTGCCCAACACCAAGAAATTCCTGCTAAGCCAGATATGTGGAAGGGGAAGCAAGAAAACACGGTAGATACGAGTTCATTATTATATGCTTTTAAATCTGGAACCGTGAATGGGCATTTTCGTTATTTTTTTATGGCAACTGATAATGCAAAAGGTCTCACTGATTTTTATGCAAACGCAGCTGGTGGAGGAATAAGATATGAAACTGCAAAATTTAAAGGCTTTCAGTTTGCTGTTAGTGGTTTTTATATTTTCAATATAGGTTCATCCGACTTTACAAAAAAAGATCCTACTACTGGTTTGGGTAGCAGATATGAAACTAATTTGTTTGATATTGAAGATCCTAACAATAAAAAAGATTTAGATCGCTTAGAGGAATTTTATTTAAAGTATAATTTTAAAAAGTCGAATATTACAATAGGCAGGCAATTAATTAATACCCCTTTTATCAATTTACAAGATGGAAGAATGAGGCCTACTGGTGTTGAAGGGGTATGGGTAAATTTAAATGAGTTTAAAAAAATCCAAATTGAGGCTGGAATTCTTAATGCCATTTCACCAAGAGGTACAGTAAAATGGTATGGAGTAGGAGAATCTATTGGTATATATCCTTCAGGTGTTAACGCTGATGGAAGCAAAGCTGGTTATCCTGGCAATGTAGAAGCAGGTAATTTAATACAAGTAGGAATACATCATTCTATTTCAAAGAAGGCAATATTGCATGCTTGGAATTTAGTGGTTCCGAAAGTATTTAATTCAGCATTATTGCAATTGGATTTTACGCTACCTGCGCAAGAAAAAGACCATCAATATTATGGTTCTTTACAAGCAGTTAAACAACATGCAATACAAGATGGAGGTAATGAAGATCCTGCAAAAAGATTTATAGAAAAAGACAATGGCTCTTTTAGTTATGGGGCAAGAGTGGGTTACAAAACCCCCATTTGGGATGTCTCTTTAAATTATAATCGAATCACGAAAGAAGGAAGGTATTTAATGCCAAGAGAGTGGGGTAGGGATCCTTTTTTTACTTTTATGCCAAGAGAAAGGAATGAGGGGTTGGGTAATGTTCACGCAGTGGTTGCTAAAGCGGCGTATGCAATCCCTCAGAAAAGATTAAAATTTAATTTAGCAGGGGGGTACTTTAAATTGCCCGATGTAAATAATACAATCTTAAATAAATTTGGGATGCCTTCTTATTTGCAAGTAAATGCAGATATACGATATTCTTTTGCTGGTTTATTTCAAGGAATGGATGCCCAATTACTAATTGTAGGAAAGTTGAACCAAGGCGAAACATACCAACTTCCTAAATATGAAATCAATAAAGTAAACATGGTTCTCTATAACTTTGTATTGAACTACCACTTTTAAGCATGAATAAAGATGTCACGCCATTTGATGCCATATTTGAACCTGCATTGGTTACAGAGATGTACCAGTTTGGTGAAGTAAGACAGTTTAAGGAGGGAGATTTAATTATGGATTACGGAAAGTACATCCGCTATATGCCTTTGATTTTAAAAGGCACTATCAAAGTTTTACGAAAAGATGAAAATGGCAAAGAATTACTATTGTACTATTTGTCTAGTAATGAAAGTTGCTCAATGGCCTACAGTTGCTGTGTAGAAGCAAAAAAAAGCGAGGTAAAAGCAATTGCAGAAGAAGACGTAGAATTACTGGCTATTCCTCATATTAAGTTAGAAGAATGGTTATGTAAATATCCTAGTTGGAAGAATTATATTATGCGTAGTTTCAATGAACGATTCTTAGAATTGCTGAAGAATATTGAATCTATTGCTTTTCATAAATTAGATGAGCGATTGATTGCTTACCTACGAGAGAAAAAACAAGTGACAGGTTCTAGTGTAATCAAAGCATCCCACTATTTAATAGCAGATGAATTGGCTACTTCCCGAGTGGTTATTTCCAGATTATTAAAGCAATTAGAGAATGATGGACGAATTTTATTATACAGAAATGAGATTAAACTGCTGAAAGACTTTTAAGTTAACTTTGCTGCACAATCGAAAAAATGAAACATTCTCAAACCATTGGATTTATTGCTGTTGTACTGGCTATTTTAGTTTGCTTTATGCCTTGGGTGTTTATTGAAAGTAAAAATTTAACCATCACTGGGTTTAAAGCTGAAGGCACTCGATTTGGTAGGCCGGGAATGTTTATTGTATATATGGGGAGTATAGCCGCTCTTTTATTTTTAATACCTAAAATTTGGGCTAAAAGAGTCAATGTTTTTTTAACTGCCATGGTATTTGCTTGGGCAGTAAGAAATTATTTAATACTCACTACTTGTTCAGCAGGTGAATGTCCGAAAAAACAAATAGGATTATTTCTCCTACTTGCTTTCTCGGCCATCACAATGGTTATGTCTTTCTTGCCTAAGATAGATCTTTCAAAGCAGCAGCAATAATTGCAACACATTCCAAAATTTGTAATTCATTAATTACCAATGGGGGAGCAAAACGAATTTTATCTCCATGAGTTGGTTTAGCTAAGAGCCCTTTCTCTTTCAATATTAAGCATAAGTCCCAAGCAGCTTCAGAATTTGGATGGTTTATTACAATCGCGTTAAGTAATCCTTTCCCTCTAATGGTTTTTATATAAGGGGAGTTGAGCTTACTTAATTCTGAACGCAACAATTGGCCCATTGCTTCTGCATTTTCAGCCAATTTTTCTTCTTTAATAACAGTTAATGCACTCATTGCCACCGCACAAGCCAACGGGTTTCCACCATAGGTTGAACCATGTTCACCTGGTTTAATATTCATCATAATAAAGTCGTCTGCTAGCACAGCAGATACGGGTAAAACCCCTCCACTTAAGGCTTTGCCTAAAATTAAGATGTCTGGTCTAATACCTTCATGGTCGCAAGCAAGCATTTTACCTGTTCTTGCTAATCCTGTTTGAATTTCATCTGCAATAAATAATACATTGTATTGGGTGCATAATGCACGCACTTTAGTTAGGTATCCATCATCTGGAATAACTACTCCTGCTTCTCCTTGAATAGGCTCTACCATAAATGCCGCCACATTAGGATCTTGCAATGCTTTTTTTAGTGCAATTAAATCGTTGTAAGGAACCAATTCAAACCCAGGCATAAAAGGACCAAATTGGTGATAACTACTGGGGTCTGTTGAAGAAGAAATAGCCGCTAAAGTTCTTCCCCAAAAATTTCCTTCCGCAAAAATGACTTTGGCTTTATTTTCTTCCACTCCTTTTTTTGCATAAGCCCATCTTCGTGCCAATTTGATAGCGGTTTCTCCACCTTCAACGCCTGTATTCATGGGTAATACTTTATCGTAGCCAAAATATTCTGCAATGAACTGCTCGTATTTCCCTAATAAGTTATTGTGAAATGCGCGAGAAGTTAATGTGAGTTTTTTTGCTTGATCAATTAAGCTCTCAATAATACGAGGATGGCAGTGCCCTTGGTTTACCGCTGAATAGCCACTTAAAAAATCATAGTATCGTTTTCCTTCAACATCCCATAAAAAAACGCCTTCTCCTTTTTCTAGAACCACAGGTAGGGGATGATAATTATGTGCACCATATTGATCTTCAAGTTGCAAGTATGCAGCAGTAACTGGCGATAATAACGCAGTTTCCATTGTTGATTTATTTAGATAAAAATTGAAATAGCAGCATTTCGTCATTGTGTAATGAGAATACTACATGGTTGATAAAAAGGCAAATTTGTTTATCTAGTACCCGCAGGATGGTCTAGAAAATCTAAGTTGAAGTGTAGAAAATGCATATTGAGCATAGATGCAAGATAATTAATTATATTCAATCTCAAATTCATCTATATGCGAATCTTGAAACTTGTTTTTATTGTTCTAATAGTATTCATAGGCGTTTTTTCTGCTTATGCTGTCTTATTCGATAAAACCTATTTATTTAAGGCAGCTTATTATAATTTTTCGGCCATTGACGATTATACCATTTTTGAAAACAATAAAGTAACCAAAGCAAAAGAAGCAAAAAATTGGCCTTTGGCTATTGAATACAATAAACAAGCTTACCCAGATAGCTTGAATAATTTATTAGAAGATTTGAGAACTGTGGGCGTATTAATGATTAAAAACGATTCAATATTATTTGAAAAATATTGGGACGGATATAGCGATAGTTCCTTGTCGGGTTCTTTTTCTGTTGCAAAAAGCATTACCAGTATTTTAATTGGAGCAGCAATTAAGGAGGGTAAAATTCAATCGGTTGATCAACGGGTGGGAGATTTTATTCCTGCATTTGCTGTGGGGGATAAAGCAGCTGTTAAAATCAAAGACCTATTGACAATGAGTAGTGGTACCAATTGGAATGAAAGCTATTGGAATCCTTTGGCGGTAACTGCTGAAGCATATTATGGTGCAGATTTAATTAAAACTGCAACTACATTGAAAATGATTAATCAGCCAGGTACTTTACACAAATATAAAAGTGGAGATACTCAATTACTTGGCCTTATTTTAGAGAAAGTAACTGGTAAAAAATTAAGTGAATATGCTGCTGAAAAATTATGGCAGCCACTTGGAGCAACGCATGACGCATTGTGGAGTACAGATGGTTCCAATGGAAATACCAAAGCATTTTGTTGTTTTAATACCAATGCAAGAGACTTTGCTCGTATTGGCAAGTTCATGCTCGATTCTGGAAAAATAAATGGGGTGCCAGTAATAGACAGCACTTATTGGAAGCAATCTATCACGGCTTGTAATATTGAAGATGAAAAAGGACTAACATGTAATTATTATGGGTTTCAGTGGTGGCTTGATCCACAGCATACAGAAATTTTTTATGCAAGAGGGATATTGGGCCAGTATATTATTGTTATTCCTTCTAAGAAAATAGTCATTGTAAGATTAGCCCATAAAGCTTCTAAAGAACGGGTGCAAACAGTTCCGAGAGAAGTGAGGGCATTAATTAATTGGGGACTGAATAGTTAACCATTTTGATTGTACTTTCGCCAAAATACTGATTTTGACTCCATCTGTTGCTGTAGTAATATTAAATTATAATGGTAAAAATCACCTTGAGCAATTTTTGCCCTCTGTGATGGCAAGTAATTACCTTAATTTAAAAATTATTGTAGCAGACAACGGGTCTACAGATAATTCTATCTCATTTGTAAAAGAGTTCTATCCTCATATCCAAATTTTGGATCATCATACCAATGATGGATTTGCTGGAGGCTATAATTGGGCATTGAAAAAGGTAGAAGCAGATTATTATGTGTTGCTTAATTCAGATGTTCAAGTTACTAATGATTGGATTAATCCAGTAATAGATTTAATGGAACAGGATAAATCCATTGCCGCAGCACAACCCAAAATGCGTTCATATCATGAACCAGATTTTTTTGAATATGCCGGTGCTGCTGGTGGTTGGATAGATTTTTTGGGCTATCCATTTTCAAGGGGAAGGGTATTTGATGTGTGCGAATTAGATCAAGGACAGTTTGATCATAATGAAACCATATTTTGGGCTTCGGGTGCTGCCATGTTTGTGCGAGCTGCTGTATACCATGAATTAAAAGGGTTTGATCCTTATTTTTTTGCACATCAAGAAGAAATTGATTTGTGCTGGAGAATGCAATTAGCTGGGTATAAAATAATGGCTTGTTCATCATCCGAAGTATTTCATGTAGGAGGGGGCACATTGCCAAGAGGGGGGAGAAAAGTTTTTTTGAATTTTAGGAATAACCTAATTATGCTAGCCAAAAATTTACCTTTCAAAGAATTGGTATGGAAGCTTCCTTTTCGTTTTTTATTGGATGCAATCTCCGCTTGGAAAGGCTTATTAACAGGTGATATTTATTTTTTTACCGCAATTATGAAAGCGCATATGGCTTTTGGGAGATGGTTTTTAACTCGCTACTGGAGTATCCAAAATGTTAGAAAGCCTATGCTTGAATTGAATGGCGTGTATGGAGGATCTGTGGTTTGGAACTATTTTATTCGGAATAAAAAACGTTTTCTAGAAATTATATCCACAAAGGGATGATAATTTTAGTTGCTTACCCTATTTTTGCAAAGCAATAATCTACTATGTCACAGGAAATAATAGAACACAAAGAAAAAGACATTAAGACTAATTGGGTGAATTCATCCAGATTCTTATTTTATCTACAAGTATTTTGCATTCTAGCTTTTGTATTAGGCGGTTGCTACCGTATGTACAACCAACGCTACAAGGGAAAACCTAAAGTAGAAGTACAAAGTAGCTCTAAATACAAGCCTGAGTATAAATAGTCCAAAAAAAATTTTGTTATGAACTAGAGATTGCTATTTTTGCACTCCCAATTTAGTTCTTACAAACCGCGGAAGTAGCTCATTTGGTAGAGCACGACCTTGCCAAGGTCGGGGTGGCCGGTTCGAGCCCGGTCTTCCGCTCCAAAAAAATCCCGCTCTTATTGGGTCGGGATTTTTTCATGGCAGCCCCGGTGGTGGAATTGGTAGACACGCAGGACTTAAAATCCTGTTCGCCGCAACGCGAGTAACGGTTCAATTCCGTTCCGGGGCACAAAGCCTCTCTGAGAATTCAGAGAGGCTTTTTTTATTTGATACCGTGGCAAACTTGTTTGCCTAAGGGAGCAAATAAAAAAAGCCTTCATCGCCGAAGGCGATGAGGAGGCTTTGGGTAAGACCCACTATTCGGTAATCAGCGAGCGAAGCGAGCTAATCCGTTCCGGTATTTTTCTAATCCGTTCCGGTATTTTTCCAATCCGTTCCTGTATTTCAACAAAAATTTATTGATCAAACTGATTTGGCCACTTCGATTTCATGCCTGCAGCTTTTTCTTCTACAGCATGTTTCATATCTGTTTTATATTGAACCATTTTTTCTGCAACACTTGTATCAAAAGCACCAATAATTTGTGCAGCTAAGAGCCCGGCATTTTTTGCAGCGTTCAATGCCACTGTTGCAACAGGTACCCCATTAGGCATTTGCAAAATGGACAAAACAGAATCCCATCCATCAATAGAGTTAGAAGATTTAATGGGTACACCAATCACTGGCAATGTAGTTACAGAAGCAACCATGCCCGGCAAATGTGCAGCGCCACCTGCACCAGCAATAATCACTTTCAGGCCTCTATGAGCCGCTGATGATGCATAATTCATCATTCTTTGAGGGGTTCTATGTGCAGACACTACAGTCAATTCAAATGTGATTCCCATGTCTTTTAACACCAATGCAGCCGCTTCCATCACTTTTAAATCACTATCACTTCCCATGATGATGCCTACCTGAGGTTGATTATTCATATTGTAGAAATTAATATGTTAATTGTCTTTTATATAATTGTACGGTATTTTCTAGTCCTAAATAAATGGCATCGCAAATTAATGCATGCCCAATACTCACTTCGTCTAGCCAAGGAATTTCCTTACTAAAATAACCCAAATTAAATCGGTCTAAATCATGACCAGCATTCAATCCTAACCCCAACGACTTTGCAGCTTCAGCAGCTGCTTTAAATGGCGCAATAGCTTTTTCTTTTTGACCATTGGCAAATTCAACTGCATATGATTCTGTGTATAATTCAATGCGATCGGTGCCTGTTGTTGCAGCAGATTCTACCATTGATACAATCGGGTCAACAAAAATAGACACCCGTATACCAGCATTTTTAAAAAGAGCAATGATGGTTTTTAAATATTCTTGGTGTTCAATCGTATTCCAACCATGGTTACTCGTTAATTGCCCTAGTGCATCGGGCACCAATGTTACTTGTGCAGGTTTTGATGCCAATACCAATTCTACAAATTTTTGTTCTGTGGGATTTCCTTCAATGTTGAATTCAGTTTTCAACACTTTTTTTAAATCGTAAACATCTGCATAACGAATATGTCGCTCATCTGGTCTGGGATGAACCGTTATTCCATCAGCACCAAATTGCTCTATATCTAAGGCAGATTTTACCAAATTAGGATTGTTACCACCTCTACTGTTTCGAAGGGTTGCCAGTTTATTGATATTGACACTAAGCTTTGTCATGGTACAAATTTACTTAAACTATTCGCATATCAACTTTTGCTGTTTAGCTTTGTTACTACATTATGAACTATCCATCACTCGAAGCTTGTTTAATTGATCTGGAAAAAAATGGTCAATTAATTAGAATTAAAGAAGAAGTTGATCCTTATTTAGAAATGGCGGCTATTCATTTAAGGGTATATGAAGCAAAAGGGCCTGCTTTATTATTCGAGAATGTGAAGGGAAGTAAATTTAGGGCTGCATCCAATATTTTTGGCACGCTTGAAAGATCAAAGTTCATTTTTAGAGATGCCATTGCATCTGTTCAGCAATTGATTGAATTAAAAAATGATCCAATCAAAGCAATCAAATCACCTATACAAAATGCTTCAGTAGCGTTGGCTGCATTAAAAGCATTGCCATTAAAAAATCCATGGTCTAAGCCGGTCATGTATGAGGAAATTAATATCAGTGACTTGCCGTTGATTCAACATTGGCCTATGGATGGGGGCGCATTTGTTACATTACCTCAAGTTTACACTGAAGATATTGATCAGCCAGGAATTATGAAATCGAATTTAGGCATGTATCGAATTCAGTTAAATGGGAATAATTATATAAAAGACAAAGAAATAGGATTACACTATCAATTACATCGAGGAATTGGCGTGCATCAAACCAAGGCCAATGCTAAAGGACTTCCACTAAAAGTGAGTTGCTTTGTAGGTGGACCACCATCGCATACTTTATCGGCCGTAATGCCATTGCCAGAAGGCATTAGTGAAATGACTTTCGCCGGAGTACTTGGGGGACGAAGATTCAGGTACACGTATGAAGATGGATATTGCATCAGTACCGATGCAGACTTTGTAATTACTGGGGAAGTTTACCCAGGCGAAAACAAGCCTGAAGGCCCATTTGGTGATCATCTGGGGTATTATAGTTTACAACACGATTTCCCTTTGATGAAAGTGCATAAAGTTTATGCCAAAAAAGATGCGATTTGGTCATTTACAGTCGTGGGTAGGCCGCCACAAGAGGACACCAGTTTTGGAGAGTTGATCCATGAAATTACAGGTGCTGCTATTCCGCAGGAAGTGCCAGGATTAAAAGAAGTGCATGCAGTGGATGCAGCGGGTGTTCACCCTTTGTTATTAGCTGTGGGAAGCGAGCGCTATACTCCTTATACGCCCACTAAACAACCCGCTGAGCTTTTAACCATTGCTAATCATATATTGGGAACTGGGCAATTAAGTTTAGCCAAATTTTTATTTATTGCTGCAGATGATACCAATCAATTGAAAGCACATCATGTGTTTGATTTTATGAAGTATATGCTCGAAAGAATCAATCTTCAAAGAGATATACATTTTTATACCAATACCACGATTGATACCTTGGATTACTCTGGCACTGGATTAAATACGGGCAGTAAAGTGGTTTTGGCTGCTTATGGGGAACCTATTCGAGTACTTGCTACCGAAGTTCCTTCTGCATTAAATGAACTGACGTTGTTTGAGCAGCCGTTGATGGTGATGCCTGGGGTAATTGCTATTAAAACCAAGGCTTTCACTAATTATGAAACAGTGAAAGAAGAAATGAAAATGCTCAACTACCAATTACACGATTCAGTTGACCAGTTAAAAGGAGTGGCTATAATAGTAGTTTGTGATGACTCAGCCTTTGTTGCGGCTAATATGCGAAATTATTTATGGGTCACTTATACCCGCTGCAATCCATCGCATGATATGCATGGCATTAAAGAAAGTTTTGTGAATAAACATTGGGGCTGTGAGGGGCCTTTGGTGATTGATGCAAGAATTAAACCCCATCATGCACCGCCCGTTGAGAAAGATCCCTCTGTTGAAAAACGAATAGATCGAATTTTTGCCAAGGGAGGGAGTCTGCAGAATATTGCGTAATCAACACTTCTGTTTGCGGTTATTTGCGTATTTTAGGTAAAAATAATTCTCATGAACCAATATATTGCTCAATTAGCTCGTATAGGGGCTGCTGAAAAAAGAACCATTATTGGCTTAATGAGTGGTACTTCTTTAGATGGATTGGATATTGCTTTATGCGAAATTGCTGGAAGTGGTATGGAGACAGAAGTAGTATTGAAAAATTTTACTACTGTTCCATTTGAAGAAGATTTTAAGACGGCTATTCGTTCCATTTTTTCTAAAAAAATAGTTGACTTTGAGCAACTGTGTTTATTAAATCCTTGGGTGGGAGAAAAACATGCATCCATTATTTTAGCCACTTTAAAGAGTTGGGGGATTAATCCCTCCGAAATCAATTTAATTGCCAGTCATGGGCAAACCGTTTATCATGCCCCCAAAATTTTACACCAACATCCTCAATTTGGAAACGGTACTATGCAAATTGGAGATGGGGATCATATAGCAGTAAAAACGGGAATCATTACTATTAGCGACTTTAGACAAAAACATATTGCAGCTGGGGGAGAAGGGGCACCATTAGCTGTGTATGGAGACTATTTTATTTTTAGCAAAAAGGGGGAAGACCGCATCATGTTGAATATTGGGGGTATTGCTAATTATACATTTTTACCTGGGAATTTAGATGCTTCTAAAATTTTCAGTACCGATACCGGTCCTGGAAATACCATAATGGATCAATTTGTACAAAAACATTTTAATATTCCTTACGATAAAGATGCTGCCATTGCAAAACAAGGAACAGTTAATGATGCTTTGTTAAACGCTTTAATGGGAGATGCTTTTTTTACAAAGTCTTTTCCCAAGACAACCGGACCAGAATTGTTCAACCTTGCATACTTAGAAAATGCTATGGTTGTTTCTGGTCAAAGTAGTATCTCATTATATGATGTAATGGCTACATTAAATAGATTAACTGCTGTAACTATTGTTGATGCCATTCAAAAAGGACAAGAAATGATTGGAAACAAACAACTATCAATTTATAGTAGTGGTGGAGGAATGCATAATCCAATGATCATGCAATATATTCAATTTTGCTTGCCCGAATCCTCATTTTTCACAACTGATACTTTGCATATTCATCCAGATGCTAAGGAAGCAGTATTATTTGCCGTACTTGCGAATGAACATATTGCTGGAGGAGCTTTTGAAATTGGTGGGGGCAAAGCGGGTATTCCTGCGGTTACTATGGGTAAGATTAGTTTCCCCAAATAAAAAGCCGCCCCTTTTGGGAGCGGCTGCTCTTCTTAAACCATATTGCTCTGAGTACTACTTCCTTGTATTAGAAAAAAAGCTTACTTCACCATATTCTGTTATAGCTAAAACCAAATAGTCTGTTTCAGTTGTCATAGAAACATAATAAGTGGCCTCATTGTATTCATTCGTAAATACAATACATTCTTGCAAATTGTATTCGGGGAATGTGTATTTACTTGTGATTGTTTTAATGGCGTTTTTGGGGAGCTTATCAAAATCTTGGTTACGAGTACTTCCAATTAAATCTCCTTCTTGGTTATAGAATACTTCTACTTTTTGTTCTTCAATAACTACACTTGCTTTTTCAAAATTGGCGGCAGATTTCCATTGAACATTGGAAACTTTACCCAATAAGCTTTTCAAATTACCTTTGTCGTTTGAACTGGTTGTTGTAGTTGCGAAGCTACTTGTGCTTACTAAGATAGCTGCTGCAATTAAAATCTTTTTCATGGTGTTTTATTTTTTGTTAGTTGTTTAATTTTTACAAGTCAAAACTACTTGCTTACCTATATCAGACGAAGCCGATTGTGATAGGTTACATGACGATAGAGTGCATTTAGATAAGCGGTAAGGCCTACGGTGAGCATGTTTTGTTAGCGCATGCTGAAACAGGCTACTGCAGTGGTTTTTACACTATTTGTTCAAAAAATGTTAATGGACTCCAGGCTGTGATGAGAATTGTTAAAGCAGCTTTCACACTTGATAAAAGGTGGGTAAAAAAGCTTGTTTTAGGGTTAATTTTGAAAAAAATGGAAAAAAACCTTTTTTACTCTTGTTATTTTGGTGGATTTACTTACCTTTGCCGTCCGAAAAAATCGGAAAAAAACATTTGAGTCATGGCAAGAGTATGTCAGATAACCGGTAAAAAGCCAATAGTTGGTAACAGTGTTTCTCACTCAAACATTAAAACCAAGCGTCGTTTCTTACCTAATTTGCAAAAAAAGCGTTTCTTCTTTGCAGAAGAAGATCGTTGGGTAACAATGAAAGTGTCTACGGATGCTCTCAGAACCATTAATAAAAATGGTCTTAGTACAGTAATCAAAGAAATGAGGGCCAACGGCGCTAAAATCTAACTAAACACAGTAAACTACCTATAAAATGGCAAAGAAAGGTAACAGGGTTCAAGTAATATTAGAATGCACTGAGCATAAGACCAGCGGTCAAGCCGGTACAAGTCGTTATATTACTACCAAGAATAAGAAAAATACGCCAGAGCGTATTGAATTGAAGAAATTCAACCCAATTTTGAAAAAAGTAACCGTTCATAAAGAAATCAAATAATCATGGCTAAAGTAGCTTCCAAAAACGCGAAAGTAAAAGACTTAAAAGCAGCAGCTGAAGCAAAGAACTGGACTAAAGTAATTAAGGCCGTTCGTAGCCCTAAGTCTGGTGCATACACTTTCAAAGAGCAAATCATACACAAAGACAAAGTAAACGAGTTCATCTCAGCGAAATAGTCTTTTGTTGTCAATAATCTTAAAGCTTCCTTCATTAAAGTCGGAGGCTTTTTTGTATTAAACCATAAATACTTCTACCATGGGTTTTTTCGATAAATTATTTGGTAAAAAAGAGAAAGAGAGCCTAGATCAGGGTTTACAAAAAACCAAGGAAGGTTTCTTGTCTAAGCTCACCAAAGCAATTGCCGGTAAAACTACTATTGACGATGAAGTATTAGATAATTTAGAAGAAGCCTTAATAGGAGCAGACGTTGGTGTTGAAACTACATTAAAAATTATCAAGCAAATTGAGCTAAGGGCTAAAAATGATAAATACCTCAATACCAGTGAATTAAACAAGATACTTCAAGAAGAAATTGCGTCTGTTTTGGTTGATGCACCTGCTGATTCATTACAGGGGTTTGCTATACCTACCAACAAGAAACCCTTTATTATTTTAGTGGTTGGGGTAAATGGTGTGGGTAAAACAACCACTATTGGTAAGTTAGCTTCCCAATTTAAAGCAGCTGGCAATTCGGTCATTTTAGGTGCTGCTGATACTTTTAGAGCAGCAGCAGTAGATCAATTAACTATTTGGAGCGAAAGAGTGGGGGTACCTATTGTTAAACAAGCTATGGGTTCAGATCCAAGTGCAGTTGCTTATGATACGGTGGCTAGTGCTGTTGCCAAAAATGCAGATATTGTCATTATTGATACGGCTGGTCGTTTGCACAATAAAGCCCATTTAATGGATGAATTAAATAAAATTAAGCGGGTTATTCAAAAAATAGTTCCGGAAGGTCCACATGAAGTATTACTAGTATTAGATGGGTCTACCGGACAAAATGCAGTAGAGCAAGCTCGTCATTTTACAGCTACAACCAATGTAACTGCTTTAGCAATTACTAAATTAGATGGTACTGCAAAAGGTGGAGTTGTTTTGGCCATTGCTGATCAATTTAATATTCCTGTAAAATATATTGGAGTAGGCGAGAAAGTAGAAGACTTATTAATTTTCAATAAAGAAGTTTTTGTAGACACTTTATTTTCCATTCAAAAATAATCAAAATGAAAAAAGGGATCATTCTATTGGCCATTTTGGCTATTGTTTCATCTGAAACCAATGCTCAATTAGGAAATGTTTTAGACAAAGCAAAATCAGCTGCTGCTACTGCTGGCTTTGATGTGAATGCCTTAACTAGTGGAATTATGGGTAAGATTTCCCCTGCATTGGTTTTAACTGCTGCTCAAAAGCCTAAAGTAACAGCCGCTGTAACTGAATACTTTTCTCAAAAAGCACAATTTGTGACTAAGCAAAAAACAAATCCTGCAGAGTATACGCAGCGTCAAATGGGTATTTTTCAAGGATTAAAATCAAAATTGGCCGGCATATTGGTCAAGAATCAAATGAATAAATTCTTGGGATTAAAGCCTGCTACCAATGATCCGGCCAATGTTTTATCTCAATTGTTTTTTTAGAAGGTGTAGCGAATAGCTAATCCACCCCAACCACCTTCAAAATAGTTGTATCCAATAATATTAAAGGAGGGCTGCCAATCAAAACTAAGGTTCAGCGGTGCTCCTTTAATTTTATAATCCAATCCAAGAACCCCGTCTACTCCAATGGCCAATCCATCGGCCCTTGTTGGGTATCTGCTTTTCCAGCTATCACTCCAAACCCCAATATGGCCACCTCCACCTACATACCACTGTAAACCTTCGGCTCCTGCAATAGGAAAATGGAGTTCATATAATCCCGTTAGTCTAAATCCTTCTGAAGAAATATATCCCAAACCTTCAATGGCCCTTCCTTTTGCCACAAAATGTTTTACAGAAACTGCTCCCGGGTACATTTTAACCCCCAGTGCTGTTTGATAATTGG
>CAZTDV010000065.1:0-9009 GCA_964612195.1 uncultured Sediminibacterium sp.
TTCAAATGAAACAGAATGGTCAACCAATCAGCATGCTAACTGCATATGATTATACATTCGCAAGAATACTAGACGCCGCAGCAATTGATATTATTCTAGTGGGTGATAGTTTATCAAATGTATTTCAAGGAAACGAAACAACTTTACCTGTTACTTTAGAAGAAATGATTTATCATGGTAAAGCGGTGATGAAAGCAGTGAAACAAGCATTTGTAGTGATTGATTTGCCATTTGGTACTTACCAAGTAAACGATTCCGAAGCATTAAAAAACGCCATACAACTCGTAAAAATTACCAATGCACAAGCAGTTAAATTAGAAGGCGGTCAAGAAGTTTCCCAAACAATTACTAAAATTGTTCAATCGGGTATACCAGTTATGGGGCATTTAGGATTAACCCCACAAAGTATTCATCAATTGGGCTCTTTCGAATTACAAGCTACTTCTCAAGAAGCAAAAGATCAACTAAAAGCAGATGCAATTGCTTTAGAACGTGCTGGTTGTTTTGCCATTGTATTAGAAAAAATTCCGGCCGAATTGGCTGCCGAAATTGCCAATTCAATTTCGATACCCATTATTGGCATTGGAGCTGGTAGTGGTTGTGATGGGCAAGTATTGGTGATAAATGATTTATTAGGTTTAGATGAAACATTTAAGCCCAAATTTGTAAGAAACTATCTAAACTTGAATGCATCAATTCTAGAAGCAGTTAAACTATACATTAAAGATGTAAAAACTAAAATGTTTCCTAGTGAAAATGAATCTTATTAAAATAGATTAATAAACAAATTTGAAAAAGATTATTTCAAAATATTATACTTTTTATGATCTTTTATGGTAACTCATTACAGCCCATGTATTAATAAAAATAGCATAAATTATCATTATCAATAACTGTGGTGCTATATCAATAATACTACTCCCTTTTAAAACCACCATTCTCATTACTTCAATAAAATAAGAAATAGGATTTAATTTGGTAAACCATCTAGCCCAAACTGGCATACTATCAATACTAGTATATAAACCACCCATTAGTACAAAAATCATCATTATAAAAAATGTCACCAACATAGCTTGTTGTTGATTTTCAGAATATGAGGAAATCAATAAACCAATTCCTAGAATGACCATTAAATAAATAGCAGCAAAAACATACAAGGTAAAATAAGATCCCAGTGGTATTATTCCATAGACCAGCCAAGCAATTAAAAAGCCAACAGTGATTACAACAATTCCAATGACCCAAAAAGGAATTAATTTTCCGAGTATAAAATGAAACTTTTTAATTGGAGTCACATTAATTTGCTCAATCGTTCCCATTTCTTTTTCGCGAACAATATTGATAGATGAGAGATTCATACCAACAATAGTAATCAGTAAAACCAAAATCCCTGGAACCATAAAAATCTTATAATTCATTTTAGGATTAAACCAATTGGAAGAACTGATTTCAATAATTGGCATTTCAGTAAATCTTCCAGGTGTAAGCGTTTCAATTCGAAAATCAGCATTATAAGACTGCACAATATTAGTTAAATAAGCAGCCCCTAAATTCGCTTTTACACCGTTGATGGCATTTACTGCAAGGAATATTTTGGAATCCTTTTCTTTATATAAATTAGTTTCAAAACTTTTAGGTATCTCTAGAATTAAATCTGCTTTATCATTTTCAATTGACTCCATTGCTATATCAAAGTCATTGTTGTAGCTAACTAATTTAAAATAATTTGAGGCAGTAATCTTTTGAACTAATTGATTAGAAACAGAAGAATGGTCTCGGTCAATAATTGCTATATTAATATTTTTAATTTCGTAATCCGCAGCCATAGGCAACATAATCAACTGTATTACTGGCATTATAAAAATCACTTTCAATATAGCAGGATTACGGAATATCTGCTTGAATTCTTTTTCAAGAATATATCTTAATGGGCTCATGCTAATCTGATTTTAAATTTTTTAATGGCCATAGCAAAAAAGAAAATCATCATTAGAAATAATATCAAAGTTTCTTTCCATACCAACTGCAAGCCTACTCCTTTTATCATTACAGACTTTACAATAATGAAAAACCATTTTGCAGGTATTATATTAGAAATAACTCTTAATGGCAAGGGCATATTTTCTATTGGAAAAATGAATCCACTAAACATTACAGTAGGCAAAAACATAACTATAAGTGAAATAAACATGGCAGACTGTTGAGATTCTGTACCAGCTGAAATGAGCAATCCCAACCCTAGCGACACCAATATAAACAAAGCACTTTCGGCATATAACAAAACTAAACTACCGTTAATCGGCACATCTAGCACAAAATAACTAAGCAATAAAATTGTGGTAATATTAATAATTGATAGCAACAAATAAGGCACTGCTTTGGCCAATATTATTTTAATAGGATTGATGGGAGAAGTTAAAAGAATTTCCATATTGCCCAATTCCTTTTCTTTAACAACCGTTAAAGCAGTCATCATGGTACAAACCAACAACAACACCATTGCCATCACACCAGGAACAAAATTGTATGCCCCCTTCAATTGAGGATTATACATCATTCTAGCAACAACCTCCATCTTGAAGGGCGTACTAATATTAGGATTCAAGTCTTTTTGAAAATCTTGAATAATAACAGAAAGATAATTTGTTAGTGCCGTTGCCACATTGGGATCTGTTGCATCGGTAATAATTTGAAGTTTCCCTTTATTTTGCGTTATTAAAGTAGTTTCAAAATCATTGGGTATAATTAATGCAATTTTAGCGATCCCTCTTTTAAAAAGTTGATCTATAACAGAAGGATCTTTTGTTTGACTATAAAAGTCAAAGTATGCGCTTGATTCAACTTTTTCTACAAGCTTCATAGCTGAAGCAGAGGCGGATTGATTAACAATTACAATTCTGGTATTTTTTACTTCATTAGTAAGCGCAAATCCAAAAATGATAATTTGAACCATAGGCATACCCAATAAAATAAATAAGGTCTTTCTATCTCGAAAAATGTGATAAAATTCTTTTACAATAAAATGATAAAATTGTTTCATATTATTCAATTCTTTTTGCCTTTCTTGCAAGATGAAGAAATACTTCATCCATGCTGTTGGCATTAAAATTCTTTTTTAAATTTTTTGGCGAATCAAGTGCTTCAATTTTTCCATCTACCATAATAGAAACACGATTACAATATTCTGCTTCGTCCATATAATGTGTAGTAACAAAAATGGTAATGCCATTAGAAGCAGCATCGTAAATTAAGTTCCAAAACTCTCTTCTGGTAATAGGATCTACTCCTCCAGTTGGCTCATCTAAAAAAACAATTTGTGGATCATGAAAGATAGCCACTGAAAAAGCCAATTTTTGCTTCCATCCCAACGGCAATTGACTTACAAGCATATCTGCTTCTTTTTCTAATACTAATTGATGCAATAATCGATTGGTCTTTTCTTTTATTTTTTGCGGATCAATACCATAAATACCCGCATAAAATTTAATATTCTCCCTAACAGTCAAATCTTCATACAATGAGAATTTTTGACTCATATAACCAATATTCTTTTTAATTGATTCATTTTCCTTGTATACATCAAATCCAGCAACAGTGGCTTGACCACTAGTTGGCATAGAAAGACCACAAAGCATCTTCATTGCAGTTGTTTTCCCAGCTCCATTGGCACCCAAAAAACCAAATATTTCACCCTTAGCAACATCAAAACTAATATCATCTACCGCTTTAAATAATCCGAATTGCTTAGATAAATTATTCACTACAATTGCATTATTATTCATGGCTCTGCATTAAATGGATAAAAAGGTCTTCAATATTGGGCTGTATTTTTTGTATTGACACTCCTTCAGGTAATGAAGGCAGAGCACCCGCTTCTTTCAATACTAAATGATGAAATTCACCAAAAGGATATACCCTTTCTACTAATGGCTCTTTTTCCAATTCTCTTAATAGTTGCAACATATTAGCACTCTTAACAGCATAAATTGGGTTAGTGAATTTGTTTACGATATTTTCAGGAGTATCAACATCTAAAATTTTACCTTCTTGAATTAAAGCTACTTGGTCACATAGAGTAGCTTCATCCATATATGGGGTAGAAACCAATATAGTAATCCCTTCTTGCTTTAGTGACTTTAATATTTCCCAAAATTCTTTTCGAGAAACAGCATCAACTCCTGTTGTAGGTTCATCTAAAAACAATACTGTGGGTCTATGAATAAGCGCACAACACAATGCTAATTTTTGCTTCATCCCCCCAGAAAGTTTACCAGCACGACGATCTTTAAATGGTTCAATTTGAACATATAAATCTTTAATAAGATCATAATTTTTTTCAAAAGTGGTACCAAATAGACTAGCAAAAAAATCAATATTCTCTTTAATTGTTAGATCCGTATACAATGAAAATTTCCCCGGCATGTACCCAATTCTTTTTCTAAGTTCTTTATATTGAGTAATTACATTCAAGCCGTTTACCCAGATATCACCACTATCAGGTAATAAAAGAGAGGTCAATAATCTAATCAAAGAAGTTTTGCCTGCACCGTCTGGCCCTATTAATCCAAATAAAGTACCAGCTTTAATAGTCAAGTTAATGTTTGCAAGAGCAGCTGTTTTCTTCTTACCGTTAATATAAGATTTGTTTACAGCAAGCACCTTTATTGCAAAATCACTAGAATTTAACTTCTCCATACATTCCAATTTTTAATAACCCATCATTCTTAACCAGTATTTTTACTGCGTACACCAAGTTAGCCCGCTCGTCTTTTGTCTGAATTGTCTTAGGGGTAAATTCAGCTTTTGAAGCAATCGAACTAATTTTTCCATTTAACGAAGTGTATTCATCCTTGTTTTTATCTACAAATACCTTTACCATTTGTCCAATTTTAATATTGGCTAATTGGTCACCCGTTACATAAACTCTTAATGTCATTGTAGATAAATCCGCAATCTTATATAAAGGCTTTCCTACTCCTATTATTTCACCTTGTTCAACATAAGTAGTTAATACAACCCCATTAATCGGGTTGGTTACTGTAGATTTATTAATGAAATCTTGAACTTGGTCAATCCTTTTCTGCATGGGGTCTTCCTCACTAAGAACTGCTCTATTTTGTGTACTTACAGCAGATTCTTGCACTTTAATTTGCTGTTTAGTTACATTTATTTGCTTTTGAACTGATTCAATTTGAAACAACAAATCATCCAATTGTTTTCTTGTTGCAGCATCACTTTTTAATAATTGCTCTACCCTATTTTTCTCAAAATTTAAGTTTTTCAATTGAGCATTTTGAACTTCAATTTGATTTTTCAACAATTCAATTTGTGGGGCAACGTCTACCATTTTTTGATTTAATGCATTGAGCGAAGATCTTAACTGTGCTTTTTGAAGTAGTAGATTACTAGAATCTATTTGTGCAACAATCTGGTTTAGCTTTAAACTATCTCCTTCATTTATTTGAAATGCAAGAATTTTACCAGGCACTTCCGCTGAAACCATAACTTCTTCTGACTCAAATACTCCTTGTGCATCAAATTTTCCATTCTTTGCAGAACAACTAAAAAAAAGCATCGAGATAAAAATCCATAGTATATTTTTCATTTGCTTAGTTTTTCCCTTTAATTAATTGGTATTGTAATTTTGATTGTATCAATTGTGTTTGATGCTGAACAAAAGCTTGATTGGCTAAATCATATTCATTTACTTCTTTTAAATAATCGTTAGCCGTTATGACGCCGTTATTTAATTGAATCAAACTGGTGTTTTTGATCTGGTTTCTTATTTCAATGATTTGCTTATCAGAAGTCAATAATTTTTCGAGTTTATTTATTTCATCCAATTGCTGCTTTAGTTGAATACTATTATTTAATTGATAAGTTTCTTTTTCATTCTGCACTAACTTAACTTGGTTATTCAAAATATTTTTCTCCTTTTTGGCAGTATAGTAGCCTCCTAAAGACCACTGCAGCTTTACTCCACCAATACCAAACCAACTAAAATCATTTCTTAGCATATTCAAAGCAGGTCTTCCGTAACCAGTTTGCACAAAAGCCCCCAATTTTGGATTGGTCTTTGTATCTACCAATGCAAGTTGTGTCTCAATACTATTTTTTTGGGCATCAAATAATAATATCTCAGGCCTAACTGATGCTGTATTATTCATTTCAGTAGATAGAACCATAGGAAGTTCAAAATCTGCCTTATCGGAAATTGAAATACTAGCCAATAAACCCATAGCATCTAAAAGGGTTCTTTTGGCTGCTTGTGCCTCTTCCTTTTTTTGATTGTTCTTTAAAAGTTGGGCTTTTATTTGTAACACGTTATTTTTAAAAACTAAGCCATTGCTTAATAAAGCTTCTACTTTTTGTAAAGCATTATTTAAATCTTTATTGATTAATTCAATTTGATTAAGTACTTCATTGGTATATAATATGCTGCAATAAATTTGGGTTACCCTTTCTCTTAGTTTATATATATCAACTTCGTTTTTCAATAACTCTACTTTAGAACCAGCTTTTACAAGGTCTTGCATTTTTTTATTGAGGCCTCCATCATAAATATTTTGTTGAATATCTACAGTAGCTCTGTATTGATCTTTAGATAATGGATTTGGTGAAAAACCTGCAACTGGAATATTAATACTAGTTACATCGGTTTGATAAGTGGCTTGACCATTTACACTTACTTGTGGATACAGTGCTTTTCTAATATTATCTATATTTAATTCGGCAGTATTATTTAAAATTGAAGCCTGTTTTAATAATGGATAATTTTTAATTGAAAGTGCTTCTAATTCTTGTAAAGAATAGGATTGCGCTTGTAAAAAGCTTTTCATTCCTATAAAGAATAATAAAAATAGTAAACGCATTTGCTATTATATTTTAATTGAATCAATAATAAACTGGGGGACCCCTTTAATACGTTCAAGCATTAACTGATCAAATAATTTTTTATCGGCTTGCATTCCAATTATAAAAATTGGCTTAAATACAAAAGGGAAAACACACATGCTCATCATGTTTAGAATCAAATGTTGGGGTTGTATAGGTTTTATATTGCCAAGGCTAACTTCTTTTTTAATTTGAGCAGCCAACTTGGGAAAATCAGGAAGATCCCCATCAAACATTTTTTGAATAAAAATTTCAGGCTGCTTATTTACTTCGCTTAACACAAAAACAGGTACAAAAGGATTTTCAATGGCCATTGTTATATAGGCTTCACATATATGGTGAATTTTTTGGTATAAATCCACTTCTTGTTCAATTGCCTGCTTTAATATGGGTGAGAATTTCTTCACTGAATCAAAAAACACTTTTTCAAATAACAAATCTTTGTTTCTGAAATAATAGTGCAACAATGCTTTATTTATTCCTGCCTCATTGGCAATTTCCTGCATAGTAGCGCCATCTTTCCCTTTTACTGAAAAGACGGTTTTTGCTGCTTTTAATATGGCAATCTCTGCCTCATTTTTATTTTTAACCATTTGGTTTAACCTTTTGGTTAACAAAACTAATATTATTTACTGATAGAATAAATAAAATTTCCATTTAGTTTGCTAAACCGGGTAAACCAATATTTTATTAATTAGTATAATGTATACTACTAAGTAGCTTATTATTAGGATCAACTACTATTTTCTCAGGCAGGCCCTTAACTGGGATGGTGAAAATTTGCTCCTTTTTATTCAACTGAACTTTCAGCACTTTTGGAACACTGGTTCCTTTAATATAATACCCAATTTCAATAGGCAAATCAAAAACCATATCCCCATTTTGAACTTGAGCTAAAGTGATTTTAAGTTTTTGTTGAGTGCCATCAAAACTCCAGTTAGCATTGATAATAGGATTAATCGGCTGATATAACCATTGCTTAAAAAACAATTTTAAGTCTTTACCTGAAGCCTTTTCCATTTCTTCTCTAAACTGATTGGTAGTTGCATTGGCATTAAAGTATTTTGCATAATACAGCTGAATCCCTTTTTGAAAACTTGCATCGCCCACTAAGTTTCGCAACATATGTAATATCCAAGCTCCTTTTTGGTAAGTAAGTCCAGTGGTTACGACCTCCTTTTCTGCAGTTCTATCACTTACAATACTAAACTGAGGCAATTTTACAGACATGTCAAATACCGACTTCTTAGCTTTTTGAATGCCTTTGTCAAATTCTGCCTTGCCATATTCATTTTCAATAAACAGTAAAGTAAAATAAGTGGCAAATCCTTCGCTTAACCAAGCATCATCCCAGGTTGTTTCTGTTACAGCATTGCCAAACCACTGATGTGCAATCTCATGAATAACAATATTTCTAGTACGTTCATCTCGTTTTCCATTCACTAAATCTTCCCCATAAAAAATAGCAGAAGAAGTTTCCATACCTCCATTTACACTAGGCGTTTGTATATTGGCCAACTTTTCGTAGGCGAAGGGCCCAACATACTTAGTATAGAATTCTAAAACTTTTTTTGTGGGTTCTTTAAAATCATAAAATCCTGCTTCCCTGTTTTTAGAATATACCCATGTTTCAATTGACTTTCCCTTAAATTGATCAACATATTGGACTGCGAATTCTGCCACACCTAAAACAAATAGCCAAGAAGAAACAGGAACCGATTGCTTCCAATGGGTCAATTTTACATTATTACCCAAATAAGATTCTTCTAATAACAATCCGTTTGAAACTACTTTATACTTTGCAGGTGCTTTCAGAATAAACTCAGATGTTGCTTTATCGTAGGGATGATCAATCGTAGGTAACCAATGACGGTTCTATTGGGCCAGTTCTCCTTAAAAAAAATTCGATCACCAAATTTTGTAGCGCCAATTCTTAATCCATCAAATGGCATACCATGATATTGAATACTAATCTGTATTTCGGCTCCAGCAATTGAAGGAGAAGGTAATTGAATAATTAATTCATCCTTTTCGTGTACGTATAAAAGGCTTTGATTATTCAATAATACTTCATCTATTTTCATGCCTTTACCCTGCCTTTCTACTGATTGA
>CAZTDV010000065.1:9019-17361 GCA_964612195.1 uncultured Sediminibacterium sp.
AACGCTATCTTTCTTAAATTGAATGGTAATTATCGTATTGCCAAAAATTTCATTTGAACTATCAGATAAGTTAAGTGCAAATGAATAATGCTTTATGTCTATATTTCTATTTATTGGATACCCATCAGCAGATGCTAAAAATGGTATGATTGCAAAGAAAAAAATGAAAATAGTTTTTTGCATAAATTGTATTATATCGTTATGCTATTGAATTTAAGCTATTTTTATACAGAATTAATAATTTATGAAATACTTATTCTCAACCATTTTTATACTAAGCATGCTTGGCGCTATTGCACAACAGGAAATTCCATTATATACGGGACGAATACCCAATTCAAAAAATTGCGGCACCAACAATGAAACAGAAATAAATCAATTAGGACTAGAGGTATTACGAACCTTCCAATCAAAATCCCCAAAAACCAGCCATACTAATTTGCCCAGGTGGAGGTTATGCTGTTTTAGCTATCAATCATGAAGGGCATGATATAGCCAAAGCATTTTCAGCAATTGGAGTTACTGCATTCGTTTTAAAATACAGGTTACCCAATGATTCATGTATGACTAATAAAGAATGGGCACCATTGAAAGATGCACAATCCGCAATAAAATATATCAGAAGCAATGCAAACAAATATGCAATAAATCCCAATAAAATTGGGGTGATAGGCTTTTCAGCAGGGGGGCATTTGGCCAGTACACTTGCAACGCAATTTAACTGGAATCTAAATGATGATGGCTCTAGAACCAGTGCAAGACCTGATTTTGCAATACTTGGTTACCCTGTAATTAGTATGAATGATAAAATAACACATATGGGTTCTAGAAATAAGTTATTAGGCAAGAATGCTTCTATTAATAATAAAGAACAATTTTCTTCAGAATTACAAGTAACTAAACAAACACCACCATGTTTTATTTTTCATGCTAAAGATGATAAAACGGTACCAGTTGAGAATAGTTTAAGAATGAAAGCTGCTTTGGATGCTGCAAATATCCCGGCTGAACTATTATTGATGGATTTAGGTGGCCATGGTTTTGGACTGAAAAACAACCAATCGACCATACAATGGTTTGAAGAAATGAAAAAGTGGCTTAATGTAACTCTAAAACAATAAAGAGTATTCTTCTGATTGAGCAGTGATTTATTTTCTAACCCAATAATCTACTACCGTTACTTTGTCTAAAATATTGGGTAGTAGTTTAGTAAATGCAATATGTGTAGGATGCACTAAATAATCATCCCGATCTTTTTCAGATGAAAAAGTCAACACAAAACTATGAGTCAATCCCTGATTCAATTTCTCCGGACTATTATTTTCACCCCATTCATAGTTTTTAATGGTTTTAATTTGTTCGGGTAATTCCCCAAAAGCTTTGATGGCGTTTTCAACGGAGTCTTTATTGGCATTGGCTTTCCACCCAAATAAAACAACGTGGCGGAGTTCTTTTTCAACTGTTAGTTGCTTAGCCATTCTTATAGAGTTTTTTAAAGAATTAATGTTTCGCCAATCACTATGAGTAGTAATAATAAATTTAGGATTGGGATACTTTTGCTGAACATTTAAAAGCGAATTGGCATATTCATTTATATTTCCATCACCTAAGTAACCTAGGTTTTTATCTTTCGCGCCTTTGACTAGACAACCACCTAATAGAATTTTTTCTTTGGGAAACCAGATTACAATATTGTCCTGTGTATGTCCTTCACCTGGATAATAGGTTTCAAATTGGTATTGATCTACAACAAATGAAGTGTCTTTTGCCATTAGGAATTCTGCTCTTTTAGCATTGTTCTTTTTGCTTAATTCATCCGTTAACTGAGTAGTATAGGTTTTAATTCCTAGTTGCTTATAATAATCCAGCCCTGCTGTTTTATCGCTATGCCAATGAGTGGCAAAAGCCATAATTACTTTTTTATTATGGCGGGCAGTAATACTATCTAACAAAGGTTGAAATTGGGTAGTATCCCAAGGTGTATCGAATAATACCACCCCTTTTTTAGTAACTAAGTAAACACCATTAGCTCGCACTTTACTATCCAGATAAGTATTATAAGTGGTATAAACATAGAAGTTTCCAGATAAGTGTTCAATCACTAATTTTTTGTTGGATTGAGCAGAAACTTTTCCTAAAAGGAAACTTATTACACAAATGAGTATTAGTTTGTATTTCATTAAATGAGAATAAATATTTATTTTGACTTGATCGCTTTAATAAGTTTTTCGTTGCGTTTATCGGCTCTTGAATTTTGGAGAGATATGACAGCCCATATAGCAGCTGGAATCCATCCAATTAAAGTAATTTGTAAAATAAAACAGATAAATGCAGTGAAAATTCTTCCCCGAAGAAAGAAAGAAAGCCCAGGAAAGAAAATAGCGATTAAGGTCATGAACTAATTTACTCTTTTTTAACCAAAACTAATCTGCTGTTATCCGCTTTTCTTACAATATCTAGAAATTTTTGTACTTCTACATATTTTTCTTTGGGTAATTGAGTATTAACCCTTTTATATTTCCTAATCATTTCAATCAAATTCTGCTTAAGCAAAAAATCAATAGAATATTCCCCAAATTCAGATTGAATAGCTATTGACTTTGGCATCGCTTCAACTTTGTACTCAGGAGGAAAACTAATTAGTACAGTATCAATATCGAGATAATTAAGCTTTAATAATACAGGATATTTTCTTTCCGTCAAATCAGGCAATTTACTTACTGCTTTATTAAAAAGATTAGGGGTAATAAATAGTCTTTTAGAAGACACAGTTGCAAAAGCAGGAGATTCTATTTCTAGTTCTTCAACTATTTCAGGAATTCTATTCTTGGTTTCAGAGTAGGTAGAATGATTTACTTTATAAGTTGGCAAACTGATTACCTGATTTAAATATCGCTTTCTTTCTTCAGGTGTTGCTTCATGTATTAGTTGGTGTTGTAACTCCTGCTGCTCACCTGTGAACCTGGTTTTTACATTAACTGTCAAATCTCCTTTCCCATCAACAACACCAGTTACCTTTCTCAATTGCAGATTCTCACCTGGTGAAAAGCCAGGGGTATGAACAACATGTCCACCGTCATCATCAATTAATAAAGCATTGCGATTCCCAGTAAAAGTACCCAAATATCCTGGTGCTACTGTTTGACTAGTACATTCAAGCCATATAGAATCCTTGCCATTTGGAACACAAACAATTGCATGATTAAAATTGGGCGCAGGAAAGTCTTCATATAACCCTCGCGTATTGTCCCCAGCTTCAATTAAGACATAATTGGCTTTTATACCTACAGCCTTTAATAGACTAACCATATAATTTGATAAGGCTTTACAATCACCATATTTATTACTGGCAACATATTTTGCATCAAATGGTTGCCAACTTCCAATACCAAGTTGAATACTTATGTATCGAGTATTTTGTTGCATATACTGGTAAAGCGTTTCCACTTTTTCCTTAACACTGATTTTATTTTTTGTTAACTCGAAAACATTTTGATTGATGTCATCTGTTAGTAAATCTTTTCCAGCATTTAAACTCTTAATAAATAAACCTAATGACTTCCAGGTAGACATATTTCCTTTATACTCACCTAATTCAAAATCACTTGCAGCAATAAAAACAGCCGGTACAATACTTCTCCAAGAAGGACTTAGTGGTTCAAATATAACAGGCTGTTGATTATTGATTGCCCAAGAGTAAATTAGGGTCTTACCTTTACTAACTTTAGGTTCAGTTTGATAATTAAATTGCTTATAACGAATTTGATAATCGAAAGGAATTTCAACTTCAAACCTGCTATGTATAACAGACATTTTACTATCCGAAAAAGGAATCCATTTTGGTAAAAAAAATAATCCGTCATACACTTGCTCATCTTCAAACTCAACCGTATAAGGGTATACCTTATGATAAAAAGAGAAAGATTTAGATCTAGCATCAGACAAAATACTCACATCATCACTAACACTTAAATCAGTAATATCTTTTTTCTTAATTGTCTTAATAAGTGTACCACTAGCATCATATAATTTACCAGAAATATCACTCAATGATATCATCTTTGTATACCCATTAAAATAAGTTGCCCACTCATCTCCATTTTGATTTAAAACAGTTATGACATATTTCCTTTTCACTATGGCTTTTGAATTTGATTTGATAGTTACTTTAATCTCTTCAAATCTTTTTACCACATCGGCATTTACCTTTAATGAATCTGGAATTAGTGCAGCAGAGTATGACTGAGCTTTACTCAAGAAAGCAATCAAACAAAAACACAGTCCAACTGAAAGTTTCATAAAATCTATCTTATTTTTTTAAACACAATCTGCTCAGCATGTTTCTTTACAATAGTTCCAAAGAAATTTCTTAATACCTCATATTCCGCAGGATAAAAAATAGCTTTTTTAAAGTTTAATTTGCTCTTAAGCATTATTTTGCCATCACTTTTTCCAACTATATATTCAAAAGAACCTTCATTCCCATTAAATGTAACTTTAGCACTCTTAGGTAATTCTTCAATGGCGTATCCTTTCGGTATTTCCATAGTAAGCATATAGGTTTCATTTAATCTATAAGGCATTTCAACAGGATGCTTTCTCTCAAGAGAGCTAAATGGATTTTTCTTATAGCCTTCATTAAACATTGGATTAAAATATATTAAATCCAAATCTTGGTCTTCCTCTTTAATCTTTAAATCATATTGAATAGATAAAGGGAAATCATACTGTTTTAAGGAATCCACACTAATATTTGAAAAACTATAAGTTGATGGATAGTCTTTTGTTACTTCTTTATTAATTTCTGTTATACTCTTTTTACTAAATTCCTGTCTAAAATTAATACTACTGTATTTGCCCAAAGTACTATAATATTTACCTGACATATTACCAGTACTGTCATTCAATAATAAAATACTAGTAAAAGCATCATCAGAAATTGCATCTGTCATAAAATCAACCGACTCCGGTGAAGATTGAATAACACGACCTGGCCCATTGTAACAATCTTCAGCCAAAACACCAAAACCCAAGTAAGGACGAGTAGCATCTAAATAAAACAATTCATTACCAATTTTTGCTCTTACAATTACATAATTATATTGAACTAATAAGGCTAAACTTTCATCAATTCTGCCATTATCAGTTGTACTTAGAATAACAGGAGCAACTTCAACACCTGCTTTTTTAAGCATAGCGCAAAGCAATAAATTGATATCACCTACACTGCCCACTTTAGTTTGAAATGTTTTTTTAAGTGATTGTGTAAGCCATTTATCATTATAATCATTACAAGTAAAATTATCTCGAATAAAAGAATAGATATTCTTTGCTTTAATCAATAGATTTTCATCATTTAATTTGACCAAGTCTTCTTGCATCCATTCATTAAAATCACGTAAAGGCTTTCCAAATGACTCATCTTGTAATAAATCAAATGAAGTTGCATACCAGTCTTTTACAATAGATTTAATATTGGTAGCAGAATAATTGATAGACTTTAAATGAAACTGAACTCTAGTCAAATGATTTAGTGAAGTGAAAACATAATTCTCGGCTTTAAATGCAGGAGAATTTTCTATCGCCCAAGTATGAACAATATCATCCCCAGCTAGATTAATATACTCAGCAGATTCACTCGGATCATTCGACGGTATTTTAATCATATACGATTTGTACTTTGTTGACCCCTGATTTACAGTAAATGGAAGATATCCACGTTTGGTAATTAAATAATCGAATATTCGAGGTATAGATACGGTGTATTGACTTAACAAAATGGGATTTTCACTTTGAAATGACCATGATTTTAGCCTCGAATAGAAAGGTGATCGAATGGTATATTCGTAATCAACAATACAACCTTCTGTTAATGCTGGAAAAGTAAATTTCTTATTCGTAGTTGATCTGCTTTCTTTTTCAGTAAGCAAATCGTTTTTACCCAGTTTAGCATCTATCACTTTACCATTTGAAATAGTATAAGTAGCAGCTTTAAAATCAGACAACATTTCTGTTGAAGCGGAATTCCCACCAGAGTATAAAGCAATATTTATTGTAGCATCATCAAAACCTGATCGCTTTTTAATCAACATTCTTTGCCTTCTTTTAAACAGCAAACTAAAATCTCCATCAGTATTCCCAATAAATTCGGAACTACCAACATCAAATAATACAATAACTTCAGTAGAAGAATCAATCAACGGAGATTGAACTGAAAAATCTTCTACTTTAATAGATCCGAATTTTGGTACTGTTTTGGATTGTGCAAATGACAGTAGTGTGCCCAATATGAGCATTGATGAAAAAATGATTTTCATTGATGGATATTTGATTTTAAAAAAGCGCTCTAATATAAATAAGCTTTTTTTATTATCCATCAGAAAATATATATTTTTTTATCCTATCTTATATTATTACCTTCAAAAATTTGATAAAACTGGTCAATAAATCTGTTGACATTTTCCTCTTTAAGTCTTGCATAGGCTTTCTGCTCCTGCCCTGCTTTTTCCGCTAGCGCATATTTCATTTGCTGGTATTCTGTTTTGGCCCATTCATTATTCCGCAAGTAGTCTCTGGTAATCAAATGGCGTTTTAATGCTGGACTTTCAGCAGAGCAAACATATAAATGGTGACGAATCGAGTCTAGTATTTCGTGTTGCTCAGTTCCTAATCGCTTAAAAACCTCTCGATCTTCAATGCCTTGATTGCCATTGTGAAAATACCCTATCAATTCCAACGCTTGTTTAATCAAAGGAAATGTAGAAGGGTCATTGAATACAATATCTATGTCTATGATTGGTTTGGCTGCAAGACCGGGCACAGCAGTGCTCCCAACATGTTCTATAGTATAATCTAGCCCTCGAAAACACTTATCCAATACATACTTGATTAATTCAAAATGAGTATTCCAATTAGCAGAATAGGGATGTATAAGCATGAACTAAATAGTTTTTTTGGGAATTGATAATGACTCCCAATTAGTATCACATAACATCTTACCTATAAAAACAATTTGTCCGACATGGTATGGATAATGGGCTAACTGTCGATTGATTGCAGCTGTGACAGTAAGTGGTTGTTGTCGAATAAAAATGACTCTGTCAAGATCGTCAATAGTCAAATTATCAAGAACTTTATAAAGGCAGTTCCATCCATCCTCCCATTTTGAAAGCAACTCTGCTCTAGTAAATATATCATTTTCAAACTCTTCATCTCGCATTCGCCAATCCTTCTCCCCATCAGTGGTAAACAAATCGGTCCACCTAGATAACATATTTCCATTCATATGTTTTACAATCGTGGCAATTGAATTACTCTCTTCATTGTATTTCCAAAATAACTGATCTTCGGTAAGGCGTGAAAATGTTTTTTCAGCTAACTGCTTGTAATATTCAAATTGATGTTTGGCACTGTTTATGAATTCGTTTTGCATAATTGAATAATTTATTAAAATAGCTATTATTGGTACAAAATCACCGCCGAACTTCCATCAATCAACATCGTTTTTCCTTTAAAGTTGGATTGATTATTGATTGATGCTACTTTCCAATTCCCTGCCGGCAGTTCAACTGTTTGAGCACGCTCCGAACCATTAAAAGCTACCCATATTTTATTCCAACTATCCCCTACAGCGGCTCCATTTATAGTATAAGCAATGATCCCCTCGGGCAAAATGTTTTGAAATACCAAGTGCTTCGAAATTTGCTCAGTAGTATGCAAACGAAAAGCAGGGTGCACTTTTCTGATTTTAATGAGTGATTGAATATATTGGTAGGTAGCCAAATTTTTCGATTTCAAATTCCAGTTAATTGCATTAATACTATCCCCTTTATCGAAAGAATTTTCTACCCCAAACTTGGTTCTTAAAAATTCAGAACCCGCAGTTAAAAAAGGAGTACCCTGAGATGTTAATACTATGGCATAAGCAAGTTGGTGCATTTTAATACGATCAGTTTCAGAAGCGTCTTTATAAGAAAGCGCAATCTTATCCCATAAAATATTATTGTCATGACAATCCGCATAATTAATGAGACTTGCGGGTGACGTTGTATAAGGAGCTTGAGAATAATTGACTTTTGTGTAATCAATTTGTGGATGTTTTCCTGCTGCAACTATGCCAAATTTTACTGACTCTGCATTTACTAATTTGCCTGTAGCAAAACCTCGATCTTCTATATTAAACACACTTCCTTTAATTCCATCCCGCATATCATCACTAAATACTGCAATACCGTTTAGAGTGCCAGCATTTTTCTTCAAGGCTCTTTGTTCATCTGGCAAAGGAGACAAACCAGCAGTCCAACCCTCCCCATATAAAACAATAGATGGTTAAAGGAAGTGTG
>CAZTDV010000066.1:0-17278 GCA_964612195.1 uncultured Sediminibacterium sp.
AGCTGTATTAAAACCCGGACATCCACCACAACTAGCAAAAGGAGCGCAAGGGTTGATTTTTATTGATGATTTTGAAGGAACTCGCGCCAATATAGATTTGCGTTTTCCTTTTGTGTCTTGGGCATTGGCATCGACACCTCAGGGGAATCCTCGTTTCCCTGAATCTACTTTAACCGATTCTATTAATTATAATTTTAACCGAGCCAAAATGGCTTGGTATAATATTGAGCCGAATTTACAAGACAAGAATAGTCCGAATAATCCTTTGCGTAGAAATTTGGCAGAGCTAAGTGATCCTCGTGTTCGTCAGGTATTTACCAATGAATTGTTTCCGCAAAGAACTACGAATATTACAGACGTTCAAGCAGCAACTTTTGATTTGGCTTTTTATCCAACTGAAAAAGGACCTTATAATTTTGAAACCCGCCCTGGTCAAATTAATGCCAATGGTAGATTGAGCAATCCTACCACACGTTGGGGTGGAATTATGCGTGCCATTGATCAAACTGATTTTGAAACCAATAATATTGAGTTCGTAGAATTCTGGATGCAGAATCCATTTATTACTAATCCTGCAAGCAGGGGAGGAAAATTATTTTTGAACTTTGGAAATATCAGTGAAGATATTTTAAAAGATGGTCGTCGTTTTTATGAAAATGGAATGAATACGCCTACTGTTCCTGCCTCTGTTGATAGCAGCAATACTTGGGGTAAAACACCGGTGAATCCAATTCAAATTACACAAGCATTTAGCAATGATCCGAATGATCGGGTTTTTCAAGATGTGGGCTTTGATGGTATTGATGATATTGCAGAGCGCAGAAAGAAAGCATATATATTACAACAACTTGCCAACAATTTTGGTCCTGCATCTGCAGTTTACCAGCGTGCATTTCAAGATCCTTCTAATGATAACTATCAATGGTATCGCGATCCTGCTTTTGATGCAGTTGGAACAGGAATTTTAGGTCGCTATAAAAATTTTAATAATCCACAGGGCAATTCACCTATTGCTACTACAGATGGAATATTCACTTCTGCTGCAACATTGTATCCGGATAATGAAGATTTAAACAGAGACAATACCTTGAATGAATCTGAATCTTATTATGAATACGAAGTGCCGTTGGCTCCTGGAATGGATGTAGGTAGAACGCCTTATATCACCGATAAAAAAAGAGTAACGGTTAACTCAGCAGATGGTGTAACCAGAACAGAAGATTGGTATCTGTTTAGGGTTCCCATTAAAGGCTATACCAGAAAAATTGGAAATATTCCCGACTTTAAATCGATTCGTTTTGTTCGTTTATTCATGACCGATTTTGAAGATTCGGTTGTTGTTAGATTGGCCCGATTAGATTTGGTGAGAAACCAATGGCGCCAATTCATTTATAATTTAGATACTACAGGGTCTTATACTCCTATTAACACAACAACAGGAACTCAATTTAATACACTTGCTGTAAACTTAGAAGAGAACAGTAGCAGAACCCCAGTGAATTATTTAATGCCTCCAAACGTAGAACGTGTTCAACTACTTAGTAATAATGGAGTAAACCTCCAACAGAATGAACAAGCCATTGCAATGCGCGTAAATAATTTACAAGCAGGTGATGCAAGAGGAATTTTTAAAACATTGAATTTGGATATAAGACGTTATACCAAATTGTCTATGTATTTACACGCAGAATCTATCACAGGTCAAAGACCAGTGGTTGATAATGAAATCAGGGCAGTCATTAGAATTGGGCAAGACTTTTTGAACAACTATTATGAAATAAAAATTCCACTTAAGATAACTGCTCCTGGCATTTATCCTCGAGGGCAAGAAGCAAGGGTATGGCCAGAAGATAATAATATTGATTTCTTATTGCGAGACTTGATTGATCTAAAATTAGAAAGAAATAATGCTGGTGCTTCTTTAAGTAATATCTATAGAAAAATCATTGGCAACAAAACCATGTCGATCATGGGTAATCCTAATTTGGGAGAAGTACGCGGATTTTTAGTTGCAGTAGAAAATCCTTCTAAGCCTAATGGTGTTGCCATAAGTGCAGAAGTATGGGCCAATGAATTAAGGTTGTCTGGTTTAGATGAGAAAGGAGGCTATGCTGCGCTAGGTAGAGTGGATTTGGTATTGGCCGATTTGGGAACCTTATCTGTTTCTGCTAATACCTATACCCAAGGATTCGGAACCATTGAACAAAGAGTAAATGAAAGAGCGAGAGATAATTTAATGCAATTTGATATAGCAGCTAATATTGATGCTGGAAAATTAGTTCCTAAAAAAGCTAGGTTGTCTGTTCCAATATATGCAAGTATTAATCGTTCAACGCTAACTCCTGAATTTGATCCATATGATATGGATGTAAATTACAGAGACAAATTAAATGCGGCTGCCCCTGATAAAAGAGATTCTATTAAACGGGCTGCAGCAGATATTACTACTATTAAAACGCTGAACTTTACCAATGTGCGGGTATTACAAGGTCAGGGTAGGGCCGGCTTATTAAGCCTCAGTAATTTTGACTTTAGTTATTCATTTACACAAACGGAACATACCAGTCCGGTCATTGCACAAAATAAAGTAACTAGACATAGAGGTGGTTTGGGTTATACATATATTGGGCAGAATAATTTTATTGAGCCATTTAAGAAAGTAATCAAGGGAAAGAGTCCATGGTTGGCTTTTATTAGAGATGCTAACTTTAATTTAAAACCTTCTTTCTTAAGTTTTAGAGCAGATATCAATAGGCAATTTGGAGAGTTTATTCCTCGTATAGTAAATACGGTAAACAGTAAAGTAGACAGAGTAGATACTACTTACGATAAATATTTTACGTTTGATCGTTTCTATAATTTACGTTGGGATTTAACTCGCTCTGTTAACGTAGACTTTAATGCAACCAATAACGCTAGAGTAGACGAACCTTTTGGAAGAATTGATACCAAGCTCAAAAAAGATTCTGTTAGAACTAATTTCTTTAAAGGAGGAAGGAATACACTGTATCAGCAGAAAGCCATCATGAATTATAATATTCCATTGAATAAGTTTCCTTTCTCTGATTGGATAACGGCGCGGTACAGTTATGGAACTTCTTATAGTTGGATTGGTGCGAGTAGAATTGCAGTGAACTTAGGAAATACCATTGAAAATTCCCAAGAGAACAATTTAAACGCACAGTTTAATTTTGGAAATTTATACGCCAAATCAAGGTGGATGCGAGCATTGGATAATATTCCACCACCACGTTCTAAAAATGATCCGAAGAATGGGAAGAGTGCACCACCAGCAATAAATCCTTTGGGTTCTGTGTTTCCTACGAAGGCAGAAGCAATTGCAGGTTTATTGGGCCAAAAAAGAACCGATGCCTTAAAGCGTTGGAGACAACAAAGAAGAGATATTAAGAACGCAGAAAAAATGTTGCGACAAGCAACTACGCCAGAATTAGGCGGGCTTGAAAGAACGGCGGGTAAGTTCATCACCATGTTTAAAACTATTTCTATCAATTATGGTGAAAACTTTAGAAGTCGTTTGCCAGGGTATATGGATAGTACTCATTTTATTGGTCAGAATTTTCAAACCATGGCACCTGGTTTAGATTATGTTTTTGGTAAACAACCAGATGCCAATTGGATTAATAATAAAATTTCGAAAGGCTTATTAACCAAAGACAGCACATTCAATTTCTTATATAGGCAAAGCTTTGAACAAAGGCTCAATATTACTGCACAAATAGAACCAATAAGAGAGTTGTTAATAGATATTACTTTAGACAAATCATTTACCAAAGATTATACTGCGCTTATTAAAGACACCACGGGGTCTGGGAATAATTTTGGTCAATTGAATCCATTGTTTAACGGAGGTTTCAGCGTTTCTTATATTGCATTTAATACCTTGTTTGGAAGCAGTAATCCGAATGAATTGTCGGCTACATTTAAAGAGTTTGAAGCCAACAGATTGGTAGTGTCTAAAAGAGTAGCTGCATTAAATCCTTACTGGCAGCAATTACCTGCTAACCAAAAATTCACTCCTGATGGATATGCTACTGGTTATGGCAGGTATGCTCAAGATGTGTTAATACCTTCTTTCTTGGCTGCTTATACAGGAAAAGATCCTAATACCATTGCTTTATTAAGAGAGGGGGCAAGTAAAATAAGTGCTAATCCTTTTAGTGGAATTATTCCTAAACCCAATTGGAAATTAACTTATACAGGTCTTACCAAAATTCCTGCAATTGCTAACTTATTCAGCAATTTTACCATTAGTCATGGCTACAATGGTCAATTGAGTATGAATAGTTTTAGTAGTGCGCTTTTATACCAAGATCCATTTAGACTAAGTGCCCCAGGATTTATTGATACCACCAGTGGTAACTTTATTCCATTCTTCTTGGTGCCCAATATCAGTATGGCAGAACGCTTTGAACCTTTATTAAAAATTGATTTCACTACTATTAGTCAGTTCAATTTCAATTTAGAATTTAGAAAGAGCAGACAGTTAAGTTTGAGTTTGATTGACTATCAATTAAGCGAAAGCAGGAGCACTGAATGGATTGTTGGAATGAATTGGAGAAAGAGAGGATTTAAATTGCCGTTTAATATCACAGGAAAAGGGCTACAAAACGATTTGAATTTAAAGCTGGATGTTTCTGTAAGAGATGTATCCATAAGTAATAGCAGGTTAGATCAAACCAATGCCTATGGTACTGGTGGACAAAAAGAAATAACCATATCACCTGCTATTGACTATGTAATCAATAGCAGGATCAATGTGAAATTATTCTTTGATCAGCGAAGAGTGACTCCTTATATTTCTACATCTGCACCTATCACTAATACCCGTGCTGGTGTGAATGTTCGAATTTCTCTGGCGCAATAAAATATTCTAACTTCTGAGTATTCTGGAGGAAAGATAAAATATGGTCATCAGGGGATAAATCTAAAGGGGCATCAATTATTGAAGAAATATAAATTAAAAAATGTATGATACACGAGCACCACTATAATCTTTCTGCGGTTTGGAAAGGTAATAAAGGAGATGGGAATAAAAAATATGCGAATTGAAGTGAAATGTAATCCAACTTGCAAAGTAAAATAATTAATTAAATGAAAATTTGTATTGCACAAACAGAACCAATAAGGGGGAATATTGCAGCTAATATTGATGCTCACAGAAAATTTATTGAGCTTGGTTTGACATTACATGCAGACGCAATTTTCTTTCCGGAACTTTCATTAACTGGTTACGAACCAGAACTTGCAAAAAATTTAGCGACTAATCAAAATGATATTCGATTAGACATTTTTCAAGAAACTAGCAATATAAATAATATTATTATCGGACTTGGAATACCTACTGCCACTAATTCACATATCCGAATTAGTATGATACTATTTGAACCAAACAAGCCAAGACAAACTTATTCAAAACAACAACTACATTCTGACGAATATCCATATTTTGAAAATGGTGTTGAACAAGTAATAATTAAGACTAATGATAAAAATATAGCACCTGCAATTTGTTATGAAAGTTTACAACCGACACATGTTGAAATGGCACACCAATTGGGGGCTAATATTTATTTAGCCAGTGTTGCAAAATCTGCAAAAGGCGTTGAAAAAGCTTATGCGTATTATCCGAAAATAGCAAAGCAATATAAAATGCCTGTACTAATGGCTAACTATGTGGGTTTTTGTGACAATTTTTTATGTGATGGGCAAACTGCAGTTTGGACAAAAGAAGGAATACTACTAGGTCAATTAGACAATAAAACAGAAGGGCTTTTAATTTTTGATACAGAAACAGAAGCCTTAATTGCAGAATAAAAAGGGTCGACAGTGATGAACTGCCGACCCTTTTATATATTATGGTTTACTATATAGTATTAGTTTTTTCTAAAAGCCCATTTACCAATTTCTTTCCAGCCCACTTTTTTACCATACATTAAAATTCCTGTACGGTAAACTTTTCCGCTTAACCATGTAGTTAATAAGAAACTTCCTATTAAGGTTAGCATGCTTGCGGCCAATTGCCAATAAGGCACTGTGCCTGGAACGCCATAGGCAATTCTTGCCATCATCACCATAGGTGAACTAAATGGAATAATACTTGCCCAAGTAGCCATGCTTGTGCTTGGATCTTCCACAGCACGACTCATAATAATGAAAGAGAAAATGATGGGCATAGTAATAGGTAACATTAAACTTTGTGCATCTTGTGGATCCTCGTTTACCACCGAACCAACAGCTGCAAACAATGATGCATAGAATAAGTATCCACCCAAAAAGTAAAAAATAAAACAACCAATGATTAAAGGCCAGTTGGCGGTACTCATGGTATTTTGAAACTTATATAAATTTTGCGCAGTTTCGCCGGCTTGTGCAATTGATGCCGCACCACCAGGTCCCATTTGTGCATTGGCTTTCTGCAATTCTGCTACTTGTTGTAGCACATCTTGTGGAATAAAGAATTGTGAAGCAGCAATAATGCCAAAAATCAATAAGATCCAAACAAAAAATTGGGTTAGCCCCACTGCGCCAATACCAATGATTTTGCCCATCATTAATTGAAAAGGTTTTGCGCTGCTGATCATTACTTCTGCAATACGATTGGTTTTTTCTTCCATTACACCGCGCATTACCATGGCTCCATAAATAAACATGGTGATATAAATTAGCATACCACTTCCAAATCCAATTCCATAAGAGAGTGCAGCACTGCTCTCTTTAACTGAATCACCAGTCTCTTCTAATGATTTCATTTCTGCAAACTGAGAAGAGGTTTTAATGGAGTCTAATTTTGATCTATCAATTCCAGCTTGTTGTAACATTTGGTCTTCAATGGCATCATTGATTCTGTCTTCAATCTTAGATTCAAGACTTAACCCAATTCTTTTCTTAGAACGAATGATGTATTCTGTTTTGGCTGTTCCTTCAAATTTTGGAATAATAATTATATCTGTAAAGCCTTTCTTAGAATAGTTAGATGTGTCTACATCTGATGGAAATTCAAATTTGATATCACTAGCATCTCTTAAATTTCCTTTGAAAAATCCATTCTGATCTATCACTGCAATTTTATGTATTTCTTTATCTGTGGCAGCAAGAAATGCAGCACCTGCAATAAAACCCACCATAATTAATGGAGTCAGAATGGTTGTCAGTAGAAAGCGCTTGTTCATTACTCTACTGAGGTATTCGCGTTGTATAATAATAAATATCTTGTTCATATAATTAGTTGTCTGTTTTTTGAAATGCTCTTGCTGTGGCGTGTGTTCCTTCTACCTGACTGATGAAAATTTCATTAAGCGTAGGAAGAATTTCATGAAAAGATTCAATAATGCATTGATTGTTTAAGAAATGGGTTAAGATATCATTGCTCTTATATCCTTCATTTATTTGCAGTACCAATTCATTGTTATTTACATTCACAATGTTGAACGCTGGTGCACTTAATGTACCTGGCAATTCATTTAATTTAATGCTGAACTTATTTTCTTTGAACTGCTGCTTAATATTATGAACAGTTCCATCTAATATTTTCTTACCTAAGTTTACCAAAACAATATGGTCGCAAATTTCTTCAACCTGTTCCATTCTATGGGTACTGAATATGACAGTGCTTCCTCTCTTGGCCAATCCATAAATTTCTTCTTTAATTAAGTTGGCATTAAGTGGATCTAATCCGCTGAAAGGTTCATCTAAAATGATGAGTTTGGGCTCATGTAATACCGTTGTTACAAATTGTAATTTCTGGCTCATACCCTTACTTAGGTCTTCTACTTTTTTATTCCACCAAGTTTCCATTTCTAATTTCTTGAACCAAAACTTGATTTTTTGCATGGCTTCCGCTTTGCTCAACCCCTTTAGTTGTGCTAAGTACATGGCTTGCTCACCAATTTTCATTTTCTTGTACAAGCCTCTTTCTTCTGGCATATAGCCAATTTTGATAATGTCGTCCAATGGATCAAAAGTCTTTCCATCAAATTGGATATGACCACTATCTGGATAAAATATCCCTGTAATCATTCTCAATAAAGTGGTTTTACCTGCACCGTTTGGTCCTAGTAATCCAAAAATACTTCCTTGCTCAATGGAGAAACTAATATCATCCACCGCTTTTTGGGTGGCATAATGTTTTCTCAAATTGGTTAATTCTAAAATTGCACTCATATGCTTATTTATATATGAACTAAATGTAATGATTAGTGTTGCCTTTCAACAAAATATTACATAAAAGGGCATGTTTTTGAGTAATTTTGCATAAAATATATAAAGCAAGCGAAATGAAGGGTTTATTAAGGGGGGGGAGAGGGTTGTTATTAGTAATTATAATTGTTGGATTGAGTAGTTGGGGTTTTTTGGTACACAGAACTATACATCAATTAGCCGTTTATCAACTTCCTGCTGAAATGGCTGGCTTTTTTCACAGCAATAGGGAAAAGTTAGTGTACGATGCACCAAGAGCAGACACTAGAAGAAATACCGATAGTACAGAAGCACCAAAGCATTTTATTGATTTAGAACCATTCAATGAAAAGCCTGCCTATAATTTGCCAACCGATTTTAATAAAGCCATTGCAAAATATAGCTTGGATACCTTAACCAAGTATGGATATGTACCCTACCAAATTATTGTACTGAAAAACCAATTGACCAATGCATTTAAAATGCAAAACAAAGATTCTATTTTATTTTATGCAGCAGACCTTGGTCATTATATAGGAGACGCTAATGTTCCTTTACATACCACTATTAATTATGATGGTCAGTTAACGAATCAGCAAGGCTTACATAGTTTATGGGAATCAATGATTCCTGAATTGGAAATAGAACAATACAATTTATACAGTGGACATAAAGTTCGTTATTTAAAAAATCCTATAAAAGATGTTTTCCGTGCCATTAAAAGAGCGCATGAATTGGTGCCTACAATGTTAGCAAAAGAAGTAGAAACTAGTTTATCATTTACTGATTCTACTAAGTATCGCTATCAAATGAGAAATGGAAAACAATCTAGGTCTTATACAAGCGCTTTTGCAAAAGCTTATTCCGAAAAATTGAAGCCTACTATTAATCAACAGCTCCTTCATTCTGCAGATATGATTGCCGATTTTTGGTACACCGCTTGGGTAGATGCAGGTAAACCAAACCTAGCAAGTATTACTAACTGGCCAGCTGAAAAGCAAGCCCAGTATGCAACTGAATCTGAAGCTTATAAGGCAAATGAATTGATAAAACGCAATTTGTTAGAAGCGAGAAAAAAATAAATTATTGGTTAATTATTTTGTTTCAATCTCAATTATTTTACTTGCGTATTTGGGTAAATATTGAAATAATAATTTTTCATAAATTTTGTACCCATCATCCACATTGGTAAAAATGACTAGTCCTTCTTTTGTTTTAGGGAGAATAAAGAAAATGGTATTGCATCCCATATCTGAACCTCCATGTGAAATAGCATATTCTTTGTTGCCAAAATCATAAATTTCAAAACCAAGTCCAAAGTATTTGTCCTTTTTTGTTTTTACTTGAAAAGAAACCATCTCATCCTTTAATTGCTTAGTTAAATGGTTGCCTTTTAAAATGCTGACCAAAAAATTACCATAATCTTCAATAGTAGTTAATAAGTCGTCTGCTCCATTGGCCGTTTTATTCTTGTTGGTTTTATAAGGACTTCCTTGAGTATTATAGCCAATAGCAAACCTTGAACTATCTGTGTGATTATCCCAATAATATTTGGTATCACTCATACCTAGTTTTGTGAAAACTAAGTCAGTAGCTAATTGGTTTAGTGGTTGTTTAAATTTTTGCTCTAAAGCTTTTCTTAAATATTCAAAACCCTCTCCTGAATATTGATATTTAGTACCAGGTGCAAACTCGAAATGAAGTTTCCCGTCTTTGCTATTACCTCTCCAATTGGTAAATCCTGTTTGATGGGATAAGATATGTCTAGTCGTTAGATCTTTTAAATTTGAATCAATGGCTATATCTGGATCTATCCAATATTTGTAAATTGGCTCATCTAAATTCCATTTACCTTGACTAACTAATATTAATGCAACCGTAGCCGTTATTGGTTTGGTAAGAGAAGCTACATTGAATAGTGTATTATAAGGTGCAACTATCCCTTTTTTTAGTTCGCCATATACTTTTACTTCTTGCAGTTTTCCGGCTTTAATAACTCCTATACCAACCGTAGGAATATTTAATTCTTTTAACCATTCTTCAATCTTATTATTGTCATTAAAGTGTTGTGTGCTCTTCTGTTTATTGTTTGCGCTAATATGGTTAAAACTTAACGATCTTTTTAATTTCCATTCCCCCTTTTCTACATTCCATACATGGGTAAATTTAGCAGTACTAGCAAAAGTTTCTTGCTGATTTTTCGATTTTTCATAAAAACGATGACTTCCTGTTTGAATTGCTCCGTATAAGATATTATTATTATACAATGGATATATTTCTGTACTCTCAGGAATTAATTCTCTTCTTGACTGATAGGTTTCAGGGGAGTTGCATAAGCCATTTTTAAATGCGTTTATGAACCCTTCTTTACTTAGTATACCATCTTTATCGTGCATGAATTCAAAATCAGCACTCAATGAATTTTCAAATATTTTTAAATTACAAGTATTAAATCCAATATTGAAAAGTAGGCTGTCTTGTTTTAAAATGGTTTTATAAAGTGCTGAAGTATCTTCTAATTGGGCATTCCCTTTTAGTAATAAGAGCACCCAAAATGCAAGGGTAAGTAATGATTTCATCATGTATATGTTTTTTGCAAAGATGACCAGCTACGGTAATTATGCAATAAAAAACACCCTGACAAAAACCTGACATGTCCCCGTCAATTTTATAACAGGTTGAAATTGAGCTTGAAATATAGTTTTTTATTTTTATCTATTTCAAATGCGTTTCTTAAAATAATTACTACATTAGATAATACCAACATGACCATTAACAGTAGTGTAAACTGGTTGCCTAATTTCAATAACACTCCTAACAAAAAAATTATAGGAGCAATAATGGTCCACATTACTTGTAATGAGACAATCTGTTTTGTTAGTGGATTTTTAATTTTCCAAACATATATTAATAATATAGGCACTATAATATTTACAATAGGTAAAATTGTAAATGGTAAAGATGAAAGATTGATTAATTTAATCTTAATGTTGACCGAATTGTCTGTATCAGTTTTAATTGAAGTAATTAATTCTTCTTCTTCAATTCCCAATGTTTGCGCTAAAATTCTCAATGTATATCCCTTTGGATCCTTACCTGATTCAATACGTTGAATTGTTCTAACCGATATGCCAGATTTCTCAGAGATTTCTTCTTGAGTAAAATTTTGTTGTTCCCTTATCGTTTTTAGTTTTGACATATTCAGTCTAATTTTTAATAAACAGCAGCAATTTGCCTAGCTAGTCTTTGTCCATCCATTGCAGCGCTTACAATTCCTCCAGCATAGCCAGCACCTTCACCACATGGATATAAATTATTCAATTGCGGATGAGTTAGTGCTATTGGGTCTCTTGGAATTCGGATAGGTGAGGAAGTTCTGCTTTCTGTTGCAACTAAAACTGCTTCATTGGTATAATACCCTTTCATTTTTGCCCCAAACATTTTTAATGCATCCTGTAAACTTTCTCGAATAAAATCAGGTAATACCTCCTTTAAATTAGCAGAAGCCAACCCGGGCAAATAACTACAATCGGGTAAATCAGTAGAGGTTTTGTTGTTACAAAAATCAATCATTCTTTGTGCAGGCGCTACAAATTTTCCACCACCCGCATTAAATGCTTTTTGTTCTACCGATTGTTGAAAATCCATGAGTAGTAATGGGTCTATTGAAGACTTCTTAAAATATTTCAGCGCATCTGTTTCTGCAACTTGCACTACCATACCGCTATTCGCAAACGGATTATTTCTTTTACTGGGGCTCCAACCGTTTACAACTAATTCGCCGGGATCGGTTGAAGCGGTGGCTATAATCCCCCCTGGGCACATGCAAAAACTAAATACGCCTCGTTGATTAACTTGTTCAACTAAACTATAAGCCGCAGGAGGTAAATATGCTCCTCTAATATCACAGTGGTATTGCGCTGCATCAATGATGCTTTGTGGATGTTCTATTCGAACGCCTAATGCAAATGGCTTTGCTTCAATTAAAATATTTTTTTGTTGTAATAACCTAAAGATATCACGGGCTGAATGACCCGTTGCCAATATATAAGCATCTGCATTAAAGCGATTTCCATTGGCTGTTATAAGTTCATGTATTTTATCTTCCTTGTTAACAAAATCAATGACCTTAGTTTCAAAATGGACTTCTCCGCCAGCTGCAATAATTTGCTCACGCATAGCAGAAATGATCTGCGGTAATTTATTAGTGCCAATATGCGGATGCGACTGGTATAAAATTTTTTCTTCGGCACCAAACTGATAAAACAATTGCAACACTTTGTCGATGCTGCCTCTTTTACTGCTGCGTGTGTATAGTTTTCCATCACTATAAGTGCCAGCTCCACCCTCTCCAAAACAATAATTGCTATCGGAGTTAATAATGCCTTCTTTATTTAGCACAGCTAAATCTCTTCTTCTGGCTTTAACGTCTTTGCCTCTTTCTAGTATGATGGGTTTAATACCCAATTCAATCAATTCCAATGCTGCAAATAATCCTGCTGGTCCAGCGCCAATGATGATAACTCTTTTTGCTTTGGATGGAATGGCCTCTAATGGAACACTAATTCTTTCACGCGCTATATATGGCTCGTTAATATATGCTTGCAGTGTTAGGTTGATCCAAACCTGTTGCCTACTTCGGGCGTCGATGGATTGCTTCAGTGTTCTGTATCCTAGAACTGCCGTATGATTTACTCCAACTGACTGTGCAATCAATTGATGCACTAGTTCGGTTTGTGCAGCTTCCTCGGGCTTTAATTTTAAACTGATTTGTTTTTGCATACTGTCAGGTGTTGATCCTAAAAAGTAATTGAGTATTTAGAATGGCAAATCGTCTACCACTTCTCCTGGAGGAGGCATATCATTGTAATTAGCTGATGGTGGCATATCTACATCACTAGTTAGCTTAACCGTTTCCATTCTCCAAGCGTCTAAGTTGGTGATATAATTTTCACGACCGTCTTTCATCCATTTAGTACCTTTTATATTGAACATCACTTTTACTTCTTCCCCTAAATTAAAGCGATCGGGCATGGCTGTTTTATCTTGAACACATTGAAACTTTACGTAATTGGTAATGGTTCTTCCATTAATATCTTCTGATTTTTCAATAACAAATTCCCTGGTTTTGAAATTTTCTGTACGTTGAACTATATCAAATTTGGCAACCAATTTGCCGGTGATTTCATAACTCATGTTCGTGCTTTTATTTACAACAAAAGTAGGTTTAAATTTTCCAATTATTATTGTACCTTTCTTCACTTCAATGTTTATTCATGCGAATTGTATCAATTTTTTATAGTGCGTTTATTGTGTTGGTGTTGGGATGTGGAACTACTCAAGTGCCAAAGTCGGTTAGTTATTTGGGGTACCCTGTTTCTCCTAAAATTAAATCAGATACTGCTTTACTCAATTTAATACAACCTTATTCTGTAGAAGTAAACCGAACGATGAACAATATTATAGGCTTTACTTCTACTACCATGACCAAACGTTTACCTGAAAGTGGATTGGGTAATTTTATGGCCGATTGCATGAAGGAAATGGCATCCAAAAAATTTGGTATACCGGTAGACATTGCTTTCATGAATCAAGGTGGTATAAGAGCCAGTATAAACAAGGGAAATATTACGGTTGGTAATGTGTATGAGTTAATGCCTTTCGATAATTTATTGGTAATACAAGAACTAAAGGGATCGGTGATTGAAGCGTTAATGAATCATATTGCTGCCGATGGTGGTTGGCCTATTTCTAAAGGGTCTTCTTTTAAAATTAAGAATAAGCAGGCGGTGGATATAATAATTAATGGAAAGCCACTAGACCGAAATGCTACTTATATAACGGCCAATTCAGATTATATATCACAAGGGGGGAGCGATGCCGCTATGTTAAAACCTTTTCCTTTTCAAAACAAAGGGTATCTAATTCGAGACGCATTAATTGAATACATCAAGCAAATTACCGCCAACGGAAAACCAGTGGATGCTAAAATTGAAAACCGAGTAACCAGCAGCAACAATGAATAGAAGACATTTTATTAAGCAAACAGCATTGGCAAGTTCCGCAGTAATGGCTAGCGGCTTAACTGGAACTTCTCTTTTAAATGCACAAGGCATTCCGGAACAATCATTGCTCACCATTTTGCATACCAATGATGTGCACAGTAGATTAGACCCTTTTCCAATGGATGGGAGTAGAAACCAAGGATTGGGTGGTGTAGCTGCAAGGTCTTCCTTAATTCAATCTATTCGAGCGGAAAATAATCCGACACTATTGTTGGATGCAGGTGATATTTTTCAGGGCACCCCTTATTTTAATTTATATAAGGGAGAACCTGAAATTAAAGCAATGAGCAAAATGGGGTACGATGCGGTTACTATGGGTAATCATGATTTTGATGCAGGGATTGAAAATTTTGCTAACCAACTGCAGCATGCTCGTTTTCCAGTAGTCATTAGTAATTATGATTTTAGTAGTACGCCTATGGAATACAATTATAAACCCTACACTATTATTCAAAAAGGGAAGCAGCGGATAGGTATTTTAGGTGTTGGTATTGAATTGGAAGGATTGGTTCCAAAAAATTTGTATGGCAATACGGTTTATAAAGACCCCATTGTTGCTGCCAATGAAACAGCCCAAATTCTTCGACAAAAAAAATGCGATTTAATCATTTGCTTATCTCATTTAGGAGATAAATACAGCGAGAATAAAGTAAGTGATGAAATTTTAGCGAAAGAGAGTCGGAACATCGATTTGATTATCGGGGGTCATACCCACCGCTTTTTTGATCAACCAAGAAAATATACCAACAAAGACGGTGGGGATATTTTGGTGAACCAAATGGGCTGGGGAGGCATCCAAATGGGTCGTTTGGATTATAATTTTTCGGCTAGCAAAAGGAAAAATTCGCCGAAAGCCCATACTGTAGTTATAATGAGAAAACCTAACGAATAAAAAAATTTTTTTTTCAACATAAAGTCTACATATTCGCATCCCTATTTTATTTTTTAAACATATCCACATATGGGGAAAATAAGATAACTTGTAGCAGAGACAAAACTTAACTGATTATATAAAATTGTTCACTTTTTTGTATGGCTAAGAACGCTGAAAATGTTTGGATCAATTGTTTAAAGATTATTAAAGACATTGTAGAATGGCAACATTTTAAAACATGGTTTGAACCTATTACTCCTGTTGAATTGAAAGGGAATGTATTAATGATACAAGTTCCTTCGCAATTCTTTTATGAGTACTTAGAGGAGCACTATGTTACTTTACTTGCTAAAACGTTGAAACGTGAATTAGGTAAAGATGCAAGGCTAGAATACCGTATCATGGTAGATAGCGGCAATGCCAATAGCAGAAATGGATCTGTTGATATTCCTGCACGCGGTCCTAAATCGATCAACAACAATGAAATGAATTTTCCATTGGTGATTGATAATCCTGTAAAGAATCCATTTGTAATTCCTGGGTTAAAGAAAATGCAGATAGACCCTCAATTAAACCATGGTTATATTTTTGATTCTTTTATAGAAGGAGATTGTAATAGGGTTGCCCGCAGAGCCGGTAAAACAGTGGCGGAAAAACCTGGAGCCAACTCATTTAATCCATTGGTAATATATGGTGGTGTTGGATTGGGTAAAACCCATTTGGCCCAAGCTATTGGAAATGATGTAAAAAGAATGCATCCTTCTAAAGTGGTGTTATACGTAAGTAGTGAAAAATTCATCAACCAATTTGTTGACCATAGTCGCAATAATGCTATTAACGACTTTATTCATTTCTATCAATTAATTGACGTATTGATTATTGATGATGTACAGTTTTTTAGCAGGGCAGAAAAAAGTCAGGATGCTTTCTTTGCTATCTTTAATCATTTGCATCAAAGTGGTAAACAGTTGGTGTTAACTTCTGATAAACCCCCTAAAGATTTAGATGGTATGCAAGAACGTTTGTTGAGTAGGTTTAGATGGGGATTAAGTGCAGACTTACAGGTACCCGACTACGAAACAAGAATTGAGATCTTAGAAAAGAAAATGAAGAACGACGGATTGGATATGCCTAAAGAGGTAATCAAGTATGTTGCATATAATATTAATACGAATGTTCGTGAATTAGAAGGTGCTTTAATTTCTTTATTGGCGCAGTCTTCTTTGAACAAGAAAGAAATTGATGTTGAGCTGGCTAAAAAGGTATTGAGAAACTTTGTAAAGACTAGTAGCAAAGAAATTACCATTGACGCCATTCAAAAAATGGTCTGCGAATATTTTGATGTTCCTTATGACCGTTTGTTGCACAAAACACGTAAAAGAGAAATTGTACAAGCTCGCCAAATTACCATGTACTTGGCCAAAGCTTTCACCAAGAACTCTTTAAAGACTATTGGAGAACATTTTGGTGGCAGAGACCATACCACCGTTATTCACTCTTGTCAAACGGTGAAAGACTTGATGGATACCGACTCTATATTCAGAGAAAATGTAATGGAATTAACACAGAAAGTGCAGTTGGCTGCTATGTAGTTTGATTTTTGTTGGGGGCTTAAAATATTGAACATCCTGTCTCTTGTAGACGGGATGTTTTATTTTATGAATTTTTCAATCAATTTTTGGCAGTTAAGCTTAGGAAACTTATTTTTGCAGCCCTCTCCGAAAGGAGTAAGGACGGTGAGGTGGATGAGTGGCTGAAATCAGTAGTTTGCTAAACTGCCGTACGGGTTAAACTGTACCGCGGGTTCGAATCCCGCCCTCACCGCAGATTAATTAAACACTAATCTGCTAGCAAACTCAAGAATGATTTTCTCCGGCGAAAATCAGGATAACAAAGTCTCGGGAAGTAGCGCAGGCCGGTAGCGCACCTGGTTTGGGACCAGGGGGTCGCAGGTTCGAATCCTGTCTTCCCGACGAAACAAGAAAACCCTTCGACGAAGTCGAGGGGTTTTCTTGTTTGAGGCCGTCGCGAACTTGTTCGCGTAAGGACGAGAAATGAAAAACCCCAAAGCGCGAAGCGCTGAAGGGTTTTCTTGTTTTAGTACCCACCTCAATAGGATCAGCGAGTGAAACGAGCTAATCCT
>CAZTDV010000067.1:0-17037 GCA_964612195.1 uncultured Sediminibacterium sp.
GGCTCTTGTGGGGTATCTGCTTTTCCAGCTATCACTCCAAATTCCAATATGACCGCCACCACCCACATACCACTGTAAACCTTCGGCTCCTGCAATGGGAAAGTGCAACTCATACAATCCAGTTAGCCTAAATCCATCAGAAGAAATATATCCCAACCCTTCAATGGCTTTGCCTTTAGCCATAAAATGTTTTACGGAAACGGCGCCTGGATACATTTTTACTCCTAAAGCTGTTTGATAACTGGTTCCATTATTTTGTGCATACATTTTTCCGCCAATAAATAGAGCGGCAAATAGAACAAATGTTCTTCTCATATTCTTTGTTTTAATTTATCCTTATAAAACCATGCCAATCATCAACCTAAGTAGTAAAAAAAATGTTAAGCTCCTGAATAGTTCCATCTTTTTATAATTAGGTTTGTAGCATGTATTCATTTAAAGATTTAGTTGTACAGTTTAGCGAGCGTTTTGCCAAGGCCCATTTTGACAATGAGCCAGCATCTTTGTATGATCCTTGTAATTATTTTTTAACCATTGGGGGCAAAAGGATTAGACCCATTTTATGTTTAATGGGAAATGAATTGTTTAATGAAATTGATAAAGATGCTTTTCATTTAGCTACTGCTATTGAGTTGTTTCACAATTTCACATTAATTCACGACGATATTATGGATGCGGCTGCTCTTAGGCGCGGTATGGAAACAATACATACAAAGTTCAACAGCAACACAGCAATTCTTGCAGGAGACGTAATGATGATTAAGTCTTATGAATACATCAATAAGATGAATGGTCCTTACTTACAAAAGATCTTACGAATATTTAATGCCACAGCAAAAGAAGTATGTGAAGGTCAGCAGCTAGATATGGATTTTGAGCAAAAAGAAGTGGTTACTTTAGATCAGTACATCCAAATGATTACTTTAAAAACTTCTGTGCTATTAGCCGCAAGCCTAGAAATGGGGGCAATAATTGGGGGAGCAAGCGAAGGTAATTGTAGACATTTATATGAGTTTGGTAAAAATTTAGGTATTGCTTTTCAAATTCAAGACGATTACTTAGATGCATTTGGTGACCCAGAAAAATTTGGTAAAGAAGTAGGCGGAGATATTAGACAAAACAAAAAAACTTTTCTTTTATTGCATACACTTGAGGTAGCCCCAGAAGAACAAAAGCAGCAATTAATGCAACTAATGAAAGACCAATCATCTCAGAAAGTGCAAAAAGTATTGTCTATTTATAAAGCTTGTGGGGTAGATGCTTGGGCCAATACACTTAAAGAATATTACTTAAATACAGCACTTAAACACCTTGATGATATTGCAGTGGTAACTTCTAGAAAACTGCCGCTGAAAGAATTGGCCAACTTCTTGATTCAACGAGATGTTTAATTTGCTTATCTTCCTACCAAAATAATCATACATGTCTTCTTCTTTATTTAGAAAGAAATCATTGGATAAAATTACTGCGGATGCAGCTGCTGGAATTAGTGATTCACATTCCGTGGGTCTTAAAAAAGTATTGGGTGTAAAAGACCTAACATTTATGGGTATTGCAGCTGTTATTGGTGCTGGAATTTTTTCTACCATTGGATCTGCTGCTTATAACGGTGGCCCTGGAATTGCTATCTTATTTGTAATAACTGCAATCACTTGTGGTTTCAGTGCCCTTTGTTATGCTGAGTTCGCTAGTAGGATTCCTATTTCTGGTAGTGCATATACATATGCTTATGTTTCATTTGGAGAAGTTGTTGCCTGGATAATTGGGTGGGCTTTAATATTGGAATATGCTATCGGCAATATTGTTGTAGCAATTAGTTGGAGCGGCTATTTCAATAATTTATTAGATGGTTTTCATATTCATTTGCCAGGTTGGTTAGCAACTAATGCAAGCAATGCCCAATTAGGGTATGAGGAAGCGGTGAAAGCAATGGCAGCAGGTGAAGCACCTGAAACCATGACCAAACATGCTAAATTGGGGTATGATGCTATCATGAATGCACCAATGATTGGTACTTGGAAAGTTATTTTGAATATACCTGCATTCTTTATTGTTATGTTGATTACCTGGTTGGCATATGTGGGTATTAAAGAGAGTAAGAAGGGTACCAATATCATGGTTATATTTAAATTGGCTGTAATTGTTGGGATTATTATCATTGGATTTTTTTATGTAGATACTAATAACTGGACCCCATTCTTGCCCAATGGATTTGGTGGTGTTTTGGCTGGGGTTTCAGCTGTATTCTATGCCTATATTGGGTTTGACGCAATTTCTACTACTGCAGAAGAGTGTAAAGATCCGCAAAGAGATTTACCCAAAGGAATGATGTACTCTTTATTAATTTGTACTGTATTATATATTCTGGTGGCATTGGTACTAACAGGAATGGTTCATTACAGTGAATTGAAAGTAGATGACCCTTTGGCCTATGTATTTGATAAACTCAATATGAATAAAATTGGGTATTTGATTTCTGTTAGTGCGGTTGTGGCAACTACTAGTGTATTATTGGTTTTTCAAATGGGGCAGCCTCGTATTTGGATGAGTATGAGTAGAGATGGATTATTGCCTAAGAAATTTGCCCAAGTGCATCCCAAATACCAGACCCCATCTTTTTCTACTATAGTGACTGGATTATTAGTAGGCATTCCCTCTTTATTCATTAGTAGTGGGTTCATGACCGACTTAACTAGTATTGGTACTTTATTTGCTTTTGTATTAGTTTGTTTTGGTGTATTGGTTTTACCGAAAATGGCGGAAGGTGCAGGAAGGAAAGGGTTTAAACTCCCTTATATTAATGGGAAGTATATAATACCTGCCATTGTATTATTGATTACATTTTTATTTAGAAGTAGAATTAATGAAGCTTTTGTTAATATAGGCAATGAAGGATCTCAAGAAATTTTGTTTTTGATTTTTATGGTGATTGCTTTAGTGACTGCATTCTATAGTTTTATTCGTTCTTATTCATTTATACCTGTTGCAGGCGCACTCTGCTGTTTATACCTGATGATTGAAATTCCTGCTATTAGCTGGCTTTGGTTTTTTGGATGGATGGCTTTAGGTTTAATTATTTATTTCTTTTACGGCAAAAACAAAAGCAAATTGGCTCAATCATGAAGTACCAAATAGGAGATGATATTTTAGTGTTGCATAGCAATGAGGCGGGTAAGGTAATAGAAATTATTAACGACAAAATGGTAATGATTGAAGTAAGAGGGGTGAAGTTTCCTGCTTATATGGATCAGATTGATTTTCCGTATTTTAAAAGATTTACAGAGAAAAAAAATATTCCCTCTAAAAAAATAGAACCCAAAACTTATGTAGATCAGGTTCCAAAAGAAAAGCCACAACCTAATCAAATTAAAGTGTCTGATGGAGTATGGTTGTCTTTTATTCCCAAATTTGCTTTAGATGATTTTAATGACGAAGTAGTAGAATTACTAAAAATACATTTGGTTAACAAAACCAGTCAAGGGTATCAATTTATTTATCAGCAATATTTTAATGGAGAAGAATTTTTTTCATTGAAAAATGAGGTTCAACCTTTCCATGATTTTTATTTGCATGATATAAAATTTGAAGCAGTGAATGATACTCCTTCTTTTTCTATTGATTTTAGTTTGCAAAATCCACAAAAAGGAAAAGCAGAACATTTTGAAGTTCAATTAAAATTGAAACCTAAGCAGGTATTTCAAAAAATTGAATTATTGAAAGAAAATAATGAACCCACTTTTTCATACTCGCTCTTCAATGAATATCCAGATAAAGCTGAAGCGTCTTTGCCATTAGATAGTTTAAGGGCCAAAGGGTATAAAGTTTATGATGCTGGGCGAGTAAAAGAATTTTTACCACCTGCAAGATCAGTAATTGATTTACATATTGAAAAATTGACCAATTCGCATACTCAAATGAGCAACTTTGAAATGTTGACACTTCAATTGGCAGAATTAGAAAAATGGGTTGATTTAGCAGTTGCGCATAAACAATTAGAACTGGTAGTAATTCATGGTGTTGGAACTGGCAAACTGCGAGAGGAAGTGCACGAGATGCTCAAAACCAGGCGAGAAGTAAAACATTTTTATAACCAATACGATGCTCGTTTTGGGTATGGGGCTACACAAGTATTCTTCCAATATTAGTTTTTCGGCAATGTTTGAAGTAAAATTTATACCAAGTAATGGGTATTTTCTATAGCAATTAGCATATTCAACTATGCCATAGACCGCATTGAACGCTCAATACGTATCTTCGTAAGTACTATAAACCCGAACCATCGCTCCGACTTGTCGGGGAGGAAAGTCCGGACAGTATAGAGCAACCCACCGGTTAAGCGCCGGCTTCTCAATTTATTGGGAAAGAGAGAGTGCCACAGAAAATAACTACCATGGTAAAACATGGAAAAGGTGAAAATGTGAGGTAAGAGCTCACGATAACGAATGGTAACATTTGTTTTGGGTAAACCTTGGGTACTGTAATGCCATGTAAAGGATTGTTTGAGAGTTGCTCGCTCTCGTTTCCATTTTTTTGGAACGCAATCCAGGGTAGGCAGCAAGATCGCAACAGTAATGTTGCGGCAAGATAAATGATGGAGTTGAAACAGAATCCGGCTTACGAGGTTTATGGTATTTTTAACCGCACCCTATCAATGACTGTAATACAGCATTGGAACAATTATTTTGTCATAACCAGAAATGATGTTGATGTCTAAGACAAGTATATATTGTGTAAAAGGGTTTTTGGCCATGTTGCAGATTTTTGCAACACAGCTAATAACCGCGCAATGCGTATTTGTAAGTATCTCAGGTCCTAAATGTGCAGGAGAAGGAACCATCACTGGTACATTTAGTAGAAGTCCTTATCAAATAGAGTGGATATTAAATGACTCCGTAATTCAAAAAACAAAAGCTTCTTTAAGTACAGTTGCCACTCCTGTAGTAAGTGGTAATGTTGCGGGTAAACTTAAGGTTTCAGGAACCCATGGTATTGCAATTGATAACAGTGGCAATATTTATGTATCGGATACTGTTAATAATAGAGTAGTCGCTTATAATAAAAATACTCCGGATGGGGTAACAGTTGCAGGAGGAAATGGCGGTGGTAATATGCCCAACCAATTAAATAAACCGGCTGGATTATTTATTGATGGATTTGGAAATTTATTTGTTACCGATCAGTACAACAATAGAGTGCTACGCTTTGCACCAGGATCAAGTAATGGTTTTTTAGTAGCAGGAGGAAATGGTAAAGGTGCGGGTGCCAATCAGTTAAGTGACCCAAGAGATGTATATGTAGATGCACAAGGTTTTGTATATATAGCGGATGCTGGAAATCATCGCATACAAAGATGGGCACAAGGTGGTGCATCAGGTTTAACTGTTGCAGGTGGCTTGGGAGTTGGATCAGACTCTCTGCGTTTAAATAGCCCACAAGGTGTTGCAGTAGATCGCAACATGAATATATATGTAGCTGACTCAGCAAATAATAGAGTACAAAGATTCCGTTTGGGAAGTTCTGTAGGAAAAACAGTGATGGGACAGTTAGGTAAGGGAACAGGCTATGGATATTTATTTCAGCCTGTTGATGTTTTGGTGGATGCATTTGGCGATGTATATGTTGTGGAAGCAGGAAACAATAGAGTTCAAAAATTATTTAATAACGATATTGGTATGGTTACCATTGCTGGGAGCGACAATGGCAGTAGTGGTTCAGACAATAATCAATTTAATTACCCAACAGGTATTGCTTTTGATGCATCAGGCAATTTGTTTGTATTAGACCAGCAAAATGCCAGAGTGCAACAATATGGAGTGGTTCCCATCAATACAGAATTGAGGCCTTATCAAGGTGGAGTTTATATGGCAAGGGTAAATTCTTTTTCAGGGTGTCTACAACAATCTAATATTGTTTATGTGAACCCTAAGCCAGATATAAATATAACTGGTAAAACGGCTATTTGTACTGGAGATGTAGCTGAAATGAAATTAACAGGAAGCACCAACTATACATGGTTCCCAAATTCAGGGGTTAATAAAATAAATGATAGCACTTATTTACTTAAACCTGATTCAACAACCTTTTATGGAATTAATTCTTTAACCGATAGTGGTTGTATTTCATTTAGGGCATTAACCATTAACGTAGGATCAAGATCAATTCCAGTAGTAACCCCTACCATTTGTTTGTCTCCAGATGCAACTAAAATTACCACCACCATTTTGGGAGAGCGGCCTGCCAGTTTAAATTATTTCAGAAACAATGGTATTAAAGCAGGTAGTTTTTTCCCAGAATGGAGTAAAATAGGAACGGCTTTTGCAGGCGGTAATGGTATAGGGAATGGAGCGAGTCAATTTGGCTTACCTATGGGAGCCTTTGTAGACCCTAAGGGCAATGTATACGTTGCAGATGCAGTAAATCATCGTATTCAACTTTGGAAGCCCGGAGACTTGGTTGGAACTACCATTGTTGGTGGAAAGGGGGAGGGTAGTGCAAATGATCAACTCAATTATCCAACAGGCGTATTTGTGGATGTTGCGGGTAATATTTATGTAGCAGATCAAAATAATCATCGAATACAATATTTTGCAAAAGGATCAACTATAGGAACTACCGTTGCAGGTGGATTAGGTGCTGGAAGTAGTACTTATCAATTAAATTTTCCTGCTAGTGTTTTTGTAGATAGTTATGGAAATATTTACATTGCTGATGCAGGAAATCATCGAGTTCAAAAGTGGAGCAATTCAGGTTCGCAAGTTAAAACAGTAGCAGGAAATGGCTTGCCTGGAAATGATGGAGTTAGACTTAATAATCCTCAAGCTGTTTACGTAGACCAGCGGAACAATTTATTTGTTGCCGATGCAGAAAACCATCGTATCATGTTTTATGATCAAACAAGTATTGTTGGTTTTGTTGCAGCAGGTAATCGTGGGCCTGGTACTTTGCCTAATCAGTTAAATTTTCCTGCTGGTATATTTGTGGATGGGAATAGCAATATGTTTATTGCAGATAGAGGCAATAATAGAATTCATCGTTGGGCTTTATATGATACAGTAGGTGTTACAGTTGCTGGATTAGCCAATGGAAGCTCAGGTTCCGCTTTAGATCAATTACAATTACCCAATGCTGTGGGAATTGATTTAGCTGGAAATATGTATGTAGCAGATAGTCGAAATTATCGTATTCAAAAGTATGCTATCACAGCTGGAGCAGATACAGTATTACAAACTAAAATTTCGGGAACTTATACTGCTTTATCTGCATCTTTCTCTGGTTGTGTTACAGGATCAGGCAATGCATTTGTAGTAGTTGCTCCTGATTTAAAAATTAAAAACGATACGACGGCAATTTGTGAAGGGGGGCAAGCAAATCTTATTGTTAGTGGATCTAATAATTATAGGTGGTCGCCTGCAGCTGGGTTGAGTGCTACCAATAGAGATACCATTATTGCAAGACCTTCTGTAACTACTAAGTATACAGTTGTTTCATCTATTGGAAACGGATGTAATTCTACAGCCGATGTAATAATTACGGTATATAAAAAACCTGTTTTAAATATTATTAGCCCTACTTGTGTTTCAAATGAACCAATGAAATTGTCTGCAAGTCCTAGAGTGCAAAATGTACTATGGACGATTAATAGCGACACTTTAGTAAATATGACAACTAGCTTTAGTAAAACTGCTGAAACTGTTGCCGGTAAATTAGTTGGTGGAACAGACTCAACTCAATTTGGTAGACCAAGCTTTGTATTTGTAGATGAGAAGAAAAATATTTTTATATGTGATCAATGGAATCATCGGATACAGAAATGGATGCCTGGAGCAAAAGCGGGAGTAACTGTTGCTGGAGGTAGAGGTGCAGGTAATCGATTGAGTCAATTGAATAATCCAACGGGTATTTTTGTAACAGCTGATGGGCTTATATACATTGCTGATACCGATAATGATCGAATATTGGTTTGGAAAGAAGGTGATACAACTGGAACTTTAGTGGCAGGTGGAAATGGTAGAGGCATTAAGCCCAATCAATTGTCTTATCCAACTAGTGTTTTTGTGGATGCTTACGGTTCAGTTTATATTGCTGATGCACTTAATGCAAGGATACAACTTTGGATTAAAGGGAGCATTGCAGGAAGAACTGTTGCTGGAGGAAATTTTGCGGGTGCAGGAGCAAACCAATTAAGTAATCCTTTGGGTGTATTTGTAGATCAAAGAGAAAATATTTATATAGCCGATTCTCAAAATGATCGGATTCAGCGTTGGAAATTAGGAGATATCAGAGGTGTTACTATTGCTGGAGGAAAAGGAAAAGGGAATAATGCAAATCAAGTAGTTTCTCCATTAAATGTTTTTTTAGATGCCAATAATCAATTAATAATAACAGAAGGTGGTACCGCCAACCGGGTGAAAAGTTGGGCCATTGGCGCAGATTCAGGAAAGGTAATTGCAGGTGGAATAGAAAAAGGTACAGGTTCAAGTCAATTGGATTTACCTGGCAGTAGTTTTATAGATTTAGATGGTAATTTATTTGTAGCTGATATGAATAATTTTCGCATCCAACGATATGCTACTACTGATACGATTTTCTCCATTCAACCAAAAACCAAAGGCATTTATAATGCTTTGGCTACCAGTTTTAGTGGCTGTTTTGCTAAATCTGATGATTTTAAATTAGACAGCGGCTATACTCCAACTAAGCCTGTGGTATTTGATATACAATATTGCTTAAATGAAACGGCAAGACCATTGGGTGCGCTGGGTGATAGTTTGCTCTGGTATACAAGGGCAAATGGGGGAATTGGTGTAACAACTGCACCCACTCCAATAACCAATACAGTAGGTGCTGCAACTTATTGGGTTTCTCGTGCTAATACTTTAGCTGGTTGTGAAAGTGTAAGACAGAAAATTACCGTAAATACCAAGCCTTTGCCTGGGGCTTTACTTGCTATTGTTGGTAAACAAAATATTTTACCTGGTGATACAACTAAACTAGTTGCTTCTGCAGATTCTGGAAAAGTAATTAGTAAAATTTTGTGGTACAGAAATGGAGCACAATTGAATGCTATTCCAGATACTACCGATAAATTATTTGTTTTTTATTCTACTATTGGCAGGTATAATATTGCTGTAACAGACACCAATCTTTGTACTTCTATTTCCGATACTATTGATATTAGGGCTGATTTGACAACAGAACAGCAAATCTATTTTTTCCCTAATCCTGTAATCAATTCAGCAAAAATTATTTTTACTCCTTTAACTAATAGTAGTACTTATCTCAAAGTAATATCTAACAATGGAGTGATTATGATTAATAAAAGAATTATCACTGGAACAACTACTGGTAATTTTGTATATGATTTGGAATTGGCTCAATTGCCCAAAGGAATTTACAATCTCGAATTAGTAACAGGTGCTGGAAGAATAATAGCGCGAAATAGGTTTGTGAAACTCTAACGCAAATCCTGCAACATCTTTTGTACTTTTGGTCTATGACTATAGAGCAAGTTAAATATATGAGGGACCGCGTAATGGTCCTGAGGAGGTTTCTTTGACGTTGATAATAGATTATACAAAGTAGAAACCGATAGACAACTTTCCCTTTCGCCTGGTTTTTGGGACGATAATGCCCGAGCAACTTCGGTCATGAAAGAAATTAAAGTAAATGAATATTGGCTTAAGCTGTACAAACAATTAGAAAATGCAGTAGAAGACTTTGTTCTTTTATTTGACTATTGGAAAGCTGGAGATGCTTCAGAAGAAGAAACCAAAGAAGCATTTCAATCTGCACTTTCTCAAATTGAAGAAGCTGAATTTAAAAGCACACTCAATAAACCGGAGGATGAGTTACCTGCAGTGCTACAAATTAATCCTGGAGCAGGTGGTACAGAAAGCCAAGACTGGGCAGAAATGTTGCTCAGAATGTATCGCATGTATGGAGAGAAGCAAGGATGGAAAGTGACTGAACTTGATTTTCAAGAAGGGGATGGTGCAGGTATTAAAAGTGCCACATTGCAATTTGATGGAGACTTTGCTTATGGGTTTTTAAAAGCTGAAAGTGGCGTACATCGCTTAGTGCGTATTTCTCCATTCGACAGCAATGCAAGAAGACATACTTCATTTGCATCTGTATTTGTGTATCCTCTTATAGACGAGAGTATAGAAATAAATGTAAACCCTGGTGATTTGGAATGGGCTTTCTATAGAAGTGGGGGTAGTGGTGGCCAGAATGTAAACAAAGTAGAAACTGCTGTTCGGCTTAAACATATACCTAGTGGTATAATTGTTGAATGTCAGCAAGCTAGAACACAGGGAGAAAATAGAGAGTTGGCCATGAAAATGTTAAAGAGCCGATTGTATGAAGAAGAACTGAGAAAAAGACAAGAAGCAATTGATGCCACCAATGCTGGGAAGAAAAAAATTGAATGGGGAAGCCAAATTAGGTCTTATGTTTTTCATCCATATAAAATGATTAAAGACCATCGAACAGATTATGAAGTTGGAAATATTGCACCTGTCATGGATGGAGAAATAGATGGGTTTATTAAAGCTTATCTAATGATGCAACAAGAAAATAATTAAATTGTAATTATGTCTTTGGAACTGGAACAACCTAATTTATTTGAACAATTTGAATTGTTAATTCAAAACGAAGATACCTTAGAAATAAGGGAATTTTTGAATGATCAAAATATTAGTGACGTTGCAGATCTTATAAACGAATATCCTGAATACGAAGCAAGAATTGTGGCGAATATGGCCATTCACAGGGCAGCCAGCGTATTTAAAATTTTGGATATTGCACAACAAAAAGACATTGTAAAAGAATTGCCTTCTGCTAAAACAGCGGAATTATTAAATGAATTACCGGCAGATGATCGAACAGATTTCTTAGAAGAATTACCAAAAGCTGCCATAAGAGATTTAATCAAGTTATTAGATCCTGAAGAAAGAAAAATTACCCTTTCTTTATTGGGATATCCCGAAGATAGTGTGGGCCGATTAATGACACCCGATTATGTATATGTGTATTTACATAATACAATGTCTGAAGTATTCGAAACCATTCGTAAGTATGCCAGAAACAGTGAAACCATTGATGTCATTTATGTAATTGATGAAAATGGATTATTGATTGATGATGTTAGAATTAGAGATATTATTTTAGCGGCTCCTGAAAAAAGGATTGATGAAATAATTGATGGTAGAGTAGTGTCTTTGCAAGTAAATGATGACCAAGAAAATGCAAGCCAAGTCTTTAAAATGAATAACCGGGTGGCTTTGCCTGTGGTAGATGAAAATAATATCTTATTGGGAATCGTAACCATTGATGATATGTTATGGGTAGCCAATGAAGAGTTTAGCGAAGACATGCAGAAAATGGGAGGTACCGAAGCGTTGAATGAACCCTATTTAGATATACCATTATTGAAATTGTTCAGAAAACGTGTTGGCTGGTTAATCATCTTATTTATAGGAGAATTACTCACTTCAACAGCCATGGGACATTTTGAGGATGAAATTGCCAAAGCCTTAATACTGGCATTATTTGTTCCACTGATTATTTCAAGTGGAGGAAATAGTGGATCTCAAGCATCAACCTTGATTATTCAAGCCATGGCGGTAGGTGAAATTTATATTTCCGATTGGTGGAGGGTTTTAAAAAGAGAAATCATTAGTGGAATTTTATTGGGAACGGTACTAGGTTTGCTGGGATTCTTTAGAGTGGCTATTTGGCACTCTATTATTCCCAATGTTTATGGACCTCATTGGGCAATGATTGGAGCAACGGTTGGATTTTCGCTTATTGGAGTTGTATTATGGGGTACATTAACAGGTTCTATGTTGCCTATCTTGTTAAAGAAATTAGGAGCAGATCCGGCCGTATCTTCGGCACCTTTTGTAGCTACACTAGTGGATGTAACAGGGCTTATTATCTATTTTAGTTTTGCTTATCTTTTTTTAGAAGGATTGCTTTTATAAAAGTCTGCATTGATTTCCCTAAGTTTAAGGATAATTAATGTTTTATGACTCGTTTACTCTTTTTGTTTTGTTGCTGTTTTTTGACCTTTAATCTTCCTGCCCAAACAGTTTTAATACCTGCCTATACAGGTTATGCAATGCCCACAGAAAAAGAAGAAATTCAACTTTTTTCTGCAAAAAATGGATTGCAAAATTGGGTGAATCCGCAGCAGAAAATAAGGTGGTTTTTCTATGTAAAAAATCCTGGAGAACTACAGTTGAGTTTATTATCTACTAAAATAAATACAGGTTCCACCATTGAAATTGCTGTAGCTGGAAAAACCTTTAGAACTAAAATGGTTTCAGGGTCAGCATTAAAGAAAACGGCAGTGGGTAAAGTTATCATACCAGATACTGGCTTTTATTCTATAACTATATCAAGTATTAATAAAGTGGGTAAATCCATTGCTAATATTCAATCGCTTGAACTGAAAGGTCCGGCAACAGTAGGCATGCATTTTAATCCTGTTGAAAGAAGAAATGCCGCTTCTGTTCATTTAAAATACCCCATTTCAGATTCAACAAAAGCAATGGCTTTTTATAATGAAATAATGGTACCCGATGGCGCAGATCATTTGTATAGCTATTATATGGCATGTGGATTTAAACGTGGGTATTTTGGCATACAAGTAAATAGTCCAACTGAACGGAGAGTTATTTTTTCTGTTTGGGATGCTGGTAATGAAGCAATTGATAGAAACAAAGTGCCAGATTCAAATAAAGTTAAATTATTAGCTAAGGGATACAATGTGGTGGCGAATGATTTTGGAAATGAAGGAACAGGTGGGCATAGTCATTTTGTGTACCCTTGGAAAGCAGGTGAAAAATACCAGTTCATGGTTTTTGCATTAACTGATAGTGCAAAAGCAAGTACTATTTACTCTGGGTATTTTTTTATACCTGAAACAGGAAAATGGAAACTGATTGCTAGTTTTCGTGCTCCCAAGGATGGCAACTATTTACAAAACTTATATTCCTTTAGTGAGAATTTCTGGGGCATTAATGGACAGTTAGAACGTAAAGCTTATTTTGGTAACCAGTGGATTCAAAAATCAAACGGACGTTGGGAAGAATTGTTAACCAGCTCTTTTTCTTTTGATGCAACTGGTAAAGCTAGACATAGAATTGATTATAGTGCTGGGGTAGAAGGAAAGCAATTTTATTTAAGCCATGGTGGATTTAAGCCAGCTAATATTCAATTTGGACAAAGCTTATTCAGGCAGCCAACAGGCCAAAGACCCAATGTAGACTTAAACAGAAATTCTGATTCATCAGTTCAGGCAGTAATAGATGAGGAAACCATAAAAGCTGCAGTACGTAAAGGAGTGATTGATACAACTGGAAATGAGTCTTCTGTTTACTATCATATTGTTAAACAAGGGGCCGGAAAGCCAATTAAAGTAACCGATACTGTAACAGTATATTACAAAGGTTCTTTGCTTTCAGATGGAAGTATTTTTGATCAAACCAAAGAGAAGCCCGCCACTTTCCCATTAAATAGATTAATAAAAGGCTGGCAGTTGGCAGTTCCAAAAATTAATGTAGGTGGTAGTGTCAAAGTAATTATTCCATCAGGATTGGCATATGGCATTAGAAGCAGAAGTAAAGACATTCCTGCCAATAGTGTATTGGTATTTGATATTGAAGTGTTGGATGCTCGTCAATAAAAAATTTAACTTAACTTGAATTCAAATCCAATATAATAAGTAATATGAGAAAGTATATTTTCATCTTTATTTTATTTGTGCCTATTTCATATCTATTAGCACAAAAGACTGCACCTATTACTGAACCAACACCTGCAGGGGTTACAGTAATAACAACAAAGAACAGTGTTACCATTGCTGGGAAAAAAGTAGATTATACTGCATACACAGGGTACCTACATTTAAAAAATGATACTGGTAAGTTGATTGCAAAAATGTTTTTTACTTATTATAAAAAAGATGGAGAAGATGCGGGAAAACGACCCATAACTTTTACTTTTAATGGAGGCCCAGGATCGTCATCCGTTTGGTTGCATATGGGTGGATTAGGCCCTAAAAGAGTACAGTTTAACGACGAAGGTTTTTCCGAAGGTCCTCCTTATACTTTTATTAGTAATGAATATAGTTGGTTAGATAAAACAGATTTGGTTTTTATTGACCCAGTTTCTACTGGCTTTAGTAGACCTGCTCCAGGAGAGAATCCAAAGCAATTTCACGGGTTTAATGAAGATATTGCATCAATGGCTTCATTCATTAGACATTTCTTGTCGAGGTATGAAAGATGGGGTTCTCCAAAATATTTAGCTGGTGAAAGTTATGGTACTACAAGAGCAGCGGGATTGTCTAAATATTTACAAGATAGGCATCGCATTTATTTAAATGGAATTTTCATGATATCAGCGGTCTTAAATTTTGGTACCAACGATTATCATGTAGGAAATGATTTACCTAGGGCTTTATATATTCCTTCTTATACAGCAGCTGCATGGTATCATAAAAAATTAGCTCCAGCATTACAAGCTAATTTGCAAAATGCATTAAAAGAAGCAGAAGCTTTTGCCATTGGACCATATGCATCTGCCCTAATTAAGGGTGGTTGGTTAACAGAATCAGAGAAGAATGCCATTGCAGAGAAAATGAGTTATTATACTGGTCTTTCTAAGGAGTATTGTTTACAAGCCAACTTGAGGGTAGAAGAAAGTAGGTTTTATAAAGAATTAAGGAGAAAAGATGGTTTGAGTATTGGCCGTTTAGATGCTAGGTTTACCGGTAGAGATATAGACGATGCTGGTGAAGTGAACAGTTTTGATCCATCATTTGCCAATATTGATGGACCATTTACTGCTACAATAAATGATTATTTCCAAAGAGAATTAAACTTTAAAGAAGAAAACGGGTATAATATTTTTGGAGATGTTTATCCTTGGAATTATAGTAATGTTCAAAACCAATTCTTAAATGTTGCAGAAAGTTTAAGAGATGCAATAAGTAAGAACCCAGATTTGAAAGTATATATGGGAGCTGGATACTATGATTTTGCTACTCCTTATTTTACCGCTAAATATGATATTGAACATATGTTTTTAAGGCCCGAGCAAAGAAAAAATGTGCAATTCTATTTTTATGAATCAGGTCATATGTACTATATTCACAAACCATCACTAGTGCAATTTAAAAAAGACGTAGATGCATTCTTCGAATTCAGTAGGGGGAAATGAAGAAATTAAAGATTTGCTGGTTGCCATTGCTTATAACAATGATCAATCGGCGTTTCGCTCCCTATTTATTCAATTGCATGGGAAATTAAAACAATTTTCTTTTTCTATTGTGAGGTCAGAGGAAGAAGCAGAAGACATCGTTTCAGAACTATTTATATTGATAGTACAGCGGAAAGAACAACTATGTCAGTTGGAATCTCCGCTGTATTATTTTTATACCACCGTACGAAATATGTCTTTGAATTTACTGAAAAAGCAAAAGAGAAGAGCTGGCCTTTCTATGGATGAATGGCAGGTTCAACTAAATAGTATTTATTTTAGGCCAGATTTATTGATGATTACAGAAGAAATGGTATTGAAAATAAAAATGGCCGTTAATAGCCTTCCTAACCGATGTAGGCTAATTTTTAAGCTGATTAAAGAGGATGGTTTAAGGTACAAAGAAGTAGCTGAATTATTGGATATTTCCATTAAAACGGTGGAAGCCCAAATGGCCATAGCAATGCGGAGAATGGCCCAAAGCATGCAGGTTGACCTTCAAACAAAACCAGTCTTAGAAAAAAGAATCAAAAAATAATTTAATTCACTTAGGGGTAAAAGCATTACTCAGTTGTTATAGAATTGGAATTAACTATAACTATGAGTCAGGAAAGATTTTGGTTATTAATTGCTAAAAAGATTGCGAAGGAAGCCAATGAGCAAGAGCTTGTTGAGCTGAATCAATATATTCAAGACCATCCTGAATGGCAATTTGCCGTTCAAAACCTTGAAAATATCTGGCAAATTCCTCTCCCCAATAATAAAGCAGAAGCGGAAGATGCATTTATGCTTCACCTCAATAAAATTGCTGGGAGCAGTCCTAATGATTTTTTAGAAGAACAACACCATACTATAAATTCAATCTGGACCATCCCTAAATGGATTTATTATGCTGCAGCTTCTCTATTAATTGTTATAGGATTCACGTATTTCCTATTTAAACCATCATATTCGCCTACATTGGTAAAAGTACAACCAGAATCTAATGAAATTTCAACTCGGTTGGGTTCAAAAACACAAGTAAAATTACCTGATGGGTCTATTGTTTGGTTAAATGGAGGGAGTAAACTTGTTTATCAAAAAGAATACGGCAAAACTTTACGAGAAGTTAGTTTAATAGGGGAAGGATATTTTGACGTGGTAAAAAATAAAGAAGTACCCTTTATCATTAATACGAAGAGTATAAAAATAAAGGTTTTAGGTACTGTTTTTAATGTAAAAGCATATCCCGAAGACAAACAAACAGAAACCAGTCTTATTAGGGGTAAAATTGAAGTGACCATAAAAAATAGGCCAGATAATAAAATTATTTTATCTCCTAATGAGAAACTGATTGTAGAAAATGAACTAATTGAAGCGCAAAATAAGCGTAGATCAATTGAAATAATCCCTACTGTTTCCATTAACAAGCTAAAATTCATTTCACCAGACAGTTCTGTTGCAGAAAATCAATGGGTAGAAAATAAATTAGTTTTTAGAGATCAAACTTTTGAAGAGTTGGCATTGATGATGGAGAGATGGTATAATATCAAATTAGAAATTCAATCGACTTCATTGAAGTCTACAAGAATGAATGGAAATTTTGAAAAAGAAACCATTGATCAGGCTATAGAGGCTTTGAAGTTAATAATACCATTTAAAACTTACCAAAAAGGGAATACGATTATTATTTACCAATAAAATTGCTGCCTTATGAGATTAAGATTGAATTCAACTTAAAAATGGGCGAAGTTCCGTTGGCGCGGAACCCCGCCAGGTTTAGAAAAATAC
>CAZTDV010000068.1:0-16090 GCA_964612195.1 uncultured Sediminibacterium sp.
TACCTGGAGGGCCTACCAATAATGCCCCTTTAGGGATTTTACCACCTAAAAAATATACTTCATTAGGTGGTAAAATCCCTAAAGGGGCATTATTGGTAGGCCCTCCAGGTACAGGTAAAACATTACTGGCAAAAGCCATGGCTGGAGAAGCACAAGTGCCTTTCTTCAGTTTAAGTGGATCAGATTTTGTTGAGATGTTTGTGGGTGTTGGAGCAAGTAGAGTAAGAGACTTATTTAAACAAGCTAGAGAAAAAGCACCTTGTATTATTTTCATTTACGAAATAGATGCCATTGGTAGAGCCAGAGGTAGAAATGCCATCATGAGTAATGATGAGAGAGAAAATACGTTGAATCAGCTATTAGTAGAAATGGATGGATTTGGAGGTGATACTGGAATTATTATTCTAGCAGCTACCAACAGACCAGATGTATTAGATAGTGCGTTATTACGTCCAGGTCGTTTTGATCGTCAAATTTCTATAGATAAACCAGATGTAAAGGGTCGTGAAGCTATTTTAAAAGTACACTTAGGCCCAATCAAAGTATCTGAAACCTTAGACCTACATAAACTAGCAGAACAAACACCAGGATTTGCTGGTGCAGATATTGCCAATGTTTGTAATGAAGCTGCTTTAATTGCTGCACGCAAGGGTAAAGAAGCAGTTGATATGAGCGACTTCCAAGATGCAATTGATAGAGTAATTGGTGGTTTAGAGAAAAAGAATAAAATTATTGCTCCACACGAAAAATCAATTATTGCATATCATGAAGCTGGACACGCAGTTTGCGGATGGTTCTTGGAACACGCGTATCCATTGTTAAAAGTGACTATTGTTCCAAGAGGAACAGCTGCATTGGGTTATGCACAGTATACACCAACTGAACAATATTTATACAATACCGATCAGTTAATGGATCAAATTTGTATGACTTTGGGCGGAAGAGCTGCAGAAGAAATTTTCTTTGGTAAAATTTCAACTGGTGCTGCCAACGACTTACAACAAATTACTAGAATTGCATACAGTATGGTAACGGCTTACGGTATGAATAAGAAAGTGGGTAACGTTAGTTTTTATGATCCAACCCAAGAAAATACTTTCACTAAACCGTACAGTGAAGAAACAGGAAAAATTATTGATGAAGAAGTTAGGGGGATTATAGATGAAGCATACCAAAGAACCCTGAATTTATTGACAGAGAAAAGGGGGGAAGTGGAGAAATTGGCGAAGGAACTCCTAGAGAAAGAAGTACTTCATAAGAGCGATGTAGAAACCTTAATTGGAAAAAGACCATTTGAAGAAAAAAAGTTATTAGAAATAGAAGCAGAAAATATTGCTGCAGCAGAAAAATTAGCTGCTGATCAGCATCCTGATACTACTGCATAATGGCAACATCAAGAGATCATATTTTACAAAAAATCAAACAGGCACTTGTTACCAAAGTGCCTGTTCCCTTTTCTACAATTGCCAATACGCCCGATTTATTTCAGCCTTCGTTAAAGGAGCTGGAAATAGAATTTGCAGAAAATTTTACTGGATTGCAGGGTAAATTTTCTTTTTGTGCCAACGAGCAGGAGTTGGCTTCACAATTATTGCAATTAATTTCAGTTCGTAAATGGGAAAAGGTTTTTTGTAAAGAAATTGCTTTTTGCAAAATGCTAGAAGCAAATGGATTTGATAAAGGTTTTACTATTGATATAGCTACATGTGATGTATCCATTACTGGGTGTGAGTACTTAGTGGCTCGAACAGGCAGTATGATTTTGAGTAGTGCTGCAGTTAATGGAAGAACAACAAGTGTTTATGCCCCGATACATATTTGTTTAGCTAAAACCAATCAATTGGTTTATAGTATTGACCACGCTTTAATGGGGATGACTGAAAAGTATGGAACGAATATACCATCAATGATAAGTTTGGCAACGGGACCAAGCAGAACAGCCGATATAGAAAAAACATTGGTGGTGGGCGTTCATGGCCCAAAAGAAGTTTTTTGCTTTTTAACTGATGATTGATTAATATTAATATCATGGAATTAGCTTGCCGAAATTTATTTGTGTATGGTTCGCTTAGAAGCGGCTTCAATAACCCTGCGTATACCTATATAAGTAAGTACTTTACACTTTTAGGTACTGCTTATGTAAAAGGTAAGTTGTATCAATTACCCGAGTTTCCTGCAGGGGTTCCAACTGATGACAACCATTTAATCAAAGGAGAGTTATATGCTATTAAAGTTCCTTCTGAATGTTCTTGGGCAATTGCTCAATTAGACGATTACGAAGGAGTTCAAGCAGAAGAAGATGAAACACCTTTGTATAAAAGGGTTCTAACAACGGTACAAATAAATGGAGTTGAAGAGCAGGCTTGGATTTATTGGTACAATGGATCAGTTGAAAGTGGCGTATTAATTGAAGGAGGTGATTTACTAGCTTATCTGAAACAAAATGGAAAGCTATGATCAATAATATCAGTGCTGATAATAAAATTTATTTTCTATCTGATTTTCATTTAGGTGCACCTAATGCGGCTGCAAGTTTAATTAGAGAGAAAAAGGTGGTTCAATTTTTAGATACAATTAAAAATAGTGCAGCCGGAATATTTATTGTTGGGGATATTTTTGATTTTTGGTTTGAGTATAAAAAATCTATCCCTAAAGGGTATACTCGATTATTGGGAAAGTTAGCAGAGTTAAGTGATGCCGGAATTCCGATTATCGTTTTTACTGGCAACCATGATATGTGGATGAGTGGATATTTTGAGTCTGAGTTAAATATTACAGTTTATCATGAACCCAAAACCTTTGTTTGGAATAATAAAAAAATACTCATAGGCCATGGAGATGGATTAGGGCCAGGAGATCAAGGTTATAAGTTTTTAAAGAAAGTGTTCACTAACCCTTTTTGTAAATGGCTCTTCAGAATACTTCATCCTGATTGGGGTATAGGGTTGGCCAATTATTTTAGTAGAAAGAGTAAAGAAAAGACAGGGCTTTCCGATGATCATTTTTTAGGGGCAGATCAAGAATGGTTAATTGTTTATAGTAAGGAAGTACTTGAAAAAGAACATTTTGATTTTTTTATTTTTGGACATCGCCATTATCCAATAGACTTTCCACTCAATAGCACAAGCAGGTATATTAATTTGGGTGATTGGATTAAGAATTTTACCTATGCAGAATTTGACGGCACCAATATGCAATTGAAAAAATTTGAATAATAATTGGCTTTATGGAACAATTTTTAGACAAAGAACTATTAAACAATACAGTAAGAAGTTATTTAACTGTTTTGCTGGTAATATTGGCAATTCTAACTATAAAGCGGATTGTATCAAAGTATTTAGCTAAACTGATGTTTAGATTAGTTGGAAAAGCAGGTAAACATGTTGCTAGAGAGTCATTTTTAAATTTAGTAGTACAACCATTAGATTATTTTTTATTATTACTTATTGGAATTATTTCTATTGATCAATTGACTTTTCCAGAAGTTTTAAATGTAATGGTATATAGAATTTCTTTAAAGGAATTTCTAGATGCATTAGCTGATGGTATTTTAATTAGTGTATTTATTTGGTTAGGGTTAAGGGTAATTGAATTTATTGCTTTGGTTTTAGAGCAGAAAGCCAATTTAACGGCTGATATGACAGACAATCAATTGATTATTTTTTTCAAAGATTTTTTCAAAGCTATCTTAGTAATCATTGGGATATTAATGATTCTACGTTTTTCATTTAACCAAGACATCAGTAATTTATTAACAGGGCTCAGTATTGTTGGTGCAGCATTAGCATTGGCAACCAGAGAAAGTTTAGAAAATTTAATAGCATCATTTATTATTTTCTTTGACAAGCCATTTATTACTGGCGACTTGGTTAAAGTAAATGGATTCTCAGGAACCATTGAAAAGATTGGATTAAGAAGTACTCGAATTAGAACACTTGAAAAAACCTATATCTCTGTACCCAATAAACAAATGGTGGACACCATAGTAGATAATATTTCATTGCGCTCTCATCGTAAGGCAGAAATAAGAATTGAAGCAGGTTTAGATGCTACTAGCAGCCAGTTGTTACAACTTATTAAAGAAGTAAGGTCAATGCTTTTATCAAATACTTTGGAGGGTATTGCGGTTTATTTAGTTGATACCGGAAAGAATGCACATGTAATAAATATAGAGTATTTGAGTTTGGTTACTCAGCCAATGGAAGAATTTCTTCAACAAAGGCAAGACATCATTTTTAAGGTAATATCATTAATGGAAGCCTTGAAAATTCAAATGGCAGCTGCCGCAACTGATGTAATCGTAACTAACAAATCAATTGGACAAGGAAGACTTTAATTCTAATAAGAATTGCTTGAATTTGGTAAGCGAATGAACCAATTGGGTTTCTGTATCTATTTTATTCTTGTTATTCTTTAAATAGCTTTTAGCACCTTCTATAGAAAACTTCCTTTGTCTTAATAGTAAATAAATTAGTTGAAGGTTTTTGATATCTTCTACTCTAAATAGGCGATCACCCTTTCTAGTTTTTCTGGGTTGTAAAATATCAAATTCATTTTCCCAGTAACGCAATAAAGAAGTGTTCACTTTAAACCAAGAAGCAACTTCACTGATGGAATAGTATAATTTCTGATTTAAAATATCTTCAGTAGGAATTTCAATTAAGTCAGCTACTGCATCCATTTCTTTAAAAGATTTTCTACCTCTTTTTCCTACCTCTTTTATTTTATCAGCTACTTTAATTTTTGTTGCAGTTGACGGTTCTATTGAAATAATACTGGGTATTGTTTTTGTCTTCTCTGTTTTTACCTTAACAACAATCTGATTACTTGCATAAACAACAGGCTCTTCCGTTGCTGTTTCATTAATTTCTGTTGAGTCAACTTTAATTTGAATAGGGTCTTCAATCTTTATAGGATCTTCAATCTCGATAGGGTCAACGGATTGACTGAGTTGACTTGGTTGAGTGTCCTGATTGGGGTGCGTCAATTCTGTTCCTTTTTTTACAGCCTGCTTCTTAGGCTTAGCGGGAGTGCTGGTTTCTACCGGCATTCCAAAAAGGTCCAACTGTTGTAATGGATTTCCCATGGGTTAAAATTACCACCAAAAACTACTTAAATAGTCGCTTCTTAGTTGCTAGTGGATAAGATGTAAGTATCTTGCATAACTATGGCAAATAATACAATTAAAACGATTATTGTTTGTGGTGCAGGAACCATGGGAAGCGGAATTGCTCAGGTTGCAGCTGTTGCTGGGTTTAAAGTAGTTCAATTTGACTTAAATGAATCTATGTTGGTTAAAGCTGCTCAGTCAATCAAAAAAAGCCTTCAAAAATTTGTAGAAAAAGGAAAAATTAGCACAGTAGCATTTGAAACTGCCCTTTCAAATATTCATTATACATCTAATATAGTGGAATGTAAAGGAGAACTAGTTATTGAAGCAATTATTGAAAATAAAGATGCAAAAGTTGGTTTATTTAACCAACTATTTCACAATAATGGACCACAGCTAATAGTAGCTTCTAATACTTCGTCTATCTCCATTGATTTGATTGCTGAATCAATCACTTACCCAAGCCAATTAGTAGGAATGCATTTTTTTAATCCTGCGCCAATCATGAAGTTGGTAGAAGTGATTAAAGGAAAATATACCAACCCTACCATAGTTAAACAAATTGCAGATTTGGCGTTAATCATGCAAAAAGCACCTGTGATTTGTAAAGATGCACCAGGTTTTATTGTAAATAGAGTTGCCAGACCTTATTATTTAGAAGCCATGCACTTAGTTCAAAATGGGAAGGCAACAATTGAACAAGTTGATGCTGTTTTGGCATCAGCAGGATTTAAAATGGGGCCATTTAAGTTGATGGACCTAATTGGTTTAGATATTAATTACAGTGTTAGCACCATTGTTTGGGAAGATTTAGGAAAGCCGCTCAGATTAAAACCAGCAGCAATCCAAAAAGATAAAATTGATCAAGGGTTATTAGGAGTAAAAACCAAAAAAGGGTTTTATCAGTACGACTAATAGAACTTACCAACTAATATTTACCTCATTATCCCAATTGCCCCTAACTACTAGAGGTTTAGAAATTAATTGAACGGTTTCTGGCTGTTTTTTAATTATTCCAAATAAACCTGTATCCCAAACACCATTTTGATTGGTATCGTACAAAATTCTTAAATCATAACTACCTGCTTTATAAAGTTTTCTAACCAATTCTAAAGAGTTGAGAGGAATTGATTCTACAATTTTGTCGGATTGTACAAATTGTAAAACCGGGTTTTTACTCAAATTTAAATTGCTAAATCTTAATCTAATACTACCGTATTCTGTTTCCTTTTTTGTTGCAAATCGTAAAGTATCTGATTTTGCTAAACCCATCCCTCCTGTATCAGTAACTGCATCTTTTGGTAAAATAATTCTAAACTGTGTCTGCTCTTTCCAAGGATAATTAATAGATACTATTGTTTTACTAGTATCTAAAGAAATGTTTACCTCTTTTAAAGAAATATAGTTTGAATCTGCAAAAAGAATTTTACTACTGTCAAATGATTTCAATGGCCTTAAAAAACGCAGTTGAAAAGGGGATAATAAATCTTGTGATCCATTTTCTAAGTTAGTAGTGTAGCGTAAACGATTCTCTGTCTTACTATTAGCTACGTTGGCAACGGGTGTAGAAGATCCAACTGCTTTTCGTTTATACGCTTCAAAAGCATAAAGGGTATCATTTAAATTAGTTCCATTAATTAATATAGGTGCAGATTTAAAGGCAAAAAATTTGGTACTATCATCATATTTCTTAGAAAAATCATTGGGTAAAACATAAACAGAATAATAGCCCCCTGATAAATTCTTGAATTCAAAATTCCCTTTTCCATTTATTTTGGTGTAATAACGTGGTCTATTCTTGAAAATAGCCGTATCACTGGTTGTATTGTGAAGTACAACTATTAAAGTAGAGTCTACACTTCCTTTTTCTGCGAGCAATACTTTTCCTGAATAAGTAAAATCGTCTATAGTATTTCCTGTTGAAAAAACGTACCTGAATTCTTTTAAAATATTCCCTTCATTTACGTCTTTAATTGAATTTCCAAAGTTGAGGGAATAAGTAGTATTTGCCTCTAAGCTATCCTTGAATTTGATGGTTACATTTCTAAGTTTGTAATCTGTACTCGGAATGTTTTTTAATGTTGGTGAAACTATTAAGTTCGAGTTGATATCTTGAAGAGTAACAAACTCATCAAATGTTAAAGTGATTAATTTCGGAAAAACATTTATTGCAGAATCTTTGGGCATTGCACTAATAAGTACAGGTGGTAAACTGTCTCTATCACCTCCGCTAGGGGGAATAATATTTGCACAAGAAGAGAATAAGAAAATATTCATCAATAAGCTCGTTATAATTAACCCTGTTCTTTCAATTATTCTTATCATATAATCAGTTAAAGTTCTTCTGTGTTATTTTCCTCGTCTTCTGGTAATATTTCTGCTATAGAAACTGTTAATTCGTTTTGTTTTACAAACTTACACCAATGACATTCCTCTTTTCCACATCCTTTATAAAATTCGTGATTTTGTATTTTTTGCCAAACCGTTGTGATTTGATTTTTAACAGTTGCAATATCAGCATCAGTAATAATGATTTTTTCTTTTCGATATTTTTTCTTGTTATCTGGCTCAATAAAATCAAACTCGCTACTAATTACTTGCCAAGATTTTTGATCGTAATTATCTACTAAAATTTTATAAAATACAGCTTGTCTCCAATAATCACCACCATCTGGTTGTTTTTCGTTGGGCCCTAATAGTTTCTCTTTTGCTTTTTCTACATCTCCTGTTTTGTAGTCTACAACATTCACCATTTTACCATTGAACTCTAGTTTATCTAGTTTTCCTTTTAATGGAACCCCATTCACAATTACATTTTTAATGGTCCGTTCAATTACAACTACTTTATTCCATTCATTTATATAGGTATTGAAATAATTGCTCAAGACTTCTCCACCATATTCCATTCTTCGGTTAAATTGCTCTTTGGTAAAGTTTTCTCTATGGCGTTTCATATACCATTCAAAATCTTCAATCAATTGTTGTTTAGTTGGAAATTGATTGTTGTCTTGCATTAGTTGGAAAAACTTTTGTAAAGCATAGTGAACTGCTGATCCAAATTCTGTGGATTCTGATTTTCCGGAAGGCACTCTCACCAAATTATTAAAATAAAATTGTAGAGGACACTTCAAGTAATTATTTAAAGCAGTAACATTCATCACAAACTTCTCTAATACTCTTTCAATAAAATTGGCTTCAATTTTTTCAATTTGTGGAACAATGGACTCTTGGTATTGTAAAATTGCAAATTCACTAATTATATCTTTACTCAAGACTTCTTTGTTTAGGGTAAGTTCATATACTTCTTGAATTTCAGCTATAAACATGGAAGGTTCTAATGGCTTACCATCTATTTTAAAATTACTATAAGAAATATGTAAGAATTTTTCTGCTCTTGTAAGTGCTACATAAAACAATCTTCTAAGCTCTTCTTCTTCGCTAAAAACTGGTTGAGAAGTAAACATTGTGTCGGGCATAGAATACCCACCGCCTGGCTTTCTTTTCTTTTCCCAATAGGATGCATTGCATCCTGCTAAGAAAACATGTTCAAACTCTAATCCTTTGGAGCCATGAGTGGTAAGTAAGTTTACTCCTTTATCACTTCCACTTACTTGAACTAGAGGAAGTATAATACCCTCTTTCTCCATTAGTTCTATTGCAGTAATGAGTTCTTCTAAATTTAATGAAGGGTTTCTGCTGGTTTCTTCTTTTAAAAAATTGAATAAGCCAGTCAATTCTTGTAACAACCAGTGTTTCTCTTGGTGTTGCATGATATAACTTAAAACCCCTGTTTCACGAATGATATTTTCGAATAGCGATGGTAATGTCACATTTGGAACATCTCCAATCAATTTTTCTAAACTGTTAATTGCTTTTTGAAGTCCATTTATAGGCACACTAAATAAATCTTTGGCAGGCTGGTTGGCTAGTTCTAAAATATAGCGTCTAAGATTTGTTTTGTCGTTTCCAAATCTTTTATCTGCAACTGTTGCAGTAATTTTGGCAATTTCAATTGGAGGTATACCAAACCAATTAAAATGTAAAATCTCAAATAACATTTCATCGCCACCAAATGGAGTATCGTGCTCAGCTGCTAAATATTTTAATATAAGGGTGATTTTTTTAGCCAGTGGCAAGTCAAGAATATTTAAACTTCTTTTACTATAAACCGGTATCTGTTTTAATTTAAAATAATTACTAAGCGATTCTCCGTATTTATTTTCTTTATAAATGATACCAATTTTGCCTGGTTCTATACCTTCTAATAATAATTTTTCAACTGCTATTGTTATGCCAATCATTTCCTGTTGCTCTGATTCAAACGCGGAAAGAATGGGAGGATTGGTTAATCCATTAATTTTTCTGTTAGAAGCAATTAGTTCTTTACTTAATCCTGGAATCTTTTTTACCAGTCTTTCATTATTACGATCAATCAAGCTTTTCGCAACGTCTAAAATTGGCTGTGTAGAACGATAATTTTCTGTTAGTATAACCGTTTCGATTTCTTTGCTGTAAGTATCTGCAAATTTCTCCATGTTTTCAATATTAGCACCTTGAAATCGATAGATACTTTGATCATCATCGCCCACTACAAAAATATTTGGATGATCCCAGTAGCTAATAAGCATTTCTACTAAATGATTTTGCGTTCCACTGGTGTCTTGGTACTCGTCTACTAAAATATATTGGAATTGTTCTTGGTATTTAGCTAACAATAATTTATTCTCTTTAAATGCATCTAATACCCAAATTATCATATCATCAAAATCGTATCGATTTCTTTTTTTCATGAGCTCTTTAAAACGATTAAACTCATTTACAGCAGCCCTGAGTTTTTCCATTCGCTCTGTAACCAAATCTATTTGGGTTTGTTTAAGATCCCCTTTTTTGAATTGCTTGTATGCTCTTTGATAAATAAATTCCTCTCTGGATGGTATTTCATTTAAATACAAATCAATTGCATTGTTTATGTATTCAGCAGTCCAACCTTCCTTTTTCATATTGCTGAATAAATGTTTCAAATTATTTATTTCAAAATAAACATCCCCACGATATCTTTTTAAAGGATGATTTTTAGGGAAACCATCAATTAGCTGTTTAAATATTTCAATACTCTCTAATTCTGAAATAGGATCTAGCTTTGTTTTTTCAAATAAAGAAAGGTTGTCTTGAATAACATCATTACAAAATGAGTGAAATGTATGAATATTTACTTTGTATGCATCTGGACCTATAAAACGCAATAATCTCTTGCGCATCGCAACGGCTCCAGCATCTGTATAGGTTAAGCATAAAATATTTTCTGGGTTGGCATCAGTTTCTAGTAATATTTTGCCAATTCTTGCACTAAGAATTTGGGTTTTACCAGTACCAGGGCCAGCAATAACCATTACTGGTCCTTCAATTGCATCAACAGCAGCTTTTTGAGCTAAGTTTAAGGATTCATAAACCCCATCAAAGTAAGCATGTTGTTCTTCCTTATTAGTCATTGTATAAAGATACCATGAACCTTATTACTGTAATGATGTTATTATATTATTATGTCAAAAGTATATAGCATAAAAACAGTTCAAAAAATGCCCATCAGCTTAGAACAGGCTTGGGATTTTTTTAGTAGACCAGACAATTTGAAGGAAATTACCCCAGCTAATTTAGGTTTCAATATTATTAGTAAGCACCATGGACCTACCATGTACCCTGGTCAAATTATAGAATATACGGTTAAGCCAATTCTAGGCATACCTCTTTATTGGATGACAGAAATTACCCATGTTACCGATAAACAGTTTTTTGTAGACGAGCAACGTTTTGGCCCTTACACTATGTGGCATCACCAACACCACTTTAAAGCAATAGAAGGCGGTGTAGAAATGACTGATATAGTACACTATAAGCTTCCACTTTGGATTTTGGGGGATATTGCCCAAGTGATTATGGTAAAAAGCCAATTAAGCGGAATTTTCAATCATCGTTATAAAGCAGTAGAAGATCGTTTTGGCAAATGGCCAGGAGCTGATAATAAAGTCATTTTTGGGTAATCTTTGTAACTAAAAAGACATCCTCCTCCATATTTAATCCAAACGATTTATACTTAGAAGAAATATTTATTCGATCAACCTGGAAACCTATATTAGCTAATCTTTCAAGATAATCTTGTCCATAAATTCTTACATGATCAAATTGCCCAAAATGCTTTTCTCTTTCCTTGGGTGTTTTAATCAACTCATTTTCATAGGTTTTGAAAGTATTTTTCGAAATAGGAACTTGTAAAATTGCCTTTCCATTGGTTTTGAGTACTCTTTTTATTTCTGTTAATGCTGAATACTCATCTGAAATATGTTCTAGAACGTGATTGCAAATGATTAAGTCAAATGTTTCTTCCTCAAAAGGGATATTTAAAAGATTGATTTTTTGCACATATTTAGGATATCTATAGAAATTAGCAAACAAATCACCACATATATATTGTTTAAAATTATGATTCAATAATTTTTTTGAAATATTTTTTTCAGGTGCTATATGTAAAATATTATTGTAATTCTTATATATATCCATCTCCTTAATTAGAAAGAGATAAACTAGTCTTTCTCTATCAGTAGCGCCACAATTATAACATCCGCCCAGTCGTTTACCAGCACCTATTATTTCTTTATCTTGTAAAATCGGTACATTTCTTCCGATTAATGCTAAATCTTTTGATTTAAAATTACAAAAAGGACAAATGTATTTATCGCCTTTATGAAGAGCCGATTTTATTTTTCTAGGAATGATTTGTTGTAATAATTGAAGTAAGCCCTTTGAAGTATGTGTATTCCACATAAATTTATTTTAACTCTTTTAAGGCGCTAACATTATTATTGATATCTATTGTGGCAATGTATAGTTTGTTCCCATTCACATCAGGAACATTATTCAAGTTAATATTTGCTTCTTTATTGGTTACAATAATTTGAAGAAGTTGACTGTTAATAAACTTGACTTCTTTGCCCAATGGCACACTAAAAATACCAAAGCCCTTAATTTTTAAATGCCCATTATATGTAATGGTGGCGTTGTTTGATTTTTGAATGATACTAGGTTGATCAGGGGCATCGTTATTTAACCATGGCATCGGTGGAACTAATGCTGGATGTCGATAATAATTGGTTCTTAAACTGTCATTCCAACCATTCAAATTTTTTTCAAACGTTTTACTACTAAAATAGATGCTACCCTGAGTTGTAGTATATTTTCTTAATGCCTGAATTTGTTCAGGAATCTGATTTTTATTCTTCCATGCATCATTGCTTCCACCTCTATAAATTCCGTGCCCTATATAAATATGTTTCCCATATCCATTTTCATTCCACCAATTTAATAACACATCATAATCTGCTAATTTATGACCACGTTCCCAATATAGTTGGGGTGTAACATAATCTATCCAACCTTTGCTTAGCCAAAGCAAAATATCTGCATATAAATCATCATAATTGGTTTGCCCAGCTTTGGTATCACTTCCCATTGGATCTTGGCTTTTATTTCTCCAAACCCCAAAAGGGCTGATTCCAAATTTTACCCTAGGGTTAATATTTTTAATGGTTCTTTGAATGTCTACAATAATACTATCACAATTACTTCTTCTCCAACTGTCTTTTGTAAGACCACCGCCAAATTTTTCAAATGTTTTTTGATCAGGAAATTCTTTACCAGCAATACGATATGGATAAAAATAGTCGTCCATATGTATGGCATCTAAATCATATCTGGTTAATAAGTCTTTCACTACTCTAACAGTATGTTGCCTTACTTCTGGTAAACCAGGATTGAAATATTTTTTATCTCCATAAATAACAAACCAGCTAGGGTGTATTTTAGTGATATGTGAAGGGGCAACAGACGACTTAAAAACATTAAAAACTGCTCGGTATGGGTTTAACCATGCATGAAACTCCATACCCCTTTTATGTGTTTCCTCAATCATGAATTCAAGAGGGTCGTAGTAAGGGTTGGGTGGTAATCCTTGTTTGCCAGTTAAATACTCACTCCATGGCTCATATTGAGAGGGATAAAACGCATCACCAGTTGGTCTAATTTGCATTACAATAGCGTTCATTCCATTTGATTGGTGCAAATCTAATAATCGAGTGAAACTGGCCTTTTGTTCTACAACGGAAAGATTTTTTTTTGCAGGCCAATCAATATTTTCCACAGTTGCAATCCAAACTCCTCTAAATTCATAATTGGGTGAAGATTGTGCAATTAAAGTATTTGCAAATAGAATATATAAGATCGCAAGGATAAAGTGCGTCTGGTTTTTCATACTTTAAAGATAAGTTATCTGTTTAAATGGGCTCTCTCATTTTATCTAATAAATCGCTTAATTGAGTAGCTTCCTTAGGAGATAAGTTTTCTAAAATAGCATCCAACTCCCCATTTTTTTCATCCAGTCTTTTCAAAACATCTAAGCCGTTTTGAGAAATTCGAACATCAACTAATCTTTTATCAGTATCGCATACCTTTTTTTCAACCAGATCCTTTTTAACTAATCTTTCAACAATTCTACTTGTATCACTCATTTTATCGAGCATACGTTCTCTTATTTGAAGCGTACTTAAAGGTTTCTTGCTGCCTCTTAAAATTCTTAGAATATTGTATTGTTGATGGGTGATATCTTCTTCTTGTAATACCAATTTAATTTTTTCAGTAATCCAGTTATTAGAAAAAATTAAATTAATAGAAAGTTTTTGGTAAATACTTCTGAAATTTTCTTGTTGGATATCTTTTTCTATTCCCATATAATGCATCGTGTAAACGAATGTACAAACATTCCCCCTAATCTTTCTATACACTTGAGGCATCCATTTAATTAATACATATATAAATATTTTTTCAACTATCTAGTTCTTCAATTCAAGTTAGAGGATAAGTGTATTTAAAGAGATGTTAAAAAATTTTAACTTAAAGGTTGATGTATTTATGAATTATCATCCGTAACTTAATGCTGCATATATGTTCAAGCTATTTAACAGTTCTTTATTAAACAGATTGAATAGTGAAGAGTCTTATATATAGAACAAATCATTAGAGAATCATTAACAGATGAATGATCAAATTGGCACGAGGTTTGGATTTATATAAGAAATACAAAATGGTTTAAATTTTTCTCATAAGCAGTTAGTTTTGGTTGTGGCCCCTGTTTCTACAGGGGCCGACTTTTTTTAGTACTATCTGGTGCTAAACAATAATCCGCTTTAATAAAGGCCTTGCTATCAAAAAAATGATACACCCAGTAAAGTCTGCCAGAATATCCAATTTTTCAAATGATCGGCCCTCAATTAATTCTGCTTGAATAAATTCTATTGCAACCCCATAAATAGCCATTAACAATACAATTATTAGGGCTATTTTCTTTTCCGATGATGCAAAATGATGGGATAACCATAAATAGGCGGTGATACATAAAACAGCAAATATACCTGCGTGTATTATTTTATCGAAATGGGGAATATTGAGCCAATATACACGGGGTACTTTGTTTGCTGGCAAAGTAAAAAGAAACAAACTAGTGATAAAAAATAGGCCAAATAGAGTAGGCTTAATAAGCCCATTTCTCCAGAACCTTTCTGAGTTGTTCAATAGTGAATGGTTTGGTTACAATGTCTTTCATGCCTAACTGAAGGTATTCAGCCTCAGCTTCTTTAACTGCATTGGCCGTCATTGCAATGATAATTGGAATTTTCTCTTTCCCACTGGTTAATATTTTTTCGGTTGCCTCAATTCCATCCATTTCAGGCATATGAATATCCATGAAAACCAAATCGTAATCGAATTTAGCAGCCATTTCAACTGCTTCTTTACCATTGTTGGCAATTTCGATGATGTAACCAATTTTTTTAAACATTTTAGTTGCCAACAATTGGTTCATATTGTTGTCTTCGGCAACCAACATTTTCAAAGGCTTTATTTCTGTACCACTAATGATGCCAGCAGTATTTCGTTGAGGTTGTTGCTGATTTTTTCTAACTAAATTTACTTGGACTGGGATAATAAATTTAAAGGTAGATCCTTTGCCTACTTGACTCTCTACCCAAATTCTACCTCCCATTTCTTCAATAATTTTTCTACAAATGGATAATCCTAAACCGGTTCCACTGAATTTTCTAGTAGCTGTTGAGTCTATTTGATTAAATGGAATAAATAGAGATTGAATATTTTCTTCGCTGATGCCTATTCCTGTATCTGAAACTGCAAAATGAAGTTCTTGCAAAGACTCATCAATATGATTAGCAGTCACTTCCAGTTGAATACTACCAGTATCAGTAAACTTAATGGCATTACCTAACAAATTAATAAGAACTTGTTTAATTCTACTTTCGTCGGCAATAATTTCATTTTCAACAGAGGGATGAATGGTTGAGCTAAGTATAATATTCTTTTTGAGTGCCATTAAACGCGGGCTACTAATTGCAGTTACCTGTTGAACAATGTTTTGCAAATTGCATGGGCCTTCAAACAACTCTAATTTATCTGCTTCAATTTTCGAAATATCTAAAACATCATTAACTATCTCTAAAAGGTGTGTACTACTGGATCTTAATGAAAGCATTAATTCCTCTTGTTCTGCATTTAGAGGGGTATGCTGTAATAAATCAATGGTGCCGATAATCCCATTTAAGGGAGTTCTGATTTCATGGCTCATATTGGCTAGAAACCTTGATTTGGCTTTTGTTGCAGCTTCCGCTTGCTGCTTTGTTTCGGATAAATATTCTTTGGATTCTTCTAAATCATTCGATTTCTTAATTAGATTATTCCGATCTATATCATAAGTACGTTTATATAAGCTAACACTCACTGCAATAATAATTAGATACAGAATGGTAGTAATTATTATATCTATTTGCTTGATTTCAGTAGAAGGATAAGGTATTAGCCATTCAGGGTTCTTTAATTCTAGTACATACAATCCAATAATTAAAAGTATAGTGATGATTATAAAAG
>CAZTDV010000069.1:0-15393 GCA_964612195.1 uncultured Sediminibacterium sp.
TGGTAACACCGCTCTAGTGGTATAGTACACACCAAATAAATTTACTCTCACTTGCTGTTCCCAAACTTCAGGTGATAAATCTAAAAACTTACCAAAAGTACCTGTACCTGCATTATTAATTAAAATATCTAATGGGCCTAATGTATTTTCTATTTTTTCCACCGCCCAGTTCACTGCGTTAATATTGCTAATATCAGCTGGTGCAATGATAGATAGAACACCCAGCGCATTAATTTCTGCTGCCACTTCAAGAAGATCTTTTTCAGTGCGAGCTATTAAGCCAATATTGACACCTTCTTTGGCTAATGCAATAGCAATGGCCTTTCCTATACCTTTTCCTGCTCCTGTTACTAGGGCAACTTTATCTTTTAATGATTCCATTATGAATAAATTATTTTGATGAATAAAACGGGTAATCGGTATATCCTTTTTCACCTGGCGTATAAAATGTTTGCTGATCCACTTCATTTAATGGGGCATCCAATTGATACCTATTCACTAAATCTGGGTTAGCAATAAATGGAACACCAAATGCAACTAAATTGGCTTCGCCTGCTTCAATTACTTTTGTAGCTGTTTCTTTATTAAAGCCTCTGTTGATGATTAATGTTCCCTTGTAAATAGGTCTATAATGCTTAGCTATTTCTTTAACTGCAAATGGTAAATGATCTACAGGAACAAATGGCTCTGTTAAATGCAGATAAGCCAATCCATACTCATTCAATTTGTTAACGATATAATCGTGTGTAGGAATAGTGGTATCGTCCATAGTGATTCCAAACAATCCATTTAAGCTTGGACTTAATCGTAAACCAACTTTACTGTAATCAATCACTCCTTTAAAGGCATCTAAAATCTCCAATAAAATTCTTGCGCGATTTTCAATTGTTCCCCCATATTCATCTGTACGAGTATTTGAAGTTGCGTTAAAAAATTGTTGCAATAAATAACCATTGGCACCATGAATTTCTACTCCATCAAAACCTGCTTTAATTGCATTGGCTGCTGCATTTTTAAAGTCTTGAACAGTTTGCTTAATATCAGCAATGGTCATTTCTTTAGGCGTAACGGTATCGGTAAATCCATTTTTAGTATACGATTTTTCATTAGGATTGATGGCCGATGGTGCGAGTGGTAAAGCGCCATTATGAAAATCAGGATGAGACATTCTTCCAACATGCCATAACTGTATAAATATTTTTCCTCCCTTTTCATGCACTGCATTGGTTACTAATTTCCAACCTTCTACTTGTGCTTCTGAATAAATACCTGGTACATTAATATAGCCTACTCCTGCAGTACTTACAGGTGCCCCTTCTGTAACAATTAAACCTGCTGTAGCTCTTTGAGCATAATAAGTAGCCATTAATTGATTGGGAACTCCACCCGCGTTGTCTGCCCTACTTCTGGTCATTGGCGCCATTACCATTTTATTAGTTAATTCTAATCCCGCTAATTGGTAGGGCGTAAATAATACTGAACTATTCATATTGTTGTTTTATATAAGTGACTTTTTAAAAATGGGTTTAAGTCCACATAAATGAACAATCTCTCCGGTTATAGATAAAGATGCTTCATCGTTTCCTTCTACAATTGCTGTTGTATTTGCCCAATCAACCGAAATAAATTTAGAATAAGGCAAAATGGCTTGTAAAGCAGCAATATCTGAAGAAGCATGCTTGATTTGAATGACTGTTTTGCATGTAGTTACTTCATTTATTTTAATTGCAATGGATTCTTGGTCTTCTGCATAATCTGCAGCAATAATTATAATATCTGCTTCCCATGATGCATCTTTACTACATAATGCCATTTCTACTTGTGCTGTAGGATGAGTGTGTGGAATTATTTGTATTAATCCATTTAATTTTTCAGCGTTATTATCCATTAATAATAATGGATAATTTCCTGCAATCTTTTTTGCAATTAGTTGCCCTAGTTCTGAACCAGCTCCTAATATAGCAACAGTATTATTGTATAGCATTCACTAATTGATTGAAATGCAAAACTAGAGCAACTAAAAAGTATTCGCCTTGAGATAGGATAAGAAATCAACTTGACTTAAATCAAGTTTAAACACCCTTAGTCAATTTTTTCTTAATTCTACTAAGCGTTTCTGGAGTAATACCAAGATAAGAGGCCACTAATTGTTGAGGTATTCTTTTGATTAACTCTGGGTTAGTGGCGGTTAAATGAATATATTTTTCCTCTGCCGAATTAGAGATAGAACTGATTAATCTTCTTTCCTTAGAAATAATATTATTCTGGAAAAGGATTCTAAAATACCGTTCCATTACTGGCACTTTCAATAACATTTCTTCAAAGTCAGTTTGACTAATTAGCAATAACTCTGCTTCTTCAATAGCATCTATATGATAAGTAGAAGGTTCATTCGACAAAAAGCTCAGCATATCAGCCATCCACCAGCCTTCCCAAGCAAAATGAATCATATGTTCAATTCCCTTTTCATCTACATTGTAAGAGCGCAATAATCCTTTTTCTACAAATGCTAAATGCTTACAAATATTTCCTTCCTGAAGTAAGTATTGCTTCTTTCTAATTTTCTTTGGCGAAAAAAATGTTTTAACAAGCTTTTGCTCTGCTTCGGAAAGCAACACTTTATCTTTAACTTGAGAGAAGAATACTTCGAACATTTATGCAAAATTACATTAAAAGGCTATCATTTAATTTTAAACGAACAATTGAATATGAAAAAGAAATTATGGTGCATTTTAGCATTTTGGGGATTAGGAACATTCATGGTACAAGCACAGCAATGGTCTCCTGAAGAACAACTTGAATTATTTGGCTATTGCGAAAAAGGCTTATTAATGAAAGAGTTGGGTATTTCAGAAGAAACAGCCAATAAAATTGGTCGAATAAACTATTGGGCCACTTTACAAAAATTGAAAATTGAAGCCAACACAAACGATACTTTTGCCACTGCAAATGAAGTAAATCAGGAAGTGCTCAAAAAATACAAAGCACTATCCATAACTGGAGATAGAGCAAAAGGACTAATTAGTAGAATGAATGCAGCAGGTTGTGCTATTACTCAACTCCGGTTTAATAAAAGCTACGACACCCTCACTAAGGTTCAATTAGTTGCTGCATACAAGACCAAATTCAGAAAAAAAATTATTGATCAATTAGGAGTAAATGGACGACAAGCAGATATGATTATTGACGCTGAAGCTTGGAAGCAAAAAGAATCATCCGTTGTTGCTCAAATTGCTGAGACCGATTTCAATAGAATTCGAAAATCTGTACAGTTAAATAAAGAGCACGAAAAAAAACTTGCACTAATTGATTTAACTGAGCAACAAAAAATGCAAGCAGTTGAATTTTTTATACAAAACCAATTATGATAAATTACGTTACTCGTAAAGTGAATCTGGATGATGTAATTCAATTACAGCAAATCAGTCGTATTACTTTTAGTGAAACATTTGCTGAGCACAATACCAACGATGACTTAAATAAATATTTGCAAGAACAGCTTTCTTTAAAACAATTGATGGAAGAGCTCAATAACGCGTACTCCGCATTTTATTTTGCCAGTGAAAACGAAAGAGTAATAGGATATTTGAAATTAAATTGGGAAAAAGCACAAACTGAATTAATTGATGAAGCTGCTTTTGAAATTGAACGTATATATATTTTAAAAGAATATTTTGGAAAAGGACTTGGTCAATTTTTATTAGATCATGCAATTACAATTGGTAAAGCTAAACACCCATCCTATATATGGCTAGGGGTTTGGGAAAAGAATTCAAGGGCCATTCGTTTTTATGAAAAAAATGGATTTAAAGTTTTCAGCAGTCATTTATTCACTCTAGGAAACGATATTCAAACAGATTTATTAATGAAATTAGAAATCACCAGCTAACACTATTTTATGAAAACGATGTATTTATTTATCGCCTTTTTATTTAGCGTATCAGTACATGCACAACAAAACTTAAAAGGAGCCTTTAAATCTAAAGATGATAATGAAGTCATTATCTGTTTAATGGACGGCTATTTTGTTGAAACAAAGTACAATGTAAACAGCAAAGTCTTTCATTATACCTGGGGTGGCCCTTTTGTTAAAATAGGGAATAAACTCAGTATTACTATTCATTTTGATTCAAGGGATAAAGCAGAAGTAGGTAAAACAAAAGAGATTGCATTTGGAGAAAAGCACCAAGAACTAATTGATAAAGGGGAGAATATATTAGCGGGAAATTGGCGTATGAGTGGAAGAAAAAATGGTGATCAGTTTACTGAAAATCCACTGAGGGCAAGACGTACCTATAAACTATTAACCGGCACACGCTTTCAATGGATGGCCATAAATATTGAAACTGGTGAGTTTTCTGGTACAGGTGGAGGAACTTACCAATTTATCAATGGAAAATATATCGAGAATATTGAGTTCTTTAGTCGCGACTCTTCTAGAGTGGGGGCATCACTTAGCTTTACGGGTAAAATTGAAAACGGCCAATGGCATCATAGCGGCCTCAGTTCTAAGGGAGATCCAATCTATGAAATATGGTCGAAAAATTAGTTCTTCGCTTTTATTGGAACTAATTTAATAATTCCTACCCAATGGAAAATTTTAATGATTGGATAACAAGGATCTATTTCCCACCATTTAGCTGCAAAATTGGGTCTAGCTCCTGCATGGTGATGATTATTCTGAAATAATTCTCCCAACATTAAAAAATCGATTATCAATGTATTTTTTGAATGATCTTTTTCCTGTGGGAAATTTCTGTATCCATATTTATGGCCAGCCCAATTAACAACTGCTCCTTGAATTGGGCCTATTAAAAAATGAATAGGTAAGAATAAAAACATCCACCATTCTGTTGCAAAGAAATAATAGAAAGTAATATATATTAACGCAAAAAATATTCTTGTTATCCAACTATCTGCAATTTTATCTATGATTGGATAAACAGGAAAATTTTTATCAAACTTTGGTTCAACTGGCATTGTTCCTTTTAATACTCCATGGTATACTTTTTTTGTATGCCACATCATCGTAAATACCTCCTTAAAAAAATGAGGAGTATGCGGATCTTTCTCTGTATCACTATATGCATGATGCATTCTATGCAATATGGCGTATGCTCTTGCATTTAAATAAGAAGTACCCTGTGTTACCCATGTATAGATATACCAAAATTTTTCCCAGAATTTATTCATGGTAAACATTTTATGCGCGGAATATCTATGCAAATAAAAAGTTTGTCCAAAAAGAGAAAGATACCAATGTAGTACTAAGAAAATAATGATGGCAGCCATAGAATCAAATGGATTTCGTTGAAAGAAGCGCAAAGATTATGCATTCTTTTAAATAAAAATCTTTTGTTAATGACTAAAGTAAAAATGAAGGGCTGTAATTGCACAGTAGATTATCACACAATAAAAAAAGATATATATGATTAAGGTTTTTCCCAATTTTTTGTTATAGGATTGTATTGCTTTAAAACTTTTGCGGGATTACCTCCCACTATAGTATATGGTGGAACATTTTTAGTAACCACTGATCCTCCTGCTATAATTGAATGTTTTCCGATTGTAACTCCCGCTACTATTACCGAGTTAGCTCCAATCCAACAATCTTCTTCTACTATAATAGTTGCAGTAGTTTCCTTTTGATCTTTTATAGGAATATCAGGATCTGCATAACCATGATTTAAACCCGATAAAACGATATTTTGTGCTAAGATGGTATTGTTGCCAATACTCACTGGTCCAATAAGTGTATTACTTAACCCTAAATGAGCATTCTCACCAATAAATACATCTCCAACCATATTATTTACACAACAAAAGTCTTCCACCACTGCTTTTTTGCCCAATGAAAATTTGTTCCAGGGCGCAAGATCAAGCCGTGCATAGTTTCTGATAATGGCTTTGCGGGAGATTTTATGAACAAAGGGATTTACAAATAAACGAACCCATAACCTACATCCTGGAGCAGTATCGGGTACCAATAACCAATAAACAAATTTTTTTAGTCCAGGGTTCGATTTAATCCTTTCCACAATACTCATAGTATAAAAATATAATCAGTAAGCTGATGCACCAATTTTAATTTTTTATAACCAAATACTTCGGCTTCACCGATTAAATAATAGAACAACCCCCATCTATAAAAGGAAACATTAAAAAAACATTAAAAACGTATATTTGACGCTTATTTAACTGAAAATAAGCCATGAACACTCGTATTTCAGCTCAAAATCAGCATTTTTTCCCCTTTTTTGTTTTAGCGATTCTTGCCTTTGTAGCCTGTAAGAACAAGGAAAAAGCGGGTTCTGCAGACTTGATTCCTTCCTTACCCGTAGTGGAAGTAGTGCAAAAAGACACCCTTTTACAAACTGATTATGTTGCAGACATTCAAGCCGTGCAAAACGTTGAAATTAGAGCTAGGGTTCAAGGTTTTTTAGAAAAAATATTAGTAGACGAAGGAAAGGAAGTTAAAAAAGGTCAACCACTATTTCAACTAAACGATTTGGAATACAAAACAGAGTTAGCCAAAGCTAAAGCTGCAGTTTCAAATGCTATGGCAGAAGCCAAAGCAGCAGAACTTGAATTGGGTAGAACAAAAATTTTGGTGGAGAAAAACGTAATTGCAAAAACAGAATATGAATTAGCGGTATCTAAAGTAAGTGCCGCTAAGGCAAAAATTGATGAGGCTTTATCCGCTCAAACCAGTGCAGAAACTAAATTGTCTTATACATTTATTCGTGCACCATTTGATGGCATCATCGACAGAATTCCATTAAAGATGGGAAGCTTGATTGATCCAGGTGCTCTATTAACCACCATTTCAGATGTACACAATGTTTTTGCCTATTTTAATATTTCGGAAAATGAATACTTGCAATATAGAAAAGCAGTTTCAAAAGGGTTAAAAGAAGATCGTCCTGTAAACCTTGTTTTAGCAGATGGCACACAATATGGATATACAGGAAAAATAGAAACCAGCGATGGAGAGTTTAATGAAAACACTGGAGCCATAGCATTTAGAGCTCGTTTCCCCAATCCAAATAAATTATTAAAGCATGGTGCATCTGGAAAAACCAGACTTACTACTTCAGTAGAGAATGCAATCATCATTCCACAGAAATCCACTTTTGAAATCCAAGACAAAACATTTGTTTTTATTGTAGACAAAGACAATATCATACAAATGCGCGCATTTAAACCTGGTAGAAGAGTGGCTCAATATTATATAGTTGAAGCTGGATTAAAACCAGGGGAGAACATCGTTTATGAAGGTGTTCAAAGTATTCGTCAGGGTGTAAAAATAAAACCCGTGAAGATGAATTTAGACAGTCTTATGAAAATAGCACTAACCATCAACTAAAGCAATCATGCTAGAAACTTTTATAAAACGGCCAGTACTTTCATTAGTAATATCTATTATCATCACTTTATTGGGAGTACTTTCATTGTTCACTTTACCTATTACGCAATTTCCTGATATTGTACCACCCTCAGTAACAGTTACTGCAAAATATACTGGTGCCAATGCCGAAGTATGTGCAAAAGCCGTAGCAACACCTTTAGAAAGAGCCATTAATGGAGTACCGGGTATGACTTATATGTCATCGGTATCTAGTAATAATGGTATTACACTTATCACTGTTGCATTTAAAGTAGGGATTGATCCTGACGTTGCTGCAGTAAGCGTACAAAACCGCGTTAGTACTGTATTAGATGAGCTTCCAGAAGAAGTAATTAAAGCAGGTGTTACTACGGAAAAAGATGTAAACAGTATGTTGCTTTACTTAAATGTAATGAGTGAAGACACAGCTGCTGATGAACAGTTCATTTACAATTTTGCAGACATTAATATTTTACAAGAATTGAAGCGTATTGATGGGGTAGGTTTTGCTGAAATCATGGGGCAAAAAGAATATTCCATGCGTGTTTGGTTAAAGCCCGACAGAATGCTTGCTTATAATGTTTCTGCACAAGATGTAATTAATGCATTACGAAATCAGAACGTTGAAGCAGCCCCAGGAAAAACGGGTGAAAGTTCTGGTAAAACACCACAAAGTTTGCAGTATATTCTTCGTTATACAGGTAAATTTTATGAACCCAATCAATACAAAAACGTAGTCGTAAAATCTGAAAATAACGGATCAATATTGTACTTAAAAGATATTGCTGATGTTGAGTTCGGAGCAATGACTTATAGCATGATATCAAAAACAGATGGCAAACCATCTGCTTCAATCATGTTAAAACAACGTCCTGGGTCAAATGCAAAAGATGTAATTACTAAAGTAAAAGCAAGAATGGCAGAATTAAAAGAAACTTCTTTTCCTCCTGGCATGAAGTACAATTTTGCTTATGATGTTTCCCGATTCTTAGATGCTTCTATAAATGAAGTGGTAAAAACTTTAATTGAAGCATTTATACTAGTTTTTATAATCGTATTTATTTTCTTACAAGATTTTAGGTCTACGTTAATTCCTGCTCTAGCCGTTCCAGTTGCACTTGTTGGAACTTTGGCATTTATGCAAGTAATGGGCTTCTCCATTAACTTATTAACACTATTTGCATTGGTATTGGCCATTGGAATTGTGGTAGATAATGCCATTGTGGTAGTAGAAGCGGTGCACGTTAAAATGGAAGAGCAACATCTCTCTGCTATGGACGCAACTCTAGCTGCTATTAAAGAAATAGCGAGTGCAGTTGTTGCCATTACGTTGGTAATGTCTGCGGTATTTATTCCTGTTGCCTTTTTATCTGGACCGGCTGGTGTATTCTATAGACAATTTTCACTTACACTTGCTGTTTCTATTGTGATTTCGGGTATTAATGCACTAACCTTAACTCCTGCATTATGTGCCCTACTCATTAAGAATACACATGGACAACCAAAAAGAAAAAATTGGTTGGGAAAATTCTTTGCATCATTTAACAAAGGTTATTCTGCTACCGAAAATAAATACATGAATTTGGTTAGTTGGATTAGTGCAAGAAAATTGGTTACGATTTCATTCTTGATTGTGTTTTTTGTTGGTACTGTTGGTGTAAATAGTATTCTTCCTGGTGGTTTTATTCCTACTGAAGACCAAGGCATTATTTATGTAAACGTTTCTGCCCCAGCTGGTGCAACGGTTGAAAGAACAGAAAATGTTTTGGTACAATTAGAAAAAGTAATAAAAGACATACCTGCTGTTGAAAACGTAACTACATTAAGTGGTTACAGTTTAATCACTGAAGCTGCTGGTGCATCTTATGGAATGATGATGATTAACTTAAAACCTTGGAATGAAAGAGACCAAACTGTTGCTCAATTGATTCCTATTTTAAGTAACAAAACCAATAAAATAAAAGATGCAAATATAGAATTCATGCCTCCTCCAACAGTACCTGGATTTGGCAATACCAGTGGATTTGAATTAAGGGTCATTGATAAAACGGGTTCAGGAGATTTGCAACAAACAGCCAATGTAACCAATCAATTAATTGAAGATATAAAAGCTGCTGGTGTGGTAGGTGCTGCTTATACTGGGTTTGATCCTAGCTTCCCTCAATACATGATTCATATAGATTATGATATGGCAGCCAAAAAAGGTGTTTTGGTAGACAATGCCATGACCGATCTGCAAACATTAATTGGCAGTTATTATGCAACTAATTTTATTCGCTTTGGTCAAATGTATAAAGTAATGGTACAAGCATATCCTAACTACAGAGCTAAGCCCAACGACTTAATGAATATGTATGTGAAGAATGACAGAGGTGAAATGGTTTCTTATGGAACTTTTATTAAGCTAGAGAGGGTTTATGGACCAGAACAATTAACTAGGTATAATATGTACACATCAGCAATGGTAAATGGAGATGCAGGTGCAGGGTTTAGCAGCGGGGAAGCCATTGAATCGGTAGAAAAAGTTGCCAAAGAAAAATTACCCAGAGGTTATAGTTATGAATGGTCTGGAATAACGCGAGACCAGGTTGCATCAAGCGGTCAAGCTGCATCTATATTTATTGTTTGCTTATTGTTTGTTTACCTCATACTTGCTGCACAATACGAAAGTTTTTTAATGCCTTTCGCGGTAATCCTTTCTTTGCCAACTGGTATTTTTGGTGCATTCTTTGCTTTGAAATTATTGGGTTTAGAAAACAATATTTACGCCCAAGTTGCCTTGGTGATGTTAATTGGATTATTGGGTAAGAATGCCATATTAATTGTAGAGTTTGCTATGCTTAGAAGAAGTCAAGGCTTCTCTATTTTAGAAGCAGCTAAAGAAGGTGCTGTTTCCAGATTAAGACCTATATTAATGACTTCCTTCGCATTTATTGCTGGATTGATTCCATTGGTAATTGCCACTGGAGCTGGTGCAATTGGCAACCGTTCAATTGGTACTGCATCGGCAGGTGGTATGTTATTTGGAACCATATTTGGTGTAATTATTATTCCTGGGCTATACGTAATTTTTGCTCAGTTGTCTGAACAGTTTACTAAAAAGAAAAAAATTAATGTACCTGTTTCTATTGTTGAACATCCTGAACAACTATCTGATAGATAGAACCCAATTTTATGAAAAATATTCGTGTAACTTTTGGTTGTATAGTTAGCGTTTCTTTAGCATTCTCTTGTGCAATGCCCAAAGCAGTAACCATTAATAAGGGGGAAGTATTACCGCCCTCTTTTCAAAAATCATTGGACAGCAATAGTATTGCCAACCTTCCAAAGAAGCTGTTTTTTCCCGATCCTGCATTACAAGAATTAATTGACACAGCCATTCTATTTAATGCTGATATTAGAATTGCCGTACAACGAATAGCTGCTGCCAAAGCTGGATTTGGAATGGCTCAAGGTATCACCAAACCAAGTTTAGATGCGGTCGTATCAACAGGAGTAGATAAGTTTGGAGACTATACCATGAATGGATTGGGCAACTACGACATGAATCTATCTCCCAATATTAGAAAGGATCAACAAATTCCGCTGAATATGCCTGATTTATTTGTTGGGTTTAAAAGTAGTTGGGAAGCAGATGTCTGGGGCAAATTATCCAATCAAAAAAAAGCTGCTTACAGTAAATATTTAGCCACCCAACAAGCTAGACAATGGGCAACCACACAAGTTGTTTCGCAGGTTGCCGGCTTATATTATGAACTATTAGCACTAGACAAAGAATTAGAAATTTTACAAAACAATATCAAGCTTCAAGAAAATGCAGTTGAAATTGTTAAAATACAAAAAGCAGGTGGTAGAGCTACAGAATTAGCCGTTCAACAATTTAATGCACAGTTATTGGGCACCAAAAGTATGATGAATGTAATGCAACAAAGAATTACTGCAACCCAAAATATATTGGGTGCTATTTCTGGTAAATACGATTTTACAATTAAAAGAGGAAAACCTATTACAGATATTGCTATACCCGAAGACATACAAATAGGTATACCTGCACAATTATTAGTAAACAGACCTGATATTAGAGAAGATGAATTATTATTAGAAGCTGCTGGTGCAGAGGTAGAAGCAAGTAGAAAAGCATTTTTACCTTCATTAAATATTAGTGCATATACCGCATTGAATAGTTTTAAGTCTTCCGTTTTATTTAGTCCGCAATCACTCACATATGGTTTATTAGGGGGATTAGTTACACCAGTGCTAAGTAAAAATATGTTGAAGGGAAATTATCAATTGGCAACCGCTACACAACAACAAGCTTTTGAAACTTATAGAAAGCATATCATTTATGCATATCACGAAGTTCAAACTGAGTTAAGTGGTATTGAACAATACAAAAAAATATACCAACTCAAAGTTCAAGAAACCAAAGGATTACAAGCAGCAGTTGCCGCATCCAATGATTTATACTTAGGTGGGTTAGCAAGCTACTTAGAAGTGGTTACTGCCCAACGAGGTGTATTAGAAGCTGAGTTGGAACAAATCAACAGCAAAAAAACAGTGTTCCTTTACTTAATAGACTTATATAGGTCGTTGGGTGGTGGTTGGAACTAAGCGTATTTTGTTCGTTGGTAAATGCCATTGGTTAAAGCATAAGTAACTATGCCTGCACTGCATTTGGCACCAACTTTTGACATGATTCTTGTTCTATGCCCTTCAACCGTTCTTTTGCTTAAATGCAATTCACCGGCTATTTCTTTACTGGTTCTTTCTTCACAAATTCTTTCAATAATTTGTAGTTCGCGCTCTGTAAAATTTGCAGTGATTTTATGAGGGAGTTGATAATTTTTAGCAACAATATTGCTTAAACACACAGAGCTGATTTTACAGAAATAAGGTTTCTGTAAGTAGGAACTTTGAATTGCTTCTACAATTTCATCAGGATCCGCATGTTTTGATACGAAGCCAAGTGCACCAACATCTAACAAATGAAGTATCATTTCATTGGTAATTGCATAAGACAATAATACAATTGCTGTTTGGGGTGCTGTTTGCAGTACTGTTTTTGCTACTGCTGCCGAATCAGATTCTAAATCAATCAAAACTACATCGGGTTGGTATTTCCCAATATCAGCCGGCCAACTTTCTTTATACTGATCTTCACCAACCAATGATAAAGAATCATAGGACTTAAGAATACTTTTTAATCCCAGTTTGTACATTAATTGATTGTCTGCAATAAAAACCTTGATAGCCCTTTTCATATCCATGCATTTAAAAGTGTAAAAATAAATACCTAAATTATCCATTATCATTTAGAAACAATATGGTAGAAATACGAATTTTTTATGTTTTTTTCACGATATTCAAGCTATGAAACAATTGCTTTTAACCACCATAATCAGTGGCTTTATTGCTACTAGCGGCTTTGCGCAGAAGAAACCTAATATAGACAGCCTAGTAAAAGAATCTAAAAAAACCGAAGTTTGGGAGCCTGTTCCTACCATGGTTACGCCCGGAAAATTAGCCAGTGATGCTCCTTCAGATGCTGTTATACTTTTTAATGGTAAAAACACCAATGCTTTTCAAAAAGAAGGAGGTGGTGCAATTGGTTGGAAAATGGATGCGCAAGGAATTTTGAATGTGGTAAAGGGTTCTGGTAATATTGAAACAAAAGAAAAATTTGGCAGTTGTCAATTACATATAGAATGGAAATCGCCTGCAATTATTGCTGGGGCTGGGCAAAGCAGAGGAAATAGTGGTATTTTTTTAATGGGTAAATATGAACTACAAGTATTGGACTCTTACAATAATCCTACTTATTCCAATGGACAGGCTGGTAGTATTTATAAGCAATATATTCCCTTGGTAAATGCATCAAAAAAACCAGGTGAATGGCAGAGTTATGATATTGTATTTAATGCTCCTCGCTTTTTTTCGGATGGTACATTGCAACAGCCTGCAACCATAACAGTTTTGCATAATGGGGTTTTAGTACAAAATAATATTACTATTCAAGGGGGTACAGAATGGATTGGGGCCGCCTCTTACAAAAAGCACGCCGACAAAGAATCATTGGTTATTCAAGACCACGGAATGGATGGCGGAAACCCAGTAAGTTTTAGAAATATTTGGATTAGGCCTTTACAAAATTAAATATGGCTTTTTGCAAATTCAATTGCTCTGTTTTCGGCCCAAGTATGTAATTGACCTTTTACCATAAACCCACAATGACCCCCCTTTTCAGGCATTTCTAAAAACAAAAAGGGGTGTTCTTCTGCGGTTTCAATGGGCATGCAATTTTCTAATAAAAAAGGATCGTTTACTGCTTGCACAATCAATGATGGTATCTTTATTTGATGCAATAATGGACCCACACTTGCTTTTTCATAAAAGTCTAATGCATTATCATAACCATGCAATGGAGCTGTATAGCGGTTATCAAATTCAATGAATGTTTTTATTTGATCATAATTAGTAGCATCAATTTGACCTGGAAACAACTTTGCTTTTAATTTAATTTTCTCTCCAAGTTTGCGCAAAAATCTTTTTAAATAAATATTATTCTCTCTGGTAGATAGTGCATCTACACTGCCTTTTAAACTACATGGCACAGAGAATCCTATTGCACATTTTACTTGAGCGGGTACCATATATGGAAACTCTGCAATGGCACGAAAAGTTAAACTTCCCCCCATGCTAAAACCCACCAAAACAATTTCTTGGTAACCATAATTATTGATTGCATGTTGTATTACACTCCTTAAATCATTGGCATCTCCATGATGATAAAATCGAACCAATCTATTCATTTCACCACTGCAACTCCTACAGTTCCACCCTAGCGCATCAAATCCATTTGCTGCAAATATTTTAGCCATACCGGTTACATAATGTCTGGTAGAGTCTCCTTCTAATCCATGTGTAATAATTACCAGCTTATTGGCAGTCTTTTCGGTAACAGACCAATCGAGGTCTACAAAATCTCTATCAGGCAAGTCTAGTCGTTCCCTTTTTTCATAAACAAATGGTATTTTTCTAAATATACTTGGGTAAATACTTTGCAAATGACCATTAAACTGAAGAAGTGGTGTTCTGTATTGAGTAGGGTTTAAAATAGGCATTGGCTAAATTGTAAGCAAATGTATTAAATACCTCATTTTATTTAACTTCAATATATGACAGGATCCCAATACTTGAAATTCTTGAATCCTTTGGCATTGTTTAATACCAAAAGAACCAGAGATATTTTTAAAGTGAACCCAACATTACCTCCAGAAAGAATAGAGGCCGATAAAATTGTGGTTAAAGTATTTGATTACTCCCCTTCGACCTTAAATGAATTTACTTTTGATGCAATAGAAAACTGTAATCAATTCAACAACAATGGCAATATCAGTTGGATAAATATTGATGGCATAAGAAAAAAAGAAGTGGAATCATTGTGCAATCATTTTGGAATTCACTATTTAATTGCAGAAGATATTTTAAGCGTAGGACAAAGACCCAAAATGGATGAAATCAATCCTGTGCTCTATTGCTTATTGAATATGCTTTATTTTAATGAACAAGCAGGTACAGTTGAAACAGAGCAAATCAGCATTTTACTAGGGAAAGATTTTGTTATTAGTTATCAAGAAGATGCTAGTAGAGATGTTTTTGATTCGGTTAGAGAAAAACTAAGAATTACGGATTCCAAACTTAGGTTAAGTGGTGCTGACTATTTATGCTATGCAATGATAGATATGATAGTTGATAATTACTATGTAGTAATGGACAAGATAGGTGACCGAATTGAAATGCTTGAGGAGCGGATTATTCGAAGTAGCAATAAACGTTCATTGGCAGAAATAAATGCGCTTAGAAAAGAATTAATTGTGCTAAAAAGAAATGTTGGACCTGTTAGAGATATTGTAAATGGATTTGTAAGAACAGATAGCGAGCTATTAGAAGAGAGAACCAGAAAATACTTCAAAGACATATATGATCATATAGTACAAGCCAACGAC
>CAZTDV010000070.1:0-14906 GCA_964612195.1 uncultured Sediminibacterium sp.
ATGAAAACATCACTTTTGATAACAAAGAAGATAAGAAAGAAGATGTAGTAGATGAGCACGTTTTACAATTACGTAAAGTATTGAAGACTCCTCTAGAAGATTTAGATCTTTCTGTACGTGCATTCAATTGCTTGAAAGCTGCTAAAATTAACAGCTTGAGCGAATTGGTTCAGTATGAGCAAGAAGATTTAATGAAGTTTAGAAACTTTGGTCAAAAATCTTTATCAGAAATTGAACAAGTATTAACAGAAAGAGGACTAAGCTTCGGTATGGATCTTGGTAAACTCGGACTAGATAACTTAGATAATTAATTCATCACGCTGTTCTAATTAATTTTGGAATGGCACCCTCCACAAATCCTGACACGGTGTGGAGTTAAAACTTAAATGTCATGCGTCACGGAGACAAAATCAACAACCTAGGCCGTAAAAAGGCACACAGAGTAGCTTTATTGCAGAACCTTGCAAGTCAATTAATCACGCATAAGCGTATCGTTACTACTTTAGCAAAAGCTAAAGCATTAAGAGCTTATGTGGAGCCGTTGATTACTAAAACTAAGAAGAATGAGTCTGCATCTCAGATCAGTCACAATCATCGTTTAGTTTTTGCTGAGTTACAAGATAAGGCTGCAGTTAAAGAATTATTTACTGTAGTAGGTCCTAAAGTTGCTTCACGTCCGGGTGGTTACACTCGTATTTTGAAACTCGGCATTCGTCCGGGTGACAATGCAGAAAAAGCGATGATTGAATTAGTAGACTTCAATGAAATCTACGGTAAATCTGTTGCTTCTGCTACTGAGCCAGCTAAGAAAACTCGTCGTAGTCGTGCTCCTAAAAAAGCGGAAAACGAAGAAACTGTAGTTGCTCCTGAAGCTACTTCAACTGAAGAAAAAGCCGCTGAATAATTTATGAAGTGGTTCTAAAAAATAAAAGGCAAAATCGTATCGGTTTTGCCTTTTTTAATAAAAATGCATTTCTTTTGCACTCATAAATGTAATTATGCCTCAGTCTACTACATCTAGAAAACCCGCAGTATTAATTCTTGCAGACGGTCATGTTTTTCATGGAATGTCTTTTGGTAAAATTGGCACTGCAACTGGTGAAATTTGTTTTAATACTGGAATGACTGGATACCAAGAAGTATTTACCGATCCAAGTTATACTGGTCAGGTATTGATCATGAATACCGTACATATTGGAAACTATGGTGTAAAAGAGACCGATGTAGAAAGTAGTTCAGTTAAAATTCACGGCTTAATTGCCAGAAATTTAGAAGAGCAATTTAGTAGGCATCAGGCCAATCAAGATTTGAACGCCTATTTAGTAGATAATAATATTGTAGCTATTGATGGAATAGATACCAGGGCATTGGTTGCTCATATTAGAACAGAGGGGGCAATGAACTGCATTATTTCTTCAGAAGATATATCTGTTGAACAATTAAAAGAGCAATTGAAAGCAGTGCCTAATATGGATGGTCAAGAATTGGCTAGTACCGTTAGCACTACAACTGAATATGAAATGGGGGATACCAATTCTGCCATTAAAGTAGCTGTATTAGACTTTGGTGTTAAACAACATATTCTTCAATGTTTAGTTAGTAGAGGTGCGCATATTAGAGTGCATCCTGCAAAAACAACATTAAATAGGTTGAAGGAATTTAACCCAACTGGATATTTTATTTCGAATGGCCCTGGAGATCCTGCTGCAATGCCTTATGCAGTAACTACTGTTAAAGATATTTTAGCCGAGAAAAAGCCGGTATTCGGAATTTGTTTAGGACATCAACTCTTGGCTTTAGCGAATGATATCCCCACCTTTAAAATGCACCATGGGCACAGAGGCTTAAATCACCCCGTAAAAAATATTATTACCGGTCAGTGCGAAATAACTACCCAAAACCACGGTTTTGGTGTTGACCCAGTTGCTGTGAAAAATCATCCTAATGTAGAAGTCACTCACTTGAATTTAAATGACGACTCTATTGAAGGTATTAGATTGAAAGATCGTCCTGCATTTAGTGTTCAATACCATCCCGAGAGTACGCCAGGGCCTCATGATAGCCGCTATTTATTTGATCGTTTTGTAGAAATGATGCAGTAATTTCAATAAATGAAAATAGCCATCATAAATGGACCTAATTTAAACCTGCTGGGTAAGCGGGAGCCTGAAGTGTACGGGAAAGTAATATTTGACTCTTTTTATGAGCAACTTCAAGCACAATATCCTGCTATAGAACTAATTTATTTTCAATCAAATATTGAAGGCGAATTAATTGATGCGTTGCAATTACACGGGTTTAGTGTAGACGGTATCATTATTAATCCAGGTGGTTATACGCATACCAGTGTTGCTATTGGAGATGCCATTGCTGCTATTTCTGCCAAAGTAATTGAAGTACATATCAGTAATATTCATGCCAGAGAAGAATTTCGAAAATTGTCTCATGTATCTGCCAAAGCGGTGGGTACTATTGCAGGATTAGGATTGAATGGCTATTCTCTTGCAATTGAATGGTTTATTCAACAACAGTCCGCTTAAAATACATCAATCAATTTTTACGTACTTTAGTGCTTAAAATATCCAGCTTCCCCCATGCTGTTGGTAAAATCCTATACAAAACCTGTTTTATACCTAATTGGTATTAATATCCTCATTAAACTGTTGTTGGCTCCATTAATGGAGTTGGGGAATGATGAAGTGTATTATTGGACTTATTTGCTTAGACCAGATTGGAATTATTTTGATCATCCTCCCATGGTAGGTTGGATGATGCGAATATTTACATTGAATGGATTTTGGGCCTCAGAAATATCTTTACGTTTAGGAAGTATAGTGGCTTCAGCAATATCAACTTGGTTCATTTTTAAAATTGGGAAGCTTTTATCTAGTGAAAGAATGGGTTGGTATGCAGCCATTTTGTATTCTGCTTCCATATATACTGGATTTATTGCTGGGTTCTTTGTTTTACCAGATTCTCCACAAATGCCTTTTTGGACTGGGGCTTTGTATATTATGGCCCATTTAATGTTGCGTAAATCGGATGAAAATAATTGGGGTATTTGGCTATTATTGGGATTAGTAATAGGGTTAGCGGCTCTATGTAAAGTGCATGCATTGTTCCAATGGGCTGGCTTTGGATTATTTATATTACTTCAAAAAAGACATTGGTTAAGCAATCCAAGGTTGTATGTTTCAGCAATCGTTACCCTTATTTGTTTAATGCCAATATTATATTGGAATATTCAATACGATTTTATTACGTACAAATTTCACTCCGAAAGGGTTACAAATACTGGCATTCAAATTGATTCCTTTATACAAGAAATCATTGGAGAGTTCGCTTATCAAAATCCAGTTGTTTTTATTTTGGTTTGGATTTCCGTGCTCTTTTTTGCAATGCGAAAATTCAGGTTCAGGCAAAATAGAATTGGTATATGGCTATTAAGTATGAGTTTGCCCATGCTGATGATATTTTGGGGAGTTGCTTTATTTAACCCTACATTGCCTCATTGGTCGGGGCCAGCGTATATTCCACTATATTTTTTAGTAGCAACTTGGTTTGAACAGGGTAAACCTAATTTCTTTCCATGGGTATTTAAATTAGCGATTGCTATTGTGTTCACTGTATTGATAGTTGCAACAATTGCGGTTAAATTTTCTCCTGTCAATTTTGGCTCTAAATCTCCTGAAGCTTATGGCGAATACTGTCCTACTTTAGATCTTTCTGGTTGGAATAAATTGGGTGAACAGTTCAAAATAATGGTTGCAGAAGATATTCAAAATGGTGAAATGAATGCGGGTTCTGTATTACTTACCAATAAATGGTTCCCTGGCGGTCATCTAGAATTTTATGTGGCTAGACCAATGGGGATGCCTCTCATCGGAATTGGTCAATTACAAGACTTGCACCAATTTGCTTGGTTAAATAAGGAACGCAGTCCTTTACAAATAGGGCAGGATGCATATGCAATTGTTCCTTCTAATTTGCCTTTAAATGTAGATGATGCTTATAGCGCCTATTTTAAAATAATTGAAAAGCCAGAAAAATTATTGCAACAAAGGGGTGGGGGTGTTGTTAGATATTTTTATGTGTACAAATTAAAAGATTGTAAAAAAATACCAACGCCTTTAATTCCTTAATTCTTTTGAATAGGCGATTGAATAATGATTTCTTTTTCTTTATTGCCCCATAGTTTTTCGAAATCTCTTCTATAAGAAATACTTGCTCCAGTTCTGTTTCTTCGTCCAAAGTTTGATCCACTGATGTCTAAACTATTTTTATTGAAAATAATGGCCCTTAGTTTTCTATCCTTGGTTAAAATGATTTCAATATTTAAGTCGGGCAGCCACTGGAAATTGCCATTTTGAACACTTGAGCTGGCGCCTAAATTAAAGTCGAGGTCTCCACCAAAAGTGACAATTACATTATTATTCAAAAAGCTTTTACCCAGTTTGAAATTAACCCTAGATCGGTCGAGAACGCTGCTGTTCGATTGTACACCCCCTGTGCTTGTTCCAAAAATACTAGAACTGTTGTATAGTGATGCCCCAAGGTCAAATCGTAAACTTCTATCCCCCGTTAATTTGTACAACAAACCTGAAAGTGCTTTATTTACTTCATTGGTTAATACTTGTGAAAGGGTGTTAATTCCTAAAGAACTAATATTATAAGGATTGCTTCCACTTCTATTGCTGAATTCACCAGGAGGAGCAAATGTGCCAAACACAATCAAGAATGAAACTTGCTTTAATATTTCATTTTCGTCTCTTTGTATGCGATTTAAAAATGCGGCAAATTCATTGTCATTTTTTACAGGGCTACCTTGAGGGAAATCTAGTCTAAAACTAATATCTGGCTTACTTAACTGGTTTCTTAGTTCTGCTATCACATATACATCCCCTCTATATCCTTTTACTGATCCGCTGAATATATTGTTTCCAATTAAATCGGATAAAGAAATACGCTCTGCTGTGTATTGTGCGTCTATACTCATCACTGCTTTAAAAGGATCTCCATTCCATTCTATATAATTATTTGAATTTGGTAATAATTCGAACGGCTTTTTTAATAAAGATTGAAAATTGAAATCGTAATTCCCTCTTTCAATATTGTACCTGCCTTTTATGGTTAAGGGTTCTACTGTTCCTGCTTTGATGATAAGCCTTCCATTACCCTCTGCTTTTATGATATCTCCGTTTATTTCATCTAAAATAACATCAATCTGTACTTTATTATTGGCAGTTACATCAAGGTCTACCGTTAAATTGAAATTGCTTCTTTTGCTAGACTCCTGTAATTCGGTTCCATAAGTTTTAAAAACGATAAAGTCTGCGAAACCACTTTCTTTACTTTGTTTATTGGGTATGGTAATATGAGAACTGTCATTGGCTTCGGCAACAATATTCATTCTGCAATCGTACTCAGGACCTTTAAAACTTAAGGCAGCTTTTCCAATGGCTTTACCATAAAATTGCTCATTGTCTTTTGCTTCTGTATCAATCATCAGCAACTTTTCGGTTCTGAGATCAAAATCAAATGCCATATTCTTAAAACCTTTTTCTAACAGTTTACCGGTTACTGTTCCGGTATTTCCATACATGTCTTTAATAGTAAGTCTTCCAAAATCTATACCATCGTCTCTAAACTTAAGTTCAGCTGAATCAATTGTGTATTCAACTTGTGTGAATTCTACTTTTAGTTTTGCATTTTTTAAACTTATATCTCCTAAAAGTTGAGGGGCATTTAAATCTCCACTAATACTTAAATTCCCTTTAGCTATACCATCTAAATTGCTAAAAAGGCCAGTTAATAAGCTTTCAATGATATCAATTTTTGTTTCATTTAATTGGATATTGGTATTGAAAGAATTTCCAGTACTGTCTTTTACATTGTACGATCCATTAGCAATTAAATCGTAGTTTTTATTGGGAGAGTTAATCTTAAATGGAATTAGTCCTGTTTTACTGTCATAAGAAGCATCAATATTTACTACTCCAATTGAATCTTGTTCGTAACTAAAGTCTGCGGCTTTTAAAGTTGCTTTTGCAGAAAAGTCTCCTAAGAATTCGGTCAATCTAATTTCCCCACTCACAACACCTTCCAATGTTTCCTTTTTCATGAATAAAGAAGTAATATCACCCAATACTATATTCTTTAATTTCACTAACAGATTACTGGTATTTCCTCCATCTTCTTCTTCTGTTTCAATTTTAATTTCCTGAAAGCCTCCTTGAGAAAACTGTACGTTATTAGCACTTAATAAATGTTTTCGAATAATTAATTCCCCCTTTTCTTCAATAGTCCAACGTTTTTCGTTTAAAACAAAGCTAGAGGGCCTGAACATTATTCTAACCCCATCTTCTAGCGTATAAACATCTGCCAAAAGTGAGGCATCATCTAAAGTGCTATTGGCTTTGGTATTGATTGAAACTACTGAATGGTCATTTGCAGATATGATATTAATGACCGAATTAGGTAAATTTAAACTGTCTCCAATTTCAACATTTTTGATATTGGTTGTTACACTTAAGGAGTCAAAATTCCCCTTTCCTTCTAATTGAAAACCGGTAGTTGCATATTTGTCGTACTTGCCATATGGAACATATGCATTTACTCCTAAAGCAATGTTTTTTGTGTCTATTGAGCCATTAATGTTTACATCATTAAAGCCACTTATTTTATTGGTAAATATTTTAAAATAGGGCTCAATATAGAAGCTATTAAAAGTGAAATTGAATTGTTGGTTTTTCGGAGTCGTTTTGGGCGACTGAACGTATGCTGGATAATAATTGTGTAGAAATGCTTGGAAGCTAGAAGGCAGTTCTGCAATATTGAATTTTCCAATAATGCTGGCGTTAAAATCGTTACTTCCTACATGAAGTGTTTTTATGGAGTCTAAATAACTCGATACTAAATTTAATGAGTCAAACTGAATACTAGTATTCGGATTTTGAATACTGGCATTTAATAATTTTGCAGAACCAATAAACTGGTCAATATTTTTACCAGTAAAGTTTACATCTAATAAGCCTGCAACTTTTATTTCATTTTTAATGAGATTAAGTGCAAATAAATCTGCTTTAGATAAGTCACCAACTATATTAAACAAAGGGAGCTCTTTACTAAAGTCTACTTCCACATTACTGGTAAATCCTAAATTAGGGTCGTCAATTTCTAATTCTCCATTAAATGATTTTTTCTGTATAGTGCCATTCGCAATAATATTGGTATAGGTGTAATTATTGTAATTCACAGAATGTACTGTACCATCAAATGTTGTTTTAAGCTTATCTATATTGAAACTGCTTCCCGTTAATTTTCCACTGAAATTGATTAGACCCAATGAATCAATTTGTAGAAATTTACCCAAATGAAAACGCTTAGTACTTAAAAATCCATCAAACGAAGGTTCGCCTACCGATGGCAACTTCAAACTAATATTGGTTTGTACTCCTCCCAATTTTGTAGAGAATACCCCAGTAGTATTAAAGTTTTGAATGGTTCCATTGAAATTGCCTCTATAGGTGATATTTCCCAATGCACTCAAATTTGGGTTAGTAACTCCTTTTAATGCTGGAACAAATATCCCCAAATCGTAAGCATTGGTTAATAGCGTGCCGTTGCTCAGTTTAATTTGAGTAGTATTTATATCGGGCAATCCTTTCATCATCAGGTTACCCGTTAATTGAGTATTAGCCCCAATACTTGCATTAAGGGCAGAAACATTAAAAGCGGATACCGTTCCTTCAAAATTCCCTCCAATATTGATATGCTTGTTCCATCCCTTTAATTCAGGGGCAAAATATGCTATATCATCACTGTGTATGGTTGCTTTATTAAACTTGGCAACCATAGAAACTTTATTAATATAGTCTGCAAAGTCTTTATTAAAATCTTTATACCGCATTGCATAATAGTTGCCTAATTTGCTCTTGTTGGTTTGCAAATCGAGATTGCGGAATTCCATTATTTGTGGGGTAAACTTAATATCTGCAGCTAATTTTTTTAACTCAAAACCACTTCTGTCTTTTACCCTAATTTTTGCATTTGCTGAAATAGTGTCTCTATTCATTTCAAGCGAACTAAGAGAACCATTCAAGTGGAACAATTCTATATGTGCTTCATCAAATCCTTTTCTAGCCTGGTTGGTATTGCCTTCTATAAATAATGAGCCATTGTTGATTTGAATATTTTTTACTTTAATGCCAATGCCGCCCGGATTGAAATACATTTCTTTCCCATCATAATAGGGGGTAATTTTTTTAAGTTTAGGGGGTCTTAGTCCTTCTAGGTTTTGTAAAATAACTTTTGGTTCTGTAAGAGTGATGTCGTTGATATAGTATAGATTTTTTACAAAATCGATTTTTTCGGCATCTACTTCTAAGGCTCCAATTTTTAGGGTGTTTTGTGTTCCAACCCATAAGTCATTCTGAAAAAAATGAACATTTTTAAGGTTGAGCTTTTTTAAATTTAAATCAAATCCATTTTTCTTCTTTTTTGAAGACTTGGGAGAGCTAAAGTAATTCGCAATAAACTGGTAATTCCAAATGGAGTCTTTTCTTTGTAGTTTAACTACTGCATTTTCAAGGCCTATAAATTTTAATTCAGCTTTATCTTTTAAGAAAAACCAATCGGTAATATTTAATTTTAAGCTACCCGCATACAAAAGGGTGTCTTTTTGTTGATCCCTAATTAAAGTGCCATCCATACTTACTTTACTAAATAACGAAAAGCTGACTTTGTTAATGCGAACTTCTGCACCTAAAGAGCTACTCAGTTTTCCTGTTGCATACCTAACCAATGCATTTTGAACGATATCCGTTTGTATTGCTAAATACAATAGAATCAATACCGTCAATAGGATTAGTATAAATTTCCTGAATATGATCAAAAATTTACGCAGGGCTGAGCATTTTACTTTTTAATAATCAAGTTAATAAAGCAATTTAAATACCAAACTAATATGCAGGGTTTACACCAGTATAATTAGAAGGGGTAATTGCTTTTAATTCTTTTTTGAGTGCTGGGCTAATTTTTAAAGAATTGATAAATTGATGGATAGCCACTTTATCTATTTTTTGTTTTCCCCTGGTTAAGTCTTTTAATGCCTCGTATGGATTAGGATAATTTTCTCTTCTTAAAATAGTTTGAATGGCTTCAGCTACTACAGGCCAGTTGTTTTCTAAGTCTGCTTTAATGGCTTGTTCATTTAAAATAAGTTTAGACAATCCTTTCTCTAATGATTGAATGGCTATGCTTATATGGCCCATGGGAACTCCCATATTTCTTAAAACAGTAGAGTCGGTTAAATCTCTCTGCAATCTACTGATGGGTAGCTTCCCGCTTAAATGTTCTAGTAGCGCATTGGCAATGCCTAAATTACCTTCTGCATTTTCAAAATCAATTGGATTTACTTTATGGGGCATAGCCGAAGACCCAACTTCCCCTTTTTTGGTTTGTTGCTTAAAATAATCCATACTGATATAGGTCCAAATATCTCTACACAAGTCTATCAAAATATTGTTGATTCTTTTTAATGCATCAAAATGTGCAGCCAAAGAATCGTAGTGTTCAATTTGTGTTGTAAACTGCATTCTTTGTAAACCCAATATATCTTCTACAAATTTGTTTCCTAATAATACCCAGTTCTTTTTGGGGAATGCAATATGGTGGGCATTGAAATTACCGGTTGCTCCCCCAAATTTTGCGGCATATGGAATGCTACTAAATAGTTCAATTTGGTTATGTATGCGCTCTACAAACACCATAAACTCTTTTCCTAACTTGGTTGGGGAAGCTGCCTGACCATGGGTTCTTGCAAGTAATGGAATATCCTTCCATTGTGTTGCAAGGGAATAAATCATATTTTGTAAGTTGATTAACGAAGGGAGGTATTCATGCTCCATGGCATGTTTCCAACTAAGCGGGATTGCCGTATTGTTGATATCCTGTGAGGTTAATCCAAAATGAATCCATTCTTTTAAATGTCCAATTCCAGCTTTCTCCACTTGTTCTTTTAAAAAATACTCCACCGCTTTAACATCATGATTAGTTACCGACTCTAATAGTTTAATTTGATTGGCATCGTCAATACTAAAGTTTTCTAACATGGTGCGAAGAAACTGTCTGGCTTTCAAGGGTAGTTTAAAAAACTTCTGGTCTGCCAAGAAAAAGAAATACTCCACTTCAACCAAGACCCTGTATTTGATAAGGGCATATTCTGCAAAATATTCGTCTAAATGTTCCACTTTTTTTCTATACCTGCCATCTATGGGCGAAAGCGCTGTTAATTGTGTCAGTTCCATGTGATTTTTAAATAGGGAATAGTTAAATAGTATAATTAATCTTTTCTTTGTACAAAAGTAGCTGAATTGAACAAGAAGATACGTGTTGGAGCTGTAAGTTATTTAAATACTAAACCCATGATGTTTGGCATCAAAAGATCGGGGTTATTAGATCGAATAATTTTAACTGAAGATTACCCCGCCAGAATAGCTGCTGATTTAAAAAACGACCAAATAGACATTGGGCTTATACCGGTGGCTATGATCCCCTCTATACAAAATGCCCATATTGTTGCCGATTATTGTATTTCGGCAGAAGAAGATGTGGCATCGGTAGCTATATTTAGTGAAGTGCCCTTACAAGAAGTTAAAAAAGTGTTGCTCGACTATCAAAGTAGAACCTCGGTTAATTTGGCCAGAATTCTATTAAAAGAGTACTGGCAGCTAGATGTTGAATTGGAAGCAGCTTCTTTAGATTTTAGGGATCAAATTAAAGGAACCACTGCTGGGGTGGTAATAGGTGATCGGGCATTGGAACAGCGGTTAATTTCTCCATATATATATGATTTGGCAACAGCTTGGAACAACCATACAGGCTTACCCTTTGTTTTTGCAGCATGGGTGGCCAATAAAACCATTGACCCAGATTTTATTGACGCTTTTAATAGGGCATTGGGATATGGATTAAAACATTTAGATGAAGTAGTGGCCGAACAATCTTATCCATACTATGATTTGAAAACCTATTACACGGAAAATATTCAATATAATCTTAGCCCAGAAAAATTAAAAGCCATTGAGTTATTCCACCACAAATTGAAACAATTACAAACAGCAGATCTTTCATGAATGCAATAACAGTAATTAGTATTTGTTTTAATAATCTATCAGATTTACAAAAAACTTGTGTTTCTGTAGATCAACAAACTGTTCATCCTGATGAGCATTTAATTATCAATGGTTCTACCAATGACGAAATTGCCAATTGGTTAAATAGCCATCCGCAGCCTAAATATAGAAGATGGATTAACGAAAGAGACAAAGGCATTGGTGATGCGTTTAACAAGGGCATATTAAATGCTACCCATCCTATAACCCATTTATTACATTCAGGGGATAGCTATGCTTCAGACAATGTATTGTCTATTGTACAAAATTTCTACGCTGAACACCCCCAAATTTGTTGGACTAGTGGAAATATTAGGGTTGTAAGGGCAGGTGAAACCATCGTAATTGGGAAACCATTTGATGCCAGCAAGCTTTATAGAGGAATGAGAAGTGTTGCACATCCTACATGGTTTGTAAAAAAAGAAGTGTACAATCGAATTGGGCTTTTTAATAATGATTTTAAAATTGCCATGGATTATGATTTGATGTGCAGAATAGCTAATGAACCCTATGGATATATCAATGAAACCATTGCCATATTTGATGATTCGGGTATTAGTACCAAAAATTATGTACAATCATTAAAAGACAATATTACTATTTACGAACATTATTTTGGGTTCTCTCTTAAATGTAGAATTTGGCAATTTCGATTAAGCATTTTGCACTGGCTATTGCAAACGCGTTTTGGTAAATGGTTGTTTAAAATTAAAAAGAGCTTGGGTTTAGCCAATGCCTAAAACTTTAAGGTTTCACAGCCGACCTACCTGTTTCATCCATTCTATGTAATAGTATGCCAATTTTATTAGCTGCTAAATATTCATCTACTGCTTTTCTAGACCCTTTCCAGAAGCCATAATCATCAATTATAAGAACACCTTTAGCTACTAAAAGAGGGTACAACTGTTCCATCTCGTGTTTGGTAGATTCATACCAATCGGTGTCTAATCTTAGTAAAGCAGTTTGTCCGGGCAAAGTAGTTGGAATGGTTTTCAAAATATCACCTTGAACAAAATGTATTTTCTCAGAAGGATAACCTGTTAAAGCAATATTTCTTTTCACTTCTTCTAAACCAGAGTAAGCCCAAACCACGCTATCTGTTTTTTTATTAAGGTCTTGTTTTAATTGGGAAGCTGCATCTCTATTTAATTGGTCTACGTCTTCCGCTGTTGGGGCAGTCATTCCTTCAAAAGTGTCATAGAGATACAAGTCGCGATCGTTAACACCTAATGCCAGCAAGGTTTCTGCAATGGCCATCATAGACCCGCCTTTCCAAACACCACATTCTACTAAAGCACCTGGGATATTATTTTTAACCACATATTGAACACTTTCAATTAACCCATACAATCTTTCAGGGCTAGTCATTGTATAGGGTCTTACTTTGGCAATAATATTTTCATGAATGGTTTCAAAATCAGGAGGTAATCCCGCTTTCTGTTCATCTTGACCAAAAAAAACTTTGAGTGCCTTTATAGGTTTAATCTTCATTAGTACAACTTAAGAAAGTAAAAATAACTGCTATTTAAATAGCTTGATACAATTTAAGGGTTTGATTGGCGGTTTTATCCCAATTAAATAAATGCGCTCTATTATGGCCTAGCTTAACCAGTTGATTTTGTAGGGATTCATCGTTTAATACTTCGCTAATTTTTTGGGACATTTCTTCGGTATCATTTGGGTTGATTAGCACCGCCGCGTCACCAGCAATCTCTCCAGTACTTGACCCCTTAGAAGTAATGACTGGGCATCCACAAGCAAATGCTTCTATTATCGGCAAGCCAAAACCCTCATATAAACTTGGATAAACCAAGCACCGCGCATGGTTATACAATGATGCTAGTTGTTCGTTATCATGAATTGGTTGATAGATTACCCGTTGATTCAGTTGGTGCCCTTTCAATAGATTTAATTCTGCGTTTTTAAAAGCTCCACCACCAGCACAAACCAACCATAGATCTGGGTTGGCTTTCATAATGGGAATTAAACATTGAACCAATCGATCAAAGTTTTTATACGCATATCTTTTGCCTGTATAAAGCAGGTATGGTTGTTCAATTAACTTGGGTAGGCTACCTCTTTCCATATTCAAATTGAAACTATTGCCATGATAAATGGTTTCAATTTTATTAGGGTCTACACCACATAATTCAATTAAATCATTTCTAGTGTTTTCGGATACGGCAATGATTTTATTTGCTTGACTAATATGTTTAGCCCTCAATGAAATAATGTTTTCGTAAGCAGTATTGCCTTGATGAAATCTTTCATCAATCATATCATGAATGGTAATAACCATTGGTTTGCCCGCTGTTCTGTTTAAGGAAGTTTTACTATAATAAGTTGGATGAAATACATCAAATGGTTGCATTCTTGCAGCAAAACTATCATAGGCATTAGAAAGCAAACGATTCAAGTCTTTCTTACCTTTAAACTGCAATTCATTCCAAAAATTCTTTCCTTTTAATTGTTCTAAGAATATATTGTCTGCCGATAGTATATCCAGCTGAATATGGATGCCCGGTTTTTGTTGCAGGCGATATATTAATTCATAATAATAACGAGAAATACCTCCATAAGGTTGTTCGCAAAAAATCTGGTAATCATACCTAATTGTCATATTCCGTATCTTGCCCTGCAATTGCTGCATTTGTTAATATGGTACCTAAAAACTTTAATCCCTCGTATAAACACCCTCTTTATTTTATAAGAAAGGGCTTGTACCGTAAAATTAGTTTATATGCACCACAACTCAAGGGTAAACTCCTCGATTTTGGTTGTGGAGAAAAGCCTTATCTATCATTGTTTACGAATGTTGGCGAATATATTGGGCTAGATTACAATGGGGAAGGGCATGATCATCAAAATGAGGGAGTTGATTTTTATTATGATGGTAAGACCATACCATTCGACAATGAAAGCTTTGATTCAGTTTTTACCAGTGAAGTGTTTGAACATGTATTTGGGTTACAAGAAATATTGCCTGAAATAAACCGTGTGATGAAGCCAGGCGCACAAATTTTGCTTACTTGTCCATTTACCTGGGAAGAACATGAAATACCCGTAGACTATGCGAGGTACACCCAGTTTGCTTTAAAAGATATGTTGGAAAAAAATGGGTTCAAGGTAATTTTAATTGATAAGAATGGCCACTTTATGAGTGCTTTACACCAGCTATTTGTTTTGTATATTCACGATCATTGGATGCATAAAGTACCTGTTTTGGGCAAAATTCGCTTGTTTAAAAAATTGGTACGTCAAATTGGAATTCCTGTTATGAATATGGGATTTAGTTTGGTTGAACCATTTTGGCCAAAGTCTGATCGATTCTATTTAAACACTATTGTAATTGCCCAAAAAATAGAGAAGCCTAACTAGCATGAAAAAAATTGTTTACACCGTTTGTTCTGCTAATCATTTAGCCCATTGTAAAACAATGGCTGACTCTTTTGTTCAATATAATCCAGGTTATGAGCTATTTATTTTTTTAATAGATCAAGTAAATGGTAGATTTAATTTAAATTCATTTAAGCCTCATAATATATTAGAAATCAGTGAAATAAATGTTCCTGATTTTGATTTAATGGCAACTCAATATTCTGTTATAGAATTGAATTGTGCCATGAAACCCTTTGTTGCTCAATGGCTTTTTGTGCAATATCAACCAGACCTATTATTATATATTGATTCCGACATATGGGTCTTTTCTTCTTTTGCTGGGGTCGAAAAAAG
>CAZTDV010000071.1:0-14826 GCA_964612195.1 uncultured Sediminibacterium sp.
TATACAATGAACATAAAAAAGCCATTGTTATAGATCCTGGTTGTTATTTCCCCGCAGAACAAGAACAATTGTATCAATTTATTGAATCAACTGGGCTTGAAGTAGTTCAATTGTTAAACACACACTGCCATTTGGATCATGTTTTTGGAAACAAATGGGTATATGAAACTTTCAAGACACCGCTTTGCATTCATCCAGATGAAGAGCCAATGTTAAAAATGGCTCCATTATCAGGTGAAAAATGGGGATTGCCTTTCGAAAATTACAATGGACCAATACAATACCTGCAACCAGGAGATACCATTTTATTGGGAAATGATGCCCTGAAAGTGATTTTAGCACCAGGACATTCTCCAGCAAGTATTTGCTTTTACAGTGAATTCGAAAGCTTTCTAATTGGAGGAGATGTGTTGTTTCGAGAAAGTATCGGCAGAACAGATTTGCCAGGTGGCAATCATGAGCAACTTTTAACCAGCATTAGAGAGCAGCTTTTTACGCTACCTAATGATGTTAAAGTGTATCCTGGACATGGGCTTACCACCACCATTGGTCACGAAAAAAGGCATAATCCCTTCATGCAGTAGCACTACTCAGTTTCTTGCTGCATATAGGTATTAAATGCAGTAATAAAAATCGCCCCTAAATTTTTGTAAGGAGGAACATAATCGTCAAATTTTTCTTTGGCGGTTCCGCTAAAACGTATGGCCAAACTATTCCATAAAGCAGGCCATTTTAGGTTCTTTCCTAATCTTAGTTCTTCACTGATCACATTGATTAATCCTTGATTAATAATACCTGTACCAATTTGCTTAGACGAAATAATATGTGCCCCAGGAGCAATTTCTAATACTTCATTTAGGCGTTGATACCCGCCGCAACTTCCTAATAAAACCAATTTAGCAGAAGAGGGCATTTTGTGTACAGTTTGATTTAAATAATAACTATGCCCACGGTGAATCACAATAGTTGGATGCAATTTTTCTTCATTCAAATAAGCAATTAAACTATCCTGAGATGCCGCATCTAATTCCTCGGTTTCATCAAGTGGAAGATTAGCATAGATGGTAATGGGTGTGCCTTTCCTAGAACTAACTTCAACCCATTGAGACTTTTTGGTTATTTTCCAATTAGCATTTCTGAATTTATTTAAGAATGCGTTAAATACAACCATCCCATCTTTATCTCCATAAAAAAACTGTTGCATGATTACTCTCCCATTCTCTTTGTCCTTTAAATAAACATTGGGCAATTCATAGATTGGCATAATACCCAACTTCGCAGCCAGATCAATTTTATTGGATGGCTCTAAAGAAGAAAAAATAGTTCCCAACAAATCATAAATTACTTGACCACGCTTATTTTTTATTTCAATACATCTTTTTAGCTCTAATTGAACCTGCGACAACATTAGTTTTCTAAGGGCAGGATTATACACGCTTGCATAAGAATCGGCCACATCTACCGCGTCTTCCAAAGAACTGGTTTTCTCTAATCCATTCACAAATCCCCGCATCAATTGCTCTGCATCTTTCTTATCCATTTTAGCCAAAAAGTCGTCTAACTTATTATATGCTGCAGTTATTTTAATGAACTTTTTATACTGGTCGTTATTCACCATTGCCAACATGGAATCTGAACGAGGACTTTTCATTCCCGAAAAAATTCTAGGATAAACGCCATTTACAAAACTAGACGTGTACATTTCTTCTTCTCCCGTAACAGCCAAGTAATACAATTCTTGTGGACTGAGTTTACTAATACTTTTAAATCTTACGATATCGCTGTTTTCACTATGGAGTGCATTAATTTCATTGATGTATAATTCAATGCTTTTGGCTTTTAATTTATCGTACAAAACTTTTGCAGCCATAGGGGTATCGCCCGATTGAATTCTTTTTGCATACTCTATTCGGGTTCTTACAAGCAAACTAAAATAACCGGCTGAAGTATCATTCCCAACAAACTTGGTAATAGAATCCATTTTCAATTTACCCGTATACAACTGATCTAAAAAAGGAAAATACATTCTTCCAGTACTGGTTAATGAAAGCCTTGAAACCAGTTTTACAAAGGGATGATTAACCGATTGAATTTTTTTACCCAAAGCATTGGGTGCTGCAGCATAACTATACAATTCCTCTGGATTTCGAAATGCGGCTAGCACAATTAATGAGTCTGCGGAAGCAGTTGCAGGGTTTCTAAATAAAATAGGTAAAATTTTATCGGGATTGCGATTACACTGCTTTACTAGAATACTGTCTTTTGCAGCAGTCATTCCCCTATTCGTAGCCAATGCAAAATTTTCGGTTAATACAATAGCAGACTCTAAGTCTAGTTGTTTCATTAAAGGTGCTATTGAACCTCCTGATAATTGCTCTGTCATGGCAACCTGATAAGTATTCAATAGAACAGAAAGTGGTGTACTGGTTGTTTTTGTACTTTGATAATTCGTAAAATAACCCTGCAACAAATCATTCACGCCTCTTAACCAAGTATACTTTGCATTGTTATCGATTTCAGTACTTAATTCAATCTTACTTCTGAGCTTAGTAATCAGCTGTTCTGCAAGATTAAAATCCTGATTAGATAATTTATTATTGGCAGCCGCATACGCTTTGATAGCACTAAAAGACCTGATAATATACTCGTGGTGCAATTGACGCATTGCAGGAATTGGAGGTATCGAGTCTGTTTGTTGCGCATTTACGCCACTATAAAAAGCAATTAGTAAAAAGAAGGTATGTATTAGTTTATTCATATTCAAGGTAAAAATAGGCAATCAGTCAGTTAACAATTAGATAATAATGCAAAAAGAGCTAATTGCGGGTGAATGAAATTAACTTTGTGTAAACAGAATGTTAACATGGAAGGGAAGGCCAAACAGATTTTGATTGCAGACGACGAGCCAGATATCTTAGAAATCATCCGTTACAACCTCGAAAAAGAGGGTTACGAAGTACATACGGCTAAGGATGGCAATGAAGCAATTGAAAAAGCCAAACAGCTTTACCCCGATTTGATTATTCTAGACATCATGATGCCAAGGAAAAACGGTGTAGAAGTTTGTCAGATTTTAAGAACCCAACCCAGTTTTCAGGATACTTTGATCATTTTTTTGACTGCCATGAGCGATGAAAGCTCTCAAATCAAAGGATTGGAAACAGGTGCAGACGATTATATCAGCAAACCTATTAGTCCTAAAGTATTGGTGAGCCGAGTAAATGCACTATTTAGAAGGGTTACCAGCAAGGAAGCCGGGAAAACCCTACAAATTGGGAATATTGCCATAGATCCAGTCAAATTTTTAGTAACCATCGATGGCAACGAAGTGATATTGGCTAAAAAGGAGTTTGAGCTCATTTATTTATTGGCTTCTAAACCTGGTCGGGTTTTTTTAAGAAATGAAATTCTTACACAAGTTTGGGGGAACGAAGTAATTGTTGGTGATAGAACAATTGATGTGCATGTTAGAAAAGTAAGGCAAAAATTAGGCATAGATTGCATCACTACCGTAAAAGGAGTAGGCTACAAATTTGAAATTTGAACATCTAGTTCAGTTGCAAATTTGTAAATTGCCGCTATGCTGAATACTAAAAATCTCTCACCTAAGCAACTATCGGCTTTTACTGCAGCTATCCTAGCTTTCCCAATATCAATAGGCATTTGGTTCATTAAACCAGATTGGGTTATTGCCCTTATTTCCTTAATCGTAACATTTATTGGCAGCTATTTACTGATTGGATTTGTTTTAGAATCTTTCATCTACAGAAAGATCAAATTGATCTACAAATTTATCTACCAAACCAAAGCATCAAAAAGAGAAGAAACCTATTACAAATATATTTTACCGCAAAAGGGAATTGACGAAGTGCGAGAAGATGTGGAGAAGTGGGCAGAACAACGAAGCGCGGAAATTGAAATCTTGAAGCAAAATGAAGTCTTTCGAAAAGAGTTCCTTCAAAATTTAGCACATGAGTTCAAAACCCCCATTTTTGCCATACAAGGTTATATAGATACACTCAGAGATGGGGCAATAGACAATAGAGAAATCAGTATTCGCTTTCTAGAGAATACAGCCAAGAACGTAGATCGAATGGTGAATCTGGTTAAAGATTTGGATGCTATTTCTAGATTAGAAAGTGGGGAACAGCCTTTACACAAAGAGTCATTTATCATACAAGAGTTAATTAAAGAAATCTACGAAACACTTTCCATTAAGATTGATGCAAAAAAAATAAATGCCAGCATTAAAAAAGGCTGTGAATCTCCCGTTACTGTTTTTGCTGACAAGGAAAAAATTAGACAAGTAATTAATAACCTAATCATAAATGCGATTAAATACGGCAAAGAAGGAGGAAATATCATTGCAAGTATATATAAAACAGACGGAGAGCATGTTTTGGTAGAACTCAGCGATGATGGAATTGGGATTGCAGAAGAACACTTACCTCGGGTATTTGAACGATTTTATAGAACCGATCGTGGAAGAAGTAGAGATGTAGGTGGAACTGGATTAGGCTTAGCTATTTGCAAACATATTATTGAGGCGCACGGACAAACAATCCATATTCGATCGAAAATTGATGTTGGCACTTCTGTTGGTTTTACACTATCTACCAATAAATTAAATATAAATTAATAATTGTATATTATCTAATTATTAACTTTTCCTTTACATAGCATAACCCTCACTCAAATAGGTAGTTTTGCACAAAATCACCACTATGGGTATCAACAACATCGGCCGTTTTTTTATGCCAAAGAATAAACTGTTTTATGAGCTTTTTGAAGATGTAGCAGAAAAAGCACATGAAATGGGTATTAAACTTAAAGAAATGGTGAGTGAAGCTGATCAAGATAAAAGAAGAGCCATATTAGCCCAAATTGAGGACCTTGAACACAAAAACGACGATAATACTCATAAAATATTTACTGAATTAGGCAGAAACTTTATTACCCCATTTGACAGAGAAGATATTCACTATCTAGCTACCGCATTGGATGATATTGCAGATTATATTTTTGCATCTGCCAAAAAAATTAACTTTTATAGCGTTAACCCCAATGATACTGGCATTCAAAAAATGGCTGACCTAATATTACAAGGCACCATTGAAATTAAGAAAGCAGTATTTGGGTTGAGGGATATGAAAAACCTTCGTGAAATGACCGAAGCCATGGTTAAGGTTAATAGCATTGAAAACCAAGCGGACGATGTTTTTGATATGAGTATTGAAATGTTGTTTCAACAAGAAAACGATTTTAAAGAAGTAATTAAGAAAAGAGAAATTTATCAAGTAATGGAAATTGCTACTGATAAATGCGAAGATGCGGCCAATGTAATTGAGTCAATTATTATTAAATACGCTTAATCGGCACTAAAGGAAGTTATGTTTACATTACTGGTAATCATCATCGTACTTGCTTTTATTTTTGACTATATCAATGGATTCCATGATGCAGCAAACTCAATTGCAACAATTGTTTCCACCAAAGTGCTTACTCCATTTCAGGCAGTAGTATGGGCAGCTTTTTTTAATTTTGCGGCCTTCTTTATTTCAAAATACATTTTCAAAGAATTTGGGATTGGTAATACTGTGGCCAAATGGGTAAATGCCGATTTTATTACATTAGAAGTGCTGATGGCGGGTATCTTAGCAGCCATCACTTGGAATTTAATTACCTGGTGGTTTGGAATACCATCTAGTTCTTCTCATACTTTAATGGGTGGATTTATTGGCGCTGCCATAGCACATGCTGGTGGATTGTCTGGTGCGGCAGGAGATGTAATCAACTATGCAAAAGTAGTCCCTACTTTTCTATTTATCTTTTTTGCACCATTAATTGGAATGTTCATTGCATTTGTAATTACCATTATCATTGTCCATTTATGCAAACGATCCAACCCGTATAAAGCAGAGAATTGGTTTAAGAAATTACAATTGGTTTCATCTGCAGCATTTAGTATTGGGCATGGAGGAAACGACGCCCAAAAAGTAATGGGAATCATTGGAGCAGCCATTATATTTTATGAAAAAAATACCCATGGCGTTATTATGGATTTCAACACTTTCGTTGACGCTTATCCCTGGGTACCATTTACTAGTTTTTTATGTATAGGTATTGGAACCATGAGTGGTGGATGGAAGATTGTAAAAACAATGGGAACTAAAATTACTAAAGTAACACCATTAGAAGGCGTAGCTGCAGAAACCGCTGGTGCTATTACTTTATTCATGACAGAGCACTTTAAAATACCTGTATCAACTACACATACTATTACTGGTGCCATTATTGGTGTTGGAGCTACCAAGCGCTTAAGCGCAGTGAGATGGGGTGTAACCGTTAACTTACTTTGGGCTTGGATTTTAACCATTCCAATTTCAGCATTTATTGCAGCCATTTTTTATGCAATAATTAAATTGATTGTATAAAGATTTAAGCTTTAGAAGTAGCCTTTTGCAGTATATTGCAGTAAAGAATACACTTCATCATGGCAAAAATTTTAGTGACCGGTGGAACCGGATTCATAGGCTCACATACCATTGTAGATTTAATTGAAAACGGTTACGAAGTAATCTCCATAGACAACTTTGCTAGGTCAACTACTATCGCATTAGCAGGAATAGAAAAAATCACTGGAAAGAAAATAAAAAACTATACGGTCGATTTAAAAAACTTTGACGAAACAAGAGCAGTATTTCAAGAGAATACAGATATAGATGGAATCATTCATTTTGCTGCTTACAAAGCGGTGGGTGAATCTGTAGAAGAGCCATTAAGGTATTATGAGAACAATATGTTTGGCCTCATCAACTTATTAAAATGTGTGCAGGAATTCGGGGTACCCAATTTTGTATTTTCCTCCTCTTGTACTGTTTATGGCAATCCTGATGTAATTCCTGTTACAGAAAGCACTGCAATTAAACCTGCAGAATCTCCTTATGGAGCAACCAAACAAATGGGGGAAGTAGTGATTAGAGATTTTTCAAAAGTGGTGAATACCAATACCATCTTATTAAGATATTTTAATCCGGTGGGAGCACACCCGTCTTGCTTAATTGGAGAACTACCAGTAGGGAAGCCGCAAAATTTGGTACCAGCCATTACACAAACCGCAATTGGTAAGTTGCCAAAAATGTGGGTACACGGAAGCGACTATCCTACTAAAGATGGTTCATGTGTAAGAGATTATATACATGTTTCAGATATTGCGCATGCACATACTTTAGCCATTCAATATTTAATGGATGGAAAAAATGAAACCAAATGCGATGTATTTAATTTAGGTACTGGTGATGGGGTAAGTGTGTTAGAAGCCATCCATACTTTTGAAGAAGTAAGTAACCTAAAGTTAAATTATGAAATTGGGCCACGCCGGGCAGGTGATGTTGTAGCTATTTATGCAAACAATGACGCAGCAGTAACTAAGCTCGGTTGGAAAATTAAATATGGTATCAAAGAAATGATGGATACGGCTTGGAAATGGGAGTTGAAATTAAAACAAGAAGCTGACCAAATAATCAATAACTAAGAACGCTGTTCTTTTTTATTTAATAGAGCCAAACTATTATAGAAGGAAACGATTTTAATTAAATCTGTTTCCTTTCTAATTTTAAGGCCCTCCCTATTAATATAGCCTTTGACTTCATTGATCCAATCGGGAAATAGTAAAATTAAATCATCTACCTTTTTAATTGGGTGCATTTCGTTATTGGCAAAAACATAAAAGTAAAACTGAGGTTCAAGTTTATAGCTAACACCTTGACCATACATCATGCTATTGGTAAATGTGTAATTAATGTATTTAAGTAGTTTCGCATTTCCTTCTGCCAATACTTGATAAAAACTATTCCACTTTTGCTTATCAACTCTTGGAAATCCAGCTTGAAATACAGCAGCTTTTTTTCCCTCATTTAAAAATTCTATTCGCTTAACAGCAGAAGTTAAAACAATTAATTGCTTTTTATCGTCTTCAGTAAATAAACGGCTATTGGATAAGTTTAGTTTAAACTGATTTCCTTCAATAACTTCTCCATCAAACAGCGTGATGCGTGCCGGAATAAAGCTGGTATTAAACCAAGGACTTCCTTCATAAGGTATTCCAGAAAAATTTCCATCGGAGTAGTAGGATGGATCCATATTAAACCTGAAATAGTAAACATTGTAAGCGCCAGCCAACTGGGCATTGATGCGCTTAGGAAAAATAAAGAGGAGGAATAAAAAAGCAACAACTACTCTCATGAAAACCTACTTAACCAGTTGATTGTAATAATTAAATAATTTCTCTAAATCTGCTTGCCGCTTAAACTTAGTTTTTTCTTTTTTGATAAATGCAGTCATTTCTGCAACCTTATCATCCATTAAAGAAAGTATGTTCTCCTCTTTAGATACTTTAATTATTTTAGTGCCGAAAGCACCATAATAGTTAATCAACTTATCTGTTGTAGTAACAGCACCAGTACCATATACCATTTTGGTTTCTGTTGCAAACTTGGTATCCAATAATAATTTGGCTTTCCCATCAACCAATACCTGATAAAAATTATTTTGATTTAAATTGTCCACCACATCAAATCCTTTTTCAAAAACAGTGGTGGTGCCATTGGGCATTTCAAACTCAATACGGTAAATAGGACTAACCACTTCCATATCGGAACCGTCTGCTTCCATATAAAATAACCGATTCTCTTGTAATATGAGCTTATACTTTGCATCGCTCTTTAACTTACCAGCCCTAGTGTATAAAGATGCTTTTAAATATTCGGGGTGAAATAAATAACTCGCGTTTTCTATACTAGCAGATTTAGACCGAATGTCTAGCCCATTGGCATCTCTCAAGAAAATTCTTGTACCAACTTCTTGAGCAATCATTGCATTGCTAATTAGAATAGAAGCCAATAGAAACAGTATTTTTTTCATACTGTTAAGTTAAGAAAGTTTATTGATTCGTCATCTTTTCCGCATTTTCTGCCATTTGTAATGCTTCAATAAATTCTTCAATCTCCCCATTAATTACTGCATCTAAATTATATGAGGTGAGGCCAATTCTATGATCTGTAACCCTACCCTGTGGCCAGTTATAAGTTCTGATTTTAGCACTACGGTCTCCGGTACTTACTAAAGTTTTCCGCTGTCTAGAAATTTCATCTTCATGCTTGCGAACTTGCTCTTCATACAATTTAGAACGAAGCATGGTCATTGCTTTTTCTCTGTTCCCTAACTGAGAACGCTCTGTTTGACAAACCACTACTACACCTGTAGGTATATGCGTTAAGAATACCTTTGTTTCTACTTTATTTACGTTCTGGCCACCCGCACCACCACTTCTGGCAGTTTCCATTTTAACGTCACTTTCTTTCAATTCAAAATCAATTTCTTCGGCTTCAGGCATTACCGCAACAGTAGCAGCTGAAGTATGCACTCTACCCTGGGTTTCTGTATTGGGAACTCGTTGTACACGATGAACACCACTTTCAAATTTTAATGTACCATATACATCTTCTCCAGTAACTTCTACAATTACTTCTTTATAACCACCCACCGTACCTTCACTCTCTGTAACAATGGCGGTTTTCCAACCTTTTTTAGAACAATAACGTAAGTACATTCCCAATAAATCGCCCGCGAATAAACTGGCTTCGTCGCCACCTGTTCCAGCCCTGATTTCCAAAATGGCATTTTTATCGTCTTGAGGATCTTTAGGAATTAATAGTTTAGTTAATTCCTTTTCCAATTCTTCCTTGCGTACTTCCAATTCAGGCAATTCCATTTTAGCCAATTCACGCATGTCTTCGTCGGTACTATTCAACCCATCTTTGGCATATTTATGGTCGGCCAATACCCGCATATATTCTTCGTAAGGCTTTATGATTTTTTCAAGAGACCGATACTCTTTACTATAAATACCAAACTCCTTTTGGTTATTAATAATTTCAGGGTTGGTGAGTGCAATACCCACTTGATCAAATCTTGCTTTTATGGCTTCGAGCTTATTCAGCATATACTAATTTCTATTTACGGATTGCAAAAGTACGGTTTTAACAGCCTAAAATTGCTTAGAATAGCAGGCATATTCGGGTTCCGACACCCTTATTTGATTCTATTTGAACAACTAACCCTGCCTCTAGTGCTCTATCTTTCATATTCTGAAGACCATAACCTGTTGAATCCGAAGACAAATCGAAGCCAATCCCATTGTCTTCAATGATAACTTTCCCTTGGTGGCCAATCAAAATTTCAACCAAAATATGGGTGCATTGCGAATGTTTCAAAGCATTGGTAAGTGCTTCTTGCATGATTCTTAATAAATGGATACTTTCCCCTGGACTTACAATTTTTTCAACCTCCACTGTTTCTTTTACATCAATCTGTATATCTGGATAATTAGGTGCAATTCTGTTGATGAGATTTTTAAACCGATCGCTTAAAGAGGTCAAACTAATTTGTTGATATTGCATTACCCAAATGGTTTCCCTTAAAGCATTAACCATGTCTTCGGCATTTCCTTTTAATTGATGCATGGTATCATTATTATTATTGCCTTTTTTTTCTAGCTGAACAATATTCGACTTAATTGCAGAAGCGTATGCGCCTAAATGATCATGCAAATCTCTAGAAATACGCTCCCGCTCTTTATAAATAGTTTTTTCAATAGCTGCTTTTTGTAACTGCTCATTAATTTTCCTTTGGGTTAAACTGCGAATAAATAAAAAAACTAGGATTGAAATTCCTAAGATGAAAGGAACTAAAAAATAAATATTTTGCCATAGAGGAGGAGTGCGACTAATATAGATATTCCCAATGATTGCAGTGTTGATTTGTGCAATATTCTCAGCAGCCCTAAATTCTAATTTCAACTTTTTGAAGGGAAGATTCGTAAAACTAATTCTTCTATTATTAGACTGCATGCTAACCCAGCTATCAATTAAACCAACACATCTATACTGATATACAATTTTATCAGCATTAATAAAACTGGGGGCTGAAATTTCAAACGAAATAGACTTATCATCAGAAAGTAAAACATACTCATTTTTTATCGGAACTGAGACATAATTAATTGACGCATCAGTTACAAAACAATTAAGTTTTTTATTCACAGGGTTTACCATTTCAGGATTAATTACTACTAAACCTTCTGAACTTCCAGCCATTAATTTACCTTTTGTATTCTTAGTAAAGCTTGCTAGCAAATAGTCTGAAGCAGGAATTCCATTTTGCTCGGTAATGGCAAAAAACTGGTTAGTAGTTTGATCAAAAACGTTCATTCCAGTAGTTGTTGCAACCCAAATACGATTATACTGATCTGCAACAATTCCCGAAACAACATTACCAGATAACCCATTGGTTTGATCATAGTGAGTAAATTGTTGGTTATTCCACTTATAAATCCCATTACTTAAAGTTGCAATCCAAATATTACCATTATTATCTTCCGTACAACCAGTAACAATGGTTCTTTTTATATGAGGCGATTGATCAGTATCTGTTTTATATTCAAAGACTTTTTTACCCTGGCTATTTAATACAGTTAACCCTCCATTTGTACTAATCCATAGGCACTTTTTACTATCAGTAAAACTGTGCAAGATATAAGAACCTGCAATTGGACGGCCTTTATTAACTGAATAATGTACAATCTCTTTAGTGTTTTCCATCGCCAATTTTACCAAGCCAGATTTAGTAGCAATAAATAATTGATTGTTTTCAAGGCTGGCATTCAAATGAAAAATGGTATTGTCGGGCAACAATCCATTTTGAACATTTGCGATCAACTTGATTTTTTGTGACTTATCAATCATAAATAAGCCCTCATTTTCAATAGCAGCCCATATCATTCCATTTCTACCCACCGCTAATGCCCTTACTTTTTTATTTAATACCCTTTTGATTGATTGTGAAGCTGCCTCGCTTTTATACAACCCTGATACCGCGGCAATCCACTCATTTCCTAGAACATCTTGCGTATAAGCAAAAACAGTTTCTCTTTTTTGAATGGGCTGCAATAAATCATACGCAATAGCTTCAGTGTTGTATAAGACAGCTCCATTGTTTGCAAACCCAATCCATATTAAACCAGCATTATCATGAAAACTACACAGTACGGCATTTAATTGATTCAAAGGTTCCGGTAATTGAGATGAGCTCCAAGGAATAATTCTTAAATCAGGATCAATATGAATGATTCCAGACAAACTCGCAACCCAAGCATGATTATTTTTATCAAAACTAATTTGACTAATTTTGTTATTTAAAACAATACTGTCTGAGATCCAAATCAATTTTTGGGTATCAAACTTTTTGATAATAGGCTTTGCTTCATTTGATTCATCTACAACCCAAATGGCGTGTAGATTATCAGCAAAAATTCGAACTGACTTTGGAACACTCTTGAGTAATCTGTCTCTTTGTATCGTCTTGATTAAACGCCCACTTATTGAATTATATAATGAAAAGCATCCTTCATTATATTTCCATATACCCAATTGATTGGCTGTAAAAATGCTGGGTGAATAAGAATGATTAGTAAGTTTTTTAAAAGTTTTTTGAAGATGATTCCAAATAAAAACTTGACCTTCTACTACAATGGCTAAATTTCCAGCTTCCATTAATATAATCTGATCAAACGCATATTGAATGACTTTTTTACGGGAAGGGTCAGGATGTATTCGTTCAAACTTACCACTAATGGCATCATACTTATTCAATCCATTTCTTGTTCCAACCCATAAATTACCAGACCCATCTTCGGCAATTGCAGTAATGTATTGATCACTAATGGTTGTGGTGTCTACACTATTGTGTTTAAAATGCTTAAATGTTAACCCATCAAAACGGTTTAAGCCATCTTGAGTACCCATCCAAACAAAACCTTTACTATCCTTAAATATAGCTGTAACTGCATTTTGTGTTAATCCATTTTTAATAGAATAATGAACAAATCCAGGTTGAGTGAGGCCCCAAAAGGGAATCATCATCATGATCAAGTAATTCAGTAACCTACGTTGCATTTAAGTTTTAAATTAATACATTTATTTTGAAGAACCTTGCAAATACATCATATGCAGTATAGACTATTAGTATAATTAAGATGAACTTTAATTACATGATTCAAATTGGCATAGTAGACGACAAATCCCTTAATCGAAAAATGATTAGACAGAATTTGTATGGATTACCCAATATTGAAATTGTAATTGAAGCTGTAAATGGATTAGACTTTTTAGAAAAAATAAAAGAAAAACCTTCCAATCATTTACCCCAAGTAGTTCTAATAGATTTAGATATGCCAAGATTGAATGGCATTGAAACCATTGCCATTGCTACTATACGATACCCAATGATTAAATTTATAGTATTAACGGTATTTGATGATGATGAAAAAATATTTGAAGCTATTAAAGCTGGCGCAGCTGGTTATTTATTAAAAGACGATGCTCCAGATATGTTAATTGATGCCATCAACAATGCAATCCATTTAAATGGAGCCCCAATGAGCCCAGCAATAGCTAGAAAAACGCTACAATGGCTCAAGCAGAGTAACCAGCCTTTTCCATCTAATAATTCTTCTTCCGATAATGTATTAAATGTTCTAACAGAACGGGAACAAGAAATTCTTAAACTTCTTGTAGAAGGACAGGATTATAAAAAAATTGCAAGCACTTTATATATAAGCCCTAAAACAGTGCGCACTCATATCAGTCGGATCTATGAAAAACTACATATTAATTCTAAAGCGCAAGCAATACAATTAGCGCACAAATACAATTGGAATTAAAATACAGCATATGCTGTATTGTTTGATGTAGTTGACTACAATAGCTTCATTCTAAAATAAACAATCATGAACAAGCTAGCAATTTTTGCAGTGATCCTTTTCTGCTGCAACAACTTAATTGCCCAAACAATTGGAGAAGTTGATCTTAAAGACATTAATAACTATGGTTTAAGAAAACTAAAAGATGCACCCAAAAAAGTATTCATCAGCCAATTCAGGGTTAATTTTCAAACAATGTATTTGGATACAGAAAAAAAATCAGGGGGATTTAGAGGTGGAAGTGATTATACAAGGAGTTATAAAAGTGCTGTTAGTGCGAGTTTATCGTTAGGCCTTAAAGGCGTAAAAGAAAATGATTTGATAGATATTACAGATGAACTTTATAAAAACTTGGTTGATCAATTAAAAGCAGAAGGCTTTGAAATAGTTACAGCAGAACAAGCATTAGCAGCCGAAGAATTGCAAGATTGGGTTAAAAGAACAGGGGGAAGTTTAAGCCAAGCCCAGTTTGATGGTTATGTATCAGTTTCGCCAAGAGGTTTTGATTATTTAATAAATGGCGTAAAAGATGATGGTAAAGAAAAAAATTCATTCTTTAGTAAAGCGCCAAAAATTTCCCAACAATTAGGTGGCACAATGGTATTGATGGTAAATATAGCAGTGCCTTTTGCCAAAGAAGCTGAATCAGGTGGAAGTAAACTATTGGGTAGACTAGGTGGTGGTGCAAAAGTAGTAGCAGAAACCAATTTAATGATTGGAAGTGATGCTTTAGATTACAGTGGTACAACCGGGTTTTATGCAAATGGCAGCTCTATTATTGGCTTCAATATTAAACAAAGCATGTCTAATATAAGCGTTGGTAATTGGCTCTTAAAAAAGCCCATCACTATTGACGGAGTAATTGAAAAGAAAAAGTATAAAGCGGAAGAACAAGCAAAAGTAGATATGTGGGGCAATGATTATGGATTATTTAGGGTATTTGATGTAGATGATCGATTTATGAAAAATGTTCAAGCAATTCCAGTAGAATCAAGTAAATATAAAGC
>CAZTDV010000072.1:0-13778 GCA_964612195.1 uncultured Sediminibacterium sp.
ATTACAACAATTTAACTTAGTTAAACTGTTGCGTTAAAAACTTGATGCTGAGTTTATTAAAATGGTTTAGTACAAATGCATATTTTTCATTATCTGTCATCTTATCAGCCGGTTCAAGGTCAATTTTAATGTTCTTAAAATGTAAATCCTTCTTCAAATAATTATTAAGCTCTGTTTTAGCATTTGTTGGCCCAAAAAGAAGAACATGATTATATATCAAAATCTTGTCTGCTATTTCTTTGTAGTAAGCTTCTTGCAGTTGTTGCTCTTTGTTGTGCATTATATTTTCACTTCTACTCAACGCTTCTACTTTAACATTAAAATTAAATTTTGAAATTATGTTATGGACATTTTTTTCATCATTTATCTGAATCATGTTCGCATTTGAGTGATCCATCCAAACACCAATGCACTTAGAATTTATATTGTTTTTTAGCTTATTCATTACTTCTCAAAGTTCAGAACAATAAGCAGGGAAAATATTACATAACTTAAAATAAGAGTATCAGAATTTACATATTGCCTCAATTTTATGAGGTTATTTTCTTTTGCTTGTAATTACTTTTCATGACCGTATAAAATCTTCAGTTTTACTAAAATACTCAAGCCCTATTACCAATAACAAAGAACTTAAAATGTACACTTTCTGCATAATGGCTGTTAATTCCAAATAACCTAACCCGTAAAAAGCAAAGAAAACATAATAAGTCAACAAGCAAGTAACGCAGCAAATTTTAAGAAAGTGAAGTTTTGTACTAAATATAAATAAAGTAATAGTAAACAATCCTGCCAATGTTAGAACAATGGAAATTGTTCCAACATCGTGTAAGGGAGTAGCTATTAAGAAAATAAATAACAAATTGGCTAATCCAATAAATTGTAAACTTTTAGCCCATTTGTTAAAAGACAACTTTTTTGACATATTAATAAAAAAAACACCATACCCAATCGAATGAAATGCCATCCCAATAATAGCCCAAATTCTTCCGGAGTTTTCTAAACCATTTATAGCTTTTGCTGTAAACAAATTACTGATGAAATTTTTTGACCACTGAAATCCTATTGAATTTTTATCAAGTAATGATCCGCCAGGATATTTAAAAGATGCCACCAATAATAAAACTATAGAAGCAATTAAGCATATCAAAACTGAATATCGTTTAATCATTTGTGCAAAATTATTATTCAAAATTTTATTAGTCTTTTAATCCTTTTCCATCAAGTATATATTGAAGATATTGCTTAATCCTTGATTCTCTTGTTTTGGATTGTTTAGGTACTGAAAAATAGAGTAAATAGCCCCTTTGACGCCCTGGTGTTAATGATTGAAAAGCTGTTTTTAAGTCTGGTCTATCATCTAAAATCTTAAGGAATTCTTCAGGCATTGGGTATTCAGCTGTCTTTTTAAGTTCAATCTTTATTCCTGATTTACTCATACTGACCGCTTCTTTTATATATGATTTGATTGTTGATGTATTCTTTATTATTTCGCTTTTGTTTGTGAAACGAATTTGCCGAGCTGATTGCACATTTACTGTTTGCTGAACTAAAATACCCTTTTGGTCTTTCAACAATGCACCTTGCATAAACAATAAAGCACAATAATTTTTGAATCCATGAATTAATACAATATTTTGTTTTTCAAATGTGTAACAAGGGCATCCCCACTTTAACTCTTCCTTAAGGCCACAATCAAGAATAAGCATTCTCAATGCTGAGTATTCTTCTTTCCATTTAGACGTTTGCTTAAAAAACCAATCTGCGTTAAGATTCATTAAGAATTTTCCTTTTTAAACTCAATTGGAATAGTTATAAAAAATATTGTGCCATCATTTACTTTGCTTTCAACTCGAATATTTCCTCCGAATGATTCCACTTGATTTTTAGTCATATGCAATCCAATTCCTTTTCCCTCTATTTTTGGATGGAATCTTTTATATAGTCCAAACAAGGAATCGCCATATTTCTGCATATCAATTCCAATACCATTGTCTTTAAATTCAATTTGTATTGATCCTAAAATTCTTGTAATATCAATATTGATTTTTAAATCTCTTTCAACAGACTTATACTTAATTGCATTACTAATTAAATTATATAAAATACTATCAATAAAGCTTTTTATACTGAATATAGTATTTGCATTTTCATCAATCTTCACAGTAATATTATGTATATCAAGCCCCCCACTCTGAGTAAACGTTTCAACTATATTGTCAATAATTTCATTAAAATGTATTTCATCAATTGCATGATTTATTTTAGACTTTGAAGAAAGTATAAGATTCAAATCATTTAAAATTTCATCAAGTTTTCTAGTTGAAACTTGTACAGACTCAATCAAAGACTGTTTATCCTCTTCACTTACATCCTTATTGACTAATAAATTTGTCAAGCCCAAAATATTGGCTACTGGTGCACGTAAATTATGTGATACTATATAGTTAAATTGCATCATTTCATTGAAGCGATTATTAATCTCAATTACTGCTTTACTTAACTCATCTTTCTTTTTTACAAGGGCAAATTCGTTTTCCTTTTTTTCAGTAATAATATTTCTAATTGACAAATATTGGATAATCCGATGTCTTGTATCAAAAACTGGAGTAATTACAGTATCCACCCAATAAATGGAACCATCTTTAGCCTTATTGCGTATTTCACCTCTCCATGTGTCACCAGATTTTAATGTTGTCCACATATCAAGGAAAAAACTATCAGAATGAAATTTAGAATTTACAATTCGGTGATTTTGTCCAATTAACTCTTTACGCGAATATTTTGAATATTTACAAAACTGATCGTTTGCAAATAAGATCATTCCTTTAGGGTCAGTTATAGAGACTAAAGAACCACTATTCACAGCATTTTGATAAGTGTTTAACATTGAGTTAAGCTTACTAGATTCTCTCTCACTAGTTATATCTGATATATATCCCTCAATATAAACTAGCTCATCATCTATATATACTCCATTTGAAATTTCTTTAACCCATTTAGTTTTTCCTTTTCTACATAGAATTCTATATTCAAGGTTGCAGTTGTTTTTTTCTGTTATACATTTTATCGTTCTTAATTTTACTCTCTCACGATCATCTGGATGAAGAAGAGCAAAAAAAGGAACATTATTATTATTACAAATCTCTTCTGCACTATAACCTGTTAATTCATTACACCCATTTGAAGCATATATCATAGTTCTATCTTCATCATTAAGACGTCGAAAAAACATGCCCGGTAAATTGTTCAAAAGGTTAAGACAGACAGACTCATTAATATCTAAGGAATCTAGGGGGGTATTCCACATATTTGTTTAATTAGGATTTTAAAATTTGTCCGTTAAATTAAACATTTAATAATCGAATTTTCAAAAAGTTGCAGAAAATAAATGGATAAAGAAATTATATAATCTATATATAATTGATCATTTATTGAATACAACAGATTTATATCTAAATAATTGTGGCTTTTATAAGACTTTGTTTAAAATAAATAGAAATGAATCAAATTTTTACTCTTTAATTTCATTTACATCATTTGTAAAACCTTTTGCATTACATTCAGTACAAGGTCGAGATCTTTGCTCAGTTGAATAAGTTTGAATATAAGTTTTGGTTTCAGTAATGGTTTTTCTCCAAGTACTGTATTCTAATACTTCGGTTTCATATCTTGTATTGGTAATTACTTTTTCTGTAGGAGGTCGTTGATAAGTATAACTTTCCATTCCGCTTCCTTTGCATTTGTTGCAGGTATGCATAAAATCAGCAGCTTTATGTTTAGATAACTGGATTTTTGATCCAGATAGCACTGTAATGGTGGTATTATTTTTTAGTTTATAATAAATTGAACCTGACACACTAATTACTGGACTAGCCATCCCTTTTACTACAACTACATCACCAATTGTTAAATCTTTTGTTTCTATAAAACCATTGGTAACAGTTCTTTGCTTTCTTGTTTCTTCCGTAGTTTTTCCTAAACTAACCCATACATCTTTTGGATACCCATTTACTTTTTCACCAAATTCTTCTCTTTTAACAAACCAGCGCTTGTTTTTTTCATCAAAAGCATAATAGGTTTTTGAATAGTTTCCATTCATGATATCTTTAAAATATTCATCGTATATTTTTATTGATTGATCATCCTTGCCACGAAATGTGATTCGTACTTTTTCTTTGTCTCCTTCAGACTTAATGAGTGCCCCATTTCTAATAATGCCATTTACAAAAAATCCACCTAGAATTACATTCAAATCTTCGTATTGATCATCTTCTAATCGGATAATACCCCATCCCTCTGGTTTTTCATTATCAACAAATCCTTCATATATCCATTTTGTGTTTGCGCCATTCAATTCCATCATTCCAAAACCAAATGGTTTACCTATTTCGTCTACTTCGCCAATATATTTCCCCCCGTTAGATAATATAACTTCTTTAATTTTTGAAGATTGTTCTACAGTTGGTATTCTGAATAATTCTACGTTACCTACATATAAAGCCCTGAAGGGATTTACATTTACTAATTGGCCATTTTTACCAACATTGTCATAATCTTTAATTATCCACCCATTTAAAAAGTCTAAGTTCAATCTTCTGGCTAATGAAGTACCTTGAATATTAGCAATAAATTCAGTCTCTTGACAATCAAAACAAAAATTACCTTTTAAAGTGCCATATAATTGTCTTCCACTTATTATTTTGAATTTGTTGATTTTAGTATCTTTCTCTACATTAAAAAAACCGTTTCGGGTTGCTCTAATACTATAAGAAGGCCCTTTTGTTTTCCCGTCAATAAAATCAGCTTCAGTAATAAATACATCTTTCATTATTTGAAAGCCTTTACCATTTAGTAACCCATTCGCATATATTCCTTTTTCATACCAATTACAAGTGTTTGCTATTGAATCAATTAAATTCTGCTTTACAATATTAATTAACCATGCGTGAGCACCTTGAGCATTAAATGAACCCGGAACACTTAATCTATATCCTGCTCCGTTTAGTTCCTTCTTGTTAAATTGACCCACCTTATAATAGTAATAATAAGTTCCAGGATCGTTAATCATGATATTTTTTACATGAAAAGGGGTTGGAGAATTAGATAATTTATTACCCTTTATCGCAAGTATGCCAAACCCAGTTTTACAGTTTCCATAAATACAATCTTCTTCGTGAAATTGCGCAGTAACAATTTCAGATTTTACTATGAAGAGTAATACTAGATAAAATATTATTTTTTTCATGATTACACTCTTGGTAGTTAGATAAAGTTTTGTTTTATGATAAACCCACAGTAAATCTAAAGTAAATTACAAAATATGTCAAGCAGATTTGAAATAAATATCGCTAAATAAAATTTCATCTTCCTATTATTTTCTAATAAGCTTAAGTGCATAATTCTTTACAGCATCTACTCTATTTAAATAGTCATCTATGCTTTGTGTTACAAAGATATCTGGGAGAATACCTACATTATCAGGCAACTTTGTGGCTGTAGATACATGTGTATTATTTGCCGAAGAGACTACAAATTTTGTATTACGCAAGCGAAAAAGTGTTTGTCCAGCGGTACAAAATTGATTAGACCCTAATTCTTCCCCAACGATTGTACCTAGGTTGTGCACTTTCACTAAACTCATAAAATGCCCCGTGGTAGAATGTCCATTTCCATCCATCAAAAAATAGACTTTCCCCTTAAAACGATTTTCAACTGGATGAAAAACGTCTTCACCATAATTTTTATCTGTTTTTCCTTCAGATTCTACCTTTGAGTAATAAGTAAATGATTTATCCATGAGATGTTGGAGTAAATAAATGCTTGGATATTGAGAACCGCCTCTGTTATATCTTACATCAATCAATAAATTTTTAATTTTTTTGTTATTAATCTCCTTCATACTGCTATCAAGAAAAGATTTAAAAACAGCATAATTGTTCCATTCATAATAATTGAAAGAAGCGATAGTTAAAACAGCTGTATTCCCTTCTACAATTTCAAAGCACAAATCATTTGAGCAGCTATTGATAGAAGCATCATATAGTTCGGTTGCCATTTTTGTGGCTTTGTGCAATTGAATGGAACCATTCTTTTCTTTAACAACAATTTCAAAAGTTTTTGGTAATCCTAATGCATAGGGTATTTGAGCAGCAAAAAAAGTATTGAACCGTTGTGTTTTTGCAGTTTGAATATTGGCTTGTGATACAGTGTGGTCATAAATTATTGAAAGAAGTTTTTGGGTTTCAATACCCTTGATGCTCAATATTTCATCTTTTACTTTAACCTTATCTGCATTATTCATCGGATTTACCACAAATAATTGCTTATTAATCAATCTTACTTGCAATGGAAAACTATTCTCGATAGGTAATATTGAAAACTCATGGTAATCATTTTGCATAGTAGAAGAAGCCGTATGTGAACAACCTATACTTGCAATTATTGCATTGCAATGCCAAGCAAATTCAGCATAGGTGGTTTTATCTGTAATCAATGATTTTTTGTTTTCAATGTTTTTAAGAAATTGATCTTTCGAAATAAATTTTAGGGCAAGAGGGTGAACAGACAATAGTTTTTGACCCAATTGGTCTAAATCTGCTAGATACTCTTTTTTGTCATAGATTTTTGAAAATTTTTCTTTTGAAGTTAGCGGCTTGATTGTTGGAAATTTAATTTTCTGAATCACATCTTCTGCAAAAAAATTATCAGGGTTCATCTGCAATGATTTCGAATAAAATTGAAGTGCTTTAGCACTATCTTTTGCCTGAAGATAGGCCTCACCCATACTATCATAAGCATTAGCAGAATTCGGAAATTCAGCAATTATGAGTCCAAAAATGGGAATCGCATTATCTAAATTATTATCCCACAAAAATGAGTACCCGTATAGTGTCAATTCGGTTTCATTGGCAAAATCGTATAATTCAAAATTTTCCTTTTTGAGTTGATGATATAATGCAATCCTTTCTTCAATAGGTAGTTGAGCATTTTCTTTAAGCTTTGCAACTATTGAAGTCTTTTTAGTTTGAACTTCATTCGTTTGTAATTCATGAATTGAAGCAGTTGAGAATGGTTTGTTGCCACAGCCATAAAATAAAAGACAACTTAACATGGTCAAACAACTGGCATAAATATTAGGCATATACTTCATCTTTCACAATTTTTATCCGTTTAAAATTGATTTGGCTAAAGTAGACCACTACCTTTCATCAATGTGAATTTGTATTGTAAATAAAAGTGTAACCTTTGTAAATAATCAGTAAATAATATGTCAAAACGCCAAAATTTGCACTTTAGAAATAGTAAACACCTGATTGGGGCATTATTTCTATTAATGACTTCTGTGGCATGCGTGGCGTTTAGTATAGCTGGCAATGATGATTTTGAAAAAGCTAGAATGGAAATGTTAATTCGTAAAGTTGGACATGAACTACTTTTACAATCTGGAGACAGTGTATCAAGGGTACTTCCAGTTAATAAAATTTCAGGAAATGAATACCAAATAAGTTTTGAGCAAACTTTTAGTTTTCTACCAGACTCTCTAGTAAATATTAACCAGGGGTTATTAGGTAAAAAACCTCAAATACCTGATTATGTTGTTTCTGTAAGGAATTGCAACAATACTAGTATTGTTTATGGATATGCGATTACTAATAATCAGAAAGATGATATTGTTTCATGTATAGGGAGAAAACTTCCAACTGACTGCTATATTATTAATATACAATTTAAAGCTTCATCATATATTACTTCAAAGAATGGATACCTATTGGGAAGTCTGCCAGTTTTAGCCTTTGTTGGGTTGCTGTATTTTAAATCTCGCAAACCAGAGAAGACTTTGCAAGAATTGCCTGCAGATGATAAAGACCTATTTCATTTGGGGGCTTTTATATTTGACTATAAGAATAAGAAGTTGATGCATAATGACAATACTATAGACCTGACTGCAACTGAATCTAGGGTGTTACGAATTTTTGCAATGTCTCCGAATATGGCAATTGAACGTAATAGGATTCAGAAAGAGATTTGGGAAGATGAAGGTGTGATTGTTGGAAGGAGTTTAGATATGTTTATATCAAAATTGAGAAAGAAGTTAGAGATAGATGAGGGGGTTAAAATTGTAGTGATTAGGGGAATTGGTTATAGGTTAGAGGTTGCTTGATTTATAGTAGAATGAATGGGACAGTTAATTTAAATATATTTTAGCCACCATTTTTTATGAGTGGCTTTGTAGTTCCCAAACCATAAGCAAGGCTTATAAAGCACTAAAACAACAAAAATCCATATTGCATAAATTGTCCATAAGGGAAGGCCGGTTTCAATCCCTTTTGGCCTTCCAAAAGTTCCATTGGAAAATTCAAATTCTGACCATGGAATGCCTTGCACTAAAAGCATTACAAGCGTTAATATATGGATTAAATAAAAATGCAACACAAAATAAAACAAGGGTACTTTTCCGTAAACAATGGTGAACTTTTGAATGCCTTTATGCACTTTTTCCGCAACAGCAAGCAGCAAAAACATGATACCTAATGTTACTAAACAAAATAACAAAGAAGGTGGGTATTTAGAAACATTCATAAAAGAAAGAAAAGTGTACAACACATTTTTTTGAGACGTCCATTGCTCGTTATCTCCATAGATATTGATGAATCGGATTGTTATAAACAATAACAATGCGCCTAGCCCTACTTTTAAAAACAGTTTTGTTTTCTTATGTTCTGGCAATGTAAAAAAATGACCACATGCATAACCCAGAAATATAATTCCAAGCCAAGGAATGGGTGGATAGCCAATAATAAATACTCTTTCTGGTAAAAAGGGAATGAAAGTTGGGCTAAATAAGGGAGCTAAAATTGTCCTAATGAGTGAACTTTCTGCTAAGGGAATGATAGGTAAAAGATTGTGGCAGAAAATGATGGCTAACCCAATATAACCGATAGTTCGGGAAGATAATTTTAAGAGTAGACCCAATATAATGAATCCAAATCCTATACTGGCGATCACTTCAATTATTAGCGTGTGAAATCCAATATCAAAAAAAATGGCAAAGTTTACAATGGTCAGCTCTAATATCAATAACCAAAAACCCCTCTTTAACAGCAGTTGTTTGGTGCTTTTAATATCATTATTATTTTTTAAGGAAAGATGTACTGAACTACCTGCTAGAAACACAAAGATTGGAGCACACAAATGGGTAATCCATCTAGTAAAAAACAATTGAGGTGAGGCAGTATTTAAATCAGTTGGAATTTGTGTGATTGAACTTTCATGCATTAAATCCCTTACATGGTCTAATGCCATAATGATCATTACTATTCCTCGAACTATATCAATTGAGTGGATTCTTTTCATGATTGAAAATAATCATATTTCAGTAAAAATGTATGTTTGGGTCAGTAGCTGTGAATTGATACCTGTCAGGATCATTTTTGGTATGTTCACGAGCATCAGATTCTGTATGATTTTTCCAAAAATCATTATTCCCATTAGTATAAAATTGAATTAGTATTTTCTGAATATCCATTAATTTCCTTTTTCAACAAGTTCTTCTATAGAACGTAATTGTTTTGACAAATTATCTTTTCTGTTTATTATTTCGGCTTGAGCACTTGTTGTTTCATAATCGAAATTTATCTCTGTTCCATCTTTTCCAATGGCAAGCAAGGTTAATTTTAAACTTCCTTTGCTTAAATAAAATTTAAACTTACATTTCCATAAAAAATTCATGTAATCATCAGTAAATTTTTTATAATACTTACTTTCTTTTATAACTTCAGCTCCTTTAATACTACCAAAGGGGTCGGCACAGCCAATATAAGGTGTGTTTCCCAACGCAAATTCAGGCCACTTAAAATTATTTAAGGGTGCTGAACATATTGATGTAATGTATTTTACCGGTCCATACCCAACCTGCGACGCTGCATTATCAGACAACCCTTTGTCTTTTAATATTAGTTCTCCATATCTGTTTTCTTTACCCCTTGGCAGTGTTAGTGTCTCAATCATTTTAGCGTCTATGTTTTCACCTCTCTTTATAAATTCAAATTCTTCCTGAATTTTAACCTCTGCAGTAATGGTTCTTTGTGGTCCACCATCTTCCCCAGCATAGGTCATAGTAGATAAATATGTTTTATAGCCAACCCATTTTTTGCCTATAAGCATCGCGGCATATTTTCCTTGCTTAGCTAAATCAATATCTTGTTGATAGTTTGCTACCAACATTTTTTCCGACTCCACAATTTTTATTTTTAAGGAATCAATTTGTGATTTATATAAAGCTGCCCGTTGTTGTTTGCTTGTTTCAGTTTGCTTTTTCCAATTTAATGCCAGGTCTTCGCTTTCGCTATCGGAAATATAATTTTTAGCAATATTTGCTTGATATTTAGTTTGATCGTTGAAGGTGTATATTCGGTCTTTTTCTGCATCATTGTAGAGCATTAGGGATGCTATGTTTCCACTGTCTGGTATGTTGTAAAGGTTTAGATAGGCAAATAACTTTCCAGAACCCGATACCGCCATTACATTCAATGTTTCACTTTTTTGGCGTGTTACTGAATTTCTTCGGTTAGTAGAATGCCTGATATTTACCATTGGCTCCCATAAATTTTTTTCTCGATTAGTAAGCTTTGTAATAAATAAGCCATAGTTTAAAGGATTGCATAAGTATAGATTGCCTGCATTGTCCGTTCCCATATACTGCATATACCATCCATTGGGCTCGCTATCCGAATACACATCAGCAGGTGAAATAGAGGAGTATTTTATATCTTTTTTTGAAACAGTATCTAATCCAAATTCTTTATACATCATATTTGGATGTGATATGTAAAAATTGAAAATAGTATTGTTAGAAAAATACCATCGGTATTTATAGGTTGACCCACTAGTAGCTTGACTCTTTATATTTTCTGTAGGTGAATCTTTTGAGTCGGTTGTTAAGTTATAGGTATAAATACCAAAATACGGATAATAACTTTTTTCTTTCGTTATCTGATCTCCTGTTATAATTATAAAGAGTTTGTTAGATTTTTTATGGTAATTAAAAAAGTACTTAATATTTGTAAGTGGTACTTTTTTTACAAATTTTTCATATCCCATAAAATTACTTTCAAAAGCATATCCACGTGGTGAAATATTAAATTTACGATCAGGAATATTTTGAAGAGAGGCGATGGTAAACTCATTCTTTTTGTTGAAACTTACATTTAAGTCTTCAGAAATCCATATTTTGGTATTGACGTAAGTGTCACTTGGGTATGCGGTATTATGAAATAAGGAAATCATTCTTCTACCTTCAGATGTGTTTCCAGCTTCACTAAATGGGATTTCAGCTGTTTTTTGTTTATTGGCAATATTCCACACCTGGAAGTAATTATCTGTTGGATGCCTGAAATACAATTCCTGTTCGTTGTCGCTAAATGCTAATGCACTGTTTTCAAGCCATATAAGTTTTTCTGAGTTACTTAATGTATCTTTTGAAGCGTTAATTTTTATACTCGCATTCCCAATACTGTAAACTCTTAAAGCATTAGTTGTTTGGCTAAAACCAGATAACGAAAGTATGAGAAACACGAGGGTACTAATTTTCAATTTCATAATGCTTACTTGTTTAAATTTGCTTTAGATCTATTTATCATATTGAGAAAATGTGGTAAAAGTTTGGCCGTTATACCGACTTAAACCAAAAAACTTTGTTCCAAACCATAAGTTGCCTTCTTTGTCTTCCAAAACATTCATCACAGAATTGTTTATTAGCCCGTCTTTTTCATTAAAGTTTTTAATGGTCTTGCCATCATAGCGCCATATTCCATCCTTTTCGGTTGTGAACCAAAAAACACCTTTTTTATCTTCCAAAATAGCATAAGCCCCTCCGCTTTCAAAACCCTCTTTAATTCCAATGGTTGTAAATATTTTTCCATTGTAACGGCAAACTCCGTGGTTTCTTGTTGCAAACCAAATATTCCCTAAATGATCTTCAGTCATTGAAAAAATCATATCATCAGAAATATAATCTTGCGTTTGAATAAAAGACTTGTTTTTATTTTGGATAAAATTTAAAGCGTTTTCAGCATTGCTGTTTCGTCTATTATCTTGGTTTGCATAGTAATAGTCTAAAGATGGAAGAAAATGCTTAAAATTTTTTCCGTCATATTTCCAAACGCCACCGCCATTCCACGAACTAAACCATAAGTTTCCGTTTCTGTCTTGTATAATATCACTGATATATTTCTCGTACTTTTCACCAAAGAATGGGTGCTCGTATTTATACAGAAAATTAGCAATATTCTTTCCATCATACCGATAAATACCATTATTCTTTACGCCAAACCAAATGTTACCAGCTTGGTCTTCTAAAAGACTGGTAATATTCAGGGTGTCTGTAATAGGAATATTTATAAAGGCCTTTCCATCATACTTGCATAATCCTCTAGTGGTTCCAAACAAAATATTTCCTGCTTTGTCCTGAATAATTGAACCTACATTGTTGCTGCATAAACCATCTTTGGTAGTAAAATTGGTAAATGATTTTCCGTCATACCGATAAGCTCCTTCCCCACGAATGCTAAACCATAAGTTGCCGTTTTTGTCTAATAACTGACCAACTACATTCTCGGACTGTGTTCCAAAAGTCCGAACAATCTTAGGGTGTTCTTCCTTTTGATTGGTTGAATTTGAATTCTTTTGCGTCTGGTTTGTTGAAGTCTGTCCCTTACAAGATGTAAAAGCTATAGTAAACAATAACAAAGAAAAAATTTGAATCCTAAATTTGAATAAGCTCATTTGTCTAAATATTTCTATAAGATATCTTATCTATTTTGTTGTGTAGTAACTTTTAGGTCACTGAAATAACCCTCAGTGCCAACATCCACAAAAAATCCAATTGCACCCGAAGCATCTGCACCATGCTTGAGGTCATTAACAATAAGAGAAGGCTGTTTGTTATTGTTGAGAAATAGCTTGGCTTGATTACCCTTAACAATAATTTTCATTTTTGTCCATTCATTTAATCCCATATCTGCATACGACTCGTACATTTCAGGGCTTTCTTTTCTTAACCTTTGAAATTTATAATCTGGAAATGAAAAGTATTGAATTGAGTGATTGCGTCGCAATTGGTCGTCTGCTCTGCCATTTGTTGGTCGTATGTAAATGCATTCAAATTTGGAATTATTGTCATTAATTCTAAACGCTAATCCAATAAACCCACGGTCTGTTGGTGAGGCTGTTGGCAATAACCGACTTAAAACATTTACTTCAATTATACCATCTTTAAAGTCAATGTTTTTTATTCGTACAAATGTTGGTTCGTCAGCTTCTTTTATAGTTGAATCCTTAATTACTTTTACAACAGCTTTACCCTGATACTTCATAGTTGACATATATACCTTGTTAGCAACAAGATTGCCTTCTACCAGTTTTATTTGTTGAGTATATGTCCCTTTTGTTATTAAGAGAGTAAGAAGAAGAATTATTAAGTTTTTCATTTATTATATTTAATGAATAGTCGAGATGTTTTGGGTTAACTGCATACGTATTAACGGTAGTTTTTCTTTTGTTCAATTTCATCTCTAATTCTTTCTCTGATGTCAATTTTTGCACCTGTAAAAGCAAAGATTGTTGAACCATATTCTCTTGCATATCGATTAGTTATTGAGTCAGCAAGAATTGAATTTTGAAAGAATGGCGATGTTTCTTGCAATTCTGCATTTACATCATTGGCTGGAAAATCCAGTTAAATTGACCCCCTAATACCGGTGTAAATTGACCCCTGTTCG
>CAZTDV010000073.1:0-13774 GCA_964612195.1 uncultured Sediminibacterium sp.
TCTTAGGGGGTCACATTGCTTTGGCGAATGGGGATCAGATTGTCTGGTATTTACACATTGGCTTCCTTTACTCTAATTAAGTTTACATATTTTTTTGATAAGTCAAACCAATTAATATAGTCTGCATTAAACGAAACTGCATTTAATTTTTGTTTTGTGTAATAATTAATAGCCCCAGCTTGTCCATAATTATCACAAAGTATCAAGGTATTATTTTTGTTGGGTAAGCTCAAATAAATACTATCAACTTTTAAGGCCAATTCTCTCCAACCAAGCATATCTGCAAAATCCTGTGGCAATAAATGGTCTTTGCCATCTTCCCAGCGCAGCAAACCCATTTTTTTGTAGCTTCCTGAATGTTGTGCAATGTATTCTGGGCTTTTATTAGGGAAAGCAACTTTATAAATGGGAATAAAAAATAGTAAAGGAATCGCAATTGCTATGGGTCGTAAATATCTTTTCCAACCTTCTTTTAAAACTTCTGATAGATAAACAGAGCCGAATGCAATATAAATAGGATAAATACCTATTGCATAATAATCTTTTGCCCTGAAGTAAAGAAAAGCTATTAAAGTAAATAAGATTGAGAAAAAGAAAACTCTATATTCTTTTAAAGACTTACTGAAAAGCAATGCATAAAATGATGCAAAGATCACCAATAGTGAGCCTATAAAAAACAGCAACTGATTTTTCAAAAAATCAAATCTATTTACATTTACTAATTGAGTTTCTGCTAATTGTTTTAAGTGATGAAAGACAGGAAAATTGTTATTATATTGCCATAAGAGATTAGGAAAAATTAAAGCAAAGCCTAATAAAGCAGCAAAATATAGATTGGGATTAAAAAATAATTTCCGATGTTTTGTTAGTAACAATGAAGGGAAAAGACCAATCAATAGAAATAAAATATTGTATTTATTTAAAAAGCCAATTGCAAATACTACAGCTCCTATATAAAGCCATTTTGCATTATCCGTTTTGATATATTTCAGTAGCGTAAAGTATAAAACCGTCCAACTTAATACATCAAAAGAATTGGGTTGATACAATGTGTTTAATCGCAATAGTGCGGAGAATAAAACGCAAGTAGCCCCTAAAATTAATGCGAAGAGGTTTCCATTTAATTCTTCTATAGCCTTCCAAACTATAAAAATTGTCAATGCACCATACAAGGCAGGGAAAAACTTAATTAACAAAATTGAATTTCCGAGTAATTGAATAATATAAGATGTCCAAGAAGTAAAGGGTGGAACAGAAAGATAACCCCAAGTCAAGTGATTTGCTTGGTCAAGATGCAAATATTCGTCTCTTTGCAAGTCATACTCACTACTTAGCAGCAAAAATTGCAGCAAGAATTTAAGCCCAATGAAACCTATTAAAATTTTCGTCTTTTTTGTCATTAAGAAGTGTATATTAAAATTAACTCTTACATTTTCTTTACTTCCAAAGCAAAGCCTCCTGAGTCACAGATCTGTAATCGATTACAATCAAAATATTTAGGTGTCAATAAATGGGTTAGCTGAATATAGTAATTTTTCTTTTAATATCAAGAATAGCAAACTAGCTATTTATAAAATTTGAGCCGCAAGAAATGACTAATCAGCTCAATTTCATCGTATATTTGAGCCGATTAAATAGCCTAATCGGCTCATTATGTATAATTGGCAACACAAAAATTGGCCTGAATTTAAATTTGATAGCTCCTCAATAGATAATAAATTGATGAAGGTATTAATTTCTTCAAGGGTGGTATGAATGCAAAAAAATATTTAAGGTATTCTTTATTTAATATAATTCATTATCCATTGCTGTAATGTCTTGTAACTTTGGCAAGGGTCTGATTAAAATCTTCTTCTTTTTATAACTCAATAGTTTATCAGTATCATATCGTTCCAATTTTTCAATTCTTACCCCGGTTGATAAGTTAAAGTCAATGGTGCTCATATCCTGTGTTACTATAGCTTTGTCTGGCAGACTGTCGTTGATTTTTTTTGGGAGATTGATAACTAAAAATCCACAGAGACTCTAAGTTGGCCTCCCAGACCATCACGTATGATTCTCATTAAGGTGGATAATCGTATGTCACTTGCATCATTCTCAATTCGTGAAATATAGGTTTTTGTTGTTCCGCATTTCTCAGCAAGTTGCTCTTGTGTAAGTCCTTGTTCCTTTCTAAGTTCTTGAAGCATAACTCCAAGTTTAAAGGCTTCAAACTCTTCTTCGTACTTAATGCGATTAACTGTTCCTTTCTTGCCATATTGCTTGTCTAAATGATCCGCAAAAGACGTTAAGTTACTGTTTGCTTTTTTCATCGAAATATTGTTTTTTTAGTCTTTCAGCTAAATCTATTTCACTTTTTGGAGTTCTCTGCACTTTTTTCTGAAAACCATTTACAATAATTATCAGGTTCTCTTTATCGAAGAAACTAAAAACTCTAAAAATATTTGACCCAACTTCAACTCTTATTTCATATAGCCCTGTCGAGCCAGTAATATGTTGAAAATATTTTTGAGGTACTCGATTCAATGTGGCAATTAGCTGCAAAGTCCAGTTAAACTTCTTTTTAACATCAGGTTTTAACTGATTAAAGAAATCTAAATAATAGTCTTTGTAGTAAAAGATTTTTCTATTGGTATTTACTGTCAAAATACAAAGTTATCTATTTAGGTAACATTTACAAATTAATTTATATCACTTTCTAGGAATTTTTGCAAAGATTTTTCATAATTACATAATTCTATTTAAGTTGAATACTAAATTAAGTGGTAAGTATTCGTTAAGAATAGGTAATTATACCTTAATGTTAAAAGTGTTTTGTGGGGGATTAAAGCTGAGGGCAATTTGAAGTAGCTGTGTATTCTTTTACAGAAAGACTCGTTATGTATTGTTTGGCCCAGAGTAATGCTTAAGCCAGTAAATATATTTTATAGAATTAGGTAATCCCTTTTCTTTATTCGAGTCCAACCTTTCCCTTTTAGATTCTGATATATCAGTAGAGTCGTTCCAAAATATGCGAAATTCAGGTCTTCCGCTTCCTTGTCCTTTTTATATGTTGTTATATAAATGGGTAGGGATAATGAGGGGGGATTTACACTGAGAACAAAGGTAAGTTGCTACTGGTGGTTGGGTTTAATAAAGGAACAATATGAGTGAAGGTGGTTGTTTAATGTTGTCTTATAATTCTAATCTCTTCGTTTTCTTAATTACTCTTATAAAACCAATCATAAGTAAAACCTGTCCTAGAAAAAAAATAGTCATAACAACAGGTATAAATTTTAGCCTCAATTCAACTGAGTTTATTAATGCTTTCTGATCTTTTAATGGAACATCTAAAAAGATTCTTGGAAATTTTAAATAAGTAATAGTCGACAAAGTCAATAAGACATGAAAAGAAAATAAAATCCAGCTTACATTATCAGCTTTATTAGTGTTTAGCCAATTTCCAATTATCAAAAAACAAAGCATAATGAGTATAATAAACCTAAAAATTAAATTGTGGAGCATTTAAAGTTGTATGCCACCCTTGAACATCAGAAGTTACAAAGTCTAATACTAGAGGTAATGTCAAGAATAAAAGACTAATAAAAGCAAGAAAAGGAACATATCGTTTTATCATAGAAAATTCAACTAGTTAACACTTATTTATCAAGACAAAATAAATTGATTACAGACAACGAGCAGTTTTCCGATAGTGGGGAATTATAAATTCGGCAGCCCCATTTTGGTAAGCCCCATGTTCTCAAAAATGCTTCTCGCTTATTCGGTCAAATATACTTTATGCTGAACGAAAAAAATACACTCAATCGGCTCGTTGCTTTTATAAGCAACTTCATACTTCAATTTTCCAAGCGATTTCTTTATATCCTCTTCTATCCACATATTATCGGCACTTGAAAAGCGTATTTCTGATACATTACCATGCTTATCTGTCTTTACTATATATGAGTAACATAGTACATGTTCGTCGCCGTAAGGTTCAAATAATGACTTGTGTGCCTTAAACACTTTTTCTAAATCATCTTTGTTTAAAAGTTTTGGTTCATTATCTGGTAGTTTTAAAGCCGCATCATCTTTGTAACATTCACTACACAATCTTGAGTAGATTTCAAGTTCAACTATGGGGTTATCAAACTTTGGAAAATTTGTATTTGAGATTTCTTTACCGTCTTTGTAAACTTTCTCTTCCTTTACCTTGCCGTTTTTATAATAATTTCTTGTAAAACCATTCTCTTTGCCATTATCCATTTCCTGATAAAGGCTTAGGACACCATTTAAAAATGTTTTTTGTATTCCATGCTGTTTATAATTTTTGTACTCTTGTACGTTATGCTCTAAATGTCCTTCCCAAGAGCTATAATCATAAATGTATAAACCTGTTCCATTTTCTAAGGTCTGTTTGCCTTGATCATCCCAACAGTTTTGAATTAAAAAATCACCATTCTTAAACTCAGCTTCTAACTTTTTACTTCCATCTTTATTAAATTCAAGCCACTTTCCATCTCTTGTATAATTTGAAATATATAACCCTGATTTGGCAAGTTGTCCATTTTCATACCATTCCTTATACTCACCAATTTTTTCGTCTTTGTCTAAAAGTTTATGCTCTAACTTTTTTGGCTTCCCATTCTCATAAAACCAAAAAATTTCAAACTGTTTTAAAATTGGGTCTTTTCGAATTGAATATTTCTTATTCCCGTTTTCGTAGTATTCAACACGTTCTCCTGTTTGCTTGCCTTTTGAATATTGAATTTGTTCTTTTAATTTTCCGCTTTCATAAAAACTTTTGAATTCTCCGCTTAAAACACCATTTTCTAAATAAAATATTTCTTTAATAACATTTTCAGAGTAAAATGTTTTGCATTCGCCTGAAAATTTAATATCAAACTCTTGCCCATCTTCGTCTAAACAAATTTCATTTGGATTTTTTCTAATATACTTTTCTATTTTAGTCATAGTCTTATCGTTGAGTTTATAATACTCATGGTCTAAGGCTGACATTTCTTCAAGTTTTTCATATAAATCACTACCAAACAAATCCTTTTGTTTGGCTCTATTCATTAATTTTATGTGCTTCTGATAAATGTTTTCTGCTCTCTGAATTAAATCTGCCATTTTAATGTCGCCAATGTATTGAAGACTTTTAATGATTGTCGGCACATAAGAACCATAACCATTATAATAAAATTGTACAAAACCGCCGTTTGTTACTTGTCCATCAATATACCACCAAAAATAAAGAGCTTTTTGTCCGTATGATAAGGATTTGCTTTTTTCAACTTCGTGATCTATGTTTTTAACAAACTTTGAAATTGGTTTAAGCACAAACCAACCAAAGTCAAAACCTGTTAGTTTGAAAAAATCGCCTTTACTTAGCCTTGGTCTAAAATGTGTTTGTTTCTCAAACTCCCAATATGGATCTTGTTTTGGTTTGTCTTGATGAAATAAATTAAATATTGCCATTCTAAATATTGCGATTAGTAGTTGTCGAAATAGTTGGGTGGTCATTGCATCTCAGCCAACGGGCGTATAGCCTTATATAATGTTCAGTTATCGGATTTCATCTTTTGAAACAGTCATACTAGCTTTATTTAATTGCTGAATCTGTCCAAAAGTTGTAACTGTAACAACAAATACAATTTGAAATGAATTATACCGATTATTATCTTTTAATGATTTGCTAATTGACTTTCCTAAACTCTTAAAAAGGATAACACTGCTATCTATATTAGATGTTTGAGGAATTATTTTTGCATTAATTATACTGATGGAAAATGTTGAATCAGTCACTCCCGTTGCTTCCCATTTGTCAAGCGTTATTTTTTCACATTTGAAAACCTTAGTAATACTATCTAAAAATCTACAGACACGAAAATTTGTCTATTCCTCTTTTTGGCTGTTTGCAATAGTTGGTTTTGAGAATCTTATACCAGGCCCATCCCATTTTGTTATATTACCAGAACTGTCCATAAATGAAAAACTAACTTCATATAACTCACTCTCGTCAAAGTCAAATGCTCCTGAACACATATCATGGCCTACTTTTATTTGTTCATCGTTAGGTAATAAGTAATATGTTGCTATATGCCCAGTAAGCAGATTCTTTACGCTTGTTTTTACTAACAGGGGGGATTGATCCTTAGCGGGATTACTAAATACAACGTACATTGAAGGCCCACAACCATTTTGAGCAAATGTCTTCTTTAGTTCAAAAGGACTTCCTCTTACTATTGGTTTTTGTGTATCTATATCAGACTTCACCGTATATTTAAATGGTTCGTACTTTTTAGTTAATGTGTTTATCTGATGTAACTTTTCAAATTTAGGCAAGCTGTCGATAATAATTGTGTACTCTTTACCCATCTCAAGTAATTCTTCTGGCTTTACTATTACTTGCGTCAAATTATATTGCCCGATACATAGTTCGGTTACTATGAGTTTTATTTTTGTATTACCACTCTTGAGATAGATGCTATGCTTTTTATTTAATCCTAATACTGTTTGTTGACTCATTGAATAGCCTTCAATTACAAAAATTTGATTTTTGGAGATTGAACCACTTTGTGGGAAAATAGAAAGCCCAGACATTGTGCATTCCGCATGTAATGTTATAGAGAAAATCAGTCCAAAAAATATGAGAAAGATTTTATTCATAAAGATATACATAACATCTGTGGCTTAAGGCCGGTTGGATAATCTGTGTTCCTGCTGCTGGGGTGATTACTAAAGGAAGTCCAAATATTGTAAAGCCCTTTGTTGTCTATATACTTTATATACACTCGTTACGAACATTGATTTCAATTGACTCCAACTTGTTTTTTAACGCACGCCAGGTATTCATTTTTAGAGAGCCTGCTGGGTATAGATTACTTTTAAAATTCTTAGTTATTACACGCAAAGAAATAGCATTTTTCCATTGTGTCTCAAATACAACTTCTCGAATATTAGATAATTTAAAATCCCTTTTAATCCAGAACAAATTATGATTTCGTACTATAAGGTAATGATTTGAGACAAGAAAATAATGCATCTGATAAGAATAAATTATGAAGACCAAAAATGAAATGCCAAATATGAAGAAAACCATATCGATATTTACTTGCCTTTTGCTTAATAAGATCATAGCTAAAAATGACCCTAGCAAACCCCAGAGCATAAGACCTCTCAGTGAGGTTAGTTGATACCCTTTGAATGTTTCACAATATTCATCATCACTCAAAATATTTTCAGTTTCCTCTGAAATGTTCTCTAAAAAATCTTGTTTATCAATAACTACCTTCTTAATAAAAGATTTTATTTCCCAAGTATTTGAATACATATCATCGAATAATACTTTATTTGCTCCACTCTTAAAAGAAAAAGTAGCAACTTCCATATAAAATTTACCCAAAAATGGAAAATTTCTTTTACCTAAAAGCTCAATGTGCGCAATATCGATCCAAAGAAATTCTTCCGCATTAAAAGTTATTGAATTTGAATTAACTTTTATCCGAGGGGCATTCTTGAAGTAAGCATAAACTATATATACCAAAAAGAGATACATCAAAACACTAACACCAAGTATAAAATAATGCCTAGGATATAAATATCTATTATCACTGTGAAATAAAAATTCTCGAAGGAATAAAGTTGCCAAGCTTAAGAGTAAAAGGCAACTAATTACTAAAGACAGGCAAAACTTTAAATTGTGTTTTTTAGATATTATTTCTTTCATAAAATTAAAGACAATGTTCGTTGGTTTGAGATGGTTCAATGATCGGTGTTCTTTCTGTCAGCTTGGCCATTGCTGAAAGTTCAACTTGCGCAAAAACTTCTTTTCTACAATGCCTTATTTGCTAAGGAATTTGATCAAGATTGGTCTGTACTCTTCATCTTTTTCATTCAACTCAATCCGTTTATCTGTAACGTTGTAATTTAAGTAAACCTCTGCATATTCGTCTTCTTTTGCCCCTTCAAAGTAAAGTTTATACTTCTTAACAGAAGAACTGTCTTGTAGTGAAGCACCTGTCACATTTTCGGCAAATTTATTTAAATCAACATAAGAGACAATTATAGAGTCACGAAATTGTATGGCATTCATACTGTAATTAAGATAAAGTTTGGAAAGCAGCTGCAACAATTTATCACTTTTGTCACCAGTAGACTTAAGAACAATCCCATTTCCGAATCCTTTTTCCTCAGTTTGTATATTTGGAATAAATACCTCAAGCCCTAATTCCTGTCGTTCATACAATGAGATTGCATTTATAAGAGTGCCGTTTGTAACTTCTGAAACTTCTACTATAGAAAGGCTAATATCAGCCCAACCTTCGCTAGTATCAATTTCTAAAGGAAGAATAGAGTATTTTTCAATCATAGGTGATTCATTATCGTTGGGTATTCCGCCGTTGTCCTAAATCAAAATACAACATTACTTATAATGTGTCAACCTAATAATATTTCCATCTTTTGCTCTCATAACAATTTCAAACCCACCTCCTTTCCACCCTTTGGGAATAGTTCCGGAAAGATACCAATAACCGTCAATAAGATAAACTTCATAAGGTCTTTCAGTAAGTATTTGTTCTTTACCGAAAATGTCAAACAGTATTGGCTCCGCAATAGCTATTGCAGTAGATGAATTTCTTATCAAAGTGTCCCATGTGAAAGGCTGTCCTTTTCCATTCAACAATTCGCGCACTTGTTTTTTTGCAAAATCTTTACCTAAGGTATCATGGTCCTTCGGCATTTGTGAAAAATCATATGGAATTGTGGTAGGGACTGTTAATTGCTGTGCTTTTTCAAGATCAGAAGAATTACAAGCTACAAATATGAGTATACAAAAGAGCAAAATTAAGATTGGCTTCATCATGGCATTATTAAGTATAGATGAAATTCGTCGATTGTTTCCATAAAGTGGTGTACAACTTCCGAGGCTTTGGCCTATTACTGAAAACCCAACTTAAATAAAACCTTTTGCTAGTGGCAGTTACTCATCGCTGTGGTCAGTTACTATATTGTCTTTGTAAAAAGAAATTTTTAAGTTTGGGATCTCGCCTAGCAAAGTAATCGCGTCATCTGCATCGACATAATTTTTCAAAAGAAGTGCAATAAATTTTTTATCCTTCTTTTTAATAACTATTTGTATTTGTCCTTTTGGTTGCCTTCTATAATCATATAGTTCATTAAAATATACTTGCTTAAGTCTCTTTTTAGGAATAACAATGTTTATCTCTTGTCCCATAATTGAAATTGTCTCAGAGTCAAGTGTCAATATTGCGGGCTTATATTTCCTTGCTGCATAATATATGGGAGTAAGTATTATAAAGAAAATTAATGCTGCCAATGAAATAGCTTTAAAAAGATCTGGAATTATATTAATGAAATACAGCGTTGCAAGTTCATTTGGAAAATATTTAGTTGGCCACATCAAAAGATAAAGAATAAATAAAATTAAGAAAAAGCCTAGAAGCAACCACCAAAGCAACGAGCTTAGAATGGGAATTTTTCGTCTAACAAGTACGTCTATTTGATTTACAGAGTCCATTGTTTAATAATTGCCACTGTCGGCTTGGGCTTTAGGAGAAAATCCAATTGGATTAACATTTTGATGTGAACCAAATAATGAGTTTAATTCCATTAACTTCTCATCGTATTTTGCTTTTGATATTGCCTTAGTATTTAAAAGCCAATTTAGATTTTCTAACTGTGGTGCATATTCCAAATTTCGATTAGGGTTCCCATATCTTGATACTAAAAAAGAATTTCTCTCATTTAGAAGATTTTCTATGAACCTTGATACTTCTTCTGTACTTGGTTTATCGGAATAAAAATCTATGAATTTATTATCAGTTGTATATAAGTAAGTCTTCTTTGTTCGAAGTAAGAAATAGACAGAAAAAAGTACCACTGAGACAAATGCCCAGAATAATGTTGTTGATGTTTCGATTGTCTTGTCAGATTGACTTGCTGCAAATAAACAGATTGTAAAGAAAGTTGCTAAACTCGCGCAAACAACTAAGAATTTATTATGTTCAACTTCCGAGGCTTTATTTGTTTTCAACTGCTCAAAGCTGAAGTGAAGTTCGTGTTCACTATTTCTACTTTTCTTATTAAATAATAGGCCTGTATCATCAATTGTAAACTCAATTGATTTAAGTGCTGACTTTTGTATTAAGTTATTGCTCATAGTTATTTTATTAAATTACAGCTGACGTCTGGGGCTTTGTGCAGTTTGGAATTCTCCGATCACATTGCTCGTGTTGTCACTAAATAAGCGAATAGCTAAAGCCAAATTAGTGAGGTTGATAGCAATACCAATCTGAAGTCCTAAATCTGTAAGCCTAAATTGGTTTAAGCCTTTTTTTGCGGCTGTTATCATCGTGTTAAGCATGTTTTTTTAACTTGTTTGTTGCCCAAAACCAAATAAAAAATATGAAAAAAAGTATTCTAAGAAACATTGGAATAAAAGATGTTTTAAGTAATTCTCCAATTTCTGCACTACTATACAAGGATCTGTTTAAAATCGCAACTATCATAATATACAATGCTATTATCAAGGATATTAGAATGGAATATTTAGCTGCTACAATAAAAACACTTTGCCTTTCAATAATTATTTCATCACATGCTTTTTTACTCCAGAAGGAAGAAAAGAAAAAAAGTAAAAAAAATCCTAAAAGACAGTATGTGTTGAATAATCCCGATAAGAAAAATAAAATACCATTTGCAAAATCGCCCCTCGTCTCAACAAACATGTAAATGAAAATTAAAATGCCCAAAAGAATTGATGTCCCCTTAAGTATTAGCCTTTGTGAATACTTTTTCACTTCTTGAATTGTCATATTTTTGATTTAATTAACGCTAATTGTATTTTGGCTTCGCGAAAATTGGGTTATAGAATTCCTGTAGTTCACTGGACACAATAGACTCAATTAGCAGATGCTAAAATACTGAAGCCAGGTCAAAACTCCTATTGTAGACGGGCGATACTCTTCAACCTAACTTTTGCAAAAACTATGTAAGCTGCATATGGTTTCACAACTGGGTTAAAGCATATCCGATTGTAGAAAAAATAACAGATATTATAAGCATTAAAACTAATAGATGAAATACGCCTGGTGATTTGGGCTCATCGCCTGATTGATTAATGTTTGCGTTGAACTTGATTGAAAACCAGAGACCTACTGTTGCATCATAAATACCAACAAATATACTAACTGTTATCGCAGTACTAGGATTAATATGTTTTGACCCAAAATAACCCAACAAGAGATAAGTTAACAATGACAGAATAATAAGCCATGCATAATTAAAATTAAGTCTTCTGGAAGCAAGAGCTCCTATAGAATCTATTAAAGTGACTGAAATAATACCAGCGAAAAAAAGATAAAGTTGAGGTGTATTTAACATCATAAGTAATTAGCTAATTAGAATTGTTTTTTTGTGCGAATTCAGAGGCAAATAAAAACCTACTAGATCATAAGAAGCATCAATTATCTTATTCACAAATTAGATCTATCAACACTGGCCTATATACACAAGCACATTTAAACTTAGTCACATCTATTTACAATCTTATAAACACTTTCATCCAAAGATTATCGAGATTCCTTTCCCTAAGATAATAAAGCATGCTATTAAAATAGTCTATTTGTCTAATCTTTCTCTTTTGAAATAAAAAATTGTGAGAAGTCATTTTTTCAGTTTTAGATAAAGCCTCAAAACGGGTAGCAAAATAACTGATATGATAATGGGGTATAGCTACACCTAGTATCATACCTGGTAATCCATTAAAAAGTTCTGGTCCTCCTTTAGTCTTTATAGCATCTGAATAAAAAGCTACGATATATATAGAATCGTTGATTAAAGCATTTGCTCTCCTGCATTCAAAACCTGCAATTTCACGAATCTCATCTGTTAGTTTCCAGCGAATTTTATTTAATGTATCTCTTATGACCTTTTGTTCGTTATAGGCATTTTTTTCTGCAACAAAATAAAAGGATGATAAATCAGTAAGCACCTGGTTCTTGTCTGCCATAGGGACTCCAATACCATGCAAAAAAGGGGAAATAAATCCAGCTGGTTTATACAAAGTTGAATCATGATCAAAAATCAATTGAAAACTATCTATCCAAAATTGTGGATGATCTACTTTATATTTCTGAAAGAAAGTCGGAAAATCTTCTTTAAGAACTATTCCAGATTCACCAATTACTTCAGGCAAAATTGCGTGAGTATTAATTTTTCGTTCATATATAATTCGACCTCGTTCTACAAAATGATATTGTGAAAAGGATGAATCATACGTCAATAAAAAAATAACTATAAAAAAAAGCCTGATCATTAATTATTGCTTTACTTGATTATACTTTGTAAAATTCCAAATAGCGCTTAACATAAAATATCTCCTAATAGCTAAATATCGATTTTCCGAAAATATGGTTGAAGTAGCAATTCTTGAAAATCCGGTATTAGAATTTAGTATATCATTGGCAGCTAGTTTAACTGTTAGTAGATTATTCTTTAGTAAGCTTTTACTTATCCATGCATTCCAAACCATTCTATCAAAGTTATCAGTGAAAATATTATTCTTACCTTGCCTGAAAAACTCTGCATCACTATGCATTTGAAATGAAGAAGACAAGTATAAATCTATTGCAGATTTGAGTTTATAAGTAACGAAATTATTTCGAATATTCTTTAACCCTTCATTCAAAGAATTTACATCATAATAAATCGTACCTCCAAATTGAATCTCATATTTACCAGACTTATTTTTAGATAATAATATGCCTGTAGAAGCAATATTGTAAATAAGCTTATTAAGTGACCCATTTATGAAACTAAAGTTTTTTCCAGATTTACCACTTAGATCAATTGTTGCTTGAATTTTTAATGACGGTATTGGTTTTGAATAAAATCCTGTTAGTTCCAATTCTTGATCTGAATAACCAGTCATATTCACATACTGTAAAAAATAAGCTCCACTAGTGTTAATATTCGAAAGTAGCTTGATTGGGTTCTTTGTGCTAGTATGACTCACAACTAATCCAGTGAAGGATTTAGTAAGGCTTCTAAATGACTCATAGGTTAGCGATACATTGTTAGAAAATGCATTATTAATGGACAAATTATCAGAAAAAGTAACTAGCTGAGCGTTATTAAAAGCATGGGGGGATAGCTCTTGGAAACTAGGTGCAACTGATGTGCCACGATAACTGATTTCAAAATTGGTATTATCACTAATGGAATATTGAACACGTCCAAATGGTTTCCAAACCGAAAAACTTCGCTCAAATTCTTTTTTTTGAATTAGATTGTTTATAAAAATCCTATTAGTTCCAGAACCACTACCAAGTGAGGCGGTAACTTTATTTTTTACGAAATTGAAGCTTAAATTACCCAAAAATATTTTTCGAGAATCATTTCGAATTGTTGAAAAAAGCGAATCAATAGCTCCGGTAGGATTAAAAATCCTATTAGATAAATTATGATCATTTACAACATCATATGCAGAATTTGCGGAGAGAATAAAAGAAAATGCATTATTGATTTTATTTGAAAAACTAAGTCCGATTTTAAAATTTTGTAAGGTCTGATCCTTTCCTTTAAAAAGATCTAGGTTTCTAGTACTATCCAATAATGGTTTACCATTAAAAAACTCAGTAGCCGTTATATTTGTTTGTTGCTCATTTGAGCTAGTTGATTGTTGTTCTATGGAAAAAGAAATTGTTCTTCCCGGTTGCTTAAATTTTTGCTGTAACAAAAAAGCAGTTTGTATTCTACGGCCTTCCCC
>CAZTDV010000074.1:0-13707 GCA_964612195.1 uncultured Sediminibacterium sp.
TATTTCTGTTTGTCCTAGACTTTGCCATTTTCCATATGCTTCGGGACTGTTCTGTTTTTTTTGTGCTTGAGGAGAAAAGCCTAAAAATAGTAGGCAAATAATAACCCTCAATTGTTTGTGCATAGTTGAATATTTTGTAACAAGTTATAAAAAAGTTTTAGGCTATACTAGTGTTTTTGCACGTCAACTAATATAATTGAATATTTTGCCCCATGAAGCGAATTTTATTGATCATCATTCTCGCACAGTTTTTTTGTACTTCGGTATGGTTTGCGGGTAATGCGGTTATGACTGAAATGGCCATTGCTAAGGACCTTGATGAGTTATATTTAGTTTATCTGATTAGCGCGGTACAATTTGGATTTATTATTGGCACGCTGGTTTTTGCATCATTTGCTATTGCAGATCGGTATTCACCCTCTTTAGTATTTCTTTTTTCAGCCTTATTTGCAGCCCTATTTAATGGTTTAATTACATTTAACTGGATAACTGGTTATAATATATTGATTTGTAGATTTTTAACTGGCTTTTTTCTGGCAGGAATTTATCCCGTTGGTATGAAAATAGCTGCAGACTATTTTGAAAAAGGTTTGGGGAAATCTCTAGGATTTTTGGTAGGAGCCTTGGTATTGGGAACAGCGTTTCCTCACTTGATAAACGGGTTATCTATAAAAAAATCTTGGGAATTTGTTTTATATGCAACTTCTGTCTTATCTATTTTAGGAGGACTTATCTTGTATGTAGGAGTTAAGGATGGTCCTTACCGAAAGAAGTTAGGAGTTATCCAGTTTGCAGCAGTTGGAAAAGTTTTTCGAATTCGAGATTTGAGAAAATCTGCATTTGGCTATTTTGGTCATATGTGGGAGTTATACACTTTTTGGACTTTTGTGCCATTATTGTTATCTCACAAACTAAACAGCCCCCATTATAATTATCCATTTTTAACATTTATTATTATTGGATCAGGAGCTCTTTCCTGTTTTTTAAGTGGTCTATTATCTACGCAATTTAGTATCCATAAAATAGCTTTAGTGGCTGTATCGGTTTCAAGTGCATGTTGTTTATTGTTTCCTGTATTTTTTTGCTATGCTTCTAATAATTTATATATTTCTTTTTTAGTTTTTTGGGGATTATTTGTAGTTGCCGATTCTCCTATGTTTTCAAGTTTAATTGCAGTTAATGCACCTGCTGATTTAAGGGGAAGTACTTTAACAATGGTAAATAGTATTGGTTTTTTAATAACTATTTTGAGCATACAACTGATGGGGCGGTTGCTAATGTATCTTCCTTTCTATCTTGTTTGGACTATTCTTGCAGTAGGACCAGTTTTTGCAGTTCTACAATTGGTCAATCGCTCAAATAAACTTAAATTGTAATAATCGAAGTGTTATTCATATGTCCAATAAAAAATTATTGATATTGTTTTTTCATCCTCGTTTTGAGGATAGCAGAGTTAACGCTAGATTGGTAGAAGGTGTTAAACAGCTTCGAGATATTACCTTCAGAGATATGTATGAGCTATACCCAGATTTTAATATTAATGTAGAATTTGAACAAGCACAATTACTTGCACATGATATTATCATTTGGCATCATCCCTTCTATTGGTATAACTGTCCACCTTTAATGAAACAATGGCTCGATTTAGTATTAGAATATGGGTGGGCCTATGGAACAAATGGAAATAAGTTATCAGGAAAATGGGCAATGAATGTAATATCCTCTGGAGGCAATTTCAATGTTTATCAAAAAGAAGGTAGAAATAGGTTCACGCATCGTGAGTTTTTAAATTCGTTTGATCAAACTGCTCATTTATGCCAAATGGAGTATTTGCCTCCATTTATTGCTCCAGGTGCCAATAAACTTAGTGCCGCGGAAATTGAAGACTACATGATTCGATATGCTCAAATTGTTCATTTTCTAATGAATGAACAAATAGATATTGAAAAATTAAAGCAAGTAGAGAATTTTAATCAATTAAACGCAGACCAATGGGAGCATCAGTTTTACAAAATGCAATGATCTTTTTAGGAGCTGCATTACTCTTTGTGCCCATTGCAAAAAAATTGGGTATTGGTAGTGTATTGGGTTATATTATTGCTGGAATTGTAATTGGTCCATTTGTATTTGGATTTATAGGTACCGAGGGAGAAGATATTATGCATGCTGCAGAATTTGGGGTTGTTATGATGTTGTTCTTAATTGGACTTGAATTGAATCCACAATCTTTTTGGCGAATGCGAAGGAGAATTATTGGGATGGGGGGATTACAAATGTTATTGACGGGTATTTTGTTTTTCTTCTTTTTCTTTTTTTTAAAAGGAATTGATATGAATACATCAATTGCTTTATCACTCACTTTTGCCATGTCTTCTACAGCGATTGTGTTACAAACTTTAAAGGAGAAAAATTTAGATAAAACGCATGCAGGTAAATCCTCTTTTGCTGTTTTGTTATTCCAAGATATTGCTGTGATTCCAATTCTTGCAATTATACCATTACTAGCAAATATCGGTAGTGAAGTTAAAGATGCAAGAGACGGATTTTTAGGTATTATTGATCAATATCCTACCATTACCATCATTGTTGCTGTTACTGCAATAATATTTCTTGGAAAATTTATATTTAGTCCTTTACTACATTGGATTGCAAAAGCGCATATGCGTGAACTATTTACTGCTTCAGCTTTGTTTTTGGTTATTGCTGTTTCTTGGCTCATGGATTTAGCAGGTATAAGTGCTGCATTAGGCGCATTTTTGGCAGGGGTTTTAATGGCCAATAGTGAATTCAGGCATGAATTAGAAAGCAATCTAGAGCCCTTCAAAGGAATTTTATTGGGATTATTTTTTACTGCTGTAGGATCTACAATCAACTTTGGTTTAATAGTAGATCAGCCAGTCAAAATTTTATTAGCAGTTCTACTTTTTATGGTCATCAAATCTGTTGTATTATATATAGTTGCAATGCTTTTTAAATTGGTTATACAGCAGAAAATATTATTTACGTTATTACTATCTCAAGTGGGGGAATTTGCTTTTATTCTCTTAGGATCAATTGGCGAACTCAATATGATTAGTAAGCCAATGTTAGATTTTTATATGGCTGTAATTACAGTCAGTATGATTATTTCTCCCATTTTATTGTTCATAGATGAAAAGTATTTGTCTGGTAAATTATTTAAATCAGAAAAAATAGATAATGAATATAAAGTAGATCCAAAAGAGCATAATGAAATCATCATTGCAGGCTTTGGACATTTCGGTAGCACATTAGGTAGATTTTTGCGTGCAAACGGAATTGAAGCAACAATATTAGATAATAATAGTGATCAAGTTTTACTTCTTCGTAAAATGGGGTTTACTGTTTTTTATGGCGATGTAACTAGAATAAATATATTAGAAGCTGCTGGGGCATCGCGTGCCAAAATTCTTGTATCGGCGTTAGATATACCTGAAAAAAATATACAATTGTCCGAATTGGTTTCTAAGCATTATCCGCATTTGAAACTTTTTTTTAGGGCTAAGAATAGATCAGATGCTTATGAACTAATTGATAACGGGGTAGAAAAAATTTACAGAGAGTCCATTCATGCATCTGTATATATGGGAGTAGACATTTTGAGTGAATTGGGATTCAGGAAATACACTACGTTAAGAAAAGCAAATGACTTTATTTTACATGATAATCATGCATTGTACAAACTATCTAAACTTCGACACAATTCTGATAGGTATGTCCAAAACGTAAAAGAGGAAATTGCTCAGCAAGAGCGATTATTGGCCGAAGACAAACAGTTTATGGAACACAAGCCAGATAATGCTTGGGATAAGTCTAAAATTACCGCAAATGATTAAGGATTAATTGCGATTAATTTATTTTGTTTATTACTTAACTGAGCAGCTTCAATAATTTTCATAACATTTAATCCGTCATTTCCACTTACCAAACAGGGTTGTTTATGCATGATTGTGTCATAAATACCATCGTAAAAAGCACCATAGTTGCCTTTTAATGTAGGAACATATTCTTTTATAATTTTACCATTCAAAATGGTATGTAAATAGCCCATTTCAGAATCAGGTTCTTGTCCCCAATTATCGGTATAAGGTATTACATTGTTAATAAGAGCCGATTCTTGTATGTCTGCTCTTGTCTTTATAAATGATCCTTTGCTTCCATGTATTATATAAGCAGGTATAGGCTCTCTTACCATTAAACTACTCTTTAGGGTTACTCGTAAGATATTATAATACAAAACCAATGTGAAATCATCGTCAACTAAAGAATGCTGCCTAACTGTTCTGATATCTGCCATGACAGAATCTGGCATTCCAAACAAATAAACAGCTTGATCAATTAAGTGAGGGCCTAAGTCTAATAACAATCCTGCTCCTGCATTTGGTGTTTCTTTATGTAGTTTTATACTAAGGGCTTCTTTATATCTGTCAAAATGAAATTCCGCAGAAATAATGCTTCCAAGTTGTTGAGTATCTACAATTTGTTTAACTGTGCTAAAATCACTATCCCATCTTCTATTTTGATAAACTGCGAGTACCAATCCTTTTTCATTGGCTAAATCTGTCAATATTTTAGCTTCTTCAGCAGTAGTTGTAAATGCCTTTTCAACAACAATATGTTTCCCTTTCAGTAACGCTTTTTGCGCATATTCAAAATGAGTGTAGGTTGGCGTATTTACTATTATCAGGTCTATATTATCATCATTTAAAACATCATCAATGTTCCTGTAAATTTTTGTATTGGGATATATTTCTGCTGCATCATTTTTTGTTCTTTCTACTATACCAGTCAACTCAAATCCTTCGTGTTGATGAATAAACGGAGCATGAAAAACTCTGCCAGACATTCCAAATGAAAGTATAGCAGTTTTAATTGGAGTGGTAGGGTAATTATTGTTTTTCAAAACTATATATGATTTTTGCGATAATATTTTTTGCTTTGTCTCTGGCAGTCTCTGTTTCTTTTAGACCATTTGAGTGATAGGAATAAGTCCAATGAACAACGGCGCTCCCGTTAAAACTTATTTGTATCATATTTATCAGTTGATTTTGTTGATTGTACTCGTATACATAGTCGGGTATTAATCGGTTGGCTTTTATATTAAATCTCACTACATCGGTTAATTGATTATTTGAATAGTAATAATAATAGGTTTCAATTTTCTTGCCTTTTTTAAACCAATACTCTTCAATAATATTACCTGAACTATCTATTAAAAATTCTATGTTAACGGTGTCCATCCCATTTCCAAATTTAATCATTCGTGCGGGTGTTCCATTGGGTTGATAATACCAAATATGGGTTTCTGTAACTGGGTTTTTTCGAACTGAGTCTACTGTGGTGGAGATTATTTTATTTAAAAATCCCCTTTCATCATATCCATAATCTGTTGTTGTTTCAATACTAGATTTGTGAACTAATGTTCTCTTTAATTTACTTAATTCATAAATATTAGTAATTTTTTCAACTGGGCTTGCAGAATTGGCAATTGTGGTTATCATTTTTTTTCCATCTAATTGTAATTCCTGGTTTAAAATAAATCCCTTTGTAGTTGAACCATCCGCTTCTAAGCTATTTGCAGAAATTTTTTTAACCTTGTTTTTCCTCATCAAATGGTACTTTTCTTGCGAAATTTTTAATCCAATGATATCATTTAAGTAGAATTGCCCCCAAAGGGAATTTCCTATCAATAAGATGCAAAAAAGTAAGGACCACTTCATTTATTCAATTTGTTCAAAAATACAATCTAAAATGGGTAATACATACAAGCAGCTAATTGTGTATTTTAGTTAAAAAATAAGCTTTGTCTCATATTAACGAACGCCAAGAAAAATCATGTTTAAACTGCAATGCAGTTATTCATGGCAGGTTTTGCCATATATGTGGGCAAGAGAATGTAGCGCCTAGAGAAAAATTTAGGCATATGCTAGCCCATTTTGTATTTGATCTCTTCCATTTTGACGGTAAGTTTTTTGCCACCATGAAATCGCTTTTGTTAAAACCAGGGCTCTTATCTCAAGAACACTTAAGAGGAAGACGGGCAGATTACTTACATCCTATACGTCTGTATATTTTTACGTCTGCTTTTTTCTTTTTGTTCTTTTTTGCTGTTAAAACAGATAAGATTGAAGATAAAAAACCAGTAAATACTGCTGATTCAATCAGGAATAATGATATTGTTAATTTTAAACAGAGTTATTCAGGAATTCGCGATTACGATTCTGTTCAAGCTCGTTTACCCAAAGACAAACGTGATGGTTATATCATTAAGAAATTGACAAGAAGAAATTTGGAATTAAAAGAGAAATACCCGGATGGTAAAGAAATGCAATCAAAATTGTTTGATGTATTTACCCATCAATTTCCCAAACTACTTTTTGTTTCTTTGCCCATTTTTGCATTTATTCTTTATTTATTGTATTCTAGAAAGAATAAATATTATTATGCTGATCATGTTGTTTACACATTGCATCTGTATTCTGCTTTTTTTATCATTCTATTTTTAATCATCTGCTTGAATATCTTCTTTACTGCAATTGGATTACATGAATATAAAGTAGATAAGGAAATCAATTATTTGAATGGCTTTATTTCATCAAGTATTGCAGGCTGGTTGTTGATGTTTTATTGCTATAAATCATTGCGCAAATTCTATAATCAATCAAGAAGTAAAACGATTCTTAAGTTTTTCTTGTTGTTGTTGACAAATTCTATTGTTTTTGGTATCCTATTTATGATTTTCATATTTTTCTCATTTTTGATTGTTTAATACAATGAATATGGTTGCAGATGCTTTTTTACGACTAGTGAAGATTATGGACGAACTTAGAGAGAAATGTCCATGGGATCAAAAGCAAACCATACATACCCTAAGGTCAATGACCATTGAAGAGTTGTATGAATTAGTAGATGCTATTGATGCTAATGATTGGCAAGGCATAAAGGAGGAGCTTGGAGACCTTTTTTTGCACTTACTTTTTTATAGTAAAATTGGATCTGAACAACATCAGTTTCAATTGGAAGAAGTTTTAAATGGTATAGCAGAGAAACTGATAAGACGTCATCCGCATATTTACGGTGATGTTAAAGTAAAAGACGAAGAAGAGGTAAAACGAAACTGGCAAAAAATAAAGTCAGTTGAAGGGAAATCAGATAAGTCAATTCTTGAAGGAGTTCCAAAATCTCTTCCTGCAATTGTAAAAGCAGCAAGAATACAAGAAAAAGCAAAACAAGTAGGATTCGAATGGGAAAATAAGGCAGATGTTTGGAAAAAGGTTGATGAAGAAATTGTGGAGCTTCAGCATGCTGAAAAAAACGAAACCCCGGCTGAAGTAGAAGCTGAATTTGGGGATGTTTTGTTTAGTTTAATCAATTATGCACGGTTTTTGCATATAGACCCTGAAGCAGCCTTAGAAAAGACCAATCAAAAATTTATTCAGCGCTTTAAAGCAATGGAAACCATTGCTTTAAGTAAAGGATTGCAATTGACTGATTTAAGTCTTTCACAAATGGACGAATTATGGAATTCAGTAAAAAAGAAAAACTAAGCAGTTGTTAACCAATATCAAAAATGCAATTTTTAAACATGGTTATTTAATTATAACTGCTGCATGGTTATATACCATTTCGTTCATTTTTTCCAACTATTTTAGTTATAACTCTGGGCCTGAGAAAGTTAAACAGAATCTAGAACGTAGAATTCATAGCGAAGAACAAAATTTTACCCAGTTTATAAATGATACTAGTAAACTATCAAGTTTAATTTTTGATTCTACAAGTACAGTAGTAGAATTTGCTCTTGAAAAAGAAAAATTTGGTGTATTTGTATTCAAAGAGTCTGTTCAAAAAAAGTTTGAGGAATTATATTGGAGTACCAACAAAATGACTGTTCCCTCTACTTTTCTTTATGCAAAAACCAATGTGCAATTCTTTAATAGTTCAAATGGTCAGTTTTTGCTTTCCAAGAAAATAGTGGGTTTGAGAGGCAATAATTACCTTATTGTAAATATGTTGCCAATCAAATGGTCCTATTTTATTGAGAATAAATATTTTAGTGCAGACTTTGTTGATTTTCCTGGATTAGATGAACAATATGCCATTACCAATAATTTGGGTCATACTCCCATTTATAATCAAACTGGAATATATCTTTTTAGTATTGAGTTAAAAGAGGGTAAGCAATTTGTTTCGTATGATATAATCACCATATTGTTTAGGATTGCAGCTATACTTTTACTATTGCTTTTTATACATGCCATTTCAAAAGATTTGATTGAACAGCTTAGATTTAAAAGAGGATTTCTATTTCTTATCGGTTCTATCTTTTTACTTAGATTGATTTCTTATTTGTTCCCATTTCCCTTTGATTACGCCAAACTTTCGCTCTTTGATCCTTCAATTTATGCGTCTAATTTTTTACATCCTTCTTTAGGGGATTTATTTTTAAATGCTGTACTGTTTTATTGGGTTATGCGATTTATTAAAAACAATTATTCAGTACATATACAATTGCCAACTATTAATTTCACCTTTTTAGTAAAAGCAATTGGCATTTTTGCATATGTTACTATTGCTTTTTTAATAGTTGGAATTATTCAAAGTTTAATACGAGATGCCAAAATATCATTTGATGTAACTAATTTTTTTAGTTTAACTATCTACAGTACCATAAGCATTGTGATTTTATGCTTTTTAGCATTGGGTTTTTTCTACTTGGCTCAACTTATTATTGTTCCAATTTTAAACCCAAAGCAATCTCTAGGATTGCCGATTGTGATGGTAATAATGAGTGGGTTTATCAATATTTTATTCCAATATAATGCTTCTCAAATCGGATTTCATTTTATAGTTATTAGTTGGTTGATCTTATTTATGCTATTGCTTAAAAGAAGATCGGCTGATTTAAGAATCCAAATAATTAAATCGTCTTTTTTTATATTCTGGGTAATGCTTTTTGCCCTTTCTATTGCTGCATTGGTGATTCATCAAAACAGATTAGTTGAATTTGAGCAGAGAAAAAGAATTGCCGAAAAATTAGCTATCCAGTCGGATCCTTCAGGTGAAAATCTATTAAAAATAGCCGCAACTAATTTTAATAATAATTTCTTAAGTGATAATTTTGATCGATTCCAAGAGAGTGAATATGCTAATAAATTCATTAAGGATAGTTTGATTAACCAAAACTTTTCTGGTTACTTGAATAAATATGATACTAGAATTTACACTTTTGATAGTCTTTTTCATCCTTTATTTAATGAAGACTCTCTTAATTATTCATCTATAAAAACTATTGTACTCAATCAGTCTGTTAGCACAGACGTACCTAATTTATATACTTACGAGAATAATTTTGAAGGGTTTAATTACATATACCAAGTTACAGTTGAAAGAAATAGTTCACCTATTGGTTACTTGTTTATTATTATGAATTCAAAGAGGTATAAGAGCGAAGCATTATATCCAGAATTGTTCAACCAATCACAAGATGTGATAGCAGATTTAAATAATAATTATGCTTATGCTATTTATAATAAAGGGAGAATTATAAACCATTTTAATAACTATAATTTCCCAACGCAACTTAGTTCTTCAACTTTACCACAATTTGAATTTATCTATAAATTGGAAGGTGATTTTTCTGAGTTGTGGTTCAACGCTGGGAACGACCGACAAGTAGTTGTTGTTAAAAGAAATACATGGGTTATAGAAGCGATTACTTTATTTGCTTATTTATTTTGTTCTTTCTTGTTTATTATATTCATTTTTCATATTGGGGCATTAATTATAAAAGCTAAGTTTAAATTAGATGAATTAAAAAAATTATTAAGGTTTAATATTCGCACTCAAATTCAAGCTACCATCATATTTGTTAGTGTTTTTTCTTTTTTAGTAATTGGAATAGCAACTATTTCCTTTTTCATATATAGATACAATCGTTCCAATGAAGAACGGTTATCTAAGTCAATACAAGTAATGGCTAATGAGTTGAATGCCAAAGTAGTTAGTATTTTAGCTTTAGATGATGAGCCCAATAATTCTGGAGTTAAAAATGAGCTGGAGCAAGTAATTGCTGAAATTTCAGATTTGCATAATGTAGATATTAACTATTACAATGCACAAGGAGACTTAATCATTTCTACGCAGCCATATATTTACAATAAAAATCTATTAAGTAAAAAAATGGATCCGATTGCATACATTGAAATGCATCGTGAAAATCGAATCAGATTTATTCAATCTGAAACCATTGGCAGTTTTGGGTATTTAAGTATTTATATTCCTCTAATGACAGATACTGGAGAAACATATGGGTATTTAAATATTCCTTACCTCAATTCTCAAATTGATTTAAACCAGGAAATATCAGGCTTTCTAGCTACTTTGATCAACTTAAATGCCTTTATATTCTTACTAGCAGGGGCAATTGCATTTTTTATTACTAATCAGATTACAGCATCTTTAAGCCTTATTGGTGCTACTATGAAGAAAATGAATCTTGGGGTAAAAAATCAACAAATTGAGTGGAATAGAGACGATGAAATTGGAGTATTGGTAAATGAATACAATAATATGGTTCGTAAATTAGAATTGAGTGCTGCGTCACTTGCAAAAACGGAAAGGGAAGGAGCTTGGCGAGAAATGGCTAGGCAGGTTGCTCATGAAATTAAAAATCCACTCACCCCTATGAAATTAAGTATTCAGTATTTGCAACATGCAATACAACAAGGGGCGCCCAATGTTAATATTCTAAGTGCTAATCTTGCTAAAACTTTAATAGAGCAAATTGATCAGTTGGCAAAAATTGCTGGCGATTTTTCTCAATTTGCCAATATTGGTATTGTAAAATTGGAAAAATTTTCTGTAGTTAATACTATTCAATCTCTACAAAATCTTTATGCTGGCGATTCATTAGTCTATTTCAAAGTAATTGATGAATCTACCAACCCAATTATAGAGTCGGATAAGGTTCAAATAAATAGATTATTTATGAACTTAATTCAGAATGGAGTTGAAGCAGGTAAGGATTGGAACGGTAAAGCACAAATTGATATTCAACTAAAAAATCTTAACGAATTTATTGTAATTACTATTAAAGACTATTCAGGTGGAATACCTGAAGCTATGAAAGAGAATATGTTCAGGCCCAATTTTACAACAAAGTCGGCTGGAACAGGATTGGGATTGGCAATTTGCAAGGGTATAGTAGAGCAAGCCAATGGGTCTATTAAATATGAATCATTAGACGGAATTGGAACAATATTCACGATTCAACTTCCAACTAGCAATTAGGGTCGTTTATTTTGTTGTATTTGAACAAATTGTTCAAATTGGCTTAAACTAAAACTACTTAGATTTAGGTTTTTGCTAAGGCCTGCTTTTTGAGCTACCAATACCCCATATTTGCAATCTTCGTATCCTTCAATGGTATGTGCGTCTGGATTAATTGAAATAAGCACATTCTTTTTTAGTGCTTTCTCTATCCATCTCCAATCTATATCTAATCTTCTTGGATGTGCGTTTAGTTCAATTACAACATTGTTGGCTGCGCATGCATCAATGATTAGTTCGTGGTTGATGGGGTATCCAGCCCTACTTAGCAAGAGTCTTCCTGTCATATGACCTAAAATGCTGGTATACTTATTTTCAATGGCTTTTAGTAGCCTTGCATTTGCTTTTTCTTCACTCATTTTCAAATTTGAATGAACAGATGCAATTATTAGGTCGAAGCTAGACAATATTTCATCGGGATAATCTAGGCTTCCATCATTTAAAATATCGCTTTCGATGCTTTTAAATATCTTGAATGGAGCATATTGTTGATTAATTTGATCTATTTCTTTGTGTTGAGCAGCTATTCTTTCAATGCTAAGGCCATTTGCATAAAAAGCAGATTTTGAGTGATCACTTATCACTAAATACTGCATTCCATTTTCAATTGCGGCTTTAGCCATTTCTGCTAAACTATTTCCACCATCGCTCCAAGTACTATGCGAATGTATTATGCCAGCTATATCACCAATGCTTATTAAGCTTGGTAAGGTATTTTGCTTTGCTTGCTCAATTATAGTTGCTGTTTCTCTTTGACTTGGTGGAATTGGACAACAATCGTAAGTTGAAAAAATAGCATCTTCAAGTGGATATACCAAGGATTTATCCCATTGAGTTACTTTAATCCATTCGTTTAAGAATTCACTACTACAACTTGTTTCGAATAGTGTTGATTGAAAATTATCTTGATTAGCTAGCCAAAATTGAACGTTTATATTGTGTTCATTTTTAAAGCTAAGTTTTGATTTCTCTTCATTGATAAGTTGGAATGAAATGGAATTCATTAATGATTTTAAGGCATCCGAGTCGGCATTTGTAACCCAATCTATAGAGTCAATGATTTCCATTTGTCTTCTCATTTCACCTGTTAGTTGAAAAGTGAATGGGAGAGAAGTGGTTAAAATTTTTTCTAATTCTATTGAAAAAGATTCAACTTGTTGGTATAAGTATCTACCTAAAGTGCCCATATAAAATTCAATGGAATCTTTAATATTTTGTTGAGTTTTTTCTCCAAAGCCTTTGTATAAAGTCAATCTATTTTCATTGCAAGCATAGAGCAATTCTCCTAGTGTTTCAATTTCTAATTCCTTCCAAATAGTCGCAATTTTTTTTGGCCCTATACCTTTTATTTTGAGCATTTCTAAAATTCCAGGAGGTGTATTTTGAATAATATCTTCTAGAATTTGCAGCTTGCCTGTTTGCAGCATTTCAATAATTCTATTACCTGCACTCTCTCCAATTCCTTTTATACTAAAAATGGCATTTTGAGGCATTTCTGAAAGCTGTGTAGCAATTTTATCTACGCTAAAAGCCGCAGCAGCATAGGATTTGGCCTTGAATGGATTTTCTCCATGAATATCCATTAGTTTGGCTAACAAAGAAAAATTATTGGATATTTCATCATTGGTTATCATGTGGGAAAATTATGAACTTGAATGCATTTAGTCAAATAAAAAACCCGTTCCAAAATTGGAACGGGCATTAAATCTATTTCTGCTTGAGAAATAAGAAGAGAATTACTTCTTCTTAGCAGCTTTCTTAGGAGCGGCTTTCTTAGCAGCTTTTTTAGGAGCAGCTTTCTTAGCGGCTTTTTTAGGAGCAGCTTTTTTTGCAGCAGCCTTTTTAGGAGCAGCTTTCTTTGCAGCTTTTTTAGGAGCGGCTTTCTTTGCAGCAGCTTTCTTAGGAGCAGCGGCTTTTTTTGGTGCAGCTTTTTTTGCAGCTTTTTTAGGAGCAGCTTTTTTTGCAGTTGCCATGTTTTTTAGATTTAATGGTTAGTAAATAATACATTAAAAATAAAAATCTTATTTGGAACTACAAAAAATATTTTTTATGCAGTAGCTTCTGCTGGTAAAACAGATACAGTTGTTCTATCTGATTTTCCTTTTTTGAATTCCACAACACCATCAGTTAATGCAAATAATGTGAAGTCTGTACCAACTCCAACGTTCTTGCCAGGGTGGTATTGGGTTCCTCTTTGACGAATGATAATGTTGCCAGATAATGCAGGCTGACCACCATAGATTTTTACACCTAAGCGTTTGCTCTGAGAATCACGACCGTTCTTAACACTACCTTCCCCTTTTTTGTGTGCCATAATTGTATGATTTTAAATTATCGGAATGCACCGATAAAGTGTTAATT
>CAZTDV010000075.1:0-13525 GCA_964612195.1 uncultured Sediminibacterium sp.
ATTGGCTATATAAATCCATTTTAGCATCTTGAGCTTTTACAAATTCACCATTATGATAAATAATGGTAGTGGGCTGATAATAATTCATTTTAATAGATTTAAACAAAAAAGCCCCGCTGATGAGGCGAGGCTTTATATTAAGTGATTCAATACTTAGTTAAGTCCACCTCCTTGCAGAGCGGTAATAATAATAATGACAATAGCAATCATGTTAATGACTGTATTTGTTTTTATTACTATTGTATTTCCTTTATTCTGCATGGAGCTGATGTAATTCTTTCGAAGGTAAGCGTATGCAAGAATAAAAACAAAGAACTTTTTAAAAAATTTTTGACTAGATGATAGTAGAAGCATTCAAAGAAGCATTGTTGCCTTCATTGGTTTCGTGCTTCTTTCTAATATAATCGGCTAATAAATCACCCACAGCTTCTGTACCATAATTATTAATAGGGTCAATATCCTTGGTAACAAATGCATGTGTAAGTGTCCAGTTCACAGCATCTCTAACCGCATTGGCTTCTGCTACTAATCCAAAATGGTCTAGCATCATGGCAGCAGATAAAACAGAACCCAACGGATTGGCAATATCTTTTCCAGCTGCTTGCGGATAAGATCCGTGTATAGGTTCAAACATGGCCACTGCTTTACCAACAGATGCAGAAGGCAATAAACCCAAAGAACCACTTAATACACTGGCTTCATCACTAATGATGTCTCCAAACATATTCTCGGTTAGTACCACATCAAACTGGGCTGGATTAACAATGATTTGCATTGCAGCATTGTCTACAAACATATAATCTACTGATACTTCAGGAAATTGCATGGCCATCGCCTGCACTATTCTGCGCCAAAGCCTAGATGTTTCTAATACATTGGCTTTATCTATCAGTGTTAATTTTTTCCTTCTTTTTTGTGCATATTGAAAAGCCATTTTAGAAACCCGAACAATTTCTAATTCATGGTAAGCACATTCATCAGTCGCATAGGTTTTATCTTCAGTAAGTGTACGTTTACCAAAATAAATACCGCCTGTTAATTCTCTGAAAATAATAAAATCAACGCCTTCTAATTGTTTACTTTTTAAAGGAGACAAATGATGCAAAGAGCGATAAGTATTGATTGGACGGATATTTGCAAATAGCCCCAACTCTTTGCGTAATTGCAATAAGCCCTGTTCGGGTCTTACTTTAGCAGAGGGATCATTATCAAATTTAGGATGACCAATGGCGCCAAATAAAATGGCATCGCTTTCCTTACAAATTGCCAAAGTCTCCTCAGGTAATGCAGACCCAGTAGCATCAATGGAAACAGCCCCCATTAATCCATGCGTATAACTAAACTGGTGACCAAACTCTTCTGCAATTGCATTGAGTACTTTAATGGATTGTGCGGTTACTTCAGGGCCAATTCCATCCCCATTAATGACTGCTATTTTCTTTTCCATATTACACTTTTTCTAGTTCAAATTTTTCAATGGATTGTTTTTGACTGATTAAAAAATCAATATCATCGTATCCATTTAATAAGCAGGTTTTTTTGTACGGATTTAATTCAAAAGAAGTTGCTGCTCCGGTAGCATCAATCGTGATGGTTTGTGCAGCTACATCAATAGTAAGGGTATCGGTTGCAGTTAGTACAAAAATTTTCGCTAAAAAATCATCCGTTACAATCACAGGCAATACCCCATTATTTAATGCATTGTTTTTAAAAATGTCTGCAAAAAAACTAGAGACCACTGCTTTAAAACCATAATCCAATAAAGCCCATGCAGCGTGTTCTCGTGAAGAACCACATCCAAAGTTTTTTCCTGCCACCAAAATATCGCCAGAAAAAATGGGTTGATTCAACACGAAATCAGGCTTTGGTTTTGTTTCATCGTCTTGCTCATATCGCCAATCTCTAAATAGATTTTTACCGAATCCGTCCCTGGTAGTCGCTTTCAAAAATCGAGCAGGAATAATTTGGTCCGTGTCTACATTTTCAATGGGCAGTGGAACAAATGAACTTTTAATTTGCTGTAAAGCTTGCATACTATATTAACTACTAATTATGATTAATTAAATTTCTTACATCTGTAACTACACCAGTAATAGCAGCAGCTGCCGCTGTTAATGGGCTTGCCAATAAAGTTCTTGCACCTGCGCCCTGTCTTCCTTCAAAATTTCTATTACTGGTACTGATGCAATATTCACCAGCAGGAATTTTGTCCTCGTTCATTCCCAAACAAGCGCTGCAACCTGCTTGTCTTATTTGAAAGCCCGCTTCAGCAAAAATTCGATCCAATCCTTCTGCATGTACTTGTTTTGCTACTTGTTGAGAGCCAGGCACAATCATCACTTTTACTGAGTCGTGTTTCTTTCTACCTTTTACTAATTCGGCTACTAATCTTAGATCTTCAATTCTAGAATTGGTACAACTTCCTATAAACACATGTTGAACAGGCATTCCCAATAAAGCCGCACCACTGTTTAAACCCATATAGGTAAGTGCATGTTCTAGGTTTTTCTTTTCTCCTGAATTTAGTATTGATTCGGTCAATGGAATATTTGCATCAATTGCCATACCCAATCCTGGATTGGTACCATAGGTAATCATCGGAGCAATTTCAGCAGCATTAATATTTATTTCAGCATCAAATACTGCATCTTCATCCGAATACAATTTTTTCCAATTGGCTAATTGCTTATCCCAATCTGCACCCTTTGGAGCATAGGTTCTTCCTTTGATATAATCAAAAGTGATTTCATCTGGTGCAATCATCCCACCCCTAGCACCCATTTCAATACTCATATTGCAAATGGTCATTCTAGCTTCCATAGAAAGCGAACGAATAGTACTACCTGCATACTCCACAAAATAGCCAGTAGCACCGCTTGCAGAAATTTTAGCAATGATGTACAAAATAATATCTTTTGAAACAACCCCATTCGGTAATTCTCCATCAATATTGATGCGCATGGTTTTGGGCTTGGTTTGCAAAACACATTGTGAAGCAAATACCATTTCTACTTCACTGGTTCCGATTCCAAAAGCAATGGTGCCAAATGCTCCATGAGTGCTGGTATGACTGTCTCCACAAACAATGGTCATTCCTGGTTGTGTAATTCCTAATTCTGGACCAATTACGTGTACAATCCCTTGATAAGGATGTCCTAATCCATATAATTCAACCCCATGTTTTTCACAATTCTCAATTAACTGATCAACTTGCATTTTACTTAACTGATCCTTAATAGGTAAATGCTGATTTAAAGTAGGCACATTGTGATCAGCTGTTGCAATGGTTTGCTTTGGTCTGAATAAAGGAAGTCCTCGCTTTTCAATTCCCTTGAAAGCTTGAGGACTGGTTACTTCATGAATAAAATGTTTATCAATATATAAAACAGATGGACCGTCTGGTATTTTTTCTACCACATGTGCATCCCAAATTTTATCAAATAATGTTTGTGCCATTTTTTTTAATTATGCTATTGCCCTTACTTTATTATAGTTAGTGGCTAAATGTTGTAAATCGGCTTCTACTACTTCTTTTTTGCCATCGGCCACCAATAAAAAATTTTCGTATAAAGCATCTATATCATCTCTATTAAATTCATATCCCAACTTTTGAAAACGGTGTGCTAGCGCACTTCTACCACTTCTAGCTGTTAATACAATCTTACTCCCTTCGGCACCAACCAATTCGGGATTAATGATTTCGTAAGTTTCAGCAGACTTTAAGAAACCATCTTGGTGAATTCCGGATGAATGAGAAAATGCATTAGAACCAACAATGGCCTTATTGGGTTGAACAGGCATACGCATGATATCAGATACTTCCCTACTCAACGGATTCAACATTTGGGTATTGATATTGGTGTATAGATTCAATTGTTTGTGTTGAGCTATAATCATCACCACTTCTTCTAATGATGTATTGCCTGCGCGTTCTCCTAGACCATTAATAGTACATTCTATTTGACGTGCTCCATTCATTATCCCGCTAATTGAATTAGCTGTAGCCAAACCCAAATCATTATGGCAATGACAAGAAAGAATGGCTTTGTCTATATTGGACACATTATTTCTTAAAAAAGCGATTTTTTCTCCATACTGATGTGGTAAACAATAACCCGTGGTATCTGGAATATTCACCACTGTTGCACCAACAGCAATGACTGCTTCTACCACTCTGGCCAAATACTCATTATCTGTTCTACCTGCATCTTCGGCATAAAACTCTACGTCATCTGTAAAATTCCTGGCCCATTTTACACATTGAATAGCTCTTGCTAAAATTTCGTCTTGTGTAGAATTGAACTTGGCTTTGATATGAAAATCAGAAGTGCCTATACCGGTATGAATTCTTGGTCTTACAGCATATTTTAACGCTTGTGCGGCCACTTCAATATCTTTTTGAACTGCTCTTGTTAACCCGCAAACAGTGGCGTTTTTAATATGCTTGGCAATTTGGGTAACCGACTCAAAATCGCCTGGACTAGAAACAGGAAATCCTGCTTCAATAATGTCTACACCCAATTCTTCTAACTGTAAAGCCAAGCCCAATTTTTCTTTGGTATTGAGCTTACAACCAGGTACTTGTTCCCCATCTCTTAGGGTTGTATCAAAAATGTGAATCTTTTCGGCCATATTCAATGGTATTTTTAATATAAAAAGACAGGCGCGTAGCTATTGCTATTGATTGCCTTTAATAACAACAGTACGGCCTGTCGTATTCGAATTTAGATTGCCTTATCTTTAGTTCTGAAACAAAACGAAGGTGATTTTACACTGTGTAAAGCCCTCAAAAAAACATAAAAGTCAATACAGTATTGAATTATAGCCCAACACAATTACGATGCCCAACAGAACAACAGATGCCCTATTTCAATTAATTCAATCGCTTGAAAGAGCCGAAAAGCGCAATTTCAAACTATATATGACCCGTAATTCGGGAACGGGTAACTTAAAAGTGGTTCAGCTATTTGACGCATTAGATAAAATGGCTCAATATGATGAAGCTATTTTACTGAAGAAAACACCCAGCATACAAAAGCAGCAACTCTCTAACTTAAAAGCACATTTATACCAAGAAATACTAGCAAGTGTTCGTTTATTGAAGCAAGAGGAAAATATAGACCTACAACTACATGAGCAGTTAGACTTCGCCAGAATCTTGTATAATAAAGGACTGAATATTCAAAGCCTAAAAATACTCGACAAGGTAAAAGAATTGGCCAAAGCCAATAATCAGGTGACTTATATACAACAAGTGCTTTTTTTAGAAAAAAAAATTGAATCCTTGCATATCACGCGAAGCATGCAGGATAGAGCAGAAAAATTATGTGCCGAATCCAATGAAACCAACGAAAGATTGGTCAATATCAGTACCCTATCTAATTTGTCGCTGCTATTATACGAGTGGTATATTAGAAATGGGCATGCGCGAAATGAGGAAGATAAAAAATCATTAGACGCCTATTTTAAACAGCCAATTTTACATGAGAGTGAACAGGGAAAAGGATTTTATGAAAAACTCTATTTGTACCAATGTTTTTGTTGGTATGCTTTTATTACCCAAGAATTTTTAATGTATTATCGATATTGTATTAAATGGACAGAACTATTTAAGGCAGAGCCAAAAATGATAGAAATTGAAACAGCCCATTATATCAAAGGAATGCATAATTTATTGGGGGCACATTTTGATTTAAGAAATTATAGAAAATTCAATGAAACCATTAAAGAATTTGAAGCGTTTATTGAAACATCGGTGGTTCAAAACAATATCAATAACAAAGTACAGTGCTTCACTTACTTGTATACCGCAAAATTGAACAAGCACTTCATGGAAGGAACATTTACAAAAGGATTATCCTTGGTTCCTGAAATTGAAGAACGATTATTAGAATACGAAGTTTATTTAGACCGACACAGAACATTGGTATTTTACTACAAAATAGCTTCTTTGTATTTTGGAAGTGGCGACGCAGAAAAGAGTATTGATTACTTAAATAAGATCATCAACTTAAAAGTAGATTTGAGAACAGATTTACAATGTTATGCCCGACTCTTGCATATGATTGCACATTATGAAATGGGTAATTTTGACTTATTGAAATACTTGCTTAAATCGGTTTATCGATTCATGGCAAAAATGCAAAATTTAAGCGCTGCGGAAGAAGCAGTGTTTAGTTTCTTAAAACAATCCTTTCACAGTTCTCCCAATAAAGTAAAACCATTGTTTCAAAATTTATTAACCGAACTAAAAGGAATGGCCAACGATAGAATGGAAACCAGGGCATTTATGTACCTCGATTTCATTTCTTGGCTCGAAAGTAAAATTCAACGGAAACCAGTTCAGAGCATTATTCGTCAAAAATTTATAGCAGCCACCAAAAGAACTAGTGACGCATAATGTCTTGGGTGATGGGGAAACTCATATGCATGGCACAACCAGAAGTAGGAGCAGTATGAATACTAATGCTGCCATTAAACAGTTCTACCCTACTGGTGATATTGTATAAACCAATTCCCTTTTTTTGAACTGCCAAATCAAAGCCTACCCCATTATCGTAAATGGATAAATAAATACTATTCATATTTCTACCCAAATCAATTTTTAACTCAGTAGCACCTGAATGTCTTAATACATTGTTCACTTGCTCTTGAACAATTCTAAAAATACTGAGCTTAAAATCGTAATGGATATCGTCTTCAAAAAAAGTATCTGAAACAAAATCAATCTTCATATCGTTCACTGCAGACAAGTCTTCCAGTACACTTTCAATCGCTTTCACCAATCCAAAGTCTTTAATCAAGGGCGTAACCAATCCTTTAGAAAGTCTTCTGATTTCCTCAATCGCATGTAAAATAAAATCGGCCGATTGACGAAGTAAATCTGATCCAGGTTGCTGTTTCTTTTCGGCAGAAGCGATATACATCATAGCAACCGTTAATTGTTGATTTACATTATCATGCAGTTCTCTGCTAATATCGTGACGTTCCGTCTCTTGTGTATTAATAACTGCTTCAGCAATTTCTTTTTGCTTGATCAAGCGTTCCTCTTCCAATTTTTTCTCCAACAATAATTTACCAGTTACATTTTGTGCAATGGCCATCACCGCATTTTTGCCATTGTATTGAATGCGATGCGAAAAAATATTCATGAATATTCGCTCCCCAGTTTTGGTAATATGTTCCCAGGTTCCCCCAGAATCCATTTCATCAGAGCTAGCAATATGTTCAATAAATAATTTGAGCTTGCCAAAATTATCAGGCGTTCTCAAATCCCATAGTGTTAATTGTATAAACTCGTCGCGGGTATAGCCGTATTCTTTCTCGGCCATATCGTTCACTTCTACAATTTGGTGCGATTGTAAATCCCAAATAAAAATAGCCATGGGATTGTAATAGAACAAACTACGATACCTTTTTTCGGAAAGCAAAATCATCTCCGCATTTTCCTTTCGCTCAGTAATATCTTGCATGGCCCCAATCATTCTTGTTGGCTGCTCATTTTCATAAATGATATAGCCTCTGTCGAGTACATAAGCATATTGACCATTCGATTTTAAAAACCGGTATTCTTCTTTCCAATAAGGGCTCCCCGATTTTGTATAAGTGTCCGTAATACTTTGTTGCACTCGGTCTCTATCATCTGGATGAATTTTATAAATCCAATCGTTGGCATCTACATATACATCCACTAAGTCATACCCAAAAGTCTTTTTAAAATTATCGCCCACCCATAAAACTGTTTGATCGGCTAAATTCATTTCCCAAACTGCATCATTGGTTGCTTTTACTACAATATTGTAACGCTCATTACTCACTCGAGTATTTTCCAAATTGCGTTTGCGTTCAATACTGTATTGAATAGATTTAGAAAGCAACTTTTCATCAAACTCCGCTTTAACCAAATAGTCTTGCGCACCGGCAGCCATGGTTTCAAGCGCCATATCCATATCAGACAAGCCTGTTAAGACTATGATGGGAATATTGGGCGCTATATTATTGATATGCTTAAACGATTCAATCCCTACACTGTCTGGTAAAGAAAGATCCAGTAAGATTAAGTTGGGCTTTTCTTTTTTTAGTAAAGAGTCTGCCTCTTCATTGCTTTTTGCTTTTAGTATTTGCCCTATGGGTAATCTTGTTTTCCACAAAAGTCCCTCTAATACAAATAAATCTGCAGGATTATCTTCTACAATCAGAATACACAATAAAGTATTAGGTTCAGGCATAGATTCTTTCTATGGCGTCTTTAAATTTCTCGTTCACTACTTTACGCTTCAAACTTAATTTAGGCGTCATTTCTCCTGTGTCTACTGTCCATTCCCTTGGCAATAATTCAAACTTTTTAATCTGTTCAACATGATTAAAGAATTTATTAAAGCTCTCTACCAATTCACGATATAATTCTAATACTTTAGGATGATGAATCACATCTTCATTGGTGGTATATGGAATATCCTTCTCGCGCATCCATTCTTTAAGCGTGGCGAAAGAAGGAACAATTAATGCTCCAACAAACTTGCGCTCCGATCCCACCACCATTACTTGTTCTACAAATGGACTCTCTTTTAATTTATTTTCGATGGGCTGAGGTGCAACATATTTGCCACCACTGGTTTTGAAGAGTTCTTTTTTACGGTCGGTTATTTTTAAAAATTTGCCTTCATCCCATACACCAATATCGCCTGTAAGCAACCACTCATCCTTCATGGTTTCTGCAGTAAGGTCAGGACGTTTATAATAGCCCTTCATAACACAAGGACCAGTTACCATAATTTCACCATCTTCGGCCAACTTCACTTGGATGCCTTCGATAGGAGGCCCTACTGTTCCAAATTTGGTTCCCCCTTTCTCTTGTCTATTTACACAAATCACTGGACTGTTTTCTGTTGGACCATATCCTTCATAAACAGGCACTCCCGCCGCATTAAAAATGCGCAACAATTTTACTTGACAAGCAGCGCCACCGGTAATTATAAAAGAAATATTCCCGCCCAATGCTTCTCTCCATTTAGAGAAGATCAATTTATTAGCAATGGCCAATTGCAAATTATACCAAGCACCACCACTTACTCTGTTATCGTATTTTTCTGCTAAGTCAACTGCCCAGAAAAATAATTTTCTTTTTGTACCAGTTAACTCACTACCCTTTGCCATTATTTTTTCGAAAACTTTTTCGAGTAATCGAGGAACAGTAGTAAATCCATTGGGCTTAATTTCTTTTAAATTATCACCAATGGTTTCAAGGCTTTCCGCATAATAAATACTGATGCCGCTGTATAAGTAGATATAGGTACAGGTCTTTTCAAAAATATGATTCAAGGGCAAGAAACTAAGTACTTTAGATTCAGGTGCATCATTAAAAGGAAAACTCTTTTTACTAAACTGCACATTCGTGTAAATATTTGAATGAGACAGCATTACCCCTTTAGGAGTACCTGTAGTACCAGAGGTATAAATAATGGTAGCCAACTGTTCAGCAGGAACTTGTTTTTTTATGGTATCCACTTGGGCCAATAATTCATCGGTTGCTAATGCAGTAACTTCGGTCCAATGCTTTGCACCAGCAATACTATCAAAAGTGTAAATCCCTTGAATAGAGGGAACTTTATCAATAATGCTTTGCACTTTCAACAATAAATCTTCGCTACTTACAAAAATGAATTTAACAGCAGCATCATTTAAAATAAAAGCCAATTCATTGGGATTGGTAGTTGGATAAACAGGAACCAAAATGCCCCCTACTTGCTGAACAGCCAGATCTGTAAAAACCCATTCAGGTCTATTATTGCTGATGATAGCAATTTTATCGCTCGACTCAGGAGTAAAATCATTGGCTTTAACACCCAATGAAACCAAACCAGCACTTAATTTATTAACTGTATCAGCTACTTGTTGGGTACTATAGGTTTTCCATTTCCCATTTTCTTTGGCAGCCAACATATCATTCTTAGGAAAATTTTCCAACTGATGAGCTACCGCATCAAATAAACGCTTCGTATTCATAATGCAATCGTTTAAAGTGAATTCACTTTATTTAGACAGTCAAATTAGGCAAATAAAAACAAATAAAAAAGCCAGTTTGCACTGGCTTAACAACTATCTTGAATAACTAGTTTAAATAATACTGACCACCTGGCTGTCGATAAATTCTGCTTTGCTGAAATTCAGTAAATTTTTTAGCTTCTTCCGCATGCGTACTAAGCCATTTTTGGTAAGCTTCTTCACCAAAAGAAGCCCCAAATAACCATTGATTATAGGCTTCAAAAATGCCTTCTCTAATCATATGTTGCCAGTGCAAGAACAATTGATAAGGATATAGTTTAGCATTGTCCGACATCCATTCCATGAGCAAACGGGTTCTAATACTACCAATATGATCAATGGTTAACCCTTCTGCAACTTGTTGTTTGGTCTTTTCATAAATATCCAATTGTTTCTTTTCAAAATCGGCATACTTAGGAACCAAATGATAAGGGGTTTTAACAATGGGCCTTAACATATTTTTATAGGCATCCAACATGGCTTTTTTTACCTCATTGGTTCTAGCAGAGTAACTCTCCAAATTCACAAATAGTTCTCCATGAATCAATACCCTGATCCAATTCATTTCTTTATAATAATATTTGGCGGCGTTGTAATAATTACCGCTATAAGACGGAGCTAACTCTATCCCTTTTTCCCAGGTAGCAATTGCTTCGTCTTTTTTATTTTCTTGCAATAAGCTCTCCCCGTATTCACTATAAATCACCCCCCCATCAGGAAATTTTTTCAACGCACGTTTGTACATTTTATTGGCTGCTGAATAGTCCGCTATAGACTTGTATGCCAGGCCTAAAATTTGAAAACTCTGTTGGTCGGCATTGGGTAATTCAATGGCCAACTTACCTGCATCAATCGCTTGCGCAAATTCCCGTTGTAAATAAAAACAAAAAGAAATATTCTTGATTGTCTCTAAATTTTGCGGCTCAATAGCTTTTGCTTTTTCAAGTGCAACCATGGCATTGGTAAAATCACCTTGTTGCATGAGGGCCATGGCAGACTCCTGAAACTGTTTAACAGCAGGCGTTTGCGCGTTTACGCCAACAACCAGCACCAAGGCAAATAGGATAAAGAATAATTTTTTCATGCTTAATTAATCTGCAATTAAATGCGTTAATAAACCATCTCTTAATTTAGGTTCAAACCAAGTACTCTTTGGAGGCATTACATTGCCACTGTCTGCAATAGCAAATAATTGATCAATCGTAACTGGATACAAACTAATAGCAGCAGCCATTTCACCACTGTCTACTCTTTGTTCTAATGCACCCAAACCACGAATACCACCTACAAAATCAATTCTTTTATCGGTACGTTGATCCATTATTCCTAAGATAGGACCCAAAATTTGTTCTTGTAAAATAGATACGTCTAACACGCCAATTGGGTCATTCGAATAAGTGCCTTCTTTTGCAGTAAGTTTATACCATTGACCATCTACATATAAACCCATTGTATGGATTTCTTCGGGCTTCACCATTTGTTTACCTACTAAACTCACTTCAAAAGATTTTCCTAAAGCAGCTAAAAAATCCGAAACAGATAATCCATTCAAGTCTTTTACCACTCTGTTGTAATCCATGATATGCAACTGATTCGAAGGAAAGAGCGTTGTTAAGAAATAACTAGCTCCAGCCGGTGCTTTCTCCTGCATTTGTTGACGCACTTTAGCAGCAGAAGCCGCTCTATGGTGACCATCGGCAATATAAGTGCAAGGAATTTCTTTCTCAAATGCAGCAGTTATTGAAGCAACAATTTCAGAATCACTTACAATCCAAATACTATGCTGAATACCATCTTCAGCAGTAAAATCGTACACAGGAGACTTGGCTTGTTTCCAATGATCAATAATGGCATCCACCGCAGCGTGATTGCGATAAGCTAAAAATACATTGCCCGTTTGAGCGCCAGTCGTTTTAATATGATTGATGCGATCTTGTTCTTTTTCAGGACGGGTAAACTCGTGTTTTTTAATGATATCATTTTCATAATCATCTACACTACTCACACAAACCAAACCCGTTTGACTTCTACCATTCATTACCAACTGATAAATATAATAGCAGTCTTTAGATTCTCTAAATAATACATCACGCTTAATAAAAGCATCTAAATTATCTTTTGCTTGCGCATATACTTCAGGTGCATGAATATCAATTTTATCCGATAAATCAATTTCACTTTTAGTGATATGCAAAAAAGAATAAGAATTTCCTTGAGCAGCCAATTTAGCTTCTACACTATTTAATACATCATAAGGTAAACTAGCAACTTGTTTAGCAAGTTGAGGTTGAGGTCTTAATGCCTTGAAAGGTTTAATAATTGCCATTGGGCAAATATCGGTGATATATTCTTAAATGAAAAGTTATGATAATCGGATATTACCCATGCTTTTGGGTAAAGAAATGCAACAAGTCACAAAAACTGGTTACGCTTTCAATAGGCAAAGCATTGTACATGCTCACCCTGATACCCCCTACCGTTCTATATCCTTTCACACCAATCATGCCTTCTTTTTTACAAAGGTCTAAAAACGGCGCTTCCAATGCATGGTCTTTTAAAAAGAATACCGCATTCATTTGACTCCTGTCTTCAACCGCAACCGGTGCATCAAATAAAGGATTGGCATCAATGGTATCGTATAATAAAGATGATTTTTTTTGATTGCGAATACCCATTGCATCTAAACCGCCTTCTTGAATAATCCAACGAAGGGTAAGCATACTCACATATACGGCAAACACAGGAGGCGTATTCATTAAAGAACCTGCTTCAATATGTTTCTGGTAATTCATTATCGTTGGGATGGTACGCGCTACTTTTCCTAAGATCTCTTTTTTAACCACCACCAAGTTCACACCAGCAGCACCCATATTTTTTTGTGCACCCGCATAAATTAAACTGAATTGATTGTAGTTGGCAGGTCTACTAAAAATATCACTACTCATATCGGCCACCAATGGTACAGCAGTTTCAGGAAAAGCATGCCATTGCGTACCTTCTACTGTATTATTAGAAGTCAAGTGCAAATAAGCGGCATCGGAAGGAATATTGAACCCTTTATTAATGTAACGATATTGTTGATCACTGCTATCGGCAACGACTTTCACTTTCCCAAATAAGCTGGCTTCTTTCCAAGCTTTGTTTCCCCAAACACCATGGTCGCAATACGCTGCGGTAGCTTGGGTGTCGAGCAAATTCATAGGCACTTGCATAAACTGCGTTGTTGCTCCCCCGTGTAAAAACAGCATTTCATAGGAATCGTCCAATTCCATTAATTGCTTCACCGAATCTTTGGCTTCTTGTAAAATTTCTTGAAACCAAGCCGTTCTATGGCCAATTTCTAACAAAGACAAACCAGTATTATTATAATTCAAAACGGCTTCAGCCGCTTGGGTTAAAACGGGTTGAGGTAAAATGGAAGGACCAGAATTAAAATTATGCAGCTTCATATACAAAATCTAAAGCACAAAGTAAACCGATT
>CAZTDV010000076.1:0-11554 GCA_964612195.1 uncultured Sediminibacterium sp.
GTGTACATTACTACCAACGAACCCAGGGGCATAAGGGTTTTTCGAGCAAGTTACCCTATATCGTAAGTAGCCGAATTAACGAGGAACTTTACCAAAATTTACTCAAAGACAATTATCCCATTTTTATGGAAGGGGTGCATTGCACGTATTTACTACAAGATGATCGCTTTAAAGAAAGGGCTTGTTTTGTTAGGCTGCATAATGTAGAATACCAATATTACCGTGATCTTTATAGAAACGCTAGCTCCCTTTTTAAGAAAGCATATTATTGGAACGAGTCTAGGTTATTAAAAAAATACGAAGCCAACTTAGCGGGTAAAGCCACTTTTTGGGGAGTAAAAGAAGCCGATAACGATGTATATCGCCATGAATTTGGCTGTAAAAATATTGAGGAGCTGAGTTTGTATATACCCGATTGGAAGTTAAGTGCAGAAGAAGGAATCGGTTCCTATTGTTTATATCATGGAGATCTGAGTGTAGAAGCCAATGAAAAAGCGGCCACCTGGCTCTTAGAGAAAGTCTTCAAAAACCTTGATATCCCATTCGTAATAGCGGGCAAAAATCCCTCCGAAAAACTAAGGGAATTGGCTTACTCTAGTAAATATTCTTGCTTGGTGGGCAACCCCACCGAAAAAGAAATGCAGGATATGATTGCCAAAGCACATATACATTTACTGCCTTCTTATATAAAAACGGGCATGAAAGTGAAGTTATTGAATGCCTTGTTTAATGGAAGGCATGTGGTAGTAAATGAAGCCACTATTGCCGATTCTGGCCTAGAACCGCTTTGCCATATTGGAACCACGGCCAATGCATTTAAAGACTTAGTTGCCCAATTGTATCACCAGCCTTTTACAGAAGATGAAATAAGGTTACGCAACAAAGTATTAGTGCCTCGCTTTAACAATGAATCCAATGCAAAAAAGCAAATTGGTTGGATTTGGGGTTAGTTGGTTGCACTATCTGCTACCCTTCCGTTTTCGGTTTTTAACATCCTACTTGGGTAACGATTGATGACAATAAAATCATGGGTAGCCATCACCACAGAAGTGCCATAATCTTTGGCAATTTGAAACAGCAATTGCATGATTTCATCACTGGTTTCTGGATCTAAATTTCCAGTAGGTTCATCCGCCAATATGAGTTTGGGAGAGTTAAGCAGCGCCCTAGCTATTTCAACCCTTTGTTGTTCGCCACCACTCATTTCAAAGGGCATTTTAAAGCCCTTGCTTTTTAATCCTACTTTTTCTAACACATCGGCTATTTTTTCCTCCATTAAACGTTCGTCTTTCCAGCCTGTTGCTTTCAATACAAACTTGAGGTTCTCATGCACATTACGATCGGTTAAGAGTTGAAAGTCTTGGAAAACAACGCCCAAGTTTCTGCGCAAGAAAGGAACTTTTTTCCAATCCATTCCTCTTAAATCAAATCCTACAACAGAAGCTTCTCCTTCGGTTAGCGTTAATTCTCCGTATAAAGTTTTTAATAAGCTACTCTTACCTGTTCCGGTTTTACCCACCAAGTAAACAAACTCTCCTTTATTAATGGTGAAATTGACGTCTTGTAAAATAAGGCTATTGCCTTGGTATATATTTACATTCTTTAAAGAGACTACTGTTTCAGACATATTGTACATAATATAGTATTACAAATATAAGTGCTCAGCCAATAAGCAATCGTTAATATTGATAAGATACTTCTCCAAAGGAACCCTTTAACAATAAGGAAGAATGGCCTGCAGTTGCTGCTTCTACCCTTCCAACAATTTGCGCTTCTATTCCCAAGCTTGCTGCTGTTTCAATCATTTGGTTCGCAGTTGCTTCATTGGTGAAAATTTCTAAACGATGCCCCATATTAAATACCTGGTACATTTCTCTCCAATCTGCACCAGAATTTTCTCTGATTAATTCAAACACGGGTGGTGGGGTAAACAAATTGTCTTTAACAATATTCAAAGCCTTGGGCAAATATTTCATGCACTTGGTTTGACCACCGCCACTGCAATGAATTACTCCGTGTATTTGATTAAAATGCGCATCCAATAATTGCTTCATTAAAGGCGCATAGGTTCTGGTTGGAGACAATAAAAGCTTTCCAATAGAAATATAATTTCCACCAATATTAATGGTATCCGACATTTTGTTTTTACCAATGTACACCACTTTGTCTTGCAACTTAGGTTCAAAGGATTCAGGATATTGGCGGGCATACATTTTATCTAATACATCATGTCTTGCGCTGGTTAATCCATTGCTGCCTAAACCACTATTGTATTCTGTTTCATAATTGGCTTTACCAGCACTGGCAAAACCAACAATTACATCCCCTTCTGCAATCAAGTCATTGGTGATTAATTTATTCTTAGGCCATCTTGAAGTCATGGTTCCATTCACTGCAACGGTTCTAACTACATCTCCTACATCAGCCGTTTCTCCACCTAAATAATGAATATTTACCCCATAGGTTTTAAGTGTATCAAAAAATTCCTGTGTGCCATTAATGATGGCTTCTAAAATGTCTCCATTGATCAATAATTTATTGCGATCAATGGTGCTCGAAAACAAGAGTTGATCGGTAACACCCACACAAAGCAAATCGTCTAAATTCATGGCTACTGCGTCTTGGGCAATTCCTTTCCAAACAGACAGGTCACCGGTTTCCTTCCAATACAAATAAGCCAAAATACTCTTGGTGCCTGCTCCATCTGCGTGCATAATATTCACCCATGCTGGATCATTGCACAAAAAATCGGGATAGATTTTACAAAAAGCATGGGCATATAATCCCTGATCTAATTTTTGAATGGCTTGGTGCACTTCTTCTTTTTGAGCAGAAACCCCACGTTGAGCATATAAAGACATGTATCTCTTTTTATTATGTATAGAATTGGCGCAAAGGTACAAAAAGGGGGTATGCAAAGGGAAGGAACTTTGCCTTGGAGTACTTACTTTTGCGCCTGATTATGAAGGTACATCGTGAATTAGCCCCCTCGCTCCCCCATTTTAACCATGCGGTAATTACCATTGGTACATTTGATGGCGTGCACCAAGGGCACCAACAGATTTTGGCTCAAATGAAAGCCGAAGCGGCAAAGGTGAATGGCGAAACGGTAATCATTACTTTTCATCCCCATCCTAGAAAAATTGTTTCCTCGGTTCCGGGAGACATCAAACTCATTAATACATTAGCCGAAAAAATTCAATTATTAGAAAAAGCAGGGATTGATCATTTGGTAGTCATTCCTTTTGACCATGAATTCTCTAACCAAACTGCCGACGATTATATTCGTGACTTTTTGTTCAAATATTTTCAGCCAAGCGTTATTATTATAGGTTACGATCATCGATTTGGTAAAGGCAGAACGGGGGATTATCACTTGCTGGAACAATATGGCCGCGAACTGGGTTTTGAAGTGAAAGAAATTTCAGAGGAAATGCTAAATCAAGTAGTCATTAGTTCTACCCGCATTCGAGAAGCATTACTGAACAATGATATTGATACTGCTAATCATTTTTTAGGGTACCCTTATTTTTTTGAAGGCCTGGTAGTGGAAGGCAATAAGATTGGCCGTACCATTGGATTTCCTACCGCTAATATGCATATCAGCAGCGAAGAAAAATTGATTCCTGCGAATGGCGTATATGCTGTTTCCATTTCAATGGACGATGAATCTTTTACAGGCATGATGAATATTGGGGTTCGCCCAACTGTGGATGGCAAAAAGCGCGTGATTGAAGTAAATATTTTTGATTTTAATAGAGATATCTACGGAAAGAAATTAGTAATCCGTTTAGAAAAATTTCTGCGTGGTGAGGTTAAATTCAATGGCTTAGACGAATTAAAAGCGCAGTTGAATGCAGACAGAACACAAGCAAAACAAGTGTTTATACCATAATTTTTACGACCAATTCTTTCATGAGTCCCGCATCATTGGCTGAACCATTGTGCACCCCTAAGCTTCTTAAATTGTATTCGTGTAATAAAAGCAAGACTCTTTCTACGGAAGGGAAATCATACTTGCGCGCGGCGGCGTAATAATCTTTTATAAAAAAAGGAGAAACACCCAACGCCGCCGCAGCGCTGCTTTCATTGGCATCTTTCAAAGAGAGCAACACATATAATTTGCTGAAGAAATTAAACACAGAAGGCAATACCAATTGAATGGGACCCGCTTTGGGATTTGATTCAAAATATTGAATGATGCGAATACTTTTTGCCAGGTCGCGCTGCGAAATAGCTGCCTGCAGCTCAAAAGCATTGAACTCTTTACTCACCCCAATAAAATTTTCCACGTCGTCTTCGGTGATTGATTTTCGCGTACCGAGGTTAAGCATGAGCTTCTCAATCTCATTTTCAATCCTACTCAAATCATTACCAATATGATCTACCAAAATCGCTAGCGCCTTAGGAGAAATGGTCAAGCCATGGTTTTTCACCATTTGACCAGCCCAATCGGGCAATTGATTATCGTATAGTTTTTTAGTAGTGAATACTTCTGCTTTAGACTTTTTTAGCGCCGCCGCCAATTTACCCCGACCGTCTAGCTTTTTCTCTTTATGGCTTACTATAAAAATAGTGGAGTTTAAAGGCTGCTCAATATAGCCAAGCAATTTCTCCACGTCTTTCATTTGCTGGGCTTCTTTCAACAAAACAACTTGCTTGTCCCCAAACATGGGATATTTTTTACAAGCATTCACCACTTCGGTCCAATCGGCATCTTTACCATAAAAAATGGTCAAATTAAACTCCGCTTCTGCTTCCGTCAATATCTTTTTTTCTGCATAATCAACCAAAGTATCAATAAAATAGGCTTCCTCCCCCTCTAACCAATAAACGGGCTTGAAACTATTTTTTTTCCAATCAGATAAAATTTTCTCAGCAGACATGCCGCAAAGATGCTGCACCTAGTAGGATTTTCCATATGGAGAACGCCTTTTTTGTACACAAAATTTGATTTAAATAAAGTTTTGGCACGATTTTGGAAAATAAGAGCAAAGAAGCAATCAACATCTTAAAAAACCATTTTTATGAGTACAGTTAACAATGGCGGTGCACCAGATAACCGCAAAACAATTTACGGAATACTAATAGCAGCATTGGTACTAACCTGGGGCTATATTTTCTATGATAAGAGCCAAACCAAAGAAACCATTATTGGTTTAGAAACTAAAATCAGCAATGTAGACAGTGCAAGATTAGCTATTCAGCAAGAATTCATGAATGTATCTGCAAAAGCAGACTCATTAACCAAAGACAATATTGAGTTACAAGGAGATTTGGCTAATAAAAATGCAGATATCCAAAAACTAAAAGGCAATATTGGTGCAATCTTAAAGAAGCGTAATGCAACAGCAAAGGAATTGGCTGAAGCCAAACAATTGATTGGTGAATTAAATGGAAAAATTGATGGATTATTCGCAGAGATTCAACAATTGAAAGGCGAGAACCTGCAGTTGACCAATGCCAATGAGCAATTGAATACAGAGAAAACACAATTAACTTCTGAAAAGCAAAATCTCGAAAGCAATTTAAATTCAACCAGAACCGAGAAAAAACAATTAGAAGAAAAAGTAGACGTAGCATCTACCCTACATGCATCTAATATTGGTATTAACGCCATCAATATCAAGGGCACAGGTAAAGAAAAAGAAACGACTACTGCAAAACGCGCAGACCTGATTAGAATTTCATTTGTAATTGATGAAAACAGAATCACCCCTTCAGGTACCAAAGACTTTTATGTTGTTGTTACAGCACCTGATGGAAAAGTAATCACCGAGGGAGCCAATTTCAATACCAGAGAAGATGGAAGCCGTCCTTATACCAATAAGGTATCGGTCAACTATGAGCAAAACAAAATGATCCCTGTAAGTTTTGATTGGAAACAAAAAGACGCTTACAAAGAAGGAGACTATAAAATTGAGATTTACAACAATGGTTTTAAAATAGGCCAAGGTGTAAAGACATTGAAAAAAGGTGGGCTATTCAGTTAGCCAATTAGTTAGTTAGTTTAAGCAAGCAATCGTGTAAAGAGCCGCTCCAAACAAATGGGGCGGTTTCTTTTTTTAGAAGGCCAACTACTCAATCAAAAGTGTATTTTAGTAGCATGTTAAAAAGCTGGTTCAATTTTACCAACGCAATATTGTTAATGGCCATTCTAATTGTAAGTGGCACCATTGTCTACTCCCAATACATTGCACAACAAATAGCCAATAAAGAAAGAGCAGCGGTAGAGTCATGGGTAGAAGCAGAAAGAACCATCCTTAATTCAACAGATTCGGTATCCATCAATTTAGCTTCAAAAATTATTACAGAAAACAAAAGCATCCCCATCATAGAAACCAATGAACAAGATCAACCAACTGGGAACTATGTAAATATTGATGAATCAAAAATAACTGCAGACACCAATTATTTAGGGCAGCGTCTACAAGAATTTAAACTATACAGCAAAACACCTATTGAAGTAAAATTAAAAGCAAGCGATTCCACTACCATCCGTTATTATTATGGACAAAGTAAATTATTAAGAGAAGCCAAATGGTATCCCATCGTTCAATTGATGTTGGTGATTATGTTTGTGTTGATTGTAATTTACTCATTGCGCACTCGCTACAAAAGCGGCCAGAACCAGCTCTGGGCTTCCATGGCAAAGGAAACGGCCCATCAATTAGGCACACCCGTGAGTAGTTTAGAAGGTTGGTTAGAAATCTTAAAAGAGAAAGCAGACAGCAAAGAAATTGCCAATGAAATAGCCAAAGACGTCAATCGTTTACAATTGATCACCGATAGATTTGGTAAAATAGGCAGCACCCCAAAAACCGAATTAAGTAATCCCTATGAACGAATAAAAACGGCCATGGATTACATGAAAAAAAGAAGCAGCGAGCAGGTGGTTTTTTCATTAGATCCAACCAATACTATTGAATTAAATTGCTTACTCTCCCCTACACTCTTTGATTGGGTATTAGAAAATTTATTGAAGAATGCACTCGATGCAATGGATGGCAAAGGCAGTATTCAAATAACCATGAGTCAAGAAAACCATCAACTCAATATTCTAGTAAAAGACAGTGGAAAAGGAATCCCGAATAGTCAATGGAGAAAAGTATTTCAGCCAGGCTTTACTACAAAAAAACGAGGCTGGGGAATTGGCTTATCGTTAAGCAAGCGCATCATAGAACAATACCACAATGGACAATTATTTGTTCAATCTAGTGAACTAGGAAAGGGAACTGTATTTTGCATACAGTTACCATTATAATTTTACAACGCTCTTCCCCCTAAACAGAAAAGCTAAAAGAGCACTAGATAAAAAGCCAACTGCAAGGATAACCCAAAATCTCAAAAAGTTATCTAAAGTAAGAAAGTCTCTTTCGGGATATTGAATAAAATAAATATTGATTGTGTTCACATAGGTCATTAAAACAAAAACAATGGTTCCGAATGAAACGATATTTAAAAAATTGAATTCCATCTTGTTCTGGAAACGAATAACCAAAATAGAACCTATCAAAACTGCTATATAGGTAAGAATAGAATAATAGCCCTTAATAGGTAAGCTCTTTGTATAAATAAAAAGAAGCCCTCCCAATATTCCGCAAATAATTGCGATTGGAAGAGCTTGCTTTATATTAATTTTATAATTAGACATGCAAGTGATTTATGCCTAATGTAAAAAAGTCTTTTGAAAATAGGTAAGCTATTTCACGAAACCCCTTAAATACTTCACGAAACCCCCTAAATCCTTATTGAATTATCTTACAATCTTCTAACTGTGCCCCCACTACCCACTTTAATATCGCGGATTAAGCCTTCGCCTTTGTAACGGATAGAACCCCCACTGCTGGCTTTTGCATTCAATTCTTTTGAAACATTTACTTGTACTCCACCGCCGCTTGAACTTTCTCCTTCAACCGTTTTAGCAGACAATTCATATCCTTTAAACATGGCACCACTGCTGGCATCTACACTAAGGGCGTTCACATTTCCTGAAAGCTCTGCAAATGCACCGCTACTCATTTTCACTTCTAAGTTATTGAAACTTAAATCGGATCCGCTGATATGTGCGCCACTGTTGGCTTTGATCAACTTTAAATCTTTATAAGACAAATACACGGTCACTTTCCAATTCTTCCATTGGTTCCAAAACTTCCAATCTTGGTCACGGGTAATTTTTAGTACACCGTCTTTCACCGTTGTTTCAATGTATTCTAAATAAGCAGGATCGCCTGCAGCAACAGCCAATTCTTCTTTATCGCTTTGCGTAAGCAACACTTTAATGCCCGAAGACACGTCAATACTATGGAAAGACTTTACAGATCTTTTTTGTGCATTGGACTCGGCAACTGTTTTTTGAGCATAAGCGCCCATTGCAAGAAGAATAATAGTAGCAAGCAGAAGTATCTTTTTCATATTTGTTTTTTGTGTTAAACGAAATACAAAAAAGAATGTTACAACCGTTCATCATTCTTTATCGCAATACAACAGCTCCTAATGCCGGAAGATGCACTTTTAACTGGTAACATTTAGAAGCTTTGTCTACCAATTTGCTCTGTATGGTTGGATTATACACGTCGCCGGTACCCCAGAACTCCTTACTATCGCTATTAAATATTTCAGCCCATTTTCCTTTTCCATGCACGTAAATTTCCCAATCATACCTTACAACAGGTGTTACATTTAAAATCACAATCACATCATCTTTTTCTTTTTTGCCCTTGCGCTTGTATACCATCACCGAATCACTGCGGTGGTTTAAATCAACCCATTCAAATCCGCCTGGTTCAAATTGTTTTTCGTACAAAGCAGGTTCTGCTTGGTATAACTGATTGAGTTGTTGCACACAATATTTCATGCCGCCATGACTGGGATGTTGCAATAAATCCCATTGTAATTCAGACTTATAATTCCATTCATTGGTTGCACCAAATTCATTGCCCATGAACAATAACTTGGCGCCAGGATGGGTGAACATATAGGTATAGAGTATCCGCAGGTTCGCAAACTTTTGCCATTCATCTCCTGGCATTTTATACAACATGGGGCTCTTACCATGCACCACTTCATCATGACTTAAGGGCAACATAAAATTCTCATCATAGTAATACATCATACTAAAGGAGAATTTATCTTGATGAAACTGTCTGAAAATTGGATCCATTTTATAATAGTCCAATGTATCGTGCATCCATCCCATCATCCATTTCATACCAAAACCAAGCCCACCTTCAAAAGTAGGTTTACTGATCTTTGGCCAATCGGTGGCTTCTTCTGCAATGGTTTGAATATCTGGAAAATCTCTGTAGAGTGTTTCATTCAAATCTCTGATAAAATCAATGGCTTCTAAATTTCCATTACCTCCGTATTCATTCGGCTCCCACTGACCTTGGCCGCGGCTATAATCTAACCTTAACATAGAACTCACAGCGTCTACGCGAATGCCATCGGTATGAAACTGATCACACCAAAAACGCGCACTACTAATTAAAAAAGATTTGACTTCCCCTCTTTTATAATTGAAAATATAAGAGTTCCAATCTGGGTGATAGCCTTTACGCATATCTGCATATTCATAAGTATGCGTTCCATCAAACATGAACAATCCATGTGCATCATACGGAAAATGAGAAGGAACCCAATCGAGTATCACACCAATGCCTGCTTGGTGAAATGCATCTACCAAATAAGCATATCCCTGCGGGGATCCAAACCGCGACGTAGGCGCAAAATAGCCAGTACCTTGGTAGCCCCAACTTCCATCAAATGGATGTTCCATCACAGGCATAAACTCTACATGCGTGAAACCCATTTCCTTCACATAAGGAACCATTCGTTCTGCTATTTGCTCATAAGTATTATAAGACTCTTCATCGTTTTTATCTGGGCGCATCCAACTGGCCAAGTGCACTTCATACACAGAGTATGGACTCTTCAACGAATTTTTGGTTTTTCTATTTTTCATCCATTCTGCATCCTTCCATTCATAATTGGTTTGCCAAGTAATGGATGCAGTAAATGGTCGCTTCTCCCAAAAATGAGCAAATGGATCGCCTTTATCTAATTTGATTCCATTGAATCCATGAATATGGTATTTATATGCTTCTCCTTCTAATATATTCGGAATAAAGCCTTCCCAAATGCCAGAATTGTCTAATCTAACTTTTAGCGGATGACTGGTTTTATCCCAATTATTAAAATAACCTGTTACTGAAATATAAGTGGCATTGGGTGCCCATACAGCAAAATAAGTTCCTTTAGTATTTAATACTTCAATTTGCTTATTCCCAAAATACTCATACAAACTATAGTGCGTCCCATTTTGAAAATTACGCACAGCTTCTTGTGTAAACAATGAATAATTCCACACAGCTTGTTGAGTATCAACAAAATGTATGTCTTCATATTTTTTTTCTTCGGCCTTTACAACTTTTATCGTTTTCTTGTTTCTTGATGATGCACCGGACATATTATGATTTTATTAACTGAAAAAAGTATGAACGGTAAAAATTGTTCACGAACATTTATGGAATTTACGACAAAATTCATCTAAAGACGAATTAACTGCATTTATGACCAGACTAACAATGTTGGCTTTCATTTTATTTGTAGCCATCTCCAATGGTTTTTCTCAAGAACCTGGATCAGTAAAAGGTACTGTAACTGATACCTTAAATAAACAAAACTTATCGAATGCAGTTGTTGCTGTATTAAGAGCCAAAGATTCCGTTTTGGTGAAGTTTACTCGTACTTCCAAAGAAGGAAATTTTGATTTGCCCAATTTAATTGCAGGCAAATATATTGTAATGGTTTCCTATCCTGCATATGCCGATTATGTTGATGTAATCAATATTACCACAGGCATCACCGACTTGGGTAAAATTCCTGTCATTACCAAAGCTACTTTACTGCAAGAAGTAATAGTAAAACAAACCATTGGGTCTATTCGAATGAAGGGAGACACCACAGAATACAAAGCAGACAGTTTTAAAGTAAGCGCCAATGCAGATGTGCAAGAATTGTTGCGAAAAATGCCAGGCATTCAAGTAAACAGCAAAGGAGAAATTACTGCACAAGGGGAAAGAGTGCAAAAAGTATTAGTGGATGGAGAAGAGTTCTTTAGCGATGACCCTGCTGTTGTTACCAAGAATTTGAGAGCAGATGCAGTGGATAAAGTGCAGTCATTCGATAAAAAAAGCGACCAGGCTGTATTTACTGGAATTGATGATGGTCAGAAAATCAAAACACTCAATCTTACTTTAAAAGAAGACAAAAAGAAGGGCTATTTTGGTAAAGCCGAAGCGGGGGGTGATTTTGATAAATATGGGTATGGAAAATTATTAGCCAATTCATTTAAAGGCAAGAGAAAAATCTCCGGATACCTTACTACTGATAATACCAAATTTGAATCTTTGAATTGGAATGAAAATCAGAACTATGGTGGTAATTCCAATATGACCACAGAAGTTACAGATGATGGAGGCATCATGATGTGGGGTTCTGGCGATGAATTCAGTTGGGGAACTGGTTAATAATTTTCCATACCCATATTTAT
>CAZTDV010000077.1:0-11117 GCA_964612195.1 uncultured Sediminibacterium sp.
GGCTGATGTGCTTCTATAAAACATTTGTGCAAGGTTCAAGGGCAGTAATTCTATTGAACTTTTGTGCTAAAAAACCGCCACATCGCCAAGCCGAAAACCGCAAGCAGTAGCTCTCCAATAGTTAAAGTTTCTGAATTATTTTTTAAACGTACGATATTATGTACATAATTGTGTACATTTGCGGTATAAAACAAAAAATATGCAAGCTGTATCTATTACTCAATTAAGAAGCAACATGAAGAAATATCTCGATGATGTTTCTAAATCCTCTGACGTAATTGTAGTTTCAAGAGCTTCAGAAGATGAAGCAGTAGTAATCTTGTCTTTGAAAGAGTATAACTCACTTAATGAAACAGGCCACTTGCTTTCAACTTCTACGAATAGACAACGTCTTCATAATTCAATCAATCAAGTAAAGAGTGGTAAAACTCGCAAATTCAAATTATAAAAATATTTTTTATGAATTTTGAGTTTACAGAGCATGGCTGGGAAGACTTTCAATATTGGATAGAAACAGATAGTAGCATTGTAGAAAAAATTAAAGATCTGCTAAATGAAATTAGAAAGACACCATTTCAAGGAACTGGCAAACCCGAACCACTTAGATACGATTTAAAAGGTTATTGGTCTCGAAGAATTACTGGTGAGCATAGACTTGTTTTTAAAGTTGAAGGTAAAAAAGGAGTAGACCAAAAATGCTATATTATTCAATGTCGCTTTCACTACGATTAAAGTCTGCGCTTAACAAAAGGCTTTAAGCAAGTTGGGCTTTCAGCAATGGCCCATCAGCTTTGGAGTTTCAAATCAACTTCAGTAATTTGGCTTTCAGCTATTCGAGTTTTTAGTGGCCAAGCCAGCATTAGGAGCACGGATGTTCCAACCAGCGTAAAGACACAGACGTTGCAGGCAATGTTAGGCGACCGTACAATCCGACATTTTTTGCCAAATGACAAATGACCGACTGATAACAACATCTAACTTTGCTGAATGGAAAAATTTATTGACTACGTTTTACAGTTTGGCAATTTGAACAAGCAACAAATTGACCTTATTAAAAGCAAAGCGACAGAAATAGAACTTCGCAAAGACGAATTTTATTGGGAGGCAGGAAAAATAGTTAGGCAGATTGGTTTTATAACAGACGGTGTTATTCGTGTTTATTATTACGACAGCAAAGGCGAAGAATATACACGATACTTTATTGACGAAAACCTCTTGATTTTAGATGGTCCAAATTCAGAGGGAAACTATACTCCTTCGGAATATTTGCAAGCAGTTACTGATTGCAAACTCACAGTGTTTTATAAAAAAGATTGGAAAGAAATTTCTGATACCGTTATAGGTTGGGAAAACATTGTCCAAAAAATAAACAATAAACAACACACCGAAAAAATAGAAAGAAGAAGCATATTAGTTTCACAAGATGCCGCAACGCGTTACAATGAATTCATTGACAAATTCCCAACCTTAGCCAACCGTATTCCCCTATCCTATATCGCTTCTTACTTAGGTATTACACAATCTTCATTAAGTAGAATAAGAAAAAACATTCGCTAATTCACTTTTTGCCAAATGGCAAATGGTTTCTTTTTTTATTGAACAACCTTTGCGGTATCAAATTTTAAAATCAAGAAAAATGAAATCAAGAAAATTAGGAAACAGCGGATTAGAAGTATCTGCATTGGGTTATGGTGCAATGGGTTTGAGCTTTCCAAACGCACCGACAAAAGAAGAAAGTATAAAACTAATTCGTTCGGCAGTTGAGCACGGTATTACGTTTTTCGACACGGCACAAGGCTATGGCGAAAATGAATTGTTGGTTGGCGAAGCACTTGAACCATTTCGTAACAAAGTTGTAATTGCAACAAAATTCGGCTTGAAAGACGGAAATGTAAGATTGGGTTTAGATAGTCGTCCCGAAACAATAAAAACCGTTGCCGAAGCATCATTGAAACGATTACGAATTGACGTAATTGATTTGTTTTACCAACATCGTTTTGACCCGAATGTGCCGATTGAAGACGTTGCAGGGACGGTAAAAGATTTAATTCAACAAGGTAAAGTAAAACACTTTGGTTTGTCGGAAGCACCTGCCGAAATCATTCGCAAGGCTCACGCTGTTTTGCCTGTATCGGCTTTGCAAAGCGAGTATTCAATGTTTTACCGAGAACCCGAAACAGACATTATTTCTACATTGGAAGAATTAGGAATTGGCTTTGTTCCGTTCAGTCCATTAGGCAAAGGCTTTCTCACAGGAACAATAAATGCAAACGTGGAATTGGATAAATCAGATACAAGAAATATGCTTCCACGTTTCAGCAAAGAAAACAGAGCGGCTAACCAAGCATTAGTAGATTTAGTTGTTTCCATTGCAACAGATAAAAATGCTACACCCGCACAAATTGCGTTAGGTTGGCTGTTGGCTCAAAAACCTTTTATTGTTCCAATTCCCGGGACATCAAAACTACATCGCTTACAAGAAAATATCGGTGCGACAAATGTTTCATTGACGAATGATGAATTAAACAAAATAAATTCAACATTGGCGACAATTAAAATCGTTGGCGAACGCTACCCTGCACAAATACAAGAAGCGACAGGGCGAAAATAGACAGCGACAAAACGACCGACAAAAAACACTGCCTGTAACAGCGGTTTGGCGTAATGGGTCGGAAGTTCTTCGTATGAAAATTTTGCTAAATTTGAACTGTGTGCTTCGTATGAACTTTTGTGCTGAAAACCCCCACTACGCCAAGCCGCAAAACGTTAACTGTGATTTATTAACACCTCAGATATTTGAAAAGTTACCAAGTTTTGGTACATTTACTTAAAATATTAATCAATGGGACGCAATACATCCATTTCATTAGGGGATCACTTTGAAGATTTCGTTGACGACAAAATTTCAACAGGAAGATTTAAGAATGCTAGCGAAGTAATAAGGGCAGGTCTTAGGCTTTTAGAAGAGGAAGAGTCAAAAATTCAAGCACTCAAAAAAGCTATTACAGATGGTATTGAAAGTGGAGTGGCTAGAAGTTTCGACCCTAAAAAGCATCTTGACAAATTAAAAGCTACTAGAAGAATAAATGGGTAGTTACTCTTTTACAAATAAAGCAGTTCAAGATTTATCATCAATTTGGGAATATACAGTTGATACCTGGTCAGAGAGACAAGCTGACAAATACTACTTCATGCTTTTAGATTCTTGTCAAGATATAGCAGATGGTAAGGTCATAGGCAAAAATTATCCCGAAATAAGTGTAGAAATTTTAGGATTTAAAGCTGGGCAGCACATACTTTTCTATAGAATGCTGAGCCTGGGTAAAGTTGAAATAGCTAGGATCTTGCATGCGCAAATGGATCTGAAAAACAAAATACAAGAGTAAATCCACAGGTAACAAACGGCTTTACGCAAGTTCGGCTTTCAGCAATGGCCCATCAGCTTTGGTAGTGCTAATCAACTTCAGCAATTTGGCTTTAGCTAATCGAGTTCCCGCCTTGCGGGATAGCCAAGCCAGCAGAAGGATCACGTATTATCCAACCAGCGTAAAGCCACGGACGTTAGCGGTCATTGTAGGACGACAGTGCAGAATAGAACCAACAGAAAAAAATAAAATTTTACAAACTTTAAATAATGAGCAAAATAATCTTTGACAGCGGAATATCACTTGACGGTTTTTTCGCAGGTGACAACAGAGGGCCAAAAAATCCTATGGGTGGAGTTTCAGGACAAATTCATTCGTGGATGTTTAATCAAAAAGCTTTTTGGGAATATCTTGGATTTGAAGGAGGAAAAGAAGATGGTGCTGACGGAAAATACATTAGAGAAACAATCGCTAGAACAGGTGCATTCATTATGGGCAAACGAATGTTTGAAGAAGGCGAAGCAAGTTGGCCAAATGACCTTTACAAAGCAGATGTTTTTGTTTTAACTCACGAAATACGAGAACCTTGGGTTCAAGAAGGCACGACAACATTTTACTTCATAAATGACGGAATAGAAAGTGCTTTGGACAAAGCAAGACAATCGGCAAAAGGAAAGGACATAAGAATACAAGGTGGCGCAAACACAATTCAACAGTTTTTGAATGCTGGACTTGTATTAACCCCCTAAAGGACTGGATTCAAAATTAAAATCAATTTTGTAATCATAACTTTAGGAAACATGTCAAGAGTAAACCGCAAATTTAGCCCAGAGGAACGCCTTTCTATTTTGCAAGAAGCAGAAAGAGAAGGGACAGTTGAAACCAGTCGTAAGTACAATTTATCTCCATCACTAATATCTAAGTGGAAGGAGCGTTATTTAACCAAAGGAGCTGCAGGCTTGAAGCCTCAGTATAACCGAGTAGATCCACAGGTAAGAGCATTGGAAGAAGAGAATGAGCGTTTAAAACGCATAATAGCCCGTCAAGCATTAGAGCTTGAAGTAAAGGGTGAGCTGCTAAAAAAAACACCTATTCAAATCAAACCAAGATAGCAATGGTACATCAGTATCAACAAAAGATTGGTCTCAAAAATTTATGCCAATGGGTTCAATTGCCACTGAGTAGCTTTCATTATAAACCGTTGGCAGGTAAGCCAGGGGCTAAACCAAGCTTGTACACAAAAATGCTAGATGGTAAGGTTGTGGTAAATGATGAAGTGATTGGTTCCATTAAAAAGTTATTGAGTGAAGAATTTGTTTGCTACGGGTATAAAAAAGTGAGTGCTTCATTGAAACAATTGAAGTATTTGATCAACGACAAGAAAGTATATCGCTTGATGGATGAGAATAATTTATTGTTAGGTAAAGTCATTAGAACTACAGGGAAACGCCAGTTTGTGAAGCACCGGAAAATTACTGCTACCTGTCCCATGGATTACCTTTGCTTAGATATTAAATACTTATGGGTGCATGGAGAACAGCGATGGTATTATCTTCTGAGCGTGATTGACGTATTTAGTAGAAAAATAATAGCGTGGATACTTCAACGCAGCATTAAACAAATTGATGTGATTAATATCTTTAGAAGAATTAATCAACAGCATCCAATTAAAGGCGTAAATATCAGAAATGATAATGGCTCACAATTTTTAGCAAATAGCGTAAAAAGATATTTATCAAGTGAAGAAGCTAAACAAGAATTTACCCATATAGCTACTCCTCAAGAAAATAGTTACATCGAAGCTTACCACAGTATCTTACAATCAGAGGTAGTTGAACGTTTTGAATTAAGTAGCTATTATGAAGCTAAACTAATCATAACCAACTATGTTGAATTTTATAACACAAAACGAGTACATGGTTCCCTGAATATGAAAACACCTCAATCCGTTTGGGATACCTGGAACTCACAAAATAATACTTCAACAAAGGGCGAAAGAATGTCCTTACAAACAGCATTGAGCCCTTTGTTGGAAAACACAATAAAAAATTTAATTATTAACCAAAAATGTCAAACCTTTAACATCATTTAATCCAAGAATTAGGGGGTTAATACAACTTGTACTAGTGAATTTAATTTACTTGGCAAGAGTTCAACTAAATCAATTGGTTCAAATATTTTTTCCCATTCACGTTGTGATTTTGAATCTAATGAATCAATAAGAATGGGGTTTTCATCAACATTATTCAATAAAGTAGTATAGTAATGTATCAAAATTGATTCAGATCCTGATTTTAAATTGCAGCAGACAAAACTATATTGGCCTTTTCCAATAGTCATTTTTATTGCATTGCCAACCACCTGCATACTTGCAAAAAATGAAGATTTCTCAAGAAGTTCAAAATTTTTATCATTTAGATTAATCTGTTGAATATTTCCGGTGTCTAAATAGAATAAAAGCCATTTGCATGAAGCTGATTGGAGAAATACTTGAATCGCTTCTTTATTTTCTAGTTGGTATATATAAATATCGAAATGGGGGCTTAGGTAGTATTGACAACTTTGACTAAATGAAACAAATTCCTTAAAGAAAGATTTAAAACCGTTTATTTTACTATTCTTACTACTTACTAAAACAGCATTTCCTTTTGTTATAATTTCTTTTTGATTGCTTTCTGGTATAAGTTCCATGACCACTTATTGAGTCGTTATCAATAAGCAAGAACTACAAGTGCAGGTAATATTGACTTTCCCTAGGTTATCAATCGTAACATTTACTTTACATGTACAATCAAATCCATCACAGGTTGATACTTTAAATTGTTCAGTTTCACCAGGTTCAATTGACTTTTCAAATAAAATATTATGTCTACCTGTATTCGTATTATAAAATATGATTGCATAGTTCGCAGAATCCGAATTAATGTATGAAACGGATTCTATGTCAATAAGCTTCTCAGTTGTTTTTCTTTTTTTCAATTCAATACTAAGTTTCTCTTTTAATGCTGATTTGTTGGTGAAGAAGGAGCCACTATTAAAGCGTTCATTTTCAAATTTGAGATCAGCTTTATTGCATGCCAAAATAATGATTACAAATAGTCCAAGGAATATATGGTTTTTCATGGTTTAAATTTTCCGTAAAGTCATTCTTGAAAATTGAAACTATTTGTGTGAATGTGAATTCGGATAAATGAAATGTGAATTAGGTAGTTTATAAAAGTATATGCGTATGAGAAGACTTTTGTTTCTTTTAATTTTTGTATTAAATCAACAATTAGCTTTTGCCCTCCCAGTTTCTAAGCAAGTAACAGGTGTTATTAGTCAAATACCTTTTATTATAAAATCGGATGATTACTTAGTATCATTTAATTACAAAGACACTTTCATTATTCAAACAGGTAGATTACAGCTATTTAATTTTGATAAGAATCTAGGGTTTGAATTTGATCAAGTATTACAAGTAAACCAGCCTACAGAGAGTAAACCAAATTTAGAAACAGGTGTTTTAAATAATCAACAACAAATTTATTATCCAAATAATAAAACACAGAAAGACAAATTATTGTTAGATACTTCTCTAGTGTATGGTAATATATTAACTATTGTGTGGGTGGATAAGCGTTCAAATATTGTTCAAAAGTGTGTATTTGTATGTTCAAGAATGGTCCCCAAAGTAGTAGGTTTTAGATCATTTAAGGGAATTGACGGCACAAGTCAAGCTTATAAAGCGCGAAGATTAAATAAGAATCAAGCTTTCCCTATTGAATTTACCAGATTAAGGGGTAAAATAATTGAGACTGAAACCAATGGCTATTTAGAGTTAATTATTCATAAACCTAATTTAATATTAGATTCTATTGTTGAGTATAGAATAGTTGATAAAAAAGGGGCTGGTCAAATAAAGTGGTCTAAAGCTGGACACCTTATTACATTAAACGAGATTAAATCTAATAGCAATTTTTTTATTGAGTTGAAATATCGAAACCAGCCTGAAAGTTTATTAGTAGAAATAATCACACTGAAAAAATTCTATCAAAAACTATGGTTTATTGCAATAGCACTCCTATTTATATTATCAATTGTTTTTTTTAGTACACGATGGTACTATAAGAGGAAACTTTCAAGTTTAACAAATCAAAGAAATAGGGTAGAGGATAAACTGAAAATGCTCCAATCTCAACTGAATCCGCACTTTGTATTTAATGCGTTAAGTTCAATTGAAGGATTGGTTACAGCGGGAGAAAATGAATTGGCTAATCAATATCTTGCAAATTTCTCTTTAATTTTAAGAGAAACTTTACGAAATATGGATAAGATATTATTAAGCCTGGAGGAAGAACTTAATTTAATAGATAAGTATTGTAAGGTAGAACAGTTAAGATTTGGATTTCAATATAAAATAGTAATTGATGATAATATTAATAAAACAGCTATAGAGTTGCCGCCATTGCTATTGCAACCAATAGTTGAGAATGCTATAAAACATGGATTGGCTGGATTAGGAAAAAATGGCTATTTAGAAATTACTATTAATCAGAAAGAAAATAATTTAGAAATACTTGTAAAAAATAATAGAACGAATGCCTATACAAATATACCCACCGCAGGAGGTTTTGGTTTAAAGTATCTAAATCAAAGGATAGTACATTTTAATCAACTTAATCCTAACACCCCAATTAGTTATGAGTTTAGGTTATTTGATAAAGAAGCAATTTCGATAATAAACTTTCAAAATTGTTTTTTATAGGCATTGTTTAATAAGTACTTCTTTCACGTATGATAGTTTTTGTTTTGATATTGGAATTCTAGTATTGTTTAATAATTCTAATTCATTCGTACTTACTATTCCTTTTATAAAATATTTGTTCACTAAATAGGTTTGATGTACTCTAATAAAACCTATGGTCGATAAGAGTTCATCAAAATAGTAAATGCCTTTTGAAACAATTAGTTTTTCGGATTCTGTTGTATGAATAGTGGTATAGTTGTTGGAAGATTCCAAGTATAAAATCTGGCTAATTTTAAGTAATCTAATCTCTCTGCTTTGTGGAATCGCTATAGTTTGATAAGAATATGTTTCTGATTTTAAATTTTCAAGTAATAAGTCTAGTTGTTTAGATTGATTGAACTTGATATGGTTATTTTTTGCTTTTTCAACCGCTAAAACAAGTTCATTGATTTGAATAGGTTTTAATAGAAAATCCAGCGCAGCAAATTTGATAGCTCTTAAACTGTATTTTTCATGAGCGGATGTGAAGATTACTGAAAAGGAATAATCCTTTATTGATTCTAGTATTTTAAATCCACTTTCACCACCAAGTTCAATATCTAGAAAGATAGTATCAGGTCTTTTTTCGTAAAATAATTTCTGTCCTAGATTTACCGTTTCCGCAACTCCTAGTATAGTTACATCAGTACAATACTTAGTAATCAATGATTTAAGTTGAACCTGACTATGGTATTCATCCTCAATGATAATGGCTCTCAAGGTTATGGTTTTAACGTCTGCGTTAAGTTAAAACAAAAATTGACCTTTTGAAACCGTTTAACTCCTTAAAATAGACCGTTTTTTCACGGTATGAATGGGCCGCTTCTTTTTTGAAAGTTCTAATTTAAACTGATCCCCAAAATTCGATATTTTAAAAAGAATTATTATATTCATATACCCAATTTATTCCTCCCCCAATTGTTTCTTTTGTAATCGCTATTTAAATAGCATAAATTAACGTGATGTCGTCAAAGCTATTGGACAACCAACAATGACAGAAAATTTAATACAGCATATCGAGAGATTTATTGTGGTTTCGGAAGACTTGAAAAATAGACTTTTCGAAATTTCCAAATTGCAGAGTCTTGAAAAGGGAAAATTTCTTCATAAGCCTAATAAGGTTTGTAACTTTACTTATTTTATAAATTCAGGTTTGGTAAGAATCTATTATAAAAAAGGGGACAAAGAAATTACAGACAATTTTTCGGCAGAAGATGAATGGATTACTTCCATTTACAGCTTTATGCAAAATGTACCCGATAATTGTTACATACAAACCTTAGAAAAATCGGAACTAATTTCAATTGACATTCTTCAGCTTGAAAAATGTTTTTTAGACTTTCCTGAAATGGAACGTTTCGGACGGATGTTAATCTCTAAATATTTTGTTGAACAATCAGAAAGGATAATTTCTTTACAATTTCATACTTCAAAAGAGCGGTATGACTTCTTCTTCAAAACAGCAAGAAATAAAATCCAAAGAGTCCCTCTTGGTATGTTAGCTTCTCACTTGGGTATGACACAAGAAACATTAAGTAGAGTTAGAGCAGAAAAATCCAGTTTTTGATATACATCAAATTTGACAATTTCAATTGCTTGTAGTTTTGTGCTTTAAAATTACACATTTCAACGTATGACAAATAAGACTTACGCAATCATTGGCATTTCAGCAACCATTTTATTTTGGGCGACTTATATCATTATGTCAAACTTAAGGCCAGAGTATAATCTTTTTCACAAAGCAGTAAGTGAACTTGGTTCATTGGATGCGCCAAACAAATGGATTTGGAATATTTTTGGTTATATTCTCACAGGCATTTTAATTGCAGTTTATTCATTTGGACTATTTAAAAATATAACTAACGGACAGGGAAGCAAGTTGCCGTTAATTAGTTTTGTTTTAAGTGGACTGTTTATGAGTTTATCAGGTATTTTTCCAGGTGATTTTGACAACAGGCAATCAACGACAATGTTGTTGCACACAGTCGGAAGTTTTGGGAGTTACCTTTTTTTCTTAATCGGAGCTTTTACTAGTCCAAAGCAAATGAAGCAATCCGAGTATTGGAAAAAATCAATTAGGCCAACATTAATATTTACGTGGCTGACAATATTCTTTGGTTCTTGGCCTTTTATCTTTACTTCATACCCATCTCTTGGACAAAGAGTAGTTTTTTTCTTTTATTTATTGTGGATTTTTTATACAGCAATACAGCTTTATAAACAACCAAAAACTAAATAAGGAAAGTCGAGAAAAGCCCAACCACCAATTAATAAAAGTTCTTGCTGGCAGACAATTCTTCGCTACTATATTTTTCTTGAGAATTTTAATCATTTTTAGAGTAATACACGAATTCGAAAAGTCAGCTCTTAGGATCTGGCTTTTTTGTTTCAATAAACCAAGCAATATATTTCTCAAGTTGTGAACCTAGATAGTATGGCAGGTTGAGTATTTTGTATTGCTTACCTTTTTGAGTAATAGCATCCGTAATATTTAGTGCTCCTGCATAAAATCGAATAGCCATATCATGTGGAGCTATGTCCATGAAACTATGTAATGATTTTAATGTGCCTTCTTTACCAGACTTAACTTCAATTGGAATAATCAATCCATCGTACTGAAATAGATAATCAACCTCAGCCGTTGATTCTTTTTTTTCTCTAACCCAAAATTGAAGTGCACTTAGTGCATTATATTGAAATGCTAATATTTCTTGTCCAATAAGGTGTTCAATTAGTGTCCCTTGGTAAATACTATTTAAATCATTTGTACCTATAATTTCCTTTTGAATTCCTACAAAGTAATTCAATAATCCTGAATCCAGAATTTGAAGTCTGGGCGATTTTTTTATATCAGGAATCATTGGTATGGTTGCTGTGGTACATGGATAAATTAACTGTAAGAGTAAGGCCTTTTCCAGCGTGCGCAAAGATTCCCCCATTTCTCGTGACTTATATGCAGCGTTACCAAATCCTTCAAATTTTAT
>CAZTDV010000078.1:0-10916 GCA_964612195.1 uncultured Sediminibacterium sp.
TCAAGCAATTCCAGTAGAATCAAGTAAATATAAAGCGGGTGTTGCAGCAGCAGCTAATAAATACCTAAATTCTGTAATGGATGAAATCAGGAGCAACTTGAAATAGCAAATACATAAATATTAACGAATTGACTAAAAAAATAATCCCAAAATGAACTAGGTTTGACACTCCTAAACAGTATCAATGTCAATAGTAGTAACCCATTTGGTCAAAAAATACGGAACACAAATAGCAGTGAACGATCTGTCTTTTTCTCTTGAAAAAGGAGAGATTGTTGGGTTTTTAGGTCCAAATGGGGCAGGTAAAAGCACTACAATGAAAATGATTACTGGCTCAATTGAACCAGACGCTGGCAGTATTGAAGTCAATGGCATCAATATGAGTAAAGATCCTATTTCATGCAAGAAGAAAATAGGCTATTTGGCGGAAGCCAACCCGCATTATTATGATTTGTATATAAAAGAATACCTACAATTTGTTGCAGAAGTGCACGAAATAAAAGAAGTGCAAAAGCAAATTACAAAAGTGATTGAACAGGTAGGATTAGGCCCAGAGCAACATAAAAAAATTGGCCAACTATCAAAGGGCTATAAGCAAAGGGTGGGATTAGCAGCGGCTATTATTCATGAACCCGAAGTGCTAATACTAGACGAACCAACAACCGGATTAGACCCTAATCAAATTATAGAAATAAGACAATTGATTAAGGAACTAGGACAAAATAAAACGTTTTTATTCTCCAGCCATATTTTACAAGAAGTAGAAGCCATTTGCAGCAGTGTTATCATCATACATAAAGGAAATATGGTAGCCAATCAACCCATTCATGAATTGAATCAAAACAGTAGTTTAGAGCAAGTTTTCAGAAGCTTAACAGGGGCTATTAGTGTATAAACTACATATTACTTATATTTGAGTCCATTTAAAACAAATACCATGAGTTACATTATTGATGTACATGCAAGACAGATATTAGATAGTAGAGGTAATCCTACTGTAGAAGTAGATGTATTAACCGACGATGGCGCATTAGGCAGAGCGGCGGTTCCAAGTGGAGCCAGCACAGGCATTCATGAAGCAGTTGAATTACGAGATAATGATAAAAAGAAATATGTTGGTAAAGGCGTATTAAAAGCAGTTAAGAATGTAAACACCACTATTGCTGATGCAATTGTAGGATTAGATGTTTCTGAGCAAGCTTCTATTGATCAAATCATGATTGATTTAGATGGCACACCTAATAAGGCTAAGTTAGGAGCCAACGCAATCTTAGCAGTGAGCATGGCCGTTGCTAAAGCAGCAGCGGATGAAGCTTCTTTGCCACTGTATCGTTATATAGGCGGAACCAATGCAAAAACATTACCGATTCCAATGATGAATATTGTGAACGGTGGTGCACACGCAGATAACAAAATTGATTTCCAAGAATTCATGATCATGCCTGTTGGTGCACCAAGCTTTAGTGAAGGATTGCGTTGGGGAGTAGAAATTTTCCATACCCTTAAAACGGTGTTGAAAAAGAAAGGATACAGTACCAACGTGGGTGACGAAGGAGGTTTTGCACCGAATATTCAAAGCAACGAAGAAGCTATTGAAACAGTATTAGAATCAATACATGCTGCTGGTTACAAAACAGGTTCTCAAATTGTAATTGCTATGGACGCAGCAAACAGTGAATTATGGGATGCGAAGAAGAAAAAATATGTGTTCCATAAGAGCAGTGGTAAAGTAATGAGCAGTGATGAGTTGGTGAAGTTCTGGGAAAAATGGGTAAAGCAATATCCAATTGTTTCAATTGAAGATGGAATGGCAGAAGATGATTGGAATGGCTGGAAAGCCTTGACACAAGCGGTTGGTAGCAAATGTCAATTAGTAGGAGACGATTTATTTGTAACCAATGTAGATCGTATTCAACAAGGGGTTGACAAACATATTGCGAATGGCTTATTGGTTAAAGTAAACCAAATTGGAACCATTACTGAAACCATCAACGCAGTTACATTGGCCCAACACAATGGTTACAATACCATCATGAGTCATAGAAGTGGTGAAACTGAAGATACAAGCGTTGCAGATTTAGCAGTAGCATTAAATTGTGGTCAAATTAAAACCGGTTCTGCTTCAAGAACCGACCGTATGGCTAAATACAACCAATTAATTCGTATTGAAGAAATGTTGGGAGAAACGGGCATTTATCCAAAAGGAAAAATCAAATTCGGTAAATAACTATTTGCACGACTGTGCACAAATCATACTTGGCAGATAAAGGTTTCTTATTACTTTTATCTGCCAATTTTTTTATGAAGAAAGCAATTCCATACCTAACCAATAAATACTTAATAGCAGCGATACTGTTTATTGTATGGATGTTGTTTTATGACCAGCGAGATTATTTTCAGCAAAAAGAACGCAGGGACGAATTAAAAAAATTAGAATTAAAGAAAGCCTATTACGAACAGGAAATAGAAAAAACCAAGAAAGAGTTAAACGACCTACAAAACAATCCAGCCGCTATTGAGAAATACGCCCGTGAGCGATATTTAATGAAGAAAGACGGGGAGGATATTTTTATTATTGAAGACTCCAGCGCCCGAAAAAAATAATTCTTTACAATATTTTAATATTGGTACCGTTTTATAAAAGACCGTATCCTCTTGTTCACTCGCAGACAACTGCTTATGAAAAACTTTAAAGAAGAGGAATTGATTATGTACGTATACCAAGATTGCACGCCTGAGCTTACCAAAGCCATTGACAAAGCTATAATAGAAGACGCCGAACTAAAGAAACAAGTTGAAACCTTGCAAAGGTCTAAGGATCAACTAGACAAGCTGAAGCTTAAATCCCCTTCTAAAAAATCTATTAAAGCTATTTTGGATTACGCAAAGAAAAGAGCGAAATAACCACTTTGCTTACAGCCTCTTTGTAAATTTGCGCATGACCAAGAAACAGCGTTACCAAGAAGTCATCAACTATTTTCAAGAAACGACTCCTATTGCAGAAACAGAATTAGTGTACGATAATCCCTTTCAATTATTGGTGGCTGTAATCTTATCAGCACAATGCACCGACAAGCGTGTAAACCTAACCACGCCTTCTATATTCAAAGTATACCCTACTCCACAAAAAATGGCAAAAGCCAGTTTTGATGAGTTGTTTCCAATCATTAAAAGTATTTCTTATCCCAATAACAAAACCAAGCATTTAATTGGCATGGCCAATATGTTATTAGAACAGTTTGGCGGTGAAGTACCTATGACGGTTGAAGAATTGGTAAAGCTTCCCGGTGTTGGAAGAAAAACAGCGAACGTCATCACCAGTGTAATTGATGAACAACCTAATATGGCCGTGGATACCCATGTATTCAGAGTCAGTCATCGGTTGGGTTTGGTCAGCACAAAAGCCACTACCCCATTGGCAGTTGAAAAAGAACTCATCAAAAATATTCCAGAAGAACTGGTACACAGAGCCCATCATTGGTTGATATTACATGGCAGGTACACTTGCTTGGCGCGTAATCCGAAATGTGATGAATGCGGGATAAAAAACAGTTGTTCTTTTTTTGCGAAACAAGAAAAGAAAAAAAGCAAATCAAATTAGCGTTATGAAAAAAATCATCTGCATTGCTTTGCTATGGGGTTGGCAATTTGCAGAACTATCTGCGCAATCAATAAAAGCCAGCAATCCCCAAAAATCAGGCAACCCCATCATTGAAGGTTGGTATGCAGATCCTGAAGGTGTGATACTCAACAATCAATATTGGATATTCCCCACTTATTCTGCCAAATACAAATCACAAGTTTTTTTAGACGCTTTTTCTTCCACCAATTTAGTCAATTGGAAAAAACATGCTCGCGTATTAGATACCAGCATAATTAAATGGGCCTATATGGCCATGTGGGCGCCATCGATTGTGAAAAAAGACAATCAATATTTTTTATTTTTCTCCGCCAATGATATTCAAAGCAAAAAAAGAAACAGTGTGAAAGACGATCACAATGGAGGTATTGGAATTGCAGTGGCGCCTAATCCCGAAGGACCTTATAAAGATTATTTAGGCAACCCCTTAATCAATCAATTTTACAATGATGCTCAACCCATTGATCAGTTTGTGTTTCAAGGTAAAGATGGAGAATATTATATCATGTATGGCGGATGGGGACGTTGCAATATTGCCAAACTCAACAAAAATTTTACAGCAATAGAACCATACCCCAACGGAGATTTGGTGAAAGAAATTACCCCCAAAGGATATATAGAAGGGCCAACCATGTTTATCAGAAATGGCACTTATTATTTGATGTGGTCAGAAGGAGGATGGACCAATGGAACCTATAAAGTGGCATATGCAAGATCAAACAATATCTATGGACCCTTCGAAAGAGAAAGCACTATTTTAGAAGCCGAAACCTCCATTGCTACTGGAGCTGGCCACCACTCTGTGATGAATATTCCAGGCACTGATGAATGGTATATAGTATACCATCGAAGACCTATTCCCAATCTAGATAGAGACCATCGAGTTACCTGTATAGACAAACTTTATTTTAATACAGACGGTAGTATTCAGAAAGTGAAAATGACTTTTGAAGGAGTAGAGAAAAGATTACTCAATATTAAATAAGCTAGTCGCCTTAAAAACATGCAGGAATTGGAACTGTTGTAGTAATTCTTTTCATTGCTATTTTAGAGGGAAATGTTTGCCCATCAAGATATGCTTTGTTATCATCAAGCCATGTCTCTTTTAAGTTAGTTGTTAATATTGCACTTTTATTATTTGATAAAACAAGTTTCCCTTCTAGCAATCTTTCTCTTGTTAAATCATGAATAATTAATTGGAGTTCCCGATGATTGCTTTTATAAGAAGCTATAATTGTATAGGTTTTATCTAGATTAAAGGATAATGAGTCTAAGCTACTTTCAATAACCTTTTTGGTATTCGAAATTTTATGCCACCCGTATAAAAAAACAATTGAATCAATAGGATTTAAATCTTCTGCTTTTGATCTTGTTTGTAATAATATAATTGTGACAGTATCATTATTAAAAATACCTGTCCAGCATCCTTCAAATTTTGTCTTTGCTTCTAAAGCTAACTCACTTGTTTGCTGCGCATAAATTTTGCCTATAGAAAATAAAAACGTAGTTGTAATGAGTATTTTTTTCATGATAGTAATATTAACAAGGTGAATTAACAATTGTTCCACCATTTGTAGTTCCGTTAGACTCATACTTTATAGGACTCCATTTAGAAAAATCAGAATAATCTCCCGAAAAGAATTTAATTCCTGTGTTAAATTCATCTAGCATTCTTAAGAAACCACTCAAATTATTATTCTTATTGGCTGTCTGTGATATGTTATACCTATTCAAATATTGGCTTTCAAAAAAATGGAAAATTAAGTCATCATTCATATATGTCTGTCCAAAATGCTGGAATTTTATAATATCATCTATTTGCATCATATAGGTAGTGCTGTCAGCTGTCACTAAACTCATCGTAAATGTTGAAGGATCGGATAATTTCCCTTTTTTTAACAAATCGTACATTTGTCTCAAGTCTGCACCTGAAAAAATAGAAAGTAAACTAGAGTAATGATTATGCATGTAGCCGCTTATGGAACTTGTAAGATTAGCTTGAATACTCGCAGAATTGAGAGTGCCTTGTTGTTTAGTATAACTATAAGTTCCGTCCAGATTTTTTATAAAGAAGTAACCTGTTTCATATTGTTGATTTGTTAAAAGTTTTAAAGAATCCATTCTACTTTTAAAGTCTGCTTTTTTTGCAAGTGTATCAGCATTACCACATGGGTTTGTAGAATCGGCAGCATTCCCACTACTACCCCCACTACCACTTTCAAAATCACAAAAATTTTGAACTTCAGTAGGATCACCATAACCGCATGAGTTTGAACAAGTTGTTCTTAAATAACTCCAAGTCTGTTCAGAATGTCCATCAGAATAATAATATGTTGTTACCTCGTACCAATCTATGCAATTTATTGTGCTTGATTTAATAGTATTTCTAGAATTAAAAGCTGATAAGGATTCAGAAATATGATTCTTGTCTTTTGAAATATTGATCTGAAGCTCTTTTGTACTTAATAATTTTCCGTTTTTAAATATTTTAGTTAATAAGAATTTGTCGTCTAATGCGTTCGAGGTAACTTCCCCACTAAATGTAACATCATTTCCTTTTAGTATATTAGTAATATTATCATTTACATATGATTCATTTTCGTTAGTATATATAGTGTATATAAAAGCATCAATTATTTCATTATCTCTAAGTTTGAAAATAATTTTATATAAAACCTCTTTATATTGATACTTCGAATATTTTTTATAAGATACTAAATCACACATAATAGCTTTATTTTCTTTATAGGTGTGAATTTCTTTTATATTTCTCTGAGATAGATTATTAATAATTTTTTGAATTTTTAACGCCTTTTTTGTTGAAACAGTTTGCTGCATACTTTTTAAAAATAAATATGATTTATTAAAAAGTGCTTCTTCTGATTGTTGATTGTTTTCTAATTTTTTGCATCCACTCAATATGGAAATTGACACTAAAGTCAAGACAATAAAAAATAATTGTTTTCTCAAGATTAAATGCTTTAAGTAATTAATAATCGAATTATATGTTTTAATTATATTTAACAACGTCCACTTTTTCTTCTGTGGCCACAGAACTGGGAATTATGGATTACCAGCGAATATTCAAATTGAAAATAATCAGTACACAGGTAAAACACATTAACCTTATGGTTAATACTTATAAAAACAAGAAAGAAATAACCATATGGTTAATTTTTATCAAAATTGTAAAAATTTAACGTGATTCATCTTTTACCCCCCCCATACATAAGAATAATGTTATATATTCACTTCAAAAAAGACCTTGTTAAGAATCGCAATAGCAGAAGATGAAGAAAGACATTTAACTCACATCATTCAAGAAGCATCAGCTTTCAAGAAAGCTCAAATCAATATTATTTCAAAAAATGGTTTTGATTTATTGATGTCCTTAAAAACAGTTAAGCGCTTACCAGATATTTTATTATTGGATATAAAAATGCCGAAAATAGATGGACTTTTACTCACACAATACATCACATTTATACACCCTTCAATAAAAATTATAGGCGTTTCATCACATTCAAATGAAGCCTTAGTAACAGAAGTGCTAAGTGAGGGCGCTTTGGGGTTTATTACAAAATTCTTTTTAAAAAGAGAGTCCGCCGTTTACCAAGGTACTTATGGTAATAGAAATATATTATTTGAAGCAATGGAAGCTGTTTTAAATAACAAAGAATACATAGACAGCTTACTATTCAATCAGAGGGACTCAATTAAAAAATCAAAATCAACTAAATCCATCATTAGAGAAAATTTTGCCAACATCCCGAATACACATATGGAGTATTTAATATTGAATGCAGCAAATCTCTCGCATACGGAAATTGCTAAAGTCATGAACAAAAGCTTAGCATCCGTTAAGAATTATTTCAATTTACTTTCAGCTGAATTTATTGTTAGCAATAGGTCAGAACTTGTTTATCATTGCACCACTAATGGTATTGTAAAACATCCAAGGTTCTATGATAAATCAGCTAATTAATAATGATATTTTCACACTAAATCCTTTAAAATCATTTCATCATGAAATACGAATCTTTCATAAAACCCGCTATTATCAGCGTCGCCATCATTATAACAGCATTGATATTAGGTGGGGCTTTCAAAAATAGAAATATTACACAAGATTCTATTTCAGTAGTAGGTCTTGGTACCAAAGACTTTGAATCTGATGAAATTTTGTGGACAGGTAATTATAGTGCCCGAGCAAAGGAGGCTAAAGATGCATACAATATGATCAATGCCGATAAAGAAAAAGTGAAATCATTTTTTCAATCGAAAGGATTTAAAGATGCTGAATTTAGTTTTGGGGGTGTAACATTTGAAAAAATATTTAGGACAATTACCATTGAACAGAAAGGTGAACAAATTAAACAAGAACAAGTTTTTGATGGATATATTGCTACTCAGACTGTTGCATTTAGCAGTCGCAAAAACCCAGTGTTGATGAAAAAAATTGAATCGGTTGTAGATCAAACCTCTGAATTAATCAATTCAGGGATTGAATTTGAAGGCAGTCGTATTCAATACACCTATTCGGATTTACCAAGTCTCAAGCAAAATTTAATTGAAAAGGGAACACAAGATGCAAGAGAACGTGCTGAAAAAATTGTACTTACAGCAAACGGGAAACTCGGCAAATTGAAAGATGCCTCGATGGGTGTTTTTCAAATCACTGGAAAAGGGTCAATAGAAGAAGACAGTTACGGTGGTAATTTTGATACGTATAGTAAATTTAAAACAGCTAGAATTACTGTTCGATTAACTTATAATCTTCAGTAATGAAACCTACACTGCAATATATAAATACAGTCTTCTTTAACCATATACACTAATCGATGTTCTTCGTTAATTCTTCTGCTCCAACAGCCAGAGAGATTACCTTTTAAAGGCTCTGGTTTGCCAAGACCTGTAAATGGATTTCGTTGGGTATCTTTTATTAAGTCGTTAATACGGAATAAAATTTTTTTATCATTTACTTGCCAATACAAATAATCTTCCCATCCTGATTGATCCCATAACAATTGCTTCATTTGTTAATGAGCTTTTTTTGTAAAGGCTTTGTGGTTTCAATCCGCGATATGGAAGTTTCTAATCTGACTCTATTGGCTGGAGTACTATTTAAATAGATGGTTTCTTGTATACTGTTGTACTCTTCTAAGCTCATTACCACCACATTCTTACCCTTACTGCGGGCAACCACCACAATATCCCCATCATCATTAACTGAATTAAGGCTTTCGGCTAAATTATTCCTGAACTCCGTGTAATTGACCACTTTCATGAGTACTTATTTAAGTACTAAATTAAGGCTTTTTTACAACATCGCAGTAATCGCATCCACCAATTCACCTTTGGTAATCGGCACACCCATGATTTTATTGTAGCCCTTTGCATCCACCAAATATTGATCACGAATAATTTTAATTAATTGGCCATTGTTGATTTCTGGAATCAATACCTGATCAAAATTGGCAATGATTTCTCCTAGGTTACTTGGGAATGGACGCAGGTAACGAATATGAGCATGGCTTACAGCATGACCAGCGGCTTGCAATTCTAAAACAGCACTTTTGATGGCACCATAAGTAGAGCCCCAACCCAACACCAATACTTTACCTGTTGAAGGACCACTGTCAATGGTTTGTAGCGGAATATATTTGGCAATCAAATCTACTTTGGCTTGACGCGTTTTAACCATATGTTGGTGGTTATCGGAATCGTAACTGATATTACCCGTAACGTCTTGTTTCTCTAATCCTCCAATGCGATGTTCTAAGCCTGCAGTTCCCGGTACCGCCCAAGGTCTGGCGAGTTTTTCATCTCGTTTATATGGCATGAACTTAGGTTCATCTTCCGCCAAACCTTTCTTGAAACTTACTGGTATTGCTGGCAAGTCTGCTGTTTGTGGAAATTTCCATGGCTCTGCTCCATTGGCAATATATCCATCACTTAACAAAATCACCGGTGTCATATGTTGAATAGCAATTCTTACCGATTCAAATGCCACATCAAAACAATCAGATGGTGTGGCTGATGCAATTACCGGCATGGGGCATTCCCCATTTCTTCCGTAATAAGCTTGCAACAAATCGCTCTGTTCTGTTTTGGTTGGCAATCCAGTAGATGGTCCACCTCTCTGAATATTAATGATCACCAAAGGAATTTCTAACATCACGGCCAAGCCCATGGCTTCTGTTTTCAATGCCATACCTGGACCTGATGTAGTAGTGATGCCGATTGATCCACCATAGCTTGCACCAATCGCGGCGGTGATTCCCGCTATCTCATCTTCTGCCTGAAATGTTCTTACACCAAAACTTTTGTACTTACTTAAATCGTGTAAAATATCTGAAGCAGGTGTAATAGGATATGTTCCTAAAAACAAAGGCAGCCCCGATTTTTCGCCAGCCGCAATCAACCCCATGGCCAATGCCTGGTTACCCATAATGCTGCGATACAAGCCAGCAGGCATTTTGGCTTTTTCTATCGTATACCTTGATGTAAATGTTTCAGTTGTGTCTCCGTAATTATATCCTGCTTGCAACACTTTAATATTACTCTGCAGAATGTTTTCTTTCTTTCCAAATTTCTCTTGTAAGAAATCGATGGTATTGTCTAGTTTTCTATTGTACATCCAATAGATATAGCCCAATACAAACATATTCTTTGCACGGTCTCTTTCCTTGGTACCTAGATCGGTAAATTCTTTAAGTGCTTCACGTGTTAGTTTGGTCACGTCAATTTTAATGACTTCAAATGAATCCAAACTGCCGTCCTCTAGAGGATTCACGCCTTCTGGATAATTAGCTAAACGTAAATTCTTCGCATCAAAACCATCAATATTTACAATGATTTTACCACCCGACTTAATGGCTTTCAAATTCACTTTTAATGCGGCTGCATTCATAGCCACCAACACATCTGCAATATCTCCTGGTGTAAATACTTTATTAGAAGAAAAATGTAACTGAAACCCACTCACCCCAGGAACTGTTCCAATTGGGGCCCTGATTTCTGCGGGAAAGTCTGGAAAAGTAGCCAAATCTATCCCTAACAATGCCGTATTATTGGTAAACTGTTGTCCTGTTAATTGCATCCCATCTCCACTATCTCCTGCAAACTTGATTACCACACTTTGTAAAACCGACTCTTTGTTATTCATCTATGCTAATTGAGAGGGCAAAGTTACCAATTTTGGGGGGCATCTAAACTGTCCTTTCGGCATCTTTTGTGCAATTATTGCCATTTTCGTAAACAAAATCGGGTTTAG
>CAZTDV010000079.1:0-10688 GCA_964612195.1 uncultured Sediminibacterium sp.
GATAGAAAAAATTGAACCTTATTTTAATGGAGGATTAATTCTCGATTTAAAAGGCGGGGAAAAGATTGAAGTTAGCCGTAGACAAACGGTGAAGTTTAAAGAAATGATGAGTTTATAATTTAATTGAAAATCATGAAAAAGTTTTTTGTTTCCTTTTGTTTGTTGGGTTCAATGGTTGCTGTAAAAGCACAAGACTTACAAACCATTATTACAGATGCCGAAGTGCAAAGAGTGGTTGGTACATTGGCTTCTGATGAAATGGAAGGGAGAAGAACTTTTACTAAAGGAATAGAGAAGGCAGCTGCATTTATTGCTGCTGAATTTAAATCGTATGGTATTCAGCCATTAAAAGGCAGCAATCAATATTTGCAATCATTTGCAATGATCTGACCTAAGTTTATTAGTGCGTCTGGTATGCTAAATGAATCAGCTTTAGATACCAAACAAATTATTGCTGTTACTTGCAGTAAAGACTTACAGGTTACCGATAAATCGGGATATGAAGTGGCAGTGATTGCAAAGGGAGCTAATTTATTTGGAGAAGCCCGCAAGTACAGTGGACTCACTAAGAATACCATTGTGTTAGTAGATACTTCTTTTACCAGTAGTTTCGGAAGATTGGCACAGCTTAAGGGTAATATGTTTTATTCCGATAAATCGGTTGTATTTATTTTAACTGCTGAAGCAGCCATCAAAAGCATTACGATTGATGCAAAGCACGATATACAAGAAATGCCGCTGGCCAATGTGGTGGGCATGATTCCTGGTAAAACTTTACCAAATGAGTATGTGATTTTTTCTGGTCACTACGATCATTTAGGAATCAACAGCAGAAATATGGTCAACAACGATTCTATTTATAATGGAGCAAATGATGATGCTGCTGGAACTACAGCAATGATGTTATTGGCTAAATATTATGCTGCAACCAAGAACAATGATCGCACGTTGATTTTTGCTGCATTTACTGCGGAAGAAGTAGGTGGATTTGGTGCCCAATATTTTTCTAAGCAATTCAATCCCTTGGATGTAAAAGCCATGTTCAATATTGAAATGATTGGTAGTGAAAGTAAATGGGGAAAGAACAGTGCTTTTATCACCGGGTATGAAAAAACAGATATGGGTAAATTGTTACAAGGTAATTTGACTGGAACTAATTTTACTTTCTATCCCGATCCTTATACCAGTCAAAATTTATTCTATCGTTCTGATAATGCAACATTGGCAAGATTGGGTGTGCCAGCACATACTATTTCAACTACTAAAATAGATGTTGACCCTTACTACCATAAAGCATCGGATGAACTAAGTACCATCGATATTCCGAATATGACTCAGATCATCCGATCTATTGCTTTAAGTGCTAGAGGAATCATCAGTGGAAAAGAAACTCCCACAAGAGTTGATGCCAGCAGCTTAAGATAAGTTGGTTTTTCTAGAAAGTATATCTTAAGCTAAGTCCTCCATCCATATAAAAATAGTTGCCTCCAAAGAAGTCAACGAATGGTTTAATATCCATACTGATATTGATAGGTGCTTTATTTAATTTAAAGTCTAATCCTAATATACCATCTAAACCTACTACGGTTGAAGAAGTATAAATCCTGTTATCATTATAGTAATAACGACCTCCATCTTGAAAAAATCCAAGGTGTCCACCAAAGCCATAAAATAATTTTGCACTACCTGCGCCACCCAATGGTGCAAGCTTTTCATACAAGCCAGTTACAATTACACTTTGTCTTCCTAAACTAACTATACCTTCTAAGGCGGTGGTCTGATTGGTAAAATGTTTTAATGTTAATCCGCTGGTTAAACCACCGAATCTTAATCCTAAACCATTCTTGTAACTCTGTGCATTTGTAGTAGTATATATGCTAAGTGCACATAAAATAATAGCTACAATAAAGATGTTCTTTTTCATAATTTTTTTTCTGATAATGAATGCAAGATTGGCTTTTTGTATTAGATAAGCATTATACTATTCATCATTTTAATTACATCATTCACATATCTGTGATTCATGTAATTAACAGATTCAATTGTGTAAGTAGTTTGGTTTTTATTATTTGAACATTTGGATAATTAATTTTTCAAACTATGAAAAGCATTTTTACATTTTTACCGAAAAGACTAAAAGCACTCTTTAGTCCTACAATAAAATTTTTGTTGGTCACCTTATTATTTAGCATGGGTTGCAAAAAAGGAGTGGAAGAAACAGGAACGATTGCTATTTGTCCTGAAGTTATTTCTACCGACCCGCTTGCTGGTGCAATTAATGTACCAACTATCAAAGTGATTGCAGCAACTTTTAATGAGCCAATGAATCCTGCTACTATTAATAATAGTACGTTTTTATTACAAGAAGGAACCGTATTGGTTTCTGGAGCTGTTAGTTATACTGGCTCTACAGCTAGCTTTACTCCATCTGTACCACTTAAAAGTAATACAGTTTATACCGCTACTATTACTACGGGTGCTAAAGACAATTTAAAAAGTTCAATGATTCAAAATTATGTGTGGTCCTTTAATACAGGAGCTGTACCTACTGTTGTTTCAACTGATCCAATTAATAATGCGGCTAATGTTGCGTTAGTAAAAAACATTTCTGCAACGTTTAGTACACCAATGAATCCTGCAACAATAACTAGTAGTAGCTTTATTTTAAAGCAGGGAACGAACGTAATTGCAGGTGGTGTTACCTATAGTGGTTCAACAGCTACATTTACTCCTGTTGCTTCCTTTTTAGAAAATACTGTTTATACGGCTACCATTGTTAAAACTTCTAAGGACTTAGCTGGTAATGCAATGGTTGCAGACTATACATGGAGTTTTGCAACAGGCACTATTCCAATAGTTGTATCAACTAGCCCAGTAAATGGTGCAGCTGATGTGGTATTGAATAAAGTAGTTACTGCAAGCTTTAGTAAAGTGATGAATCCTGCAACAATGGATCGAACCACTTTTTTGTTAAGTAATGGAACAACTCCTGTTTTGGGTGATGTTACGTATACGGGTAATACAGCTAGTTTTAAACCTGTTGTGAATTTATTGCCAAACACTTTGTACACTGGTACAATTACCACAGGTGTTCGTGATTCTTCAGGAAATGCATTGGCTAGTAATTATACCTGGACTTTTAGAACTGGTGTATTATTAGATATCATTAAACCCTTAGTTGTTTCCACTGATCCTATCAATGGTGCGTTTAATGTTCCATTAAACAAAGTCATCACGGCTACATTTAGTGAGAACATGGATCCTAGTTCAATTAACAATACTACTTTTTTAATCAAAAACGGAACTGCTACAATTCCTGGTACAATTACTTATACCGGCAGAGTTGCGAGTTTTGTACCCACAGGTGGATTGGCTTCTAATACCTTGTACACTGGTACCATTACGATTGGTGCTAGAGATATTTCAGGTAATACATTGGCCAGTGATTACACTTGGACATTTACCACAATTCCTCCAGTGGTAATTCCACCAGTAATTCCACCTACATTAATTGTGTTTGGTGTGTTTGGCGGTAACGCTGGAATAACCAATCAAGGGTTAAATACAGTCATCAATAATGGAGGCATCGGTACTACTGCAGCTTCTACTTTAATTACTGGTTTTCATGATATGATTACGGGTGATGTTTACACAGAAACGCCTTTGAATGTTGGAAGGGTTAATGGTCGAATTCATACAGCACCTCCAGCTCCAGGTTCTGCAGCTTCTGCTATTATTGCTGCACAAGGTTTGGCTGATGCCAATGCCCTTTATCTAAGCACAGCGCCAGCTGCTAAACCAGGTGGAATTGATCCAGGTGCAGGAGAACTAGGTGGATTAACACTTGCTCCTGGTGTTTATAAATCTGCTAGTGGAACTTTTAAAATCAGCAATGGCAATTTAACATTGGATGCAAAGGGAGATCCTAATGCGGTATGGGTATTCCAAACTGCATCAGGCCTAACAGTAGGTATAGCAGGACCAACAGGTGCAAAATCGGTAATTATGATTAATGGCGGCCAACCTAAGAATGTGTTCTGGCATGTAGGAAGTGCAGCAACCATTAATGGTGCAGGTGGTGGAACAATGGTTGGAACAATCATTGCTTATGCTGGTGTTACTTTTTCTACTCCAGGAAATGCAACCCAAACCATATTAAACGGAAGAGCCCTTTCTTTAAATGCTTCTGTAACGATGGTGAACACTACTATAAATGTTCAATAACCTAACTAACAATTTATTTTAAATATATTTTATGATACACTTCAAAAATAACCATTCAAAAACAGTCTTCTTGTTGTTTGGATTACTAATCAGCTGTACCGCAATATTTGCGCAAACAGAAAAAAGAGTTGAACCCAAATGGTGGTTTGGATATTCTGTTGCAGCTAATATTAATCAGTATAATGGAACAACCCAAATGTTGAATGCTGCTACAAATGTTCCCACTGCTTTTCATAAAGGTAAAAGTGTTAGACCATATGCGTCTTTCTTATTGGAGTATCGACCCAATAAAGTAGTAGGTTTTATGATGAATCTTGCATACGATAATAGGAGTGCAAAATTTAATCAGGTAATGGCACCTTGTAATTGCCCTGCCGACTTGTCTACTAATTTGAGTTATTTCTCTATTGAACCAAGTTTAAGAATAGCGCCATTTGCTTCTGCATTTTATTTATTTGCAGGTCCAACAATTGGTATTAATATTAATAAAGACTTTGTTTATGTTCAAGACAAACAGGTAGATCAACGAGGAGATTTTAGTGATATAAGAAAAACCATGTTATCTGCCCAAGCAGGAGCTGGAATAGATATCCCCTTGTCTAAAAAAAGCAATACGAGTCAAGTTACTTTATCGCCATTTGCTTCTTTTCAAACCAATTTATTTCAAGCACCTAGAACGGTTGAAACATGGGATATGTACACCATTAGAGCAGGCTTGGCTTTGAAGTTTGGAAAAGTAGCAACAGCAGCTCCTTTAAAACAAACACCAGCAGCCCCAATTGAAACAGTAAGGGTTGTTACAGTAAAAGAGCCCAACTTAGCTTTTTCAGTTAGAGCGCCTAAAATTGTTCCTGCAGAAAGACAAGTAAAAGAAATATTCCCTTTGCGTAACTCAGTCTTTTTTAATATGGGCTCAAGTGATATACCTAGTAGGTATGTTCAGTTAGGGAAGAACGAGTCTACTAATTTTAAAGAAGCTGAATTACAAGAACAACAACCAGCTAATTTAAATAATGGAAGAGCTGCACGTCAACTGAATGTTTATTATAATATTCTAAACATCATGGGAGATAGAATGCGTAATAATCCTAATAGTTCAATTTTATTAACTGGTGCTTCAGATAAAAATCCTACAGAAGGTAGGTTGATGGCAGAAAATATTAAACAATATCTAGTAAATAACTATGATATAGATCCATCAAGAATCACCACTGATGGTAGAGATAAGCCAGTGATTCCTTCTGAACAACCTGGAGGAACAAAGCAGCTAGATTTATTAAGAGAAGGAGATAGAAGAGTGGATATTACAAGTACATCTTCGGCTATGCTACTTGAAGTGGGTGGTGCAACTTCTCCATTTTTAAAGCCTGTACAAATTAAGACATACCAAGAAGACCCATTAGATACCCATGTTATTTTTACTAATAAAGGTGCAACAGAGTTGTTGAATTCTTGGAGGGTTGAATTAAAAGATGAGGCTGGTGTTGTTCAAAATTACGGTCCTTATTATTTAGATCAAAGTTCTGTTTCAGGAAAATCAATTCTCGGAAACAACGCGTCTAAAAATTATCAAGTTACCATGTTTGGTACTACCAAATCTGGTGAAATTATCCAAAAAGAAAGTTCTGTGAGTGTTGCAAAGTCTGAAAGCTTAAAGCAAGAAGGATTACGTTACAGTATATTATTTGATTTTGATCAATCAGATGCAATTGCGGCATATGAGAAATTCCTTACGGATGTTGTTGCTCCTTTAATTCAAGATAATGGAACAGCGATTATTCATGGACACACAGATATAATTGGCGAAGAAAAATACAATCACCAATTATCTCATGATCGTGCAGTATCTACACAAGTCATTTTAGAGCGTGCTACCAATCGTTTAGGAAGACGCAATGTTAAATTTGAAGTGTATGGATTTGGGGCTGACGTTTCAAATGCACCATTCGAAAATAAATATCCAGAAGAGCGTTTCTATAATAGAACAGTTATCATAGATATTATCCCAGGTAATTAAAGATTGTTTAGCACAGTTTGTTGATTGAGGGCACCCTTGTTACACTTTGTAGCAAGGGTTTTTTTATTTCCATCTCTTTAGCAACTTAACCAACTCATACCATAGGACTGATAAACTTCCAACACCAAAGCAATAACTTATCTGAGCAATACTTATAGCGGAGAAGTCAAAGAATAAAGCAAAGGGCCTTATATAAATTAAAGCAAGCAATAGAACAAGGGTGATCATAATCATTCCTACTACTAAGTTATTTTTATAACGAATGGTAGTGATGATTGAATAATAAAATGATCGATTGATAAGGGTTAAGAATATATTAGCAAAAACCAAAGTACTAAAAACCATTGTTCTAGTAGTGTTTACATCTAATGATCGTTCAACTGCATATTGATAGATGTATAAAGTTCCAGCAGTAATCGCTAGCCCTTGTATCAAGCTGGTTGTTAGTTCTTTCCAGCTGAAAAAAGTGCTGGTAAATGGCCTAGGTGACTGTACCATCATATTTTTTTCCATTGGCTCATTTTCATAAATAATCGAGCAGGTAGGTCCCATGATTAGTTCAAGAAAAATGACGTGTACCGGTGTGAAAATATTTGGATAAAGCCATCCAAGTGCAAGTGGAATGAATACGGTTAAAACTATGGGAATATGAATTGAAATAATGTATTGAATGGCTTTTTTTAAGTTTGTATAAATTTTTCTGCCCATTGCAACTGCATCCACCATTTTAGCCAAATCGTCGTCAATTAAAATAAGCGAAGCTGCTTGTTTGGCAATCTCTGTTCCTTTTTTGCCCATAGCAATACCAATATGAGCTGCTTTTAAAGCAGGTCCGTCATTAACCCCATCTCCAGTCATTGCTACTATATCGTTGTTGCTTTTTAATGCATTAATAATTTTTAATTTGGCTTCAGGAAACATTCGGGTAAAAATATTGATTTCAGCTACTTTCACTTTTAGCTCATTGTCAGATAGCAGCATTAGCTCGTCTCCGCTAATTTGTTTTTCTGCCCCTTTAAATCCAATTTTTTTTGCAATGGTGGTTGTAGTTGCTGCGTTGTCGCCAGTAATAATTTTAACCTGTATACCTGCATCATAAAACTGTTTTAAAACCAAAGTCATATTTTGCTTAGGTGGGTCATAAAATGCTATAACTCCCTTTAACTCAAAAATAAAATCTTGTTGTTTAGTTGGAAAATTATTGCCAGAAAATAGCGCTTCTCCTACTGCTAGCACCCTATATCCAGCTGAAGTAAATTCATTGATGGCATTTTGAGTTGCTATTCTTATTTCACTATTTGCATTAGAGCAAGCTAGAATAGCTTCTGGTGCTCCTTTTGCTGCAATAATTTTTTTTCCATCAGCATTTTCAAAAATATGAGTCATCATTGGGGGTCTTCCTTCTAATGGATATTCATGAATCATTTTATACAAAGTGCGTTCATCTATTTTGTTACTTTCTTTGTAAAGTTGATGCAAGGTTAATTCCATTGGATCAAAAGGTATGGGCTCGCTTGCCCACATAGCTATATCAATTAAGGGCTGATTTTCTGCTTGGTTGAGATTTATTTGCTCAGATAAAAAAGATTTTTGTGTGGCTGCATTGTAAATAGCAGCAATGCTCATTTTATTTTCTGTAAGTGTGCCAGTTTTATCTGTGCATATAACTGTTGCACTGCCTAGTGTTTCAACGGTTTTCATTTGTTTTACCACAATCCCCATCTTCATTAGTCTCCATGCCCCCAATGCCATAAATGTGGTAAATGCTACAGGAATTTCTTCGGGCAAAATACTCATTGCCAAAGTGAGAGCTTGTAGTAAACTATTAAGTAAGTCTTTATTAATCTTAAAATTGATGAACCAGACAACTAAAAAAACAATAGCACCAACGATGGCCATATTTCGAACAAATCGATTGATTTGTTTTTCTAAAGGAGTTTTCTCTTCTACTATAGACTCTAAGCTTTTTCCAATTCTGCCTAGCTTAGAATCGTTGCCAATTGCAGTAATTTGAGCAATGGCTAAACCTGCCACAGCATAAGTGCCTCTATATATTTGATTGTCGTTGCTGTTATTACTCTTGTTTACTGCAAATGTTTCTCCAGTTAAAATGGATTCATTTACTGAAAAATCATTGGATTGGATTATTAAACCATCTGCCGAAACTGAATTACCTTCTTCAATTAATAGATAATCGCCAATAACTAGTTCATCAACATGAATTGATACTATTTCTTTATTGCGAACAACCTTACAAAATGGCTGTGTAAATTCTTCCAGTTTTTGAAGTGCTTGTTTACTTCTAGCATCTTGGTATAATGAAATAGCAGCCACTAATAAAATGGCACCCGCTAAAAAAAGTCCGTCGCCTGCATTTCCAGTTATAAAATAAATGGATGCTGCAGCCAACAATAAAATTACCATAGGTTCTTTAAAAATGCTTTTTAGCGCATCTAATAAACCATGGCTCTTTTTAAATGTTAGTTGGTTGTTTCCAAACTGCTTTCTTGCTTCCAGAACTTCTTGATCTGAAAGCCCTTTAATATTAAATGGAGCTGCAGGCATAAATGAGTATTCTTCCAAAGTTAAATCATCTTAAATGATATACTTCGGAACAAATCTCTTCTAGGCAGGCCTTTTATTTACAGTGGACTTTTGCCTCTTATTACTCTTAATAAGATCGCAATAATAGCTATCACCAATAAAATATGGATGATGCCCCCAGTATGATATCCAAAATAACCAATGGCCCAAAGAATTAGTAAAATAACTGCAACAGTGTATAAGAGATTACTCATGGTATTGAATTTGATTAGATTTGGTCGTATCCGCTTTTGATAATCGTTTGAATAAGTTTAAATCGACCACTTGGCTTAATCGTATTGGCAGAATGTGCCGGTATTACAATGGCATCACCTGTTTTGAGCAGTTGATTCTTTCCGTCTATGACTATTTCTGCTTGCCCGTCTATCAATTGAATAAAGGTATCAAATGGCGTTTTTTTCTCTGTTAACCCTTCCCCACTATCAAAAGACATTACACTGATATTTCCTGTAGACTTTCTTAGTATGGTCTTAATCACTACCGAATTAGGGATGTATTCAATTATTTCAACTGTTATATACACTTTTGATTTTTCAATTTCACTGATTTCCTTTTCGCTTCTCTTGTGTAGCATAAACGTATTTTTGTAAAGGTTCAGAATTAATAATTTTTAATTATTATACTATTGCCTCTAATACTTGTATTTTTTACAGATTATCTAATACCGTTCTTTTTTTATTGGTCATTGCTTTAAAAAAGGAGGGTGTTAAACCAGTGATTTTTTTGAATTGATTGGAAAGATGGGCAACGCTGCTGTAATGAAGTTTCCAAGCTATTTCAGTCAGATTTAATTCATTGTAGATAATCAATTCTTTGGCTCTCTCTATTTTGTGTAAGATGATAAATTGTTCAATAGTGGTTGCTTGTGTCTCTGAAAATAAATTGGATAAATACGTGTAATTGTAGGAAAGTTTATCGCTTAAAAAAGTGGAGAAATTGACTTCTGGTTCGTCTTCGCTGTAATGAATCATTTCTATGATTACCGCTTTTATTTGGCTAATTAAGACCGCTTTCTTGTCGTCAATTAGTTCTAGACCGTATTTCAGTAAAACGGCTCTAAAATTGGCAACTTTTTCTTCGTCAATTTGGTGAGCCATTAACACTTCGCCTAAGTCGATTCTTTGGTATGGTATGTCTAAATCAAGTAAAATCTCTTTTACCAATAATTTACACCTTAAGCTGACCATGTATTTGATGTATACTTTCATATAGGGGCACGGTTGTATTAGTGCCTATTTTCTTTTTGTTTAGAATGAGAATGCTGGTAGAATGATTAGAATCCTGTTATTCCTTTTGGAATATTGTAAAGGATAGAACCGAATAGAATTGGATACCTGTAAGGTAGTCTTAAATACTGGTATTAGCTAATTGATGCGAATAAACCGAATTTCATTTTTTTGGATTTAATTCTATTGTTAACTTTAACCATATGTATTTTAGTGTTTTACCTAAGCAGCCCCATCCCATTTTATCCTATTTAAGAGTGGGAAGGCTATTGTATTACTCCCTAACAATTTTTATTCTGGAGTCTTGGTTTTATTGGGTAAAGTTGAATGAAGCATATACTTTTTATTCAAATTGGATTATTTTCTTCTGGGCCTGGAGTTTCATGTTTTCATTTATCCATATTTTTTTGGTTTTAGCGGATGGTTGGAGTAGGTACCAAAAATACAACCGCGCGAAAGCCCAGTTTTTTGTACATGGATTTAACAGAAGAATTGTAGACAAGTATAGTGGATCGAAATGTCAGCGGATGGCTGCCTTAGAAGCAGCTAAAGAATTGGGTATAGGAGATGAAGTAAAAGAGTATTACACCGCCAAAGGGGTAAAATGGTACCACTAT
>CAZTDV010000080.1:0-9609 GCA_964612195.1 uncultured Sediminibacterium sp.
TCCATTCTATGTAAATAAAATACATACAGATGATGCAGCTTAAAAATGCCATCACTCCCAGTGCTTGCATTTGCTTAATGAGCTTGATCCGAAATCGCAGGTTTTTAATTTGTCCATGCACTACTGAATTATTTTGGGTTTTATTGTATTCGCTGTGTAAACTTCTTACCCTTGTTGCCAATGCTAAAAATCGATTGGTATATGCCAACATAATTAAGCTGATTGCAGGAAATAAAAGTGCAGGAGTGTTGATGCTTATGTCCATATAGTTCAAGTTACAAATTTATATTTTAACCATACCAGAAGAAGCATTACTAACGTGTGTAAGTAAAAGGGTTTTTTATATACAATCTTGTAGTTGAAAACCTACATAAAATCCTTTAAAAACGTTTAAAATCAGGGGCAGCAGAGACATAATAAATTCTATCTTGTTTATACCAAAGCAATCTAAAATTCGTTTATAAAATTGATCGTACCCCCCTTTATGAGAATAATAAAACTACTAGCCTGTTTATTGCTAGCAATTAGTGCTAATGCACAATTGTTAGAACCAGGCACAATGAATTCAACAGGTGGCAACTATGTATTTAGAGGTGCCCCTACTATACCTAATTTTAGTTTGGTTTGGAGTGTTGGAGAATCTACCATGATTGAAACCTTTTCGGTTAATGGAGGAATGTACATTCTTACTCAAGGCGTGCTACAACCCTTTGTACCATTAGATTTGCAAACAGTACCCATACAAGGATGGAACAAGGAAGAAGTAAAATACTATCCCAACCCAGTAAGTACTCAACTACAATTTGATTTATTCAGCAACGATACTGGAAGAGTGGTCTTAAGAATACTCGATTTACTGGGCAATACACATGGTGTAAGAGAGTTTCAATACAACACCTTACCAGTAAATCAAAAAATCGATTTCAGCAAATACGCATCAGGCCCTTATTACTTGATGCTTTCCTTATATAGCAAAGGGCAATTAAAGAAACACGGGGTGTTTAAAATTTTAAAATTACGGTAAGTAAATATCAAATTATGTGTAAGAGAATTTTTGTGATTATGTTGATGTTGGTAGTATTAGGGGTGATGCAAGCAGATGCACAGCAACTAAACTATCAAGCGATCGCTAGAAACGCTAATGGTGTTGCACTCACATTTAGAGATGTGGGTATTCGATTGAGTATACGTGATGGATCACCTAATGGATCCATTGTATATTCTGAATCAAGAAATATCAGAACCAATCAATTTGGTTTGTTTACCGTAATTATTGGAAGCCCTGGCGCAACTAGTGTATTAGGAAGCATGGCTTCAATCAATTGGATCAGTGGTAATAAATATTTACAGGTAGAAATTGACCCAGAAGGAGGAACCAATTATTTTCAAGCAGGCACTTCTCAATTACAAGCAGTGCCTTATGCATTGTTTGCAAACGCCGCTTACCCTGTTGGCCCAGCTGGCGGAGACTTATTGGGTTCTACCTATCCCAATCCCATTATTGCCCCATTAGCAGTAACTACTGGAAAAATTGCTAACCAAGCAATCACTACTCCCAAAATTGCAGACCTAAATGTAACTACACCAAAACTGGCAGACCAAGCAGTTACCAATGCAAAAATTCAAGACAATACCATTGCGAATATTAAATTAGTGAATAGCAGGGTTACTTTAAATGGACTGATTTTAAATTTAGGAGACACACAAGATTTTGCATTAGGCACCAATGGCATTGATGTTAATATAGTTTCTGCAGGCAATACCCATACATTCAATTTTCCAGATGCATCAATTGCCAATAGAGGATTAATTACACCCAATGCACAAACCATTGGAGGCAATAAAACATTCAACAATGATATCACTGCGGCACGCATCATTAGAGCAGGTGGATTAGCTGCACAATTTTTAAAAGCAGATGGATCAGTAGATAACAATATTTATTTAACCGAGAATCAACCCATTATTGTAACAGCCACTGGAGATGCAACAGGTGTTTCTACTAGTAGCAGAACCGCTCCAGTATTGCCTTTAACGCTTGCAACAGTAAATAGTGCCGTAGGTACTTATGGAACCAATATTGTTGTTCCCTCTATTACAGTGAACAACAAAGGCTTAGTAACCAATGTTGTGGCCAACCCCATTCCTACTGCAACAGCCATTACAAGTGGATTGCTCACTGTAGGTGATTGGAATATTTTCAATAATAAACAAAACGCCATACCATTAGGATCAGCAGCACAATATTTTAGGGGAGACCTTACCTTAAGTAATTTTGAAACCGATGTAAGAAATCAATTAAGTGCCGGCACGAATATTACTTATGCTAATGGAAATATTGGACTCACCAATAATAGTGTTACCCTAAATTCATTACCATTAACATTAGGAGGCGCTCAAACATTTGCAACAGGAACCACTGGTGTAGATTTTAATATTAGTTCTGCAGGATCAGTGCATACATTTAATATTCCAAATGCTTCTGTATTTGCAAGAGGTTTAATAAGTAGTACCGATTACACCAATTTTAATGCAGCATACAATAACAGAATAGCCAGCCTTACTACCACAGGAACCAGTGGTGCAGCCACTTTGAGCGGGAATGTGTTGAATATTCCGAATTATACTTACACATTGCCTGCTGCAACAGCAACTACTTTAGGTGGAATTATTCCAGGAGCCAATATTACCAATACCAGTGGTACAATAAGTATTACAGGCAATAATGTAATTGATGCTTTGGGGAGCCAAGTCTCAAACAGATTTTTAGTTGCACCCAATGGGGCAAATGGGCTACCCAGTTTTAGAGCAATGGCAACAGGAGATATACCAGATAATATTGTAACGAATATTAAATTGGCCAATAGCAGTATTAATTTAGGTTCTACGAATATTCCATTAGGAACTACCGCTAATACTTTGCTAGGACTTACCTCAATAACTTCTGGTGCATTTGTAGGACCACTTACCGGAAACGCAAGCACAGCAAGCACTTGGGCAAATCAACGTACACTTAGTTTAACAGGCGATGTTACCTATACTTCTAACCCATTTGATGGATCAGCTAATACAACAGGAGTGGCAACATTGGCGAACTCTGGGGTAACAGCAGGTACTTATGGAGCATCCAATACCATTCCAACAATTACCGTTGATGCTAAAGGAAGATTAACTTCTGTAAGTACTAATTTAATTTCAGGTGTTTCTAACTTAGGCTCATCATTAAACTCAGGAAATATAATTGTAGGTAGTGCTGCAAATATTGCAGCCCAAGTTCCAATGAGTGGTGATGTAACTATTACTCCTGCAGGAGTAACTAGCATTGGTGCATTGAAAGTAACGGATGCAATGTTAGCTCCAGGTATTACAGATGGCAAACTTGCAACAATATCTGCTATAGGTAAAGTAGCAAACTCGGCAACTACTGCAACCAATTTAAACAATATCAACACTATAGTTTTAAGAGATGCTGCAGGCGATTTCTCAGCGGGAAATATTACAGCCAACTTAACTGGTAATGTAACTGGAAACATTACGGGAACATCTGCAAACGTTACTGGTATTGTTCTTGGTGCAAATGGGGGAACTGGAGTTGCAAATACGGGAAGAACAATAACTTTAGGCGGAAATGTAGTTACTGCCGGTGACTTAACAACAGCAGGGGCTTTCGCAACAACACTAATATCAACTGGTGCTACAAATGTGACATTGCCAACAACAGGGACTCTTGCTACATTAGCGGGTATTGAAACATTAACTAATAAATCAATCGCTGCAGGCTCAAATACAATCACTGGATTAACCAACGCAAATCTCAGTGGTACAGCCGGTATCACTGACGCTAATCTCGCCACTATCTCAACAGCAGGAAAAGTATCAAACTCTGCAACAACTGCAACTTCTGCTAATACATTAAATACTATAGTTTTGAGAGACGCTGCTGGGGATTTCTCAGCAGGGAACATAACAGCTAACTTAACAGGTAATGTTACTGGAAATATAACTGGAACTTCTGCAAACGTTACTGGTATTGTTCTTGGTGCAAATGGTGGAACGGGAGTAGCAAATACTGGAAGAACAATAACCTTAGGAGGAAACGTATTAACTGCTGGTGATTTAACAACTGCAGGAGCATTTGCAACAACACTTACTTCAACTGCTGCAACGAATGTTACATTACCAACTACAGGAACACTCGCAACACTTGCAGGTACAGAAACTTTGACTAATAAATCAATTGCTGCTGGCTCAAACACAATTACAGGTTTAACCAATGCAAATCTTAGTGGAACAGCTGGTATTACTGATGCTAATCTTGCAACTATCTCTACAGCAGGAAAAGTATCAAACTCTGCTACTACTGCAACATCAGCTAATACTATAAACACAATTGTATTAAGAGATGCTGCTGGAGATTTTTCAGCTGGGACTATAACAGCTAACTTAACAGGTAATGTTACTGGAAATATAACTGGAACTTCTGCAAACGTTACTGGTATTGTTCTTGGAGCAAATGGTGGAACTGGAGTCGCAAATACAGGAAGAACAATGACCTTAGGAGGAAACATATTAACTGCAGGTGATTTAACAACTGCAGGAGCATTTGCAACAACACTTAATTCAACAGCTGCAACGAATGTTACATTACCAACTACAGGAACACTCGCAACACTTGCTGGTACTGAAATTTTTACAAACAAAACTTTAACTTCTCCAGTAATAAACAATCCAACAATTAGTTTCACAAACAATGGCTTAGTTGCAGCTAATGCCGATGCACAAGGATCAGCAACTGTAAATACAGATTTAAATATTATAACAACTGCTGCATCAACGCCTTCTGGCATAACTCTACCTTCAGCAACCATAGGAAGAAGAATTGTAATTGTTAACAGAGGTGCCAATGCAGTAAAGGTTTATCCTGCAACTGGCGAACAAATTGATGCATTAGGAAACAACTCCGCTTACTCAAGTATACCAGTAAATGGATATCTTGAATTGTTTGCGACATCTACAACACAATGGTACACTTCTAGTAATGCAACATCATCAACACAATGGAATGTTGTTGGTAACAATAGTCTCGATGCTACATTAAACTTTTTAGGTACTACTGATAATAGTCCATTACGATTCAGGGTAAATGGTTCTTGGGCTGGTGAATTAAATCCTTCAAAATCAACAAATGTGAGTTTTGGAATTGGAGCCATGAATAATTCATTTGCTGGTACAAATAATACAGCTTTCGGAAGTTCATCACTAACAGCAGTTGGTAATGGTGTGGGAAATACAGGGTTAGGATTTGAAACATTAAAAGCAGTTACAACAAGTTCATTAAGTACAGCTGTTGGTGCAGGGGCATTGACAAAAAATGATGGTGCTCAAAATACAGCAGTTGGAGCTGCTGCACTATCACAAAATACAACTGGCACAGATAATACTGCAGTTGGACAAGCAGCCTTATTAAATTCAACAGGAACTAATAATACAGCATTAGGTCAAAACAGTTTGGCTACAGGTACAAGTTTTTCTAATAATACTGGTGTTGGTCAAGCCTCTTTATTTTCCACTATAGGAAATAATAATACAGCTATAGGAAGGGGATCATTAGAAAATGCTAACGCTGGAGTAGACAACACAGCAATAGGATATCTAGCTGGACGCAACTTTGGCGAATTATTTGTTCTAGGAGATGTTGCAACAAATATTACTCGAAGTGTAATGATTGGAAGTAATACAAGGACTTCAACTAATACAAGTGATAATGAAATTGTAATTGGTTATGATGCGGTAGGAAACGGAAGTAATACAGTACAATTAGGTAATACCTCTATTACTACTGTTAAAACTGCAGGTGTAATAAATGCTGCTGGAACTATATTTAGTTTAGCTGCAAAAAATTCAGATTATACTGTAACAGATTCAGATTATTACATAAAAGTTACAGCTTCAGCAATAATAACTTTACCATCAGCAGCAAATCGATTAGGAAGAAAATTTGTAATTTTTAATCATCATAGTGGAAGTAATACAGTAAATAGCGCTTCGAATATTGTAGGATTTGGAAATACAACTAATAGTATCAGTGTCTTTACTATGAGAAGCTTAATTGTTATTAGCGATGGAGCTAATTGGTTAATTGAATCAAACTCATTCTAAACAACAAACGCACCCCTTTCACAAGGAGTGCGTTTTCATCTTTCATCTTTGTAAAACCAAACCAACAAAAAACTATTTCAATTTCCACTCTAGTGGAATATTTAAACGTAGTGTAAAATTGCGGCCCATATTGAATACACCTGCACGTCCCGTTACTAAATTGTCTGCTGTGTACTTTAATCTGCTCAAGTGATTTTGATAAGCCACGTCGGTAATATTATTTGCAGCTAAATTGATAGTAGCAAATGTTCTTCCCTTGCTTTGGATATCTGCACCAATTCCAAAATTGAGTAAGGAAAATCCCTGTGTTGCTGTTTCTGTATTATATGTAGTGAATACCCTGTTTTGAGTAAACATATTATCTAACTCTAGTTTCATATAAAAATTTCTCAATGATCCATTAGCTGCTTTTGCAAAGTCTCCTCTTAATTCAGTGGTCCATCTTGCTGGTGGAATAAATGGTAAGCGATTATTTCCTTCATAAGGGGTATTGAATTTGCCTGCAACATAAGAGAAAGTGCTTGCCAAGTGTAACCAGTCTAATGGATGCGGATGTATATCTATCTTGGTTTCAAAGCCATACAGTCTTGCATTGTTTTGTCTAAACTGAAATGCCATCATATCTTCTCCATCTACATTCACCAATGAATCTCCACCAAAAACACTATTCAACTTAGCATAGAAAATATAATTGCTGATGCTATTGTAAAAAGCGGTTACTTGAAAACTAAAATGCTGTGTATTTACTTCTATTCCTGCATCGGCTTGTATTGATGTTTCATTCTTCAAGTTTTGATCGCCATGCTCATACCTATTCGTTCCTTCATGGGTTCCATTACTGGCTAACTCAGATACAGAAGGCGCTCTATAGCCTCTAGATAAATTCGCTTTCAATGTTACCGCTTCTGATGCGTTGTAACTTAATCCAACAGATCCACTGATATTGCTAAAGGTTTTACTGAAAGTATTGAATTTCACTTCGGTTCCTTCGGTGAATCCTTCACTGTTTAATTTTCTATAATCGCTTCTAAGTCCTCCACTCAAAGTCAATTTATCATTGAATGTTTTTCGTGTGTAAACAAATAAACCCGCGTCAAATAATTTGTATGCTGGAATCAATACTTCATCTGCTTTGTTTTGATTTTGTTGCTGCATCCCATTCACACCAATACTAGTTTTCCATCCGTTCATATCGGCAAAATGATATTGCAGATTATAATTCACGGTACGCAAATCAAAATACAATTCAGGACTAGTGGGCGCTTCAGGGTCTCCAAATTCTTTTCTTTGGTTTCTCTGATAGCCAATATTAAATTGAAGTCTACCTGTTCCTAATGCAATATTATTGTCTAAAGCAATTTTAAAATGATTGATTCCTTGTGATGGTGTTTGTGTTTTTCTTTCATTTAAATCTGCATCAGTTGCAATTCTTTCAAGTGGTGAACCTGCAAACAAAATAAATTTTCCAGTTGCATCATCTCTATCACCTTCTACTAAACCAAGGTTTTGGTTAAAATTACTGATCATTAAATGGCTATATCCCCATCTTTTATTGATGCCAATATATCCTCCAAAATTTCGCTCATTAAATCTGCTTCCTAATACCCTTCCATCGTATTTATTTTGATAGTCTTTTGCACTCTTAAATGAACCATACATATTGTAATTGAATCCATTTTTAAAATGACCTGCTGTATTAAAATTATTACTGATTAAACCATTGTTGCTATTGGTGGATACATTGTAATTGGCTCTTATGCGGCCCTGTTCTATTGGTACATTCGTAATAATATTAACTACCCCTCCCATTCCATCAGATCCGTATAATAAAGAAGCTGGTCCTTTTAATACTTCTACTCTTTGTACACTGGCTTCATCAATTTCAATTCCATGTTCGTCTCCCCACTGTTGTCCTTCTTGTCTTACTCCATCATTAATAGTGATGACTCTATTGTATCCTAATCCCCTGATGATAGGTTTGCTAATTGCAGGACCTGTGCTCAATGCGCCCACACCAGGCACTAATTTGCTCAACGCATCAATAATATTCGTTGAACTTCCACGCATCAAATCTGTTTTTCTTACTACTGAAATGGCTTGTGGATTTTGTGAAATTCTCACTGCAGATGCAACACCTGTTACGGTTACTGCTTCGTGCTCTACTACTGATTGCTTTAATGCAATATCTAAAACCTGCTCTTGAGTAACAGCAACTGTTTTCAAGAATGCAGCATAGCCCATAAAACTTACTTCAACCAAATATTTTCCTGAAGGAATTTGGGCTGTCTGATAACTTCCATCGGCTCCTGTTAGTGTTCCCGTTTTTAAATCATGTAAATAAATAGATGCCCCCACTAATGGCTTACCCGTTTGCGCGTCGGTTACTTTACCTTTTAATGAGCCATTGGCTAAAGCGGCGGCTGTAATCGACCCTAAAAAAAACATAGTCAACACAATTGATTTCATATCCTTCTATTTTTTGCTACTATGTTGCAAATATAGGGAGGCATTTGAATTTTTACATCATTGTTGCAAAAATTTTTTTAGGAGGGGTCAATTTTACCTGACTTTTAGCATAGGCCGCACTTGTTGCACAGATAGGTTTTGAAAGCGGGCATAATAAACCCCTGTTGGCAAAAATCCACTATTGAAGGTGACCGTATAGGTTCCAGCTGGGTATTCCTTATCGGTCAACACTGCCAATACTCTTCCGCTGGTATCTATAATTTGAATTAACGTATGTCCTCCCTCTGTTTTGAATGTGATGACCGTGCTTGATGTAAATGGATTTGGATAATTACTTACCAATTGCTCCGTTGCCAAAGGCTGTGGTTTCTTACAAGCTGCGCCACTTACTAATGGAAGGTTCTGGTAATTCTTCAACATGATTTGTTGCAAATCATTATCGTCTACACATAACCAATTACTCAATAGGGTAGAATACACCGATCTAAAATCATATTGAAATGGAACGTTGTCGCCCACTCCTACGCTTGAACCAAAATTGGGTGTATTACCTGTAACTCCTCCAATTACTTGCTTGCCAAAAACAAATACTGGTGCGGCTGCGCCGTGATCGGTACCACTACTTGCATTGCTCTTTATGCGTCTTCCAAATTCTGAGAATGTCATGCCCACTACTTTATCATCCACACCTAAAAATGCAAGGTCGGTTTGAAAAGCTTTAATGGCATCACTCACTCTTCCTAATAAAGTAGCATGTGTTCCTGTAGTTGTATCCCCTGCATTTACTTGTGAAGCATGGGTATCAAAGCCTCCCGTACTTACCATATATACCCTGGTTTGCAATCCTCCTTTAATTAATCTGGCAACAATTTTGAATTGATCGCCCAATGAATTGTTGGTAGGGTAGGTTGATTGTGTGGGCACTTTTGCAGCTGCATCTTTTATTACTGTTGCATACTGTTGTGTTTGTTGGGTGATCTGTCT
>CAZTDV010000081.1:0-9252 GCA_964612195.1 uncultured Sediminibacterium sp.
TTTAGAAAAATACAAACTGTACAATCTGAATGTAATTCATAACCCTTTCAATTTGAAAATATGAAAAATAATGAAACACCTGATGTTTCACACAAAGATCTTTTTATACAAAAGCTTGCCCGAATTATGAAAATCACTACTGCGTTACTGCTACTTGTATGTATGCAAGTTTCAGCAATTGGCTTTTCTCAAAGCCGTATTACAATAAAGATGGCTTCGCTAGATTTAAAAAAAGCATTATTTGAAGTGGAGAAAAAAACCGATTATCGGTTCTTATTTGCTGAAGAAGTAGTAAAAGGCAAACCAAAAGTTACTATTAACATGGTAGATGCTACTTTAGATGAAATCTTAGGTAAGCTATTGGTTAATACGGGTATTAATTACAAAATACTCGGCACTAATTTAGTGGTACTAAAGGAAATTAATAATACTACCAAAGATCTTGCAGAGATTGTTGTAAAAGGAAGAATAACTTCTACTTCTGGTGAGGCATTATCTGGTGTGTCCATTCAAGTTAAAGGAACTCAAGTTGGTACAACTACTGATAATACTGGCGCATTTTCCATTACTGTTGCAGATGAGAATGCAAAATTACTCATTTCTTATATCGGATACGAACCTCAAGAAATTGCAGTTGCAGGTAAACGCGATTTAAGTATCTTATTAATAACTGCTGTAAATAATTTAGAGCAAGTTGTAGTAACTGGTTATGGTACGCAGCGTAAAAGAGATCTTACAGGTTCAGTAACAACAATTAAAGGAGAAGAATTGGCTAAAATGCCCAATACCAATCCAATTAGTTCATTACAAGGAAGAGTTGCTGGTTTAACTGTTGCAAATTCTGGTGTAGCAGGTGCTAGTCCAGTTGTTAGAATCAGAGGTGTCAATAGTACCAATAGTGCTAGCCCTGTTTATGTAGTAGACGGTATTTTGCAAGACAATATTGATTTCTTAAATCCAGCTGATATTGAAACAATTGACATATTAAGAGATCCTTCATCAATAGCGATATATGGTTTAAGAGGTGCGAATGGTGTAATTGCTATCACATCAAAAAAAGCAGCTAGAGGTCAAACAAGAATTAATTTTCAAAGCACAGTTGGATTTCAAAAAGTAACTGATAAAATTAAAGTAACAGATGCAGCTGGTTTTAAAAAATTATATGATGCACAATTAGCTAATATAAACGCTGCTCCATTTGATTACAGCAATTATTCTGCTAATACAAATTGGCAAAATGAAATTTTGCAGAATGCCTTGCTAACAACTAATAACTTAAGTGTTTCTAATAATTCTGAAAAAAGTAGTACTTATTTAAACATTGGTTATAATAAACAAGATGGAGTAGTTAAGTATAATAGCTATGAAAAATTCATGATTCGTTTAAATCAGGAAATTCGTTTCAATAGCAATATTAAAGTTGGTGGAGAAATCAATGCTTCACATTGGATTCAAAATCCTGCAGGAGTTAGTTTAACTAATGCATTATGGGCAGCACCAATCGTGCCAATTCAACAAAATGCAACTACTTACTATAGTATGCCTTCATTTCAACGGGCACAGGTTGGTAATCCAATTGCAGCACTTAATAGAAATAATGGAACTGATATCAATAAAGGTTTCCGCTTTATTGGATCATTATATGCTGAAGTTAAATTCTTAAATGATTTTACTTTTAAGTCATCCGTGTTTGCAGATTTAGGATTTAATAACGCTAGGTCTTACACTCCACTTCCATTCACTTTTATTAATCAAGGAGAAGGAACAGCACCTACAACAAGTTTTTACGACAATACAGTAAGAACAGGGGTTAGTCAGGAAATGGCTGAGTTTAAGCGTTATCAACAAGATCATACACTTACCTATGATAAAAAATTAGGGGATGGTCATAAATTAACTGCATTGGTTGGTTTTACATCTATTTACAGTGTTAGTACAAATATTAATGGAAATAGAAGAGATACTTCTGTAAACGTACCTAACAATCCAGATTTTTGGTATATCAGCACTATTAATGCAAACAATCCAGGATTGTATGGTGGCGGTGGTGGAGAGAGTGCCATCATGGGTATGTTTGGTAGATTAAGTTACGCTTATCAAAATAAATATTTGGTAAACGCTACATTAAGAAGAGATGGAAGTTCAAAGTTTGCACCGCAGAATCGTTGGGGTACTTTTGGATCAGTTGGTTTAGGTTGGATTGCATCTGAAGAATCATTTGTAAGAAAGTTCAACTTTATCAATTTCTTAAAATTAAGGGCTGCTTGGGGTGAAACTGGAAATGCTAATGGATTCGCAGACAACTTATTTAGACCCGGTATTTCCAATGCATCAACGGCTATTTTTGGTAATAATGTATACACGGCTATACAGGCAGCTTATATACCTGACCCCAATTTGCGTTGGGAAGTAGTAAGGGGGCTTGATATTGGTTTTGATTTAAAAACATTAAGAAATCGGTTAAATGTAGAGTTTACTTATTACAATAGAACCACATCTGATATTTTAACAGCCGTTACATTACCTAATGAAACCAGAAGTTATTTTACCAATTTGGGCAAAATCACTAACCAAGGTATTGAGTTGAGTTTAAACTGGACAGATAAAATTGGTAAGGATATCACTTATACAATTGCTCCAAATTTTAGTTATAATAAGAATACTGTTAACTCAATTGGAGATAAAATTAATTTCCAGCTTTTTGGAAATGGTGGAGCTAACTTAACTGAAACTGGTCAATCAATTGGTTACTTCTTTGGATACAGACAAGTGGGCATTTATCAATCAACTGCAGAATTAGGTAAAATGGCCCGTTTCAATAATTCTTTGCCAGGTGATATTGCTTATGCAGACATAAATGGAGACGGTTTATTAACGCCAGCTGATAGAACCTATTTAGGAACCCCGTTCCCTCCATATAGTTATGGATTAAATATTAATGTGGCATATAAAGGATTTGATTTTACCATTGAAGGACAAGGGGTAGCAGGTAATAAGATTTATACACAAAGAAGAATTGCCAATTTTGCAACATTGAATTATGAAGCCAATCGATTGAATGCATGGACTGGCGGTGGTACTACAAATGTTGAACCCATTCTTGATAATACAAGAGGAAATAATTTCTTGTTCAGTAGCTATTATTTAGAGCCAGGAGATTATTTCAGATTAAGAACATTGCAAATTGGATATACTTTTTCTGAAGGTTTATTAAGATGTGTAGGCATTTCTAAAGCTCGTGTTTTTGTAAATGGACAAAATATTAAAAGCTGGAGCCAGGTAACAGGGTATTCTCCTGAAGCACAGATTGGCAGCATTTTAGGAGGAGGAGCTGATAATGGAACTTTCCCTGTACCTGCAGTTTATTCTATGGGTATTAATGTTACATTTTAATTGAACTAATAAAAATATTCAAAATGAATAATTTAATTAACAAAAAAAGCATCGGTAAATGGATGCTACTGCTTTTAACCGTATCGGTTTTTACAGCATGTAAAAAGAATTTTTTAGATACTGCAAGACAAGGGGGATATGATGAAGAAAACTACCCTTATCCAGGTGGTTCTGGTCCGTATGACCAATATATATTTGGCGCATACAATAGTTTAAGAGACTATAGTGTACATGTGGATGGCTTTATTAATGCTACTAGTATTAGAAGTGATGATGCAGATAAAGGCAGTACCCCAAATGATGGTGGCGCAGATGTGATTAGTATGGATAATTTCCCTGTACTACCTAATAGCGGAAGAGCCAATGCCTTGTGGACGGGCTTTTATGGTTTGATTAATAGGTGTAATAATACCTTATTTCAAATTGGAACTAACAAACAGATTGTTGCTACTGATGCTGTTAAGTTACAGTCTCAAGCGGAAGTAAGATTTATTCGTGGGTATTCTTATTTTATGTTGACTAGATTGTTTGGTAAAGTTCCAATCATAGATACTTTATTTACAGATCCTGCAGCACAGAATAATGTTCCTCAAAGCTCTGTTGACCAAGTTTATGCTTTTATTGAGCGAGACCTCAACTTTGCAGCTGCTTATTTGCCTGCATTTTGGGATGCGGTTAAATTTCCTGGTAGAATTACCAGCGGTGCTGCCAATGGAATATTGACTAAAGTGTACTTAACTCAACAGAAATGGGCACAAGCCATGAATACTGCAAACATGGTTATGAATTCTGGTCAATACAATTTAAGTACCCCTTACAACACGATATTTGGAGAAGAGGGTGAAAACAGCAAAGAATCTATTTTTGAAGTTCAAGCCAGAGCTGATGCCATTAATACTACCGCTCAAGGAATTCAATACACCAGTTTGCAAGGTGTTAGAGGAGCAGGTCCATGGGATCTCGGATGGGGTTGGAATTCACCAAGTGCAAACCTTGCTGCAGCTTATGAACCTAATGATCCAAGAAGAGCAAGGACTATTTTATTTACCAGCACACCTACTACTCCTGGTGTAACTATTTATGGAGAAGTTACTCCCGTTGGATTACCCAATCCTCGATACAACCATAAGGTTCATACAAACCCGGCTACAAGAGCTGCGGTTGGAAATAGGTTTGGATGGTGGATGAATGTACGTATCCTTAGGTATGCAGATGTTGTATTAATGTATGCAGAAGCAGCCAATGAATTGGGTGGGGCAAATAATATTACTGCTGCTAAAGCGGCACTTAATAGTGTTCGTTTTAGAGCAAGAGCTGGAAACAATGCAATTCTTCCAGATGTAACTACTAATGATCAGGCATTATTAAGAGATGCAATTAGGCAAGAACGTAGAATAGAACTAGCCATGGAACATGATCGTTTCTTTGATATTGTTAGATGGGGTATTGCTCAAAATGTAATGAATGCAGCGGGTAAATCTAATTTCAATGCTGCTCGAGATGTATTGTTACCAATACCACAAGCACAAATTGATTTAACTGGAGGCGTATTGAAACAAAATCCAGGATATTAATTGACCATTAAATTTATTTATATGCAAATGATGAATAATCATATTAAGTTTTCCCTCATCGCTGCTTTTGCTTTTAGTAGTTTGATGATCTCTTGTAAAAAAGACGGGAATCCCAATAATCTTCCATCTGTTTCCACTGCAGACTATGTTGGAAAAATTGATGGCTTTAATTCTTCGGATGAAGTATTTCCAGAAAGCTTGGTTGCTTACTGGCCTTTTGATAATTCAAAGAATGAGGTCAAGTCTAATACAGCACCTGGTACTTCATTGAACGATAGTTATATTGCAACAGGTGTTAAAGGGCAGGCACTAAGATTAAATGCAGGCTTCTTATATTATCCTACTCAGTTTAATGCATTTAAAACAGATGCGTTTAAAAGTTTTGCCATTAGTACATGGATTCAGATTTCTAATAATGGCTCTAAGCGGACAATGCTTTTTCAATTAACAAGACCAGGTGTGTTTAATGGAAGTATAAACTTTGCGTTAAATACGCAATCCTTTCCTGCTTCAAATGTAACTGATCTTAAAGTGCAACCTACTTTTATTACGATTGGAGGAGGAACACAAGACAATATAAACACGCTAAGAGACGCTCCTGGGGCTCCTAATTATATGCCATATATCACACCCCCAATTGGCCCAGATAAATGGGTTCATTTAGCCTTGAATTATAATGCGAGCAATGGGTTCTTTGATATTTGGATTAATGGAACAAGAGCAGGCGCTTTCCCAAGTAGAGGAACTGGAAATAATAATTTTAAAGCCTATGAGCCCAGTGAAGTAATTATTGGCGGTAACTATAATGTTATTCCTGGAAAGTCGGTTAGTACCGATGTAAGTTTTGGTGCGATGACAGGTGTAATTGATGAGATGAGAATTTACAATATTGCATTACCAGATGCACATATTAAGGCACTTTACAATTTAGGTAAAGCGGGTAAATAATTACTACGTTCTTTTTTGGGTTGAATACTGGTTTATTTGATGAATACCCGCCTTAGGGCGGGTATTTTTAATTATTTAAATTTTTCCATGAAAAAATATAGTTTCCTAATTGTTTGTTTAATCTATTCTTCCTTGTTTGCACAAAAAAAAAGAGTGGATGCATACCCCATTTCGCCAACCGATACCGCTTTATTTAGAAAAGTGCAGGCTGCTACCTTTCAATATTTTTGGACTGGGGCCGAACCCAATAGTGGATTAGCAAGGGAAAGAGTTCATATGGACAATATTTATCCGCAGAATGATCAAGATGTGGTCACGAGCGGGGGAGGCGGTTTTGGTGTGATGGCTATTTTGGTGGGTATAGAGCGGAAATTTATTACAAAACAAGAAGGCATTAAAAGGCTTGAAACTATCTTACACTTTTTAGAAACTGCGGACCGTTTTCATGGAGCATGGCCACATTGGTGGAACGGCAAAACAGGAAAAGTAAAACCCTTTAGTAAATACGATGATGGTGGAGATTTAGTAGAGAGTTCCTTCATGTTGCAAGGGCTATTATGTGTTAGGCAATATTTTAAAAATGGAAATAAAAGAGAAAGGTCAATAGCTGAAAGGGCAGATAAACTTTGGAAAGAAGTTGATTTTGATTTTTATCGAAACAAGCAAAATGTTTTGTATTGGCATTGGAGTCCAAACCATGCATGGAAGATGAATTTTCCAGTGAAAGGATACAACGAATGTTTAATTATGTATATCCTGGCAGCGTCTTCTCCCACTTTTTCGGTACCAGTTGAAGTGTACCATGAAGGATGGGCAATGAATGGAAAGATTAAAGAAACTAAAACTTCATATAATTTGCCCCTAGAATTGAAGCACCAAGGTAATCCGCCAAATGGTGGTCCATTATTTTGGGCACATTATTCATATTTAGGACTAGATCCAAGAGGATTAAAGGATCAATATGCCAATTATTGGGATGAAACGGTTAATCAAGCCAAAATAAATTACCAATGGTGTGTTGAAAATAGTGAAGGATTTAAGGGATATGGACCTAATAACTGGGGATTAACTGCTAGTTATTCAATTAAAGGTTATGCAGGTCATGCACCAAGCAAACAAAATGATAAAGGAGTTATTTCACCAACAGCCGCACTTTCATCATTCCCTTATACTCCAAAAGAATCAATGCAAGCCATGAAGTTTTGGTATAAAGATTTAGGTAATAAAGTTTGGGGAAACTATGGTTTTTATGATGCATTCAGTATTCATCATGATTGGTTTTTACCAAGATATTTGGCCATCGATCAAGGTCCAATTGTAGTAATGATGGAAAACTATCGAACAGGCTTATTGTGGAATTTATTTATGAGCAGCCCTGAAATTCAACAAGGATTAACCAAATTAGGATTTACAAGTCCGCATATTAAAAAATAACTATGAAAAAGTTTTTAATTGGGTTGATTGTTTTGAGTTATACATCTAATGTTTGTGCGCAAACAACCATCAAAGCCATGTCTTTTAATATTCGGTTAGATGCAGCAACCGACGGAGAAAATAGATGGGATTTGAGAAAAAATAGGGTAGCGGGTCTTATGCAGTATTATGAACCAGATTTTATTGGTGCGCAAGAAGTATTACATCATCAGTTAACTTATATAGACAGTATGCTGGTTCAATACAGCTTTATTGGCGTAGGTAGAGATGATGGTAAAACACTTGGAGAATATTCTTGTATTTTTTACAATCAAGAAAAATATATCCCAATAAAGCAATCTACCTTTTGGTTAGCACCTAAATCAGACTCTGTTTGTATGGGTTGGGATGCTGTATGCAATCGCGTTTGTACATATGGGTTATTTAAAAACAAAAAAAACAATCAAGTCGTATGGGTATTCAATACTCATTTTGATCATGTTGGCAAAACAGCTCGAATTGAATCAGCAAAATTAATATTGAAAAAAATAAAAGAACTGAATGTTAAAAATGACCCAGTGATTTTATTGGGCGACTTTAATTTGAGACCAACAGAAGAGCCTATCCAAAAAATTGCGAGTGAAATGAATAATGCAAGGGATATTAGTAAAATGATTTATGGCAATATAGATACTTGGAATGCTTTTAAGTTTAAGGAAAAGCCGAACGGTGGAATTGATTATATATTTGTGAATAAGCATCAAAAATTAGTGGTTGAGAAATTTGCAACTATTACAGATTCTTATGATTTAAAATATCCCAGCGATCATTTTCCAGTAATGGCTACCATCACTTTATTAAAATAATAGTAAATGAAATTTATAGTTAAGTGTGTTTGTACCTTTTTTGTTTTTTTACAATTTGGCTTTGCTAATTTTGTTAAAGCACAACCATTTATTAAAGAGATAAAAGCTTTTCAAGCAGCTGATAGTGTGTTGATGCCTCCCCAAAATGCAATATTATTTGCAGGCAGTTCTTCTTTCCGACTTTGGAAAAATATACAAGAAGATTTTCAAGGGTATACTATAGTCAATAGGGGCTTTGGTGGTTCTGCCTTGCCTGATGTTATTCGTTATAGGGAGGAAATTTTATTTCCATATCATCCAAAGCAAGTAGTGATTTATTGCGGTGAAAATGATTTTGCCATTGACCCAAAATTGCCCAGTGATTCAGTAGTGGAAAGGTTTAAAACCCTTTTTAAGATGATTAGAGAACGTTTTAAAAAAACTAATATTACTTATGTGAGCATGAAGCCAAGTCCTTCAAGATGGAAAATGAAAGACCAAATGATGGCAGCTAATGAAGGGATTAAAACATACTTAAAGTCTCAACGAAGAACAAATTATGTAGATATTTGGGGGCCTATGTTAGCAGAGAATGGAGAACCAATGAAAGACTTATTTTTATCTGATAATTTGCACATGAATGCAAAAGGATACGCTATTTGGAAAGAGGCAATTACGCCCTTTTTAATCAAATAGTAGCATTACATAACTGTTTTTGTTTAACTTTATTCAATATTTTTATTTCTAAAGTGTAGCATGAATATTGAAGCCGACACGTTACTAGCTTATGGTGCCACGTCCAAAAAATGGATAAAAGGAGAACAGATTTTTACGCAAGGAAATGAAGCTAGGTATTATCATCAGATAGCGGAAGGATCTGTGAAAATGATAACTTCTGCTAATTTATCTAAAGAGTTTATCCAGGGCCTTTTTTTTAAGGGTAATAGTTTTGGGGAGCCTGCATTAATGATTGGGAAACCTTATCCAGCAAGTGCATATGCAGAAACCGACTCACTCATTTATCGGTTATCGAAAGAGAAATTTTTAATACTTCTGGAGGATCACCCATCTTACTATAA
>CAZTDV010000082.1:0-8808 GCA_964612195.1 uncultured Sediminibacterium sp.
CAAAAGAATTGGTAGGAATTTTAGCAAGCAAAGGAATTTTAACCATTGCTATGAGTCCTACACAAGTTAGAATTGTAACGCATTTAGATATTTCCGAAGAAATGGTGAAGCAAACCATTAGGGAGATTGAATCCCTTTAGGTAACTTTATGCCCCAAAAATTGAACTGCTGATATAAAAATATATGCTACCTAGAATTAATCCGACAACAACACAGGCTTGGTTTTTATTGAAGAAACATTATGAAGACGAGATGAGCAGAAGGCATATGAGAGACCTTTTTGCAGCAGACCCGGAAAGATTTCAAAAATTCTCTCTTTGTTTGGATCAGCTGGTTTTTGATTATTCTAAAAATATCGTCAACCCAAGAACAATGCAACTCTTGTTGCAATTGGCCGAAGAATGTAAATTATCCGATGCCATACATGATCAATTTGCAGGAATAAAAATTAATGAAACGGAGAACCGTTCAGTATTACATACAGCGCTCCGGAATTTTTCGGATACTCCTATTTTGGTAGATGGTAAAGACATCATGCCTAAAATAAAAAAAGTGCAGGCCCAAATGGCGGCATTTTGTAAAACCATTCATAGTGGAGATTGGAAAGGCTACACAGGAAAACCAATCAAATATATTGTCAACATAGGTATTGGAGGCAGTGATTTAGGACCAGTAATGGTTACTGAAGCACTAAAGCCTTATTGGGTAGAAGGCATTCAAACCTATTTTGTTAGCAATGTAGATGGCACACATATAGCAGAAACCTTGAAAAAAGTAAATGCAGAAGAAACTTTATTCTTAGTTGCATCTAAAACGTTTACTACACAAGAAACCATGACCAATGCCCACACAGCAAGAAATTGGTTTTTAGACTTTGCAAAAGAGGAAGACCATATTGCCAAGCATTTTGCCGCATTAAGTACCAATGAAAAAGCGGTTACTGCATTTGGCATAGACAAAGCCAATATGTTTGAGTTTTGGGATTGGGTTGGTGGAAGGTATTCTTTATGGAGTGCGATTGGTTTGTCTATTGCATTAACCATTGGGTACGACAATTTCGACCAGTTACTCAAAGGAGCTTATAAAGCAGATGAGCATTTTAGGACAGAAAAACACGATAAAAATATTCCAGTGATCATGGCTCTATTGGGCATTTGGTACACCAACTTTTTTGGTGCGCAAAGTGAAGCCATTTTGCCTTATGATCAATACATGCACCGCTTTGCAGCCTATTTTCAACAAGGAAATATGGAAAGCAATGGTAAGAGCATAGATAGAAATGGGAACCCCGTAAACTACGCAACTGGACCTGTTATTTGGGGGGAGCCTGGCACCAATGGACAACATGCATTTTATCAATTGATTCACCAAGGAACACCATTGATTCCATGTGACTTTATTGCCCCTGCCCTTTCACAAAATCCGATTGGCGACCATCATGTAAAATTGATGTCGAACTTTTTTGCCCAAACAGAAGCCTTAATGAATGGCAAGAGCGAGAATGAAGTGAAAGTGGAATTGATGAAAGCCAATAAAAAAGAAGATGAAATAAAAAAGCTAAGCCCTTTCAAAGTATTTGCTGGCAACAAACCAACCAATTCCATCTTGGTAAAGCAAATTGATCCAGTTACACTGGGATTATTGATTGCACTATATGAGCACAAAATATTTGTGCAAGGCGTACTATGGAATATTTTTAGTTATGATCAATGGGGAGTAGAATTAGGCAAGGAATTGGCTAATAAAATTTTACCTGAATTAACCACTGAAGACGGGGTAAAAGATCATGATGCTTCTACCAATGGTTTAATCAATTGCTTTAAAGAATTTAGAAAAGCAGCACAAGCATAATATGGAGCATATTGTTATTAGACCCATTGAACCAGCAGATAATAAAGCCATTGCTGCCATTATCAGAACTGCTTTAACTGAATTTGGAGCCAATAAACCAGGCACTGTATTTTACGATGATACTACCGACCATTTGTATGAATTATTTACTGCAGAGCCACAAAGTGGCTATTTCATTGCATTACAAAACGGTGTAATTGTAGGTGGCGCAGGCTACTATCCCACTGAAGGATTACCAACTGGCACTTGTGAACTAGTAAAAATGTATTTGAATGCAGCAGCACGCGGCATGGGCTTAGGCAGAAAAATGATTGACTTTGTATTAGCTGCCGCCAAAAAAAAGGGCTATACCCAAGTGTATTTAGAAACCATGCCCGAATTAAAAAAAGCAGTAAAAGTGTATGAGCAATTTGGCTTTACCTATTTAGATGGCCCTATGGGGAATTCCGGACACAATGGTTGTGATATCTGGATGATTAGACCATTATAAACTACCATAATTTGGTAGGACACCAATCTCCATAGCGATTCCCCAATAAAAAGCCAATCAAAATTTCATGGGTTCCTCTACTAATGGTATTAATACGAGAAGTTTGAATATCGTAGGAATACCCAATATACAACGTATTACTCAAATTTAATCCTACCATTGCAGCAAACCCATCTTTGTACCTGTAAGAAGTGCCTGCCCATAAAAAATCTTGGTATTGTAATTTGGCATTGATATCAAAGCCCAATGGTAATGGACTGATATAACGAATAAGCATAGAGGGAAGCAAATTAAAATCTTCTGAAATGGTTAATCGATACCCTGCACTTAAAAATAAATGGGGTACTAATTTCCCTTTTGTAAGTGAAACGGTATTATCTGAAAAAGCCACATTCTGGGGAATAATTTGCTGAGCAGCTAACCCAACAAAATAATCTTTCGAATACAACCAAAGCCCTGCACTAATATCTGGCTTTAATCGATTGATAACTCCACTAGAAGCAACAGCAGGATCTACTGTGGTATTTCCAAAATTGAGTTTAGAAGCATCTAAACTAAGATTGGTAAAGCCAACAGAAACACCTGCTGATAAATTAGTAGTGGGTGATAATCCTAAATGATAGGAATAGGTTCCATAAGCAGCAAATCTATTTAAAGGACCCGTTTTATCATTGAGCATGGTAAAACCCACTCCATGATGTGGTTCAGCCGCTGTATAATCTCTCCAATAAGCTTCTCCCCTAGGGTTCATTCCCTTTGCCCTAAAACCTGTTGCAGTGGAACTTTGGTAAGGATCTTTTTTTAATCTACCATGTGCGGTAATATAAGTTGTAACAGGCGCATCTTGCAATCCTACCCACTGAACGCGATGACTGGCTTTAACATCCCAATAATTTTCAATACCAGCAACAGCAGGATTGATGATATAATTGTTCATGATGTATTGGGTATAATAAGGACGTTGTTGTGCTTGGGCCACTACAACCATTCCAATCAACATCAATAAAAAGTATCCCTTTCTCCTCATTTTATTTAATTATAGTAACAGAACCAGTAATTATTTTTCTGCCGTTCTTTGGATTAACAATATAATAATAAGTACCAATGGGTAAATCTTTCCCATTCCTTGTACCATCCCAATCTACCGCATATTCAATACTGCTGAATACCAACATTCCATATCGATCGTATACATCAACAGTAGCACCAGGATAACTTTCTAAATACTGTATCCTCCAACGATCGTTAATACCATCGCCATTCGGCGAAAATGCATTGGGTATGATGGGCGCCAACAATAGTTTAACAAAAATGGTATCAGTAACCATACAACCCCCAATTCCAGTGAGGTTGAGCCTATACGTAATGTCTCCAAGCGGAGTAGTTCTAGGAATAGAATCAATATCGCTGTTTAAATATAAGGGCGGAGTCCATTGGTAATTCAAATTAGTACCATACACAAATTGGGGCTTCAATGCTTTTGTACCCCCTTCTAGTACTACAATATTCGGACCTAATTCTAAAACAGGATATGGATGAACAACCACCGTTTGGCTTACCGTATCACTCACACAACCTTGTGAATTATAGAAATAATAACTAATGGTATAGCTTCCAGAATCTGTAAATACTTTGCTTGGATTTTGCAAAGTAGACGTATTCCCTCCACCCAAATTCCATTCCCATCTAACTGGAGCACTCGTAATTCCATTTCCTAAATCGGTAAATTGAATGGGATCACCTTGACATACTTCGGTTGGGTTTGCTGAAAAAGCAGCTCTTGGCCAAGGATAAATGGTATTCAACACTTGGGTTAAAGAATCCACACATCCATCTTTGGTAGTAATTTTTAATTGAACATTGTTAGGACCAACTGCCGTGTATTTATGAGTAGGCTGCTTTAATGTGGAAGAACTTGGATCATTTGGGTCTCCAAAATTCCAAACATAACTAAACAATGCTTCTGATCCATCTGCAATAGTACTTTGATTAATGAAAGTACCCCTTCCATCTGGCAAACAAATTTCAGGCAAACTAAACGCAGGCTTGGGCAAATGATTGATGCGAATGATTTGTTGATTGGCTGAACTAATACAGCCACTGTCAGTTACAACTTGCAAGGTGGTAGTATAAGTTTGTGCAGTATCAAAAACATGGGCAAATGCAGTTGCATTGGTTCTATTTTCTGTTTTACCATCCCCAAAATTCCAGTTCCATTGGGCAATATTGCTGAAGTTAGTTACTGAACTATCTGTAAATAGGATATTGTTTTTTTCGCAAGCGGGATCAGCAATGCCCCATTTAGCTACTGGAGATGGCCAAACCGTAATGGGCTGAAAGGCGGAGTCTTTACAACCTGCACTATTTTGAACAAAATACTTCAATGTATCATTCCCTACACCAGTAGTGATAGGATTTAATAAACCAGCAGCACTAATACCTTTACCTGAGTATGATGTTGTTACATCTAAAGCAGAAATATAAGAGCCCTGTGTAATTAAACGAGGGCTTGCATCGTAACAAATATCTCTAATATCAGTAAATGTTACAGCAGGTGCGTAAGTAACAGTAACAATTTTAGTGAGTGTTCTAGAGCATGATTCTGCTTGACCAGAAAAGGCCTTAATTCTTACAGAATAATCTTTAGTTGCAGGTGTTAATGCGGTTGTAGGAATACCATATCGAATACTGTATGGTTTATTAATTGATGGTGCTTGATCAGTTACGGTAGTAGTAGGCGCTCCAAGCAAATCCCAAACTACTTCCAACTTTGTAACATCCCCAAAATCAACAGTAGATTGGTTAATTATTTTGATAGAATCATTGGTACAAATAGGTATGCCGTTCAACAAATTGGCTACTTCAAATTTTGGTATAGGTGTGCTCCCATTTACTGTAAATGATTTATTATCAGTAGCAATACAACCATTACTTGAAGTAACTTGTAAAGAGACGGTATAGTTACCAAAAGTTTTATAACTAGTAGGAATTGATTTGGCATTGGTGGTTGTTGTTAATGGCACCGGTCGTTTGGTAGGATCAATTGTTGAAACCCCATCATCAAATTTCCATAAATAACTAAAGCCCGCTTCAGTTCCATCTGCAATGCTTGAGGTATCGGTAAAAGTTGCCGTAGCATCATTCAAACAAACTTCTGGTAAAATAAATCCAACCACAGGTAATGGATTTGCCTTAAAACCACCTGCGATTCTAAACGTATCACTTGTGCAGCCTGTATTGGATATCGTATTTAAATAGACATCTTTGGTTCCCCAAGTAGCATAGGTATTGGTTTGAGCTGCATTGGTATTCACAGTTACCGTACCCGCCCCATTGTCTAAATTCCATTTCCATTGTGCAATGGTATTATTAGCTGTACCTGGAACAATGGTTGAAGCATCCGTAAAATTGATGGCACTGTTTATACAAGTAATTGCAGGCGCTGTAAACGCAGCAACTGGTTTATTGGATAAATTGATTGGAACTGTTTTAGATGCAACACAACCAAAGTCTGTAATGGCAGTGAGCTTTGCATTGTAATCACCAGCTGTTGCATATGTTTTGGCAGGACTTTGTGTAGTAGAAACAGCACCGTCTCCAAATTCCCAATTCCATGCAACAATGGCCCTTCCCGACCCTGTTGACAAATCCTTAAATTGAATGGGCGCAATTACACAACCCGTATCGATGGTGCTGACTGAAAAATCTGCAATTGGTGCATCGTTCACAATAATATTATCAGTTATTTCTTGTTCATTGGTATTGCTACATCCATCCGATTGAGGAAGCACTGAAGTGGTAGTAAACTTAATAGGATAAGTACCAGCAGATGTAAATGTATAGGTCTGAGGTATTTTATACACATAGAAAGTTTTGCCGTTGGAAACATAGGTTGAATCAAAATTGGTTGGATTAAATGTACTAATAGGAGGTCCAGTTAAAGTGGATGCACCTAAAAAGTCTAGTACAATTTTAGTAGGCTGATAACTTAATGCCAATCTTAAATTAAAAGTAGTATTTACACAGGTGGCTGAATAATTGACAGTAGCAACATTGGGAAATTGGTTTTGTATAGTAACTGGAGGATTTAAGTCTACAATATTAGTTCCTGCATTATAGCCATAGCTTTCCACATTGCCCATTCCATAGGCTAGGGCAATAAATCCACTATCAGCTTGAATATTATGACTGGGATTAGTTTGAGTACTCACTGTTACATCTTCTCTTAAATAAGAATAATCCGAATTGAGTATGGGGACCCAAGGAGAAGTAGGCGCTGCCCCATCTATTTTTAAACTTCCAGTATTAGCCGTTTTCATTAACACATTTAAATAATGGCTAGTGATATTCGTATTGGGTGGCGTTAGATCTCTGCGCGCAGAAACCACGGATACATTATTGATGGTTTGCTCTAATGGATTAATGGTGATCATTTCTGGATCTCCTGTATTACTATTATCACAACTTTGAGAAGTCATATACTGAACTACCAATATGGGTTTATCTGCAGTTATAATATTGGGTTGAGAACTCACAAAATCATAATAACTGTTTTGCTTTAAAGTTGCTGCATTTATTACAGTTCCGTTTAGATTAACAACTGTGGTAGGATCTTTTACAATAATTCTATAAATATCAGACAGCTTTCTGGCAAAAGGAGCCGTAATATAATTTCTACCCCATGCATTGGAAGGAAAAACTTGCTGAAATAAGTTGTCGGCACCACTTCCAGACGTTATGGTAGGCGAACAAAAACCTGTCCACGTAGAACCTGTAAAAACAGCAATCGGTTTGCATGTAGACCCAGTTGTTGAGATACTCCTGATGCTTGAACCAGTTAAATCATATAATGACTGAACTTGATATACATCTCCTTTATTCAAGGAAATAGTATATGCTTCGCCAGCAACTCTAGCCGGGGCACTGTAACTATTTACTTTCAGATTAAATTCTACTGTAGTATTGTCTTCCGTAGCAACAACTGTAATCTGACTTCGCCCTGGTTGATTAGTATTATTAAAATTTTGAACATACTGAGTAAAACTCAAAGCAATATATTCCTTACCCAATACATTGGTTGGAAATACCAAGGTTGAACCTGATCTAGCAGCATTTAAAATATGCGAGTAAACAACAATAGGTTTTAATGAAGTAATATGAATTCCTTTGGCTGCATTAATTCCATCCGCTTGCGCATTATACACTAAATAAAAAGTGGGAGGAATTTGTATGGTAGTAGCTTGATTTGCAGTTACTGTAAATGGAATGGTTTTACCATCTAATTCAATCTGACCAGTTGTATTTTCAGTTGCAGAAATATATAATGCCATTCTTGAATTGGTTCCATCTATATGGGCGGGATAAGCTAACCAAAAATCTTTCCCTCTATTAGAAAAATCCTGTGCAATCAATAAAGATATTGGAACAAAAAACAACAATAGCAGCAAACTACATTTCTTCATCAGTTCGGGGGGCTTTCTCAAATCATCAATTGGTTAACAATAATACTTCATAAACCGCAAATTCACACCAAAGAGACCTTAAAATCGGCTATTGCTGTCTATTAATAGACTAGCGGAAGCTGGGCCATTACAAAACAACAAATCCAATATGCTCATATTGGGTTGAAACCCTATACGATCTTCAAACACTTGTGCATAATGCACTTGGTCTTTAATAAGAACTGATTGATTAGGTAAAAGCTGGTTTCTGCCATCCATTGTATCCATTGCCAACTCTTTTTGGTAATTAGCAGTAAATGTAATGGTCAAATTGGCTTTCAACATGTTGAGTACCCACTGAATTAACTTTCGGTCTAAATCCATCAAATATTCTTCTTGGCTGGCCAAAATAGAAAAAAGGTTGTCGCGGTAAAATTCATAAAAGGGAGCTCGCATATAACAGGCATCCAAAGCTCGGGTATGTTGCAAAATCCAATTGTCCTTATAAGATATTTTGATGTCTCTAAAAAGGGCATGTTGGTCTCTTCCATTTTGCAATGGAACAGATAGCGGAATCAAACCATTGGCCCCGGGGATGATGGTACGGTTGCGAAAACTCCCTTTTTGATAGTATTCATATTCTTCAAATTCAATATATTTAAAGTTAAACAACATTTTATAGTAGTTAACCGTTCCAAAATATTGATAATCAATTAATAATTTCATTTTATATTATCTTGTTGAAGCTTTTATTAGATACCTGTTTTTTATTCATTTGATGCTTATTATATATTCAACTTTAATAACCATTATTCTTTATAAAATACTTTAAATCAATTATATATTATTAAATTTTACAACTAAATATTTGAGCAAATAATTTTTACCTATTTTTTGCCCATTTTACTAAATAGATTAGTATACAAGATACGAAAAATAATGGCTACTATATACGACATCCCACAGATTGGTTCTAAGGTATTTAGTATTTGATGGTTGATTTTTGGGCTGGTTGTTTACTCTCCT
>CAZTDV010000083.1:0-8669 GCA_964612195.1 uncultured Sediminibacterium sp.
ATTGGGTGATTTTCAATTTTATCTACCACATTAGTTTGTCCTACAAGTAATGTTCAAACAAATGTGGTAGATAAAATTGAAAATCACCCAATTAATCAAATATACAATCATGGTGTTTCAATGAGTGTGAATACTGATGCAAAAACTATTTCAAATGTTACGCTAAGCTCAGAATACCATCTGCTAAATCAAGTTTTCAAATGGGATTTAGTGAATTTTAAAAAATGTAATTTGGAAGCAATCAAGCATTCATTTGCTTCAGATGAGGTTAAGAGAAAGATTTCTAAGTTAATTCAAGCTTCTTACTAATATTTCCTACTAAAGAAGTATTTCAGCGGATGAAGGGATGCTTTAATATTTTTAATATTTCATGCATCTTTCAAAAAATTTGCGAAGTGAGCATTTCAGGATTGCTTAGCGATAATTGAAAATGCATTGATAAATAATATTAGAGCAATACTGGGTAGCGAACGAAGTAAATTTTTGAAAGATGCAGAAAAGTATATGCACTATTTAAAGCATCCCCTCATCCGCAAAACTGAAATATCCCTCATGACTCACAATGATATGATCGGTGACTATGATGTCTAAAAAAGCAGCGGCATTTTTTATTTTTCTGGTCAACATTTCGTCGGCTTGGCTGGGTTTTAGGTTGCCGCTGGGATGGTTATGACATAGAATAATTCCTGTGGCATTGTTCTCTAAAGCCCGCTTTAAAATGATGCGGGGGTCGGCTACTGTGCCAGTGATTCCGCCTTCGCTTACGATTTCGAAGTGGATGATTCGATTGGCTCGGTTAAGCAGTACTATAGCAAAAACTTCTCTTTGTAAATATTGCATGCTAGCCTGTAAATAAGAAGCCACGTCTTTGCTGCTGCTGACTTGTTTTTTCTGAATACTGTCCAACTGTCTACGGATGCCCAGCTCTAGAGAAGCCGCAATGGCAATGGCTTTGGCCTCGCCTAGTCCCTTAATTTTAAGGTTCACCATTTCCTTTACACTTAGTGTGGCTAACTTGTGTAAGTTGTTTTCGGTGGCATTTAATAAATGCTTGGCAATATCGTTGGCACTTAAAAAAGCATTGCCCGAATTAATTAAAATGGTGAGTAATTCGGCATTCGACAAAGCCGCAGATCCTTTCTGCATAAGCTTCTTACGGGGTTGGTCATCCACAGACCAATCCTTAATAGAAAATTTCCTCATATTATAAACATTACTTAAATCAAAATACAAAAACCATTTTGAATTAAATACCTTTGCGCCTTACCCACAATCATATGAATCCTTCTGTTAAAATTTTTTCTGGTACAGGTTCGCAAAAATTGGCCGAGAAAATAGCGCAACGCTTTGGGGCCACCATCGGTAAAATCAATATCCAAAAATTCAGTGACGGCGAGTTTCAGCCCGTTTTTTTAGAGAGTATCCGTGGAGATTATGTTTTTTTAGTGCAAAGCACTTATGCTCCCACCGATAATCTAATGGAATTGTTATTGATGATTGATGCAGCCAAAAGAGCAAGTGCTTACAAAGTAATTGCCGTTATTCCCTATTATGGATTTGCCCGTCAAGACCGCAAAGACAAACCAAGGGTAGCCATTGGTGCTAAATTGATTGCTACATTGTTAGAAGCAGCAGGCGCAGACAGAATCATTACGATGGATCTGCACGCGGCTCAAATTCAAGGCTTCTTTGATGTTCCAGTGGATCACTTAGATAGTTCAGCCATTTTTATCCCTTATATAGAACAATTAAAGCTAGAAAACCTGGCTTTTGCAGCACCGGACGTAGGCAGTACCAACCGTGTTCGTGAAATAGCCAGCTATTTTAACGCAGAAATGGTGATTTGCGACAAACACCGCAAGAGAGCCAATGAAATTGCCAGTATGGTGGTTATTGGAGATGTAGCGGGTAAAGACATTGTGTTGGTAGATGATATCTGCGACACAGGCGGAACCCTAGCCAAAGCTGCTGGCTTGCTCAAAGAAAAAGGGGCTAGAAGTGTTCGTGCCTTGATTACACACCCTGTTTTAAGCGGAAACGCCTACGAAAACATCGAAAATAGTGTGTTAGAAGAGCTGGTAGTATGCGATACCATCCCTTTAAGGAAGGAATCGGCTAAAATTAAAGCCATTTCAGTGGCCGATTTGTTTGCTATAGCTATTCGAAATGCCTACGAAAACAAGAGTATCACCAGTCTTTTCATTCATTCTCAGTTAAAAGGGCGTAATAAGTAAGATTTTCCTTACTTTTGCCGTCCAAAAAATAAATACAATGAATACAATTACAATCGAAGGTGTTCTGAGGACCGAACATGGCAAAAAAGCCGCCCGCCAGATTCGCTCTCAAGAAAACGTGCCAGGTGTAATTTACGGGGGTGCGGAGGAGATTAATTTCTATGCTCCAGCTAAGGCATTTAAGCCTTTAGTATACACTGGTGAATTCCAATTGGCAGAAGTATCAGTAGGTGGAAAAAAATACAAGTGTATTTTGAAAGACCTACAGTTTGATAAAGTTTCAGACAGCTTAATCCACGTAGACTTATTAGAATTAGTAGACAACAAAAAAGTAATTGCAACATTACCATTGAAGTTTACTGGTGTTTCTGTAGGTGTTAAAGGTGGTGGTAAGTTGGTTACTAAAATGAAGTCTTTAAAAATTAAAGCACTTCCTAAGGACTTAACTTCTACCATTGAAGTAGATATTACCAACTTAGAGTTGAACGGAAATATTCGTGTTGAAGACGTGAAAGCAGCAAATATTGAAATCATGAACTCTCCACGTATTCCAATTGCATCAGTAGTGATGACTCGTCAGTTAAAGCAAGAAGAAGCAACAGCTGCGAAAGACGAGAAGAAGAAATAATTATCCAATTAATGATAGGTTGGTCCCGATTGCTTGCAGTCGGGACTTTTTTTATGCCGAGCACAAAGCCATCACTAATGATTACTTATGCAAAGGAGTTGTAAAAAAGAAAGTACTTCCAATTCCCAACTCACTAATGGCCCAGATTTCTCCATTGTTTTTGTCGAGAAATTCTTTACACAGTTTCAAACCCAAACCAGTACCTCTTTCTTTATCGGTGCCATGGGTAGACTTAATTGAGTCTGAAGTAAACAGCATATCCAACTGATCTTGGGGCATGCCCATACCTGTGTCTCTAATAGAGATAGTCAATTCTTTGTTGTTGCGAGAATGATTGAAAACGATGGTATGTTTTCTATTACTGAACTTAATGGCATTCGATAATAAATTCCGAACGATTAGTTTTAAATGATCAGGGTCCATCCAAACAGTATCTTCAAAAGGCTGAAAATGAATTTGTAGTTCCTTGGCCTGCCATTGCTGCTTTAATAAATCCATTACTTCTTGAATAATGATGGAGGTACTCACAGTTTGAGGCTTTGTAATAATGCCGTTCAATTGGCTTTGACTCCAAGTAAGCAGGTTGTTCATATTGTCTTGCAACTGGTCTATCTGCTTAGTAAAATGGTGAGAGAGGTCGTGAAATTCTTCTTTAGAAATATAATCTCGGTTAACTAAGTCTAATGTGCTTTTTAACTGTGCAATGGGAGAACGAAGATCGTGTGCAATGATAGAGAATAATTTTTCCTTGGTTTTATTAAGGGCTTCTAATTCTGCGTTTTTTTCTTCAATGGCTTTTTGCGCAGCCATTTGTTCAAACTTGAAATACTGCAAGGCAACTACAAAAGAAATTAAACCGCAAACAACATTAAAAAGCACTCGCGCATTCGATAAAGTGCCATGCATAGGAAGGTAATAAGCTGCATCGTACCTGATCCAAAAGTAACACAGTGCATTTACGGCAGTAATAAAAACAATGAATTTTGTTTCGGTATAATAAATAATGGCAACAATAATATTGACCAATAGCAAAATTTCGTTCCCATTTCTAAACAATAAACATTGAACAGTAAATATGAATGTACTAGTGATGATTACAATAAACCGAGCAATGTAAAATTTTTGTCTAAACTGAGTAACCAACACCAATACGCCACTAACGAATAGAGAAAAATTGAGTGAGGTAAGCAGGTATAGACCGTCTAAAAAATTGATTATTGTAAAATATAAAAATAAGGGTAAGCCAAGTGAGATAATAAGATTGGTTACTTGTGTTTTCTTCTTTTCTAAAAATGCTAAGTCATCTGTCACGCCAATATTTGCAATGGCATTCCAGATTTTAATAATGAAAGGGATCACAAAAAGGGGTATTAATTTATTCAAATATACCATTAACCGATAATATATTCAATTTGGAATTGGCTTGCTTGTAAACAGCCATTACTTTTGCAAAGCATGAATAAGTTTTTAATAATCGGCTTAGGAAATATAGGAGAGGAGTACAAGCATACCCGTCACAATATTGGCTTTGATGTATTGGATGCTTTTGTACGTAAGCACAATGGATTTTTTAAAAACGATCGCTTGGCCGATGTGGCAGAAGTGAAGTGGAAGGGCAAGACCTTTATCTGCATTAAACCCACCACATATATGAATTTGAGTGGAAGGGCATTTAAATATTGGTTAGACAAAGAAAAAATAGACATTCCTCAAACCTTAACCATTGTAGACGACCTGGCATTGCCCTTGAATAAATTGCGTTTAAGGGGATCGGGATCTGATGCAGGGCATAACGGCCTAAAAGACATTCAACTGATACTAGGCACCGACCAATACCCCAAACTACGATTTGGAATTGGCAATAATTTCCCAAAGGGTAGGCAAGTAGACTTTGTTTTGGGCAAATGGCTGGCCGAAGAGCAGTATATGGTGAACCAAAAAATAGTCGCCTGCGGAGACATAATTGAATCATTTGCAGCCATTGGGTTAGAAAAAACCATGAATATGGCAAATAATTTAAGCTTTACATACTAAAGGCCCCTCTTTCATAGTTATTAGTGTTGGAACATAATGAGCTGTACTATGAAAATATTTTGCGTTGGCCGAAATTATGCCGATCATGCAAAAGAACTTGGCAACGCCGTACCGGAGGAGCCGGTGATTTTCATGAAACCTAAGACTGCGTTATTGCAGCCCAATACGCCATTTTATTACCCCCAATTTTCGAACGAATTACATTACGAAGTAGAACTGATTTTGCGCATAGCAAAAAACGGAAAATATATACCCGAAAACCAAGCCAGCAAATACTATGATGCCATTTCGGTGGGTATCGATTTTACGGCAAGAGATGTACAAGCCAATTTAAAAAAGAAAGGACTCCCATGGGAGAAAGCCAAAGCATGGGACAATTCTGCGGTAGCAGGAAATTGGATATTGTTATCGAATGAAATGCTGGCCAACCCAATTCATTTTTCGTTGAATAAGAATGGAGAACAAGTGCAGATAGGCGATACGCGCGATATGATATTTTCATTTGACCATATTGTATCGCATATATCACAATACTTCTCATTGAATATAGGAGATATGATTTATACCGGAACACCGGCAGGAGTGGGAGAGTGTGTGTCGGGAGATGTATTAACAGGATACTTGGAAACGCAAAAAATGTTTGAACTCGAAATTAAATAATGTTAACACCCAGCATATTATTACAGGCGTATAAACTCATGATGACTGCAAAGTCTATGAATGAAACCTACGATGCCAATCGTGCGGTCTGTAAGTATGTGCATTCCACTTCCAGAGGACACGAAGCCATACAATTGGCAACAGGCCTGCAATTGGAGCCCTGCGATTGGGTGAGCCCTTACTATAGAGACGACAGCTTAATGCTGGCAGTAGGCTTTACTCCCTACGAACTAATGTTGCAATTATTGGCGAAGCAAGACGACCCTTTCTCAGGAGGACGATCTTATTATTGTCATCCAAGTAGCAAAGAAGAAACCAGACCATCGATTATACACCAAAGTAGTGCAACCGGCATGCAAGCCATACCCACCACGGGATTGGCGCAAGGGGTGCAACACTTAGAAAAGAATTTACCAGGCCGATTAAGAAAATCGGAAGACGGCAGATCACCCGTAGTAGTATGTTCATTGGGAGATGGCTGTATGAGTGAAGGAGAAGTGAGTGAAGCATTGCAGTTTGCGGTATTAAAGCAATTGCCGATTGTTTATTTAGTACAAGACAACCAGTGGAGCATTAGTGCCACAGCAGATGAAATAAGAACCATGAATGCCTATGAATATGCATGTGGTTTTAAGGGATTGAAGCGCATGCAAGTGGATGGTAGCGATTTTATGCGTTGTTTTGAAACCATGGAGCAGGCGGTGAACTATGCAAGGAACGAGCGCAAACCAGTATTGGTACATGCTAAAGTGCCATTGTTAGGACACCATACCAGTGGCGTAAGAAAAGAATTTTACCGCAGCCGCGAAGACTTATTAAAACACGGCTTATACGATCCACTCCCTAAATTAAGATTACTCTTAACAGGGGTAGGCTTTACCGATTCAGAAATAAATCAGATAGAAGCAGACGCCTTAGACTTGGTGTTGGAAGATTTTAAAAGAGCCCAAGCCGCAGCAGAACCAGATATTAGATCGGTAGAAGAACATGTATTTGTACCCACACCGGTAAGAGAAGAAAAAGGAGAGCGGATGCCGAAGGGAGCAGAGCGCATACTCATGGTAGACGCGGCTTTGCACGCTATAGACGAACTAATGGAAGAACACGAGGAAGCCATATTATATGGTCAAGACGTGGGCGGAAGATTGGGAGGCGTATTTAGAGAAGCGGCAACGCTGGCAGAAAAATACGGAGAGAACCGCGTATTCAACACGGCTATACAAGAAGCATATATCATTGGATCAACCGTGGGCTTATCGGCCATGGGCATGAAACCAATTGTAGAAATACAGTTTGGCGATTATATTTATCCAGGCTTTAACCAGTTGGTAACAGAGGTATCAAAGTCCTGTTATTTATCGAACGGAAAATATCCCGTGCAAATGTTGCTGCGCGTACCAGTTGGCGCATACGGCGGCGGCGGACCCTACCATAGCGGAAGTATAGAAAGCACTTTGCTAAGCATCAAAGGAATTAAAGTAGTGTATCCATCCAATGCGGCGGATATGAAGGGGTTGATGAAAGCAGCCTTCTTAGATCCGAACCCCGTGATTATGCTAGAGCACAAAGGACTTTATTGGAGCAAAGTACCCGGCACAGACGATGCCCGCACCACCGAACCATCTAAAGATTATATTTTACCATTAGGCAAAGCCAATATAATTGTGCCTGCCAATATAGAGAGCGTAAGAAAAGGAGAGACCATTTGTGTAATCACTTATGGAATGGGCGTGTATTGGGCCAAAGCAGCGGCACAACGCTATCCAGGGCAGGTAGAAATTGTAGACTTAAGAACCTTATTCCCACTAGACGAAGACACGATATTTAACGCAGTAAAAAGACACGGAAAAGTATTGGTGTTAAGTGAGGAACAACAGAATAACTCCTTTGCCGAAGCATTATCGCTCCGCATATCTAACGATTGCTACCATTTCTTAGACGCTAAAGTAGAAGTAATGGGTGCCAAGAATTTGCCTGCAGTACCTATAAACGTTGCATTAGAGTCGGCCATGTTACCCACCGCCAACAAAGTAGCCGAAAGAATCGGCAAATTGTTGAACTACTAGCTTTTTCTTTTTAGCTAAACCCCCTATATTTGCACCCCGAATATGATATTCCGGCGAGGTAGCTCAGTTGGTTAGAGCGCAGGATTCATAACCCTGAGGTGATGGGTTCAATTCCCATCCTCGCTACAAAGCCCCGACATTGAAAAATGTTGGGGCTTTTTGTTTCTGACCGCGTCAAAAACTTGTTTTTGTAAGCGGGAGGAAGCGACAAGACAGCGGTTGCAAAGCAACCGCGGGGCTTTGTTAAGCCCCCAACAGAAAGTCGGAGCAACGCAGTTGCGACGACAATTCCTCTCTACAATGTTATTTTTCAAACATTTTCAAATATTGATCGAATACAAATATTCTGTTTCTATTTTGTCCTGTCATTTCCTTTAGTATCCCTGCATTTACTAAATCGGATACCAAATCATTTGCAGACTTAAAGCTACTTTTGGTTATTTCTTTTACTTCATTTACATGAACTACTGGTTTTTTAAACAAGAATTGTAATACCAATGATCCTTTAGTACTTCTTTTACCGAAAGTTTTAGCAATATGGGTTTCAAGTTCTGCTTTTAGTTCTATTATTTCAGAAAGTGTATTTGTGGCATTTTCTGCAGTTTCTGCAACTCCAACTAAAAAATATTTCAGCCATTGAACCATGTCATTTTTTGTTCTTACGAATGTTAGATTGTCATAATAGAGACCTTTGTTCTTCTCAAAAAAAGCAGATAAATAAAGTAATGGTTTATTCAAAATCTTTTGTTCTACTAAAAATAGAGGTATTAATAAACGACCAATACGCCCATTCCCGTCAAGAAATGGATGAATAGTCTCAAATTGATAATGTGCAATTCAAATTTTAATGAAGGCAGGAACTTGTATATCATCATTGTGAAGGAATTTTTCTAAGTCTGCCATGAGCTCCTCAACATTTTTTTGATTAGGAGGAATAAACACAGCATCTATTAATGTATTACCGCCAATCCAATTCTGACTTCTTCTGAATTCGCCAGGCTGTTTGTGATCTCCTCGAACAGCCTGGCGAATTCAGAAGAAGTCAGA
>CAZTDV010000084.1:0-8618 GCA_964612195.1 uncultured Sediminibacterium sp.
CAAAGTATTTAATCTTGGTCAATTAGATCAGTTGGTAGAGAAATACGGTTTCACAGAAATTTCTCTAGAGAATTTATACATCAACGGTTTAATTAGCCGAACTGATAATGTTAAAGTATTGGGTAATGGCGAACTGAAAACAAAACTCAGTTTCAAAATTAACGCCATCAGCGAAAAAGCAAAAGCTGCTATTGAAGCTGCGGGCGGAACTGTTGAGATTATCAAATAATTTTAACGTAATTTGCCAGACGCATCAAGTATGCGTCTTTTGGTTTTAAGTTATAACGCCATTTAATTTAGTGAAGTGAAAAAATTAGTTCAAACTTTTAGGAATATTTGGACCATTGAAGAATTACGAAATAAAATTATCGTAACCCTTGCTTTGGTGTTAACTTATCGTTTTGGTACGCACATCGTTTTACCAGGTATTGATCCTAATAAAATTGAAGCTGCTGCTAATTCTGCTAAGAGCAATGGATTGCTAGGCATATTTGATATGTTTGCGGGTGGAGCTTTCTCTCAAGCTTCTATACTTGCATTAGGTATCATGCCTTATATCTCTGCTTCTATCTTTATGCAATTGATGACTATTTTAGTTCCTCAATTACAAAAAGTTCAAAAAGAAGGCGAGAGTGGACGCAAAAAAATTAATCAGTGGACTCGTTACTTAACAGTAATTGTTACATTATTCCAAGCAGGAGCTTATGTAGCATACTTAAATAGTCCTGGTTATGCTGAAGCTATTTTGCCAGCTTATAAGCCTTTCTTCTGGTTTTCTACAGTTGTTACTTTAACTGCAGGTACTTTGTTTGTGATGTGGTTAGGTGAAAGAATTCAAGATAAAGGCTTAGGAAACGGTACATCTATCATAATCATGGTAGGGATTTTGGCTCGTCTTCCTCAAAGTATTATACAAGAGTTTGGCGCCAAAGGTGTTAGTGGTGGCGGTGGTTTATTAATATTCTTGATTGAAATTGCGGTATTGGTTTCCATAATAATGGGACTAATCATTTTAGTTCAAGGTGTTAGAAAAATACCAGTTAACTATGCTAAACAAATTATTGGAAGTAGACAATTTGGAGGAGCTCGTCAGTTCTTACCAGTAAAAGTAAATAGTGCTGGTGTAATGCCAATCATATTTGCGCAGGCCATAATGTTTTTACCTACATTGGTATCATTTACCAATCTAGATTCTGCTTCTGGAATTGTAAAAATCTTTAATGACCATAGTAATGCTTGGTATATGCTTATATACTCTGTAATGGTTATAGGATTCACTTTCCTTTATACCGCATTAATTTTTAATCCAAAACAAATTGCCGAAGATTTAAAACGCAATAATGGTTTTGTACCAGGTGTTAAGCCAGGCCAACCAACTGCTGATTATATTGGTGCAATTATGGATAAGATTACTTTACCAGGTGCTATATTCTTAGCATTGGTGGGTATCCTTCCTGGTTTTGCACAAAGATTAGGCGTTACTCAAGGGTTCAGTACATTCTTTGGAGGTACTTCGCTATTAATTATGGTTGGAGTAGTTCTAGATACTTTGCAACAAATTGAAACTTATTTATTAATGCGTCAATATGATGGATTAATGAATAGCGGAAGAGTTCAAGGAAGACAAGGTGTAACTAGTACTACTATCTAATATCGAATAAAACAACGAACTTTGTAAACCTGTTTGGCTATGCTAAACAGGTTTACTTTTTATTACAAATGACCAGAAGGAATAAAGATATGATCATCTATAAAACGGAATCGGAAATTGCTCTAATGAAAGAAGCTGCTATGTTAGTGAGTAAAACACTTACCGAAGTAGCTAAAGTGCTTAAGCCAGGTATGACTACTTTGCAAATAGATAAACTATGTGCAGATTTTATTAAACAACACAATGCTATTTCTTCTTTTTTAAATTATAGAGGTTATCCATTTACCATTTGTGCATCGGTGAATGATGTAGTAGTGCATGGATTCCCAAATGATATTCCGTTACAAAATGGAGATATTGTTTCAATTGATATGGGGGTTATACTAAATGGTTGGCATGGAGATCATGCATATACATTTATTTTAGGTGAAGCGGATCCTGCGGCCATCCAACTAGTAAAAATCACTAAAGAATCATTATATAAAGGAATTGAAAAAGCGATTGTAAATAATCGTATTGGAGATATTGCCTTTGCTATTCAAGAGCATACTGAAATCAAAAATGGTTATGGTGTTGTAAGAGAGTTAGTAGGGCACGGTCTTGGAAGAAGTTTACATGAAGATCCTCAAATGCCCAACTATGGAAAGAGAGGTTCTGGTCCTAAATTAAAAGAAAATTTGGTGTTGGCAATTGAGCCGATGATTAACTTAGGTTCACGTGAAGTATATACGGATGAAGATGGATGGACTGTAAGAACAAGAGATGGTAAGCCTTCTGTTCATTTTGAACATGATGTATGTGTGAAGCGCAATAAAGCACTTATTTTATCTGATTATAGTATTATTGAAGCAGCTGAAAAAGCCAATCCAAATTTGAATACCAGTTATTATTCTTAGTGAATGGAAAAACTTATTGTGATTGGAGGTGGTGCCGCAGGATTTTTTTGCGCAGTGAATGCAGCAAGATTAAATTCAAATCTTGATGTTACTATTGTAGAAAAATCCAATAAGCTATTATCTAAAGTAAAAATAAGTGGGGGAGGAAGATGTAATACAACGCATCAACTTTTTGACATACCATCATTGGTAAAAAAATATCCACGAGGAGAGCAGTTTTTAAAAAAAGCCTTTTACCAGTTTAATACGCAACATACTATTGAGTGGTTTGCAGAAAGAGGTGTTGAATTGCATGCGGAAGCAGATGGAAGAATGTTTCCTGTAAGTAATAATTCTGCAACTATAATTGAGTGTTTATTAAAAGAAGCAGATCGATATCGGGTAAAAATTGAAATGCAAACTGAAGTTAAAAAAATTACGAAGCAGAATAATACATTGCTAGTAGAGACGAATCGTTTGGGGCTTATAGAAGCCAATTATATTTGTATTGCTTGTGGGGGATTACCCAAAATGGAGTTTTTTAATTGGATAACTAATATGGGACATCCCATTCAAGCGCCTGTTCCTTCTCTATTTACTTTTAATATGCCTAAGCATCCGATTACTGCATTAATGGGTTTATCGGTAAGTAATGCCGTAATTAAAATTAGTGGTACCAAATTAAAAGAACAAGGTGCATTATTGATAACCCATTGGGGACTAAGTGGACCTGTTGTATTAAAATTATCTGCATGGGGTGCAAGACAATTAGCCGATTTGGCGTATCAATTTTCTATTCAAATAAATTGGTTAGGCGAAACCACTGATGCATTATTAAGATCGGATTGGTCATTTTATAGAGAGCAATATGCAGCTAATAAAATGGGAAGCAAGTATCCATTTACCTTGCCTACTAGATTATGGCATTTTTTATTAGGGGAGGCAGGCATTTCAGTAGATACTAAATGGGGTGAACTTAAAGCAGTTAATCAAAATAAATTAATTCAACTCCTTACTAGCCAGGTTTTCAATATCAATGGCAAAACTACTTTTAAAGAAGAATTTGTTACTTGTGGTGGAGTTCAGTTGTCTTCTATTCATCCTCAAACCATGGAAAGCAAATTAGTCCCAGGATTGTATTTTGCAGGCGAAGTCATTGATGTAGATGGAATAACTGGGGGATTTAACTTTCAACATGCATGGACTAGCGGTTTTAATGCAGCCACTTCAATTGCTCAATCTGCCTTATAGGTTTTTTGGATTCTACTTTTCTGGAAACAAGTATTGCATTTTATTTATAAAAGGCTTAACTTATAGCTAGAAAATTACCCTATGAGTAAAGTAAGTAATATCCTAACACGCAAAGGCAATACTGTTGCCGTAGTTAGCCCTAACACTTCCGTAATTGATGCATTGCGTATGATGGCAGAAAAAAATATTGGTTCTGTTGTTGTTGCGGAGAACGAACAATTTCTTGGCATCCTTACAGAAAGAGACTATTCTAGAAAAGTTATTTTAATGGGGCGTAACTCTACCAAAACACCAGTCAGTGAAATCATGAGTGCCGATTTTCCGGCCGTTGCAATGACTGATTCTATTGAACATTGCATGCAGTTAATGAGTGCCAGACATATTCGATATTTGCCAGTTATGGAAAACAATAAATTAGCAGGTATTGTTAGTATGAATGACGTGGTTACTGAAACCATTTTAAATCAGAAAGAGACCATCACTCAATTAGAGAATTATCTTCAATCCTGATATCCCATTCGTACAAGCTAATTTACTTGAATTAGCTGTTTTTTACCAATTATCAAACATTCTGTTAATTCATTCTCCGTTATTACTAGAATGCATAATTTGTTTTACCTAAACTAATTATATGAAAAGATATTTCTTGGGCACTGCATTGCTCATGGTAGGAGTTTCTACGTTGGTTCATGCACAACAACCAACAAACCCGGCTGTAAAGCCTGGTGCTGATTCAGCCAAAGCAGCTGCGCCTAAAAAGCAAACTGTTGCAGATAAAACCAAAAGCAGTAAAAAATTGGAAGGCTTATTTACTATTTACCAAGACACAGTAACTGGAAGCCTTCAAATGTATATTCGTAAAGATCAATTAGATAAGGAATTTATTTATCAAAGTTTTTCTATTAGTGGCCCTACTACTTTGTTTTTAAATCAAAGTATGCATCGAAATACTGCGGTGTATAAAATTAAAAAGGCATTTGACAAACTAGAATTCTCAGAGGTTAATACGAATTTTTACTACGATCAAAATAATCCTGTAAGTAAATCGGCCAATGTAGATAAACCAGAAGCCGTATTCTTTAATGACAAGTTTAGCATTGAAGATGAGAACGGATATTTAATTAGCGTGGATGGTTTATTTCTTAGTGAAAAAATGGATCCCGTTAAGCCACAAATGGCACCAAGTCCAATGGCTATGTTTATGTTTAATTTAGGTGGTTTAAATCCCACTAAATCTAAATATGTAGACATTCGATCTTATCCAAACAACACAGATATAGTAGTAGACTTGTCTTATGATAATCCCACCACATTAGCTTCTGGTGGTCCAGATGTTGTTGATCCTAGATATGTTCGTGTTAGAATGCAACATAGTTTTTTAGAAATGCCTAAGAATGATTTTAGGGCAAGAAGAGATGATCCAAGAGTAGGTTATTTTATGCAACAACGTACTGATATGACCAGTATTGCTGTGACCCCTTATAAAGACATGATTAACCGTTGGTTTTTGAAAAAGAAAGATCCAACTGCTGCATTGAGTGAGCCTGTAGAGCCAATCGTTTTTTGGGTAGAGAATACTACACCTTTAGAATACAGACAAACAATTGTAGATGCAGGATTAAAATGGAATGAAGCCTTTGAAAAAGCAGGTTTTAAAAACGCAGTGCAAATGAAAGTTATGCCTGATGATGCTAAGTGGGATCCTGCTGATATTCGGTATAACGTAATCAGATGGGTATCTTCTGCTCAACCATCTTATGGCGCTATTGGACCAAGTTTTGTGAATCCAAGAACTGGACAAATATTGGGCTCTGATATTACCGTTGAGTGGTATTCTGGTAGTGCTACACCTATTAATGATGAATTGTTTAATGGTCCATCAATGCCACAATTGGTTTTCCCAGGTATGGAGCACCAACACCTTTATAATTGCAATATAGGTGCTGAATTAAAAATGCAATACACAGCTGGTTTAACTACTTTAGAAACCATGAATGCAAGTACTGCAGAAATAAAGGAAATGCACCAGCAATTCCTCATTTATTTGATTATGCACGAAATGGGCCATACCCTTGGATTAAACCACAATATGAAGAGTAGCCAAATGTTGTCTCCAACAGAAGTGCACAATACTGTAATTACTCGCAAGATTGGTTTAATTGGTTCTGTAATGGATTATCCTGCTATTAATATTTCTTTAGACAGATCTAAGCAAGGTGATTATTATACTACTAAAGCGGGTCCTTATGATATTTGGGCTATTGAATTTGGGTATACTCCTTTCAATGAATCTGAGGAAGAAGTTATGCTGAATAAAATATTAGCTCGTAGTACCGATCCTAAATTAGCATTTGGAAATGATGGAGATGATATGCGTGCACCCGGAAAAGCAATTGATCCAAGAATTAATGTTAATGATATGAGTAGCGATGCAGTTACTTATGCAGAAGAAAGATTTAAGTTGGTCAATAATGTAATGGGAAAATTAATTCAAAAATATACTAAGCCTGGTCAGTCTTATGCAGAGTTACGTAACCGCTACTTAATGTTGCAAGGTCAACGTAGTGGACAAATTAATGCAGTTAGCCGTTATATTGGCGGAGTTTATATTGATAGAAGTTTCCCTGAACAAAATTCAGCTGCTAAGCCATATACTCCCACTCCATTTGCTACACAAAAGAAAGCGATGGATGTGTTGAATAAATATGTTTTTGCACCTAATGCATTTGAAGCAGACACTCAACTATTTCCTTACCTACAAATTCAACGTAGAGGCTTTAATCAACCCGGAAACGGAGAAGATTTTAAAGTGTCTAGTACATTTTTAGGCTTACAAGTGAATGGAGCTTTGGCGCATATTTTAAATCCAATCACATTACAAAGAGTGAATAATACTCGTTTATATGGAAACGAGTACAGTGTGGTAGATATTATGAGTGATTTAGTAAAAGGGATTTTTGATGCAGATATCAATACCAATGTAAACGTATATCGTAGATATTTGCAAATTAGTTTTGTAAAAGGAGCTGCTGGTTTATTGGCTCCTACTGCTCCTTTAGACGATGTGTCTAAGTCTGCTACATTGTATACTTTGAAGAAATTGAGAACAAAGTTGGCGGCAGCTGTATCACCTAATGAAGATACAAAAGCACATAGAGCACATTTGTTGTTCATCATAGACAAAGCTTTGAAAGTAGATTAATCATTCAGTTGTCTTCCAATAAAAATCCCGTCCAGATATATCTGGACGGGATTTTTATTTCTTATATATTGGGTCAATCAACACTGTTGCATCATTATGATTTCTTTGGTTTTTTCAGAGGGGCTTTTAATACTTGCTTATTTTCTTTATAACGCATATCTGGTGTTCCATCTGCTTTTCTAGGACCAGGAGCAATTGCATTCAGTTTTTTTTTATTGGCTTTGTAGCGCATATCCATTGTTCCATCCGATTTAGTTGGATGCAAAACGGGTGCATTTTTTCCATTGGGCTGAATACCCTTTTGGATTGATTGTATTTTTTTGATGTCTTCAGGACGTTGTGTTTTTTGTTGCGCCTGAACAGGTATAAAAAAGGAGGCTGCAAAAAATAATAAGTAGCAAATACGATACATAGTTGGTTAATTTACCAACTAAAATACAAAAGTGCAATTAATTTCGTTTAGGATAAGTTTGCGCTACTCTTGCTTCCTTTCTTTCAACATTATTAGAAGGTGATTTATAACCTGGGGATCCTTCTCTTATAGCAGCCCCTCCGGGCCCTGCTTTGTATTTAGCTTCTGGGTTGGTGTTACTAGCATTATTTTGAAGAAACTGCATTCGTTTCCGAATTCGGTCCATATTTTCTTTATTTCTCTTTGCTTTTTCGGCATCCGTTAAAACGGGGCCAATATTTTTAGTTTTTTTACCCATCGACATTGCCTTGGCTCTTTCTGCCTTATTGGCTAATATTCGAGCTTCCATAGCTTTTTTCTGGGCTCGCATGGCTTTTTCGACCCTTGGGTCGTAGGATTGTGCATAAGATGAAACACCGATTATACATCCTAATAGCAGGAATAGCGGTTTAATTTTCATAAGAAAATGGTCATTGGAGTACTAATGTAGTGAAAAATTGATAAAAATGCAATAGCTGGGAAGTATTTTAGGGCTTTTATAGGGTTAATTTTCAGAAGATTGATTAGCTTTGCACCCCGATTAAAACCATCGGGTTTTTGTATGAATTTATTTAACAAACAACTAAACGCAGATGCTCAGGAGAACGTTGCCGCTTCAGAAGAAGCCGTTACTGTTCCTACTGCGACAACAAATGCACCTGAAGTAGTTACCGCTCACGACGATTTCGATTGGAGTATTGACAAAAGAAATGTTAGTCACTATGCAGAATCAGAGCGTGTAAAGTATGACAAAGTGTACGACAACACTTTTATTCAAATTGAAGATGGCGAAATCATCAACGGTAGCGTTGTTGCCTTAACTAAAACTGATGTTGTTGTAAACATTGGATTTAAGAGTGATGGTTTGGTTTCTTTAAATGAATTCCGTGATTTGCCAGGATTGGCTGTAGGTGATGAAGTAGAAGTAATGGTGGTAGAAAAAGAAGACCGTTCTGGTAATCTTCACTTAAGCCGCAAGTCTGCTCGTATTTACCGTGCTTGGGAAAGAATTGTGGAAGTTCACAAAACTGGAGAAGTTGTAACAGGAACTGTTACCAGCAAAACCAAGGGTGGATTAATTGTAGATGTATTTGGTATGGAAACATTCTTACCAGGATCTCAAATTGATGTAAAGCCTGTAACTGATTATGATCAGTTTGTTGGTAAAACAATGGAGTTTAAAGTAGT
>CAZTDV010000085.1:0-8412 GCA_964612195.1 uncultured Sediminibacterium sp.
ACAAACTGCATTAACAGGTTTTGGAGGGCAAACAGGATTAGACAATATACCTGCTTCCGCAATCGAAAGAATTGAAATCATTAATAACCCTTCCGCTAAATATGATGCCAATGGAAATGCTGGCATTATCAATATCATTTACAAAAAAAATAAACAGGAAGGTTTTAATGGGAAGCTAGGGTTTGCTACAGGATTGGGCGCAATATGGGAGAAGAAAGAGAACCTACCCAATATTCGACCTCAATACCAAGGCACGCCTAAGATCAATCCGAGTCTTTCATTGAATTACCGAAAAAACAAAACCAATCTATTTTTACAATCAGATTGGCTGTATACAGAGACTTTGAATAAAAATGAATTTGTAACTAGAACCTATACCGATGGAACCGTTATCAATAGCCAATTAAAAAGAAATAGAAATACGCATTTCTTTAATAATAGTTTTGGTATTGATTGGAATATCAATGAACAAAATAGTTTAACACTTTCAGGATTTTATGGAACAGAAAAAATCATAGATAGGGGCGATCAACCTTTTTTTAATAAAGATTATAGCAGTAGAAACAGACTTTGGCAATTTTTAGAAGACGAATTAAAAACAACCGTAGTTGCATCAGCCATATATCAACACAAATTTAAAGAAGCAGGGCATGTATTGAATATGGGCTTCAATTATACATTTCATCGTGAAGATGAGAAATACAATTTTGTGAACACGCTTTCTACATCAGTTGGGCTAGACTCATTTAAATTATTATCGGATGAGCATGTAGCAGATTTTAATGTAGACTATACCAAACCATTGAAGCATGGGAGAATTGAAACTGGATTAAAATTCAGGTACAGAGATATTCCTACCAATATGCAATTTAAGCCCGGAGTTAATTCTCCATTAGATGTAAACGCGGGTGGAGAAGCTACGTATTCAGAGATTATTCCAGCGGTATACAGCAATTATATTTACGAAAGCAACAGAATAGAAGCAGAGCTGGGATTAAGAATTGAGTACGTGGATTTACAATATAAAGTGAACCCCAATCACAATACATATAAGAGCGATGGATACAATTATACCCAACCTTTTCCGAATATTAGACTGGCATATAAATTAAATGAGCAAAATAAATTGTCTTTCTTTTTTAATAGAAGAGTCGACAGACCCAATGAAGTAGACATTAGAATCTTTCCAAAATACGATGATGCAGAATTAATTAAAGTTGGTAACCCTGCACTAAGTCCACAGTTTACCAACTCATTTGAATTAGGCTATAAAACCAATACAAAAAAAGGCTATTTCTATTCGGCTCTCTACCATAGAAAAACCAATGGCACCATCACTAGAATTGCTACTCAAGTACCACCCAGCACTTTGATTTATACGGTGTTTCAAAATGCAGGAAAAAGCAGTAATACCGGTATTGAAATGGTGTTGCAGCATGATTTTTCAAAAGCATTCGCTTTCAATACCAACCTGAATATTTATCAAAATATTATTGAAGCATTTACTGTATTAAATAAATATCCAGTTCCATCTTTGTATTCAGCCAATAAAGAAGTATATACTTCTGGTAATCTTAAAATAAATGCCCTATTTCATTTGCCTAAACAAACCGATATTCAATTAACGAGTATTTATTTAGCGCCAGATATTATTCCACAAGGAAAAATTGGCACTCGATTCTCCGTTGATCTGGGTATTAAAAAAAGAATTCAACAAAATAAAGGAGAGCTGTTTTTAAATGCTACCGATATCTTGAACACATTGCAGATCCAAAAAGATTTAGTTGGAAATGGATTTACTTTAACCAGCACCGACTATTATGAAACACAAGTGTTTAGGGTTGGATATAGTTATAAATTTTAGTTTATTTCTTCTCTTCCAACTTTTTCGTAACATGCTTTGTTCCCCACCCCTCTTTATCTAAACATCTATAACGAACTGCTTCGGCAAAATGATCAAAACTAATTTGTTCGCTGCCTGCTAAGTCTGCAATGGTTCTACTGACTTTTAATATTCGATCATAAGCTCTTGCACTGAGGTGATTTTTTTTCATAGTGTCTTCTAACTCAACTGACTTGGTGTGCTCTATTTTGCAGTATTTCCTCAATTGCTGTGTGGTCATTTGTGCATTGGTATAAATACCTGACTTCCCTTTGTAGCGGTCTGCTTGAATGGCTCTTGCGTTAATGACTCTTTCGCGAATAATGGATGAATCTTCTTCAACTGTATCCTTAGTCATATCATTAAATTCAATTGCACCAACGGTGATATGCAAATCAATTCGATCTAATAAAGGGCCAGACACTTTGTTTAAATAACGATTTACTTGACCCGATTCACAAGTGCATTCTTTTTGACCATGGTTATAATACCCACAAGGGCATGGATTCATTGAAGCCACTAACATAAAGCTGGCAGGAAATTCTTGCGACACCCTAGTTCTGGCAATACTGATGGTTCGTTCCTCTAATGGCTGTCTTAACACTTCTAATACGGATCGATTAAACTCGGGCAATTCGTCCAAAAAAAGGACGCCATGATGTGCCAAAGAAATCTCGCCTGGCTGCGGGTTTGATCCACCCCCTACCATGGCAATATGTGAAAGCGTATGATGCGGCGAACGAAAAGGTCGTTGGCTAATTAATGCTGCATTGTGTTGAAGCTTACCTGCCACACTATAAATTTTCGTGGTCTCTAATGCTTCTGCCAAACTCAGTGGGGGCAAGATAGTAGGCAATCTTTTGGCCAACATGGTTTTGCCTGCACCTGGCGGACCTACTAAAATAATATTGTGCCCACCTGCTGCTGCAATTTCCATTGCTCTCTTTGCTGTAGCCTGTCCCTTTACTTCATTAAAGTTGGTATTGAATAAATAGCGGTCATTAAAAAAATGATCTCGAATATCCATTTCTTCTCGTTGTAACAATTGCTCGAAAGAAAAAAACTCCACCAATTCTTTCAACGAATTCACACCATATACTTCAATATCATTCACCATACTAGCTTCCTTCGCATTTACTTTAGGAACTATCAATCCCCTGAATCCTTCTTTGCGTGCTTGTATAGCAATGGGTAAAGCGCCTTTAATACCATTGACTGTTCCATCTAAACCCAACTCACCCATGACCACAAAATCTTTTAGTTTTTCCGCATGGTCTAATTGTTCACTCGCACCCAATATGCCCAATGCAATCGGCAAGTCTAAAGCAGAACCTGATTTACGAATATCTGCAGGTGCTAGGTTCACGATTACTTTGGTTCTTGGCATATGAAAGCCCATATTCTTAATAGCGCTTTCCGTACGATGTAAACTCTCCCGCACTGCACTATCTGGCAAACCCACTACTGCATAGCCTTGGCCCATACTTACATTTACTTCTATACTAATGGTAATAGCATCTACCCCTTGCACCGAACTGCCAAAAGCTTTTACAAACATGTTCTTGTTTTAATAGCACAAAATCAGCATTTGAGCTGGTATAATTATTCGTGTTTATACCTAACTTTCGCCCATGAAAAAACGGTGGCTATTATTTATTTTTTTGATTGCAATGGTGCAAGTAAATGCACAGTGGAAACCTTTTCGTTTTGCATTTATCTCAGACACACATATTGGGTCTCCTAACGGAAGTGCTGAAGAAGATTTACGCAGAACGGTGGCTGATATCAATAGCATGAATGATATCGCATTTGTAGTGCTCACTGGAGATATTACCGAATTAGGAACGGATGCAGAAATTAAGTTAGCCAAAGAAATTTTAGCTGAATTAAAAGTACCTTATTATATCATTGCTGGTAATCATGATACAGGTTGGAGTGAGAGTGGTGGAGTGAGTTTTGGAAAAATTTTCGGCTATGATAAATTCAGTTTTAATTTCAATGGCATTCAATTTATTGGTTGCGCTTCGGGTCCTTATGTTAGAATGAGTGATGGTCATATTCCGCGTGATGCAGTGAATTGGTTAGACCTAGAATTAAAAAAATTGCTACCCAATCAACCCGTTGTTTTTTTAAATCATTATCCGTTGGATAAAGATTTAGACAACTGGTATGAAGCAGTAGATCGTTTAAAGAACCATCGCACATTGGCCGTATTAAATGGACATTGGCATACCAATAGAAGAATGCAGTATGAAGATTTACCAGCTGTAGTGGGCAGGTCCAATCTCAGGGCCAAAGCGGCTTACGGCGGATACAATTTGGTAGATGTACGATTAGACTCTATGATTTTTGCAGAACGCACACCTGGTATTGAAACTAAAAAAGCATGGACAGGCATAGACTTAAGCAAGAATGATTATAGCCCCAACAAAAAATTTTATCGCCCTGATTATTCCATGAACGATAGCTTTCCATCTGTAAAAGCTCGTTGGGTATATGCATCTGATGCCAATGTAATTTCAACACCTGCTGTAACTAGCAGCTTAGTCATTTTTGGAAATAGTTTGGGCAGTATTGATGCCATTTCAAAATCAACCGGAAAAAAGAAATGGTCCTATCAAACAAAGGGTGCTATTTATTCAAGCCCTGCCATAGCACAAAATAAAATAGTAGTTGCTTCAGGTGATGGCAGTATCTATTGTTTAAATAGCAATAATGGTAAACTCATTTGGCAATTCAAAGCGGAAGCTGCTGTATTGGGCTCTCCTTTAATTCATGACAACAAAGTTTATATTGGAGGAAGTGACCATCATTTTAGGTGCATTGACCTTGCCACTGGCAAACAGCGTTGGAGTTTTGGAGAGTTAGACGGACCAGTGGTAAGTACTCCTGTATTCAGTAATGGTAAAATTATTTTTGGTTCTTGGGATCGTCACTTGTATGCATTAGATGCTTATACAGGAAGCCTTTCATGGAAATGGAACAATGGATCAATGGTGCGAAATTTTGCACCGGCTTCTTGTATACCTGTTGTGCAAGATGATATTGTTTATATAGTTGCTCCTGATCGTTTTTTAACTGCTATTGATTTAAACAATGGCAATACTTTATGGAGAACCAAGGATGTAAGTGTGCGAGAATCAATTGGTATTTCTGCTGATGGTAAATGGTTGTATTGCAAAACTATGTCTGATGGTTTTGCTGTTTTTCCTACAGGAAGAACATTACAAACATTAGCGTGGAAAAAAGATTTTGGCTTTGGATATGAGCATGTGCCCAATATGCCCATTGAAAAAGATGGCAAAGTTTATTTTGGTACCAAGAATGGTATCGTGTATGGAATAGATCCTTACACCCGAGAAAAATTATGGCGTTACCGAATTGATAACTCTATGGTAAATACCATCAACCTTAGCAATGCCAATGAATTAGTAGCAGCTACAATGGATGGGAAAGTTACCTTACTCGATTTAAAATATTAATACTGCCCTGTATTCAACATCACCAATGTGCATGCTTCTAAAGTAGCAATGCCGTTTTGTTGAGCAAGCTCTTCGAGTTCGTCGTTTTCGGTGCCTGGATTAAAAATAATTCGCTTGGGATGGAGCGACAAAATAAAATCGTAGTAGGCTTTTTGTGCAGTTGGGTTCAAGTATAAAGTAACCGTATCAATATTCTGTACAATGGGTGGCTCCGTTTCAATTTGCACTCCTGCAACAACAGCTGCTTTTCTTCCTACAGCCACTACTTCATGCCCATATTTACGCAAACGTGTAACTGCTTCAAAACTATATCTGGCGGGGTTTTCAGACGCACCAAGTACCAATGTTTTTTTCATTATTCGTTCTCCTTAATCAACTGCTTATGCGAAGCATCGCAATAAGGTTTGTTCTTAGACATACCACAACCACAAAGGGATACTTTCTCTTTTACATCCACCGTACCATCTGGCTTATGAATATAAGATTTAGAAGTAATTACAATGGGGCCCAATGGCTTTATTAAAATATCTACACCGTCTTTTACAATTGCTTGTTCTTGTTCCATGCAATAAAGATACGAATGCTTTATTTGATGGTATAACGAATTCCAAAAAATCCTCGAATACCCTGATTGGGTGCAAACATATAGGTAGGATCAAAACTAAGTGCATAGGGATTGTCTGGAGTTGCTTGTACTTGTCCACCAGGTTGAAACTGTACTGCTTTATCAAATGGATCATTGGCCCTAGCAATCAAAAATGGACTATACCGTGTTGGTAAAAAGTTCAATAGATTTTTTACCCCGCCATATAATTCAATGCCACGCCAATAATGAAAAGTAAACTGGATATTTTGCAAGCTATACCAGGGGGAGTAAGGCTGCCGTGGATCGAGCGGGCCTAACAATGGCAAACGCATGGGGCTGTAAACATTGCCTGTATAATCAATGTCTAAGTGAATAGAAGGTATGCGATAAGACAAAGACCAAGTACCAGAAAAACGCTCTGTTAAAATTTGTTGTTCTTTTTGATTGTTGTTGTGTAAAGCAACATCCATATAAGTAGCACCAATATTTAATTTAATTCCATTGTTCAACGCAATATCTGCATTGGCAGAAACGCCTTTGCTTATGGCATGTCCGTTTAAATTGGAATAAATAATTTGATTGGGATCTGTTTCAAAATCACCTACAATTCGATTGTTAAAATACGTATAGAACGCAGTAAAATCAAGGGTTGTGGCAGCTGTGCCCTTTCCATAGATTTTATGGATATAATTTAAATTGATATTAAATGATTGTTCTGGTTTGAGTTGTTCAGTCAATACTACTTTTCTAGCACCTGATAATGCCGCATGGTCTTCTGTAAATAAATTCACTACTCTAAATCCGGTTCCCATATTCAATCGAAGGAACTGTTGGTTATTAATCGTGTACTTATAAGCGATGCGCGGCGTGAAAATATTTCCATGCGCCGAATTATAATCGTAGCGAAGTCCTACTAATAATTTGTGTTGTTGATTAAAACTAATTTCATCTTGCGCAAAAATGCCTGGCAAAATAATTCGCTGCGGCGCTGTTCCCATTTTTGCTCGATCTGTTGAACCTGTTGCAGGGGTATTGTCGTTGTAATAAGTATAACGTAATGCAGTACCTAATAAGAAATCATGCTTGCTAATTGATTTATCCCATACCATCTGCGCAAAACCTACTTGTTGTTTGGCCATATACAAAGTATTGCCATACATGCTGTTTTGGTGATGGTGATTCAACGAAAAAGCAAGACTAATTTTTTCAGTAGTAGGTAATTGATAATTGCCTAATAATTCAACACGGTTGGTATAAATACTTTCTCCGTAAACAGAATCCGTTCCTCTGAAACCCTTGTTCCAATTCATTTGCCCTCCCCAACGGTCTTCATAAAAATATCGAGCAGCGAGATTCAAGGTTCTGTTTTGCTTTTGTTGAATAGACCATTTTTGAAAAACAGAAACGCGTTGCTGCAAAGTCAAATCGGTAAATCCATCTTTATTATTATCGATGGGATTACTGTAATTGAAATAATTAATGCCAGTTAACACGGTGGCTTTGCCACCCACTGTAGTGGTAAACCCTAAATCGGTATTTACTTCACCCCAAGTGGTAGCCATCATATCTGCAGATATATGAGGAGCTGTTCCTGTTTTTTTAGTAATCACATTAATCAATCCACCAATGGCTTCACTCCCATACAAAGTAGATGCAGGGCCTTTTACTATTTCAATTCTTTCTACCATGGAAGCAGGTATACCCGATAACCCATAAACCGTAGATAAACTACTCACTATGGGCATTCCATCAATTAACACCATGGTATATGCACCAGGTAGTCCATTGATTCTGATTTCACCTGTATTGCAAATATTACAATTGCTTTGCGGCCTTACTCCATTCACATGGAGTAGCCCTTCAAAAATATGAAAGGCAGGATTCTTCTTTAAGAAAGCAGCTGAATATACTTCAACAGGAACTGGGCTTTCCACTCTTTTCACTTCTTTTAAAGTGCCTGTAACTACTACTTCAGCCAACTCTGCTTGCATGGGTTTGAGCAAGCGAGAAGTATCGGCAGGCAGCTGTGCCAAAGTGCTAAAGCTGTTGCCTATTACCAATGATATGACCGATATAATTGCCGAAAATTTCATCTTTCTGAACGTAAAAGTATAATTGTTAGACTAGCCTAACAAATTTTATTTAGATTTTCACTTATTTTTAGGGCATGCAAGTACTTTCTTATACGGAGGAGAATTACCTAAAAGGCATTTTTAAGCTCACCATTGAAATGGCCGATAAAACCGAAGCAGGCACCAACGAAATAGCCAGTCACTTGGGTATTAAACCTGCATCAGCAAACGATATGCTGAAAAAATTGAAAGAAAAAAAGCTGATCAAATACGAGCGTTATGGCAAGTCTTCTTTAACTAAAGATGGGAAAAAACTGGCCATTGAAATTGTTCGCAAACATCGGTTATGGGAATCTTTTTTATTTGAGAAACTGGCATTTAATTGGGATG
>CAZTDV010000086.1:0-8212 GCA_964612195.1 uncultured Sediminibacterium sp.
GCTTGGAGGTTTTACAAGAGGTGCAGGACATGGGGCAAGTTTCCAAGACAATTCTGGTAAATATTGGCATGTAAGTACTATCATGTTATCTGTTAAGAACAATTTTGAAAGAAGAATTGGAATTTGGCCAACTGGATTTGATGCCGATGATATGATGTGGACTAGCACGGCTTTTGGTGATTATCCTCATTATTTACCAAAGTATAGAGAAATGGATCAAGTTCCACTACAATCTAATCCGGCATTTACTGGTTGGATGCTATTGAATTATAAAAAGCCTGTTAGGGTTTCTTCTACACTGGGAGGATATAGTGCAAATAATATCAACGATGAGCAAATGAAAACCTATTGGAGTGCTGTTTCTGCCAATCAATCTGAATGGTTGCAATCTGATTTGGGTTCAATTGTAAAGGTAAATGCAATACAAATTAATTATGCAGATCAAGATGCGACATCTTTGGGTAAGCAAACCAATTTGTATCATCAATACAAAATATTTGCTTCTGATGACGGTGTTAAATGGAACTTAATCATCGACAAATCATCTAATAAAATAGATATTCCACACGAATATGTTGAATTGGAGAAGCCAATTCTTACTCGGTTTCTTAGAATGGAAAATGTACATATGGCATCGGGTAAATTTGCTATAAGTGGATTTAGAGTATTTGGTAAGGGTAACGGATATAAGCCCCCGCCCGTCAATCAATTTATGGTGTTAAGAACTGAAAAAGACAAAAGAAGTGCTTGGATTAAATGGTCGCCAGTTGATGATGCCTATGGGTATAATATTTACTATGGAACAAGTCCTGATAAATTATATAATTGCATCACAGTTCATGATATAAATGAGTATTGGTTTAAAGGAATGGATTTGAAAAAGACTTATTATTACACTATTGAAGCAATTAGTGAAAATGGACAGTCTGATAAATTTAAAATTTTAAAAGTGGAATAATGAAAAATATAGTAAAATTAGCATTGAGTTTTGTTGGGCTTTTTATTTTTAGTGTACTGCATGCGCAGGATGCTAAAATGAATACATTCATCAATCAGTTGATGGCTAAAATGACTTTAGAGGAAAAATTAGGTCAGCTGAATCTACCTAGTTCGGGTGATTTTGTTACGGGCGCAGCAGCCAGTTCTGATATTGCTAAAAAGATTGAAGCGGGTAAAGTAGGGGGCTTATTTAATATTAAGTCTGTTGCAAAAATTAAAGAAGTACAAAAATTAGCTGTAGAAAAAAGCAGGCTAAAAATTCCATTGATGTTTGGAATGGATGTGATTCACGGATATGAAACGGTGTTTCCAATCCCTTTAGGAATGAGTGCTACTTGGGATATGCCATTAATTGAACGCAGTGCAAGAATTGCTGCGAATGAAGCAAGCTCAGATGGCATCAACTGGACTTTTTCTCCAATGGTAGATATATCTAGAGATCCAAGATGGGGTAGAATTTCTGAAGGCAATGGAGAAGATCCTTATTTAGGTGCTCAAATTGCCAAAGCAATGATAAAGGGTTATCAGGGCAATGATTTGTCTAAGAACAATACCTTGCTTGCTTGTGTAAAACATTATGCTTTGTATGGAGCTGCCGAAGCTGGAAGAGATTATGGTACTACCGATATGAGTAGGGTGAGAATGTTCAATGAATATATGTTGCCTTATAAAGCAGCAGTTGATGCTGGTGTGGGTTCGGTAATGGCTTCTTTTAATGAAATTGATGGCCTACCTGCACATGGTAATAAATGGTTACTTACCGACGTATTAAAGAAGCAATGGGGGTTTAAAGGAATGGTCGTGTCTGATTATACGGGAATAAATGAAATGATTGCTCATGGGGTAGGAGACTTAAAAACAGTTTCTGCTTTATCTATGAACGCTGGGTTAGATATGGATATGGTTGGGGAAGGATTTTTAACCACTTTAGGTGCATCTTTAAAAGAGAAAAAAGTGACGCTCGCTCGTATTGATGAAGCTTGTAGGAAAATTCTAGAAGCTAAATATAAATTAGGATTGTTTGAAGATCCTTACAGATATATTGACGAGAATAGAGCAAAAACAGAAGTGTTTTCTGCTGCCAATAGAAAAGAAGCAAGAACCATTGCTGCACAGAGTTTTGTGTTATTGAAGAATGCCAATAATACTTTGCCTTTAAAAAAATCTGGCTCCATTGCATTAATTGGTCCTTTGGCAGATAATAAAGAAAATATGGGTGGTACCTGGAGTGTAGCTGCTAATTTAAGTAAAGCCACTTCTTTATTACAAGCATTTAAAGAAACCATTGGAGATAAAGTGGCTATTCACTATGCAAAGGGATCTAACTTAGATGCCGATGCTAAATTTGAAGAACGTGCTGGAATGTTTGGTAAGTCTTTAAAGCGAGACAATAGAACAGATGATCAATTGTTGAATGAAGCACTGGAGGCTGCTGCTAAGTCTGATGTAATTGTAGTTGCTGCAGGGGAGAGTGCTGAAATGAGTGGAGAAGCAAGTAGTAGAAGTAATTTAGATATTCCTGGTGTTCAAAAGAATTTGATTAAAGCATTATTGAAAACAGGTAAGCCAGTAGTGCTTGTTTTATTTACTGGAAGACCATTAACCCTTACCTGGGAAAATGAATATGTACCTGCCATCTTAAACGTTTGGTTCCCTGGATCAGAAGGGCCTTATGCAATTGCGGATGTATTATTTGGTGACGTGAATCCATCTGGAAAATTATCTGCAACCTTCCCACAAAATGTTGGACAAGTACCTTTGTTTTATAATCATAAAAACACCGGTCGTCCTTTACGTGGGCCTTGGTTTCAAAAATTCCAAAGTAACTATCTAGATGTGAGCAATGATCCACTGTATCCTTTTGGTTATGGCTTAAGCTATTCTAACTTTAGTTATAGTGATTTGGTTTTGAGTAGTACTAAAGCAAAAGGTAATCAATCGGTAACAGCTTCTGTAACCCTTACCAATAAAGGGTCTTATGAAGGTAAAGAAGTAGTTCAATTATATATTAGAGATGTAGTTGGTTCTATCACTAGACCAGTTAGTGAGTTAAAAGGATTTCAAAAAATTAGTTTGAAACCAGGTGAATCTGCTAAAGTGAGTTTTACCATCACACCTGAAGATTTGAAATTCTACAATTATGATTTGAAATATGATTGGGAAGCCGGTGATTTTGACATCATGATTGGAACCAATGCACAAACAGTTAAAAAAGCCACCATCAATTGGTCTAAATAATTCATCTCAATCCTCAATTTATCAATATGAAATTTTTTGTAAGTTTTCTTTTCGTTGGTTTAATTAGCAGTGCTGTTCAAGGGCAGGTAAAGCCAGAATGGGCTGAAGTATTTCAAAAAATGAATACAGAAATAGACCAACACTCAAAAGCCTATAGCAGTTTAAAAACCGCTACTGAAACCATTGGCCATCGATTAACTGGATCTGAGAACGGAAAAAAGGCAGAAACTTTTGCCTATAATTTATTGAAGTCTTATGGGTTTAAAGACGTAAAATACCAACCATTTGAAGTAGAAAGCTGGAGTAGGGGAACGTTATCTGTAAAAATTGGTGCCGACCTCAATAACTTACAAACGGTGAAGTCGGTGTCTTTGGCGCATGCTCCAGTAAAAGCCAATGTAAAGCTAGAACTGGTAGACATGGGGAATGGATTAGAAGAAGACTATATTAATAATCCCGGCAAAGTAACTGGTAAAATTGCTGTGGTCTATTTGGGTATTTTGCCAGGATCTAAAGCAGGTTTAAAAAACTTACACCGTTCTGAAAAAACGGCTTTATCTACTAAGTATGGCGCAAAAGGCATCATCATTATTAATACTGCAAATGGTGGTATTTTATTAACGGGTACTGCATCTGTAACGGGTAAGTTAATTCCTGATCCTGCTGTTTGTATTGGTAAGGAAGATGGCTTAAAGCTAAAAGACGAGATGAGGAAAGCAACCCATTATGCTTCAATTGATATGACCAATCAATCTGGGTTAATTAAAGCTAGAAATGTAATTGCTACTATTAAGGGGAAAACAATGCCTAAGGAAAAAGTAATTGTTGGTGGACACTTAGACAGCTGGGATTTGGCTACAGGTGCAATTGACAATGGAATAGGATCCTTTGCAGTGATTGACATGGCCAGAACTTATATGGCATTAAAATTACAACCTGAACGCACGGTTGAGTTTGTACTATTCATGGGTGAAGAAGAAGGATTATTGGGGTCAAGGGCTTACGTTGATCAAGCAATGAAGAACAACACTTTAGATCAAGTGCGTTATATGCTTAACTACGATATGACCAATGATCCTAAAGGATTTTCTACCACTATTGCTGAAAGCAAAGATTTGTTTGTAGGTATTGGTGCTATTGCTCAAACCTTTGATACCAGCTATAAGAATTTATTTAACAACGGAGCTGGTTTGCACAGCGATCATCAACCTTTTATGTTACAAGGTATTCCTACTGGAGGTGGTGCTGGTGGCAGATTGCCGAATAATGCAGGCCCTTGTTATCATGCAGACTGCGATGACTTTAAATTGGTAGACGAAAAAGGGTTAAAGAATACGGTGCGCAATGGTGCTATGTTATTGTATGGTATTGCTGATTCCAAAGAAGTAAAGTCTAGAAGGTTCACCGATACCGAAGTGCGCGACTTTATGATTAAAAATAATTTGAAGGAAGCATTGGAAATAGCGGGTGAGTGGAGATGGAAATAATTATTTATTCCATCTTTTAGTAAATAGATTTTGTATTTGTAAAGACAAATAAACAGTAATGTAGGCGCAGATAATTCCTGCGCCTACATCTAGTGGGAAGTGTTGGGCTAAATAAATTCGAGAATAACCCGCTAATAGTGCTACGGTAAATCCTATCAACCAAAAATAGCTATACGGTAATAGCAAGCAGCCCAATAAGAATAAACTAAATGCAGTAGTAGTGTGCCCTGATGGGAAACTATTGTTACTGTGTACAGTCACACTTTTTACCGTATGTATAAGACTTTGCTGGGTTGATTCTATTGCTGCAGTTGGTCTGGCTTCGTTGGGATAAATGATTTTTTTGCCAGTTTGCACCAATAAAGTAGATAGGATTATGGCGCTTAATACCAGCGGCAATAATTTTCTTTTATAAAAGATAAAGTAGAGCGCTAATGGTACCCATAAAATTCCATCTCCTGCATGAGTAAAATACTGAAAGAAAAAATCGGCAGTTGACCCTAAGTCATGGTTTAATAATAAAAACAGGTCTTCTTTACCTCCAAGGAATGAAAATAAAATCAATATCATTCCTGTGGAAATACTGAGGGTGGCTCCTGTTCTAAATGCCGATAAATTCATCTGTAAATATATTAAATAACTCCTGCTAGCTCAAGGCTTCTTTTTTTTAAGTGAACAATATCCAAATCATCTATAATGGCATCTGGCGTTAAGACCAATGAAGTGTTGTTTTGCTTCCACCAATTATTATTGATGAGTTTATTGCAATGCAACACACCTATTAAATATTTTCTTTCTGCTTGTGCATGCCATTCTTCTATCCATTCAAAATCTTCTCTGGGTATATATTTCCAATCATCAAAACTGACATATACTTTCAAGTAATAATCGTTTGATAACTCGTGTGGTTGGTGATGGTATAATTTTTTATACTCGTATTTGTAATTATATCTCAATGCTGCTATATCACTTAAAACTGCTGATGCAGTGGGAAAACTACCTGCTCCTTTGCCATAGAAAAATTGTTTGTCTGCAAATCCTGATTCTATGACAACTCCATTGTACTCATTCTTAACAAATGACAATGGTTCGCTTAATGGAACAAATTGGGGTAACACAAATGCAGCTACTTTTCCATTCTTCAATTTTTTAGCTTGTCCAATTAACTTGATGTCGAAGCCTTTTTCTTTGGCAACTACTGCATCTGATCCTTGTACATTTTGGATACCTGTAAATAAAATTTCTGTGGGGGCACTTACTATACCATACGCATGATTTAATAAAATGGTCCATTTATTCAATGCATCGTATCCTTCTATGTCTAGCTTGGGGTTGCTTTCAGCAAACCCTAGTTGCTGTGCCAGCAACAGCGCTTCTGAAAAATCCAGTTTTTCTTCAAACATTTTAGTTAAGATAAAATTGGTAGACCCATTCACAATCGCCTTGATTGAATGCAATAAGTCGTTGTCATAATACTCTTCTAAGTTTCTTATTACTGGAATAGAAGCGCAAGCTGCCGCTTCATATAAAAAAGGTAGGTCTGTTTCTTTTTGTAAGGCCAATAAAGCGGGTAAATTATCTGCAATCATTTTTTTGCTTGCGCTAACTACCGACTTTCCATTTTTTAATGCGGTTGATACTATTTCGAAGGCAGCCACTGCATCATCAATTACTTCTACAATCACATTTATTTCAGGGTCTTGTAATAATTCGTTTTTGTCGGAAGTAAATAATGTTTCTGGGGCATTTCTTTTTTTTGCTGCATTCTTTATACAGACTTTTTTGATACTCGCTTTTAAAGAGGGAGTTTGTTGCAACACTTTGTACAATCCTTCTCCTACTACGCCAAATCCAAATAATCCGATTGTTAACTGTTTGTGGGTTTCCATTTGTTACTTCTTTTAGGGTATGTTACTTTATATAATTGGCAAATTTATTTTACTGTTTGTTAGTGCTTAATATGGGTTGCTCTCTACAAAGGCGTCGCTGCTTTCAATTATTTTAATAGTATCTAAAACGCTTGCCAAATCTGCAATTAAATCCTCCGCTTCTTCTAAACCAATGGATAAGCGTATTAAACTATCATTTACTCCAGCAGCCCTTCTTTTTTCTGCTGGAATAGATTTATGGGTCATATTCGCAGGATGTGATATCAAGCTTTTGATTCCGCCTAAGCTTTCTGCTAACTTAAATAATTGCGTATTGCTCACTAATTCAACTGCAGCTTCATTGGTGTCATTCACTAAACTGAAAGAAATAATTCCGCCTCCTGTTGTAGATTGGGTAAGCGCCAATGAATGATTGGGATGATTCAAAAGGCCTGGATAATAAACTTCCGCCACAGCTGGATGTGTAGTTAAATACTGAGCCACTTTTAAGGCAGTTCTGCTATGGTGTTTCATGCGTAAATGAAGTGTTTCAATTCCTCTAATAACCAGCCAGCTGTCAAAGGGCGCCAACACTGCTCCACAAGCATTTTGAAAGAACTTTAGTCTTGCTCCTATTTGCTCATCTTTTGCTACTAGTATACCAGCAATCAAATCGCTATGTCCTCCCAAATATTTAGTAGCACTATGTATTACTATATCTGCGCCTAGTAATAATGGTTGTTGTAACACAGGCGTTGCAAAAGTATTGTCTACACAAAGCAAACAGTTATATGCTTTTGCAATGTTGGCAATGCCTGATATATCCGAAATTTTTAAAGTTGGATTGGTTGGCGTTTCTAACCAAATGAGTTTAGTGTTGGGGGTGATGGTTGCTGCTACTTTTGCTAAATCACTGGTATCTACAAAATGTACTTTGATGCCATACTGCTCATATACTGCAGTAAACAAGCGATAAGCTCCTCCGTAAATATCGTCTACTGCTACAATTTCATCTCCTGATTTTAAGAGTTTTACTACTGCATCTATGGCTGCCAATCCACTGGCAAAAGCTAAGCCTGTTGCACCAAATTCTAGTTTTGCCATTAGCTCTTCTAGTGTTGCCCTAGTTGGATTATTTGATCTTGAATAATCATAGCCCTTGTTTACGCCGGGGGCTTCTTGCACAAATGTGCTGGTTTGATAAATGGGAACTGAAATAGCTCCGGTAAGCGGATCTACCGGAATGCTGTGAATGAGTTGTGTTGCACTGAGCATGATACGATGTTTTTTTGTTAAAAAATATCGTTCTTGTTAATCTCAAGGTGAGGTTATTCGCTTGGTTTACACCAAATAAAAAACCCACCTGATAAAATCAGATGGGCATATATAATTTTCCTTTCGGTAATAATAAAAGCTTGACTCTGACTTATCTTCCCCGTTGTAGTTTTCTACAATCAGGATGGAATTGGCACCTTCATACTACAGAGTTAATGTAATATGGGTTGCCAAGGCTTCATAGGGCCAAAACCCTCCGCCTTTCTTGATAAGATTATTAAAGAACTATGGCAAAGATAGTGCAGCGGATTTAATCCACCAAATATTAGTCTACTATTTTAGTAG
>CAZTDV010000087.1:0-8208 GCA_964612195.1 uncultured Sediminibacterium sp.
GTTTGGAAACCGCGGTTGTCGTACACGTAGCTGGATTGGTTAGTGAAGGTGCCATAGGTCGCGCTACCACTGACGTTGCTCCCCTGGGATCGCGTGTTGGTGCGCGCCTGCGTATTGGACAGCAAGCCCAGGTCGTTGTAGCTAAAACTGACCTCGCGGTAAGACTCCAGCACCACGGTACCGCCATAAGGAATACCCGTGCTCGTCCAGTTTTCTTCTTTGACCCGACGCCCCGCGCCGTCGTAGCTATAGGCGATACCTTGCGATGCGTTGGATGCATTTTTAAACGCTGTCGCTGTGCTGCCGGTGCTGATGCCACCTTCAATCTTTACCCGATCAGCCGCATCATAGGCATACCACTCCGTACGCGTTTGTGACGTTCCACCAGGGATGGTGTAAGTGGAGCTAATCTGGCGACGATTGCCCCATTCGTCGTAGCGATAGCGCAAACTGGTCAGATTGGTCGTGGCGTAATTAACGGTACCTATCTTGAACGTGCTAGTCGGTGATGAGGTTTCAACTAACCGACCGCGAACATCATAGGCGTTGTAAATGGTGGTACTGGTGGTCGCGCTGTTGGCGGGGACAACGGTGCCGCCATAACCGACATAGCTTGGGGTATTGATGGTTGTGGTGTGTTTCTCCACATTGCGCGGACCGCGCTTACCGTAAATGTAAAAACTGGTGTTGGTAATCCCATCACTAGCAGTCCCTTTCGCATCGGTAATGCTTTTGAGTAATCCATTTTCCCAGTAATCATAGGTAACGGTGGTGCCCGTCAGAGTTTCGGTACGCAGTTGACCAAAGTTGTTATAGGCATAGGTGTAGGTAAGAGAACTATTACCTGCCACCGTATGCTTTTGCGCCAGACTGCTCTGGAAGTCGATATAGTCTGTGCCCGCACCATTCTTGTAACTCCAGCGGTGCATATCGGTTGAGGTATCGACCGGCACGGTAGAACCGTAAGGGATATAGCTGCTGACCAAACGCTCAGCAGTTTTGTTGTTCAGCTCATCAAACTCATAGGATTTGGCACCACCGGTACGATTGCGATCCACCACAATGTTGCTGCGCTCATCGAACTTGTAGTACTGGTAGTTACCAACTGCATCACCCTCCCCATATTTACGACCTGCGGCATCGTAGAGGTAAGTGCTCAGCGTAATTGCCGTAGGCGTGGTGGTTTGGGTACCGGTATAAACACCGCTAGCGCCATTGCGTAGAATCGCGCGCTTGGTGATTTGCCCTGCCGCGTTGTAATCATCAATAGTGACATAGCCCAAACCATCCTTGCTGCCCACACGATTACCGTGCGCATCATAGATATATTCTTGCGTCACATTGGTGGCATCAACTGTTTTGGTCAACTGACCTGCAGCATTGTAGGTGTTGGTTGCGACGGTTCTGGAGTTAATCAGAGAACCGGCCTCGTTATACGCAAACTGCTCTTCTTTTTGTAAACGGCCAAGGGTGTCATAGGTAAATTTACGCATGACCTTGCTATTAAACTCGACCCCGGCGTAGCTTATTGTGGTCTGCACCAGCGGGCTGGTTTCGGTCAGAACCTGATTGTCCTGATTGTAGGTATAGGTCGTTGCTTTAACGGTGCCGTTAGGATTCAGCCCTCTGGCCACATCACTTCTGGACAACACATTGCCCCAGCGATCAAATGACTGCTCCACAAGCGGAGTAAACAGCGCCGTGACTTCTGATGTGAACGCAGAGGTAGCATTAAACGCAGGCAAACGCTGTACCAACGCACGCCCTAACTTATCGTAATAAGTTTCACTAATTCGAGTGGCTGCCCCTCTTGTTGTCGTCTCGCGTTGCTCGGTGCGGGTAACCCGGCCCGCTAAATCATAGAAGAAATAGCTGTAACCATCCGCGCTGCGCTTATAGTCCAGTCGGCCTGCCATATCGTATACATATTCGTTCACCAGCACATTGTTAGTGGCACTGGCCAACAAACTGGCCGTGGTAGTGCCAAGACTACCCCACACCTTGCGCTCTTCGGTAACCTCACCAAAGCCGTTGTACACATTGGCCTGGCCACTGATTTGAGTACCGCCGTTAATCACATCCAACACGGCCGTCTGACGCCCGGTTTTGTCGTACTCAAAACGACGATCCAGGGTATGGGAATAGTTGGTGTCAGTGGAGGTACCCGTGACGGTGACCGTTTGCCATTGACGGATCACCCGACCAGTGACGTCATAGCCAGAGTAGCTCAGGTTGCCCATCGCATCCTTGGTGCTCACTTCGTTACCCGCCAGATCGTAGGTGTGTTCGATCGTCAGGGATGCGCCACGACCAGCACTGGTAGAGCGCACTTCCTTGTAACTCTGCCCAAAGGCATCGTAAAAGAACTCGGTGATCGGCGTGGCTGTCACTGCCGTTTTAAATGCGTCATTGCCTGCGGTAACAGCGCCCGCAATCACTCGACCCGGCTCAATGACTTTAGTGTTGCTTCCCTGACGGTTGTATTCAAACTGGGTAAGGTTGTTCTGGGCATCCAGCGATTGTTTGATATCGCCGAACACGGTGTAACTCGTGTCATTGACCTGCGTCATGCCACCTTTATCTTTCATATAGCGACTGACGGTTTTGGTGCGCCCCACAAGATCGTAGGTGAATAGGGTAGTACGAACATCGGGATTGCCGGTAAAGGTCGGTACCTCTGTCGTTGACCCCAGGGTGCCCGTTCCGCGTCCCTGATATTCGGTAGAGACTTTAACGTTACCCAAGGCATCGTATTCGGTTTTAGCACCATAGCCTTCCGCATCCACACTCCAGATCTGGCGGTTCACTTTGTCGTAATAGAAATAGCTGTCTTCGGTAAAGCCCAGATTACTGACCGACTGCTTGGTGAGATTGCCAAATGCATCGTAACTGTAAGTCGTCACCGCTGCTGCTGAGGAGGCCGAGGGGGTGAACGGATTATTAAGGACTGTAATATTGCCAGCCACATAGGCATTGCTAGTGTACGGCTGAATCACCTGGGTTTGACGACCCGCTTTGTCATAGCGGTATTCCATTGCTCTGCTGACACCATAAACAAGGACGGCGGACCCGGTGATATTGGCGGGAGTGTAATAACCAGAGGTTTTTTCACCGATGCTTCCTGCATAGCGTCGCACAAAGGTGACTTGACCTAATGCATTGTAGGTTTTGCCTGTCACATAACCCAGCGCATCAACATCATAGACTTCACGACCTGCCGCATCGTAGGCCTTGTATTGGTAGACATAGTCAGCCGTGCCCGCGCCCACACGGATTTTATTGGCAACCGCATTGCCTAGATTGTCATACGTTACTTCGATGGTGCGCTGGAATCTACCTGCTGCTGAGCCAGCCTCTACCTTGCCCGTAGCAGGATCATACCAACCCGGTAGAGTTGTTTTAAACTGACGATTATTCGCATCGTATTCATAGCGGGTCACGCGAGCATTGCCACTAACACTGGCGCTATAGCCCAATGCGCTCATCAAACCGCTTACTTCTGCCACACTAATCAGTGCGCCTTCGGTGGAACCTGCGCCGGTAATCGTAGTGACATTCGCTTCGGTGATGGTTTTGTCGTATGCCCAGAGCTCAACAACATTGCCATTGGCGTCGTAGACATTTTGCGAAACCGTCCATTCTGTGGCACTCATGGCGGTCAGGGTATATTTCAGCCTGCCATCATTATCATAAACAGAGTAACTGCGGCGGTCATTGATACTGGTGGATGGCAGCGAAACAGAGGTAACCACATCACCCAAACCGGTGGTGGACATCGCGGTGGCATATTGGCGTGTATGGTGCAGACGACCATTTTTGTCGTATTCATACGCCGTCACGCCACCCAGGGCATCAATTTGATGAGTTCTTTGTCCTGCCGCATCATAAACAAACCAGGTGCTATTGAGGTTTGCATCAATCAGGCGAGTGAGATTGCCATTCGCATCGTATTTGTATTGGGTGGTGATGTTCAACCCGGCTGGATCCTGTTGCTCCAGGGTTTTACGACCCAGCTTGTCAAAGATGTATTGCGTAGTTTGCTGGGCTGGTGAGGCAACCGTTCCACGATCCACTGTGGTGGTATTACCCAACCCATCATAGGTAAATGTAGTGCTCAGCTTTAATCCGGTTGGATCAACAATAATTTGTTTGATTTGCCCTTTACGATCATATTTATACTGCGTGGTGACGGCATCTATTGAGCCATATCCCTCGGTAACATTTAGCTGACGACCTTGAGCATCAAACTCATAGAAGGTCTGTAGATTTAACTTACCCGCGCCAAAATCTACCGTCTTTAACGTGACCCGATTAGCTGCATCATAAATGTAACGAGTCACCATCCCATTGGCATCTCTACTTTCAAACAAACGACCACTTTCATCGTAATCATTGTTCTGAATGACAATATTTTTTGCGTCGGTGACCGTATCCAACTTGCCATCTTTGGTATAGGTGTATTTGGTAATGCCGTTCTTCCCGTCTTTGACTTCCAAAACCTCGCCCGTGCGAGTTCTCGTTGTGGAAATACTAATACCTTCAGAAGAAAGGATCGTCATCTTGCGATTGGCATCATCGTAGGTATAGGTCGTAAACCGGTTGAACGCATCGTAGCTTTTTAGCGTACGGCCAAAAGCATCTATTTCAACTTTACTGGTGCGGGATAGTGGATCGGTGACCGTGATGGTGCGGCCACTGTCAGTATAGGTTGTCGTAGTGGTTTTACGGTTTGCATCAATCGATTGCCAGACACGGCCAAACCCATCATAGATAATGCTGGTTTTGGCAGCGAGCCCGCCTAGATCGCCGGTGATATCTTTCACGCGCCCCAGCAGGTCATACTCCATCAATGTTTTTACAGTAGTGCCCGAGGCAATCGTGCGGGTCGAATCGTTCAATTGACCATAGGTGTTGTAGACATTAGTGGTGGCAAAACCCTCTGCATCGGTTTGAGTCGCCAACATACCCAGCTTGTTATAGGTCGTACTAATGACCTTATCGTTAGCCGCATCAGCAACCACCATCCCACTAATACTGGTATCCAAACCACCAGCGCTGATGGACGCCAGGTTTGAGGGTGTTAGGCGGGTGTTATAAACACGTATCTCGTTAACTTGACCGAAGGTGTTGTAGGTGGTCTTACTGACTTCACCCAAGGCATTCACCGTAAAAGTCAACTGACCCGAGGCGTTATAAAACAAGAAGGTTTTTTGCCCGTTAGGGCCAAGCTCAGTCACCCTGCGCCCTGCGCCATCAATCTGATAGCGAGTACCGTAATTAGTGATCGCCGTATCTATGGCTGCCGCCGTCGGTGAAGCAGCCAATGTTGCTTCACCTACACCACTCACCACGCCGGTAACTTCACTAAACGCGTTATAGCGGGTACGGGCAGCACGTTGGTCAACAGTACCCTCAGCCTGAATCTGGCGAACTAAACGGCCAGCAGTATCATAGACATTGCGGCTGATCGTACCATCATGCCCCTGAACTGAATCTACTCGCCCATAAACATCATAATTGGTCGTGGTTATTTGCGAGGCACCAGCCCTGGCCTTAACCGCTGCCAAGGTCTCCAAAATCTCGAACGTATTGGATTCCGAGACAACCACTGCGGTCAGATAACGAACGGATTGACGGCGATTATTGGCAGCGTCGTAAACCGTTTCCGTTAAGAAACCCTGCTCATCAACGCTACCCACTTGACGACCTTCCGAGTCATAAAAATAGTAAGTCGTTAACCGAGCACCACCATTGACGGTAGTTCTAATCGCATCAAACGTTCCCGACGCCTGCTGAGCAGCAGTTGCAACACCACCACCATAACGAACCGTCGCTGTTAAACGACCGGCATTGTCATAGACATATTGTGTTAAGTAACGCTCTGCGTTGAGCTCGCCAATTTGACGCCCATTTTTATCGTAGAAATAACGAGTGATCCGACCACTCTGGGTGGTTTGGACTAAACGAGAAGTACCGTCATAGGTGTTGGTAACAGTTGCAAGCCCATCAACTGTCGTGGTTGCCAAACGTCCGGCCACATCATAGGTGTGGGTAGTTTTGCGATCATTGACAGCATCGGAAATAATATCCGTACCGCTGGTTCCCACTGTGAGCGAGGTTTTAGTGACTGTTGTCCCACTAAACCAGGTCGCTGTATTCGCCTGATTCGCATAGCTGGTTTCCGTCAGCACGCGGCCATCGGCATCGTGGGTATAGACCGTCGCCAAGCCATTCGAGGCTACACGCGCATTGACACGACCCGCCGCATCATAAAATGTATAGCTACGCGCGCCCGTCGGATCTTCTGTCATCCGCAAACGACCGGCTGTATCGTAATAAAACTTACTGATGCGATTAGTCGCGTCACCCGTTTGCGTTACGCTAGTCAGCCGCCCATAGGTATCGGTCGTGCTCACGACTGTCAATCCAGTCGCCAAGTTGCTCACCGTTACCTTCAAACTGGCATACGCCGTCGTGGTCGTGCCACTTTCGTTGGTTACATTGAGCAAACGCCCCATACCATCGTAGACATAACTGCTCAAAACCGTCTTGCTGGTACGTGAAGCGCCGCGCACTGCTATCGTCTGCAACAGTTGACCATGCTCACTGTAAACATACTCCGTAATGTCAGTGGCATTATCCAATACACCAGTACCTGCGGTGTTAACAGTTGCGTAATCCGTTTTTTTACTCAGATTACCGCGATAGTCATAGTCAAATGCACTTACCTGGGTTTGTGATTTCTGCGTCGCTGTTAACCCCGACACCCAGGTATTTAGCTGCGACTCGGCCAATGAAGCAGTGACAGCTAAGCCACCTACAACATAAGAGGCACCCGCATATTGGTGCGTAGAAACCAGAAGACCCTGTGCGTTATAGCGACTTTCACTCACCCGCCCTTCGGCACTGATAACAAAACGCAAACGATTCGCGGTGTCATAGACATAACGAGTGGTTTCAGCACCACCAGGGCTGGTTAACGAGGGAATCGAATAGCGGGTTTCGGTCAACAGAAGACTAGCGGCACTGAAGGTACGGGTAATGGTGTTACCCAAAGCATCGTATTCCTTGAGGCGGTTACCGTTGCCATCGTAGTCATAGGTCAGGGTGTTATTGCGCCCATCCTTAACCGTCTTAACATTGCCTTGGGCATCGTAGGTATAAGTAGCGGACTGACTGACACCATTCACTGCTGTCGAAACATAGCTGGTCAAGCGACCGCTGCCATCGTAATGGTAGGTCCACAATTCCCCGGCAGTGTTTGCAACCGTGGTATTACCACTATTGTAGGTAAACGTGCTAACTCCACTTTGATCCATCACGTTCTTGATTTTGCCGGTGACACTGTCGTAAACAAACCCGACAAAAGTGCCATCACTTTGATCAACTCGTGTGATGCGATTGGTCGTGCCGGAATAGCTGTATTTCAGCTGGTAAAAATTATTATCGGCAATGCTGTTGTCGCTGGGCGTCAGGTCAGTTTTAACAAATTGAAGACGACCGTAGGTATCGTATTCGTAATACACCTGACGGGTTAAGGCGCCTGTTGCGGTCGTACGGGTATCCAGACGCGCAAGCTTGCCATTGGTGCCATAAACAAACTCAAAGGTTTGGCCTGATACAACATCCTTGATGCTCGTTAACTTGTCACCGGTAAAGATATAATCAAAACCGGCACCGCTGCCATCGCGGCTGCTTTTAATCCAGCCGGTCGAACCGTTATAGCGCTCTACAACAGCCGAGCCATCCTGGGTAAACACCCATTCATTTGCTCCCGCATTCCACACCAAAGCGTCATGCGCACCTGAACCATCAAACGAAACATATTGGCTGCCGTTCCAGTTAAACACCGTCTGGCTACCATCACCCAACGTACGGGTCACCGTACTGCCGGTCGCATTGGCTGTACCAGACAGCACAACACGGCGCTCCCCTGCCCAGCGCCACCCATCCGCATCACCATCCGAGAGCGAGCCCAGCGAGTTGTAGGTTCTCAACGCAAACAGGTCAGCGCCTGTGCCCGACAGCGATTCATCCAGAAACTGGATCGACAGGTTACCGGTGGTGACGTTGACATGAGAGGCACCTTTCGCCTGCCCAAACCCTGACTGCCCAAGTACCAGCCCCAACACATCCTGCGAGCTGTTGAACAATCCCAATCCGTTTCCGCTGACGATACCTACCATGCTTGCAACTCCCGAAGACAGT
>CAZTDV010000088.1:0-7061 GCA_964612195.1 uncultured Sediminibacterium sp.
ATACCATTAAAGCAGTTAAAACACTAAATCCAACTACCACCTTAGAAACATTAATTCCAGATTTCAGGGGATTTAAAGACCAGATTCAGCGCGTCATTGATGCTGCACCAGAAGTAGTAAGCCATAATATGGAAACGGTGGAACGCATTACTAAGCAAGTAAGAATTCAAGCAAAGTATAGAAGAAGTTTAGAAGTGTTAGAGACATTGAAGAAAGGAGGGATGCGCACTAAAACGGGTATGATGTTAGGGCTTGGTGAAACCAAAGAGGAGATTGTTCAATCTATGAAAGACTTGGTTGCCGTTGGAACCGATGTATTAACCTTAGGTCAATACCTTCAACCCACTAAAAAACATTTACCTGTTCAACGATTTGTTCATCCCGATGAGTTTGCCGAGCTAAGAGAAATAGGCTACAGCATTGGTTTTGATTACGTAGAAAGTGGTCCATTGGTACGATCATCTTACCATAGCGAAAAACATGTGATACCAGGATATGGCGTAAACAAATGGAGAATGGAAAAAGCAGTTCATGCATAAGTTGCTTTGCTTATTATTTCTAGCACCACTTGCAGTGCTAGGTCAAGTGAATTGGATCAATGTAGACAGTGTATTTGGTCCATTGCCTAAAAATGTGCATGTTTTCTTCTCCAATGATTCTATCAATGGAAAGCCCAATAAAGCATATTATTTAATAGCCCCTTTAAAAGAAAAGTCACTTGATTTTTCTGTTGCTATAGGAAATGGCAAGCGATATACTCCTACGGAATATCATCAACAAAACAATGCCCCCTTATTAGTAGTGAATACCACTTTTTTTGAGTTTGTTCAGAATCGCAATCTCAATGCAGTAGTGAATAAAGGGCAGCTCTTGGCTTATAATATGCATAGCACCACACTAAGAGGAAAAGATACTTTCACTTATCGCCATTCTTTTGCTGGGGCCATTGGTATTAGTAAAAGAAGAAAGGCAGACATTGCTTGGTTGTTTACAGATAGCGCAGCTAAATATCCATTGGCTGCTCAACAGGCTGTGCCCCATTTTAAAGACAGTGTTCCTGTTTTAACGCGGGCTCAATTACCTGCTTCTGCAATATTTAAAAAATGGAAAATGCAAACGGCTGTTGCCGGAGGCCCTGTATTAATACAAGACGGTCAAATTAAGATTTCGAATAACGAAGAACAACGTTTTGCGGGCAAACAAATCAACGACAAACATCCTAGAACTGCCATGGGTTATACAACCGATGGACATATCATAGTAATGGTAGTTGAGGGAAGAAATCCTGGCATTGCAGAAGGCGCGAATCTTATTCAATTAGCACAATTGATGCAATCAGTAGGCTGTGTGGAAGCGTTGAATTTAGATGGAGGCGGAAGCAGTACCATGTTGGTAAATGGAAAAGAAACAATTAAGCCCAGCGATAAAACCGGGCAACGCCCGGTTCCAGCTGTATTTATTATTTCATCTCCCAAACAAGGGCAGAAGCGCCTAAAATAGCCGCATCTGATTCCTTTAAATGGCTTACCAATATTTTTACTTTGTTCTGAAATACTTGAATCAAATTGGCTTCCATATGTTCTCGAGTAGGCTTTAAAATAAAGTCTCCTGCTTTGGTTAAGCCACCAAATAGTACAATGGCTTCAGGGCTAGAGAACATGACGAAATTGGCCAAGGCCATTCCCAATATTTTACCTGTATAATCAAATATTTCTTTGGCTAATTCGTCCCCTTCTAATGCAGCTTCATGTACTTTTTTAGAATCAATCTTATCGGTAGGGATGGCTCTTAATAAGCTTGGCTTGTTGCTTTTTTCTAAGAACTCTAAAGCGTTTAGTCTAACGCCTGTTGCAGAAGCATAACTTTCTAAAGAGCCTCTTTTACCAGTGCCTTCATGCAATCTTCCGTCTGGTATAATGATGGTATGGCCTAATTCTCCTGCAAATCCATCGTGTCCATAAATTAATTTCCCATTGGCTACAATACCACTACCTACACCGGTACCAAGAGTAATCATGATAAAGTCTTGCATGTCTTGTGCCGCACCATACATCATTTCTCCGAGGGCAGCAGCATTGGCATCATTGGTTAAAACAACGGGCAATTTGAATTTATCTTCTACCATTTTACCAAAGGGAATAATGCCTTTCCAAGGTAAGTTGGCCGCATACTCAATGGTATTTTTATAATAGTTTCCATTGGGAGCACCAATGCCTATTCCTTTTATTCTTCCAGGCCCACCAGCTTGCTCAATAAGGGGAGCAATATTTTCATAAAGCTCATCAATATATGGCATCACTTCAAGGTGGTTTCGGGTACTCATTTCGCCAGAAAACAATAAGTTTCCTACTCTGTCTACAATTCCGTACTTGGTACCAGTACCACCAATATCTATGCCTACGGCCAATTGCTCCATGGCAGTAGAACCAGTTCTGTTGTCTTTTTTACTATTCATATACCGTTCTTTCAAATGATTAATGACCACCACCAACTTGGGCATCAAAATCTAGGCCCTGTGCTTTTAACACATTCTTCATTTTGATGGCTAAGTAAATTAAAAATGCAAAACATGCAGCAGCTAATAAATAAGATTGGTGCATGCCTACTGCAGAATTGTCTCCAATGGCACCTTGTAATGGTGGAATAATCGCACCACCTAAAATCATCATGATTAAGAATGCAGAGCCTTGGCTGGTGTACTTTCCTAATCCACCCACACCCAAAGAAAATATACAAGGCCACATTACAGAACAACAAAGACCACCTGCCATAAATGAATACACAGAAATCAATCCATTGGTAAATACACCAATTAACATCGCAGCTGTAGCCAATGCAGAAACCGCAATTAAGGTTTTAACAGGTTTCTCTTGTCCATAAAAAAAGGCTGCAATGGCTAACGCTATATATACCGCGTATCCAAACAAATCGGATACATCGCTGCCGTATAAATTGTTTACATACAACACTACACCAAATGCAAAGAAGGGAACAATAATGGTGGCAATGGTTTTACCCATGCCCTTTAAATTAAATACGCTGATGGCACCAGTCCATCTACCAATCATTAAGCTACCCCAATAAAGAGAAACATATTTCGAAATTTGACTTTCTTCTAAACCCGCTTCTGTTAAGTATCCTGGAATTCTTAACAAAGCCCCGAAGTTGTTGTCGATGGTCACTTCTACACCCACATAAACAAAAATACCAATCATGCCATAAATCAGTTGTTGGTATTTCATAGCACCCCAACCAGTTGGATTTTTTACCGCTTGATTATTGGAATAGAATAAAATTCCTACCACTGAAATAAGCGATAACAATAACAAAGTTAATTTAGGTACTTCAGTAAACTGTCCAACAATAATGATGATGCCAATTAGAAAAGTCATCATCAATAAAGAAGAAGCTGCTTTATTGGCTTTCTCAAATTTTTCATCGTTTTTGCCTTCAGGTAATTTTGAAAATGCAAAGAATAAAGCCACTGCAGCAAATACACCTGCAACAATTAAATACAAGGTGTTGATATTGGTAACAGTCACTTCTGAGTTGGCATTACCCACCGATCCAAACAAAAAGAAACTCACAATAATGGGCCCCAGCGTGGTTCCCAGCGAATTGATGCCACCTGCTAAATTTAAACGGTGTGAACCAGTAGATGGATCACCCAATGTAATAGCAAAAGGTTGAGCAGATGTTTGTTGCAAAGAGAATCCTAAAGCAACAATAAAAAATGAACCAAGAATGGCAGGAAAAGAATTGGCATTGGCAGAAGGAATAATCAACAGCGCACCTACTACTGAAATGCCCAATCCATAAATAATCCCTTTTTTATAGCCAATCTTATTTAAAATATCGTAACCAAAAAGATTAGATAAAATGAATAGAATCAATGATCCAATAAAGTAGGCGCCATAAAATGCAGAACCTATTAATTGAGATTCAAATTGATTAAGTTGAAAATGGGTTTTAGCAAATGGGATAAAAATGCTGTTAGATGCAGCAATAAAACCCCAGAAAAAAAATACAATGACCAGTGTAGCAAGTGCACCGGTGTTAGTTGGTTGTTTGGCTTGACTCATATCAATCGTTCGTTTTTAGAATAATGGAAAATAGGAATAATTGATTGAAGGAAAAATTTTAAAATGGTAATTTGACTGAATCGCTTTATTGGTTATCTTGAAAATTGAAGTTTTAAAGCATTTCTATGGAAATTATACATGTTAGCGCAGAGTGCTATCCAGTTGCCAAAGCAGGTGGATTGGGAGATGTAGTTGGCGCTTTGCCCAAGTACCAATGCAAGTCGGGGGATATTGCTAAAGTAATTATGCCCATGTACAGAACCAAGTTCTTGTATGAAAATGATTGGACAGTAGATTTTAAAGGGAGTGCCAACCTAGGCAATTGGTATTTTGATTTTACTGTTATTAAGGAGCCAACCAATAAATTAGGTTTCGACCTTTTTTTAATTGATATCAATGGGTTATTAGATCGACAGAAAATATATGGCTATGATGACGATGCAGAACGCTTTACTGCTTTCCAAATTGCAGTAGTGAGTTGGATCAGTAGTTGGGAGCACCAGCCTGATGTAGTGCATTGTCACGATCACCATACGGCATTGATTCCATTCATGATGAAGTATTGTTACGATTTTCAACACTTGGCAGCTGTTTCAACCGTGGTAACCATTCACAACGGTCAGTACCAAGGTTGGATGGGGTGGGATAAAAGTCTCTATATACCTCGGTGGGATCTATGGAAGCGCGGAATGCTTGACTGGGCAGGCCGCATTAATCCCCTTGCATCTGGCGTAAAATGTGCCGATAAAGTAACTACAGTTAGCTGGAGTTATATGGATGAGCTAAGAGAAAATGCCAATGGATTAGAAGCGTTGTTTGAGTTTGAAAAAGGCAAATGTGCGGGCATTCTAAATGGCATAGACAATGAGGTTTGGAATCCATCAACCGACACCTATATAGAGAACCGCTTTACTGTTAAAACAGTTACCAAGGGTAAAGAACAAAACAAGAAAATACTTTGCGATCAATTTGGTTTAGATATTACCAAACCACTCTTTGTTTTTATTGGAAGATTGGTGGGCGAAAAAGCGGCAGATATTTTGCCTGATGCCATTAGAACAGCCATTCATCAAACCCAAGGGAATGCCTGTTTTTTAATTTTAGGAAGTGGCGAAACCAGCATTGAATGGGAGCTGCAACAAATGACCAATGAATACCAGGGTATTTACAATGCCTATATAGGATACAATGAACAATTGAGCCATTTAATTTATGCAGGTGCCGATTTCTTGTTGATGCCAAGTAGGGTAGAACCCTGTGGACTTAATCAAATGTATGCCATGCGGTATGGAACAGTACCAGTAGTAAGAAGTACTGGTGGATTAAAAGATACGGTAACCGATATGGGCGATACCGATGGTTTTGGTATACGATTTAACAATGCCACCATTGATGATTTGGCTTATTCTATTGGAAGAGGCGTATCTGTTTACCAAGACAAAAAACATATGGAGTGGATGCGCAAATATATGATGCAGATAGATCATAGTTGGGAGAGTACTGTGTCTGAGTATAGACAAGTTTACCAAAGTTTAAAATAAATAAGTTAATTTCAAATCAATATCAAATAAGCAATCAGTTATATGAAAACATTTTCGCAATCCGTTTTGGCAGTAATATTAGGGGGTGGAGCAGGTACGCGACTTTTTCCACTTACAGCAAGCAGGTCTAAGCCAGCCGTACCTATTGCAGGTAAATACAGATTAGTTGATATCCCCATTAGTAACTGTATCAACAGTGGCATCAACCGTATGTTTGTATTAACCCAGTTTAATTCTGCTTCTTTAAATAAGCATATTAAAAACACCTACCACTTTAGTGCGTTCAGTACTGGCTTTGTAGATATATTGGCGGCAGAGCAAACGCCTGATAACCCAGGATGGTTTCAGGGAACAGCAGATGCGGTAAGACAATCGCTCAGGCATATTTCTAATTTAGAGTATGATTATATTTTGATTTTGAGTGGTGACCAATTGTATCAAATGGATTTTGGTGATATGTTGAAGAATCATATCAGCAGTCAAACCGATATTTCCATTGCCACTATACCTGTTGATGATAGAGATGCACCTGAATTTGGAATTTTAAAAACCAATGATGAGAATGTAATCACTTCATTTATTGAGAAGCCTAAGAAAGATATTTTACCAGACTGGGTAAGTGATACTGGTGCCGATATGCAAGGGCAGGGTAGAAACTATTTAGCATCCATGGGTATTTATATTTTTAATAAAAAAATCCTAGATAAATTATTGAATGAAGCGCATCCAACTGCTACCGATTTTGGAAAAGAAATTATTCCAGACTCTATAGAAAATTACAAAGTATCGAGCTTTCAATACGATGGTTATTGGACCGATATTGGTAATATTTATTCATTCTACGAAGCCAACCTTGCTTTAACACAAGAAGTACCTCTTTTTAATTTATTTGATAATAATAAAACAGTTTACAGTAGAGCAAGAATGTTGCCCCCGGCTAAAATCAGTGGCACTACTTTAGAAAAAACCATTATTGCAGAAGGCTCTATTATTCATGCGAGCCGAATAGAACAAAGTGTAGTAGGTATCCGTTCCAGAATTGGGCATGGTACCACAGTAGTTAGCACTTATATTATGGGTAATGATTATTATGAAACACTTGAAGAGATGGAGCTAAATACCAGCAAGGGGCTCCCTAAAATTGGAATAGGAGAGCGTTGCTATATCAAAGACGCCATCATCGATAAAAACTGTAGAATAGGCAACGATGTAAGAATTAATGGCGGCAGTCATTTAGCCAATACCGATCATCCACTCTACACCGTTAAAGATGGTATTGTTGTGGTTAAAAAGACGGCGATATTGCCTGATGGGTTTGTGATTTAAATTTTCCATAGTCAATAAATATTTCTAAAGCATCCTCAATTTGAGGATGCTTTTTATTGTATATTGAGATGTGTATTCAATACACAATCTTATACAATAAAACGATTGCTAT
>CAZTDV010000089.1:0-6744 GCA_964612195.1 uncultured Sediminibacterium sp.
TTTTTGGCCCGCCGTTCACAATGCCGTGATGGCGCAAGCAGAATGAGGAAGAATCATTAGAGCTAATGTTCCCTATGCAAATATTGGAACCAGTTTTTCTTGTAGTGAAATTATTCCTGCCACACAAAATAAAAAAGACATTGATGCAGCAAAACGAATTGATATTTTATTAAATAGACTTTTTATAGAACCTAGTTTAGGATTGGGATATCCTTCTGACGGTTTTGCTTTAATGGATAAATTGTATTTACACAATAAGGCCTGGAAGTTTACCGAAAGAATGCAATTTGATTTTGATTTTATTGGCGTGCAAAATTATTTTCCAGTTGTAGTAAAGTACAATGCCGTGATACCCATTATTCAAGCATCTGATAGCAGTGCTAAATCTAGAAAAGTACCTGCTACCGATATGGGATGGGAAGTTAACCCGAATAGTTTTTATAATATCATTCAACAGTTTGCAGCTTATCAAGGGGTTAAAAAAATAATCATTACAGAAAATGGCGCATTTTATAAAGACAAATTAATCAATGGCGTTATTAACGATACCAACCGTATACAATACTTTCAACAATACTTAACAGCTTTGCTAAAAGCAAAAGAGAGTGGAATCAATATTGCTGGTTATTTTGCCTGGACATTGATGGATAATTTTGAATGGTCAGAAGGGTATCATGCAAGATTTGGATTGGTGCATGTAGATTTTAAAACCCAGCTACGAACAGTGAAACAATCAGGACATTGGTTCAGGCAATTTCTTGCACAATAATGTTGTAAATTGGTTGCATGAAAACCAATTTGAAAAACCGCTTGCTTGTTTCAGCAGCAACAATGCTCTTGTTATTTTGTAGCAATATAGTCATCATTACCACTTGCAATGCCCAAGTATCCTCAAGCAATAATCTTGTTTATTATATTTCTGCTGGTAAAGTATTTGATGGAGAAAATATGCAGCAAAATTGGGCGGTGATTGTTCAAGGAAATACCATTACTGCAGCAGGACCAAAAGATAAAATAGCAGTGCCTGCAAATGCTAAACTGATCAATTATCCCAATGCTACATTAACACCTGGCTTAATTGAAGGGCACTCTCATATATTATTATATCCTTACAATTTAACCGACTGGGATACACAGGTAGCTAAAGAGTCGGATGCTTATAGAGCAGCAAGAGCTACCGTACATGTAAAGAAAACCTTGATGGCTGGTTTTACTACCGCTAGAGATTTAGGATCGGAAGGTGCTGGTTATGCAGATGTAGCCATAAAAAGAGCTATTGAGGATGGCATTATACCTGGACCTCGTTTAATGGTTGCCGGAAGGGCAATAGTAGCAACAGGTTCTTATGGTCCTAAAGGCTATGACCTAGATCAACAAATTATGATTGGAGCAGAAGAAGCAGATGGAAATAATTTAATTAAAGTGGTGAGAGATCAAATTGGTAAAGGAGCCGACCTTATTAAAGTATATGCCGATTATCGTTGGGGATTAAATGATGAAGCCATGCCTACTTTTACTTTAGATGAATTAAAACTTATGAATGAAGTAACCAGAAGTAGTGGAAGAGTAATGGTAGCACATGCTAAAACCAATGAAGCCATGCAAAGAGCCATATTAGGTGGAGCAGTAACTATAGAGCATGGAGACTTGTTAAATGCAGAAACGGCATTATTGATGAAACAAAAAGGAGTAGTTTATTTTCCAACATTGGCTGCAACAGAATCGGTAACGCAATACAAGGGTTGGAAAAAAGGAGTTGACACAGAGCCTGAAGCCGTAACCCAAAAACGGAAAGCATTTAAAATTGCAATGGACCATGGAGTATCTATTGGTATGGGTGGAGACGTGGGGGTATTTGCTCACGGAGAGAATGTATTAGAAATGGAGTTGATGGTTAATTATGGAATGAAACCTTTACATGTATTGCAAGCTGCTACAAGTATAAATGCAAAAGCCCTGCAAATACAAAACAAAATTGGATTTATTAAAGCAGGACATTTAGCAGACTTAGTTTTTTTTGAAGGCGATCCTTCTGTTTCAATTTCTGCATTACGTAAACCTTTGTGGGTAATGAAAGACGGAGTGATTTATATACCTTAGTCATATGTTGTACCAACGATATAAGAAAGAAATGGCTATGCTAATTGGTTTAGCTATTGCATTGTTGTTTTATTTTGTTAATCCTTTTTTGTTGGCGCCCAAATCGGTGACAGTGTTGTCTGTTGCTTTTGCAATGATTACCTGGTGGGTATTAGAAGCAGCGCCATTAGCGGTAGTAGCGCTCGTGCCAATTGTGGTCTTTCCATTATTGGGTATAGCATCCATTAAAGAGGTTACTAAGGCATACTCCGATTCAACTATATTTTTATTCATGGGTGGCTTTTTTATTGCATTAGCAATAGAAAAGTGGAACCTGCATAAACGCATAGCACTTGGTATCATTAATATTACAGGAACCAATGGAGATAGAATAATATTAGGCTTTATTTTGGCCACTTGTTTTTTAAGTCTTTGGTTGAGCAATACCGCTACCACTATGATGATGCTTCCAATTGCGGGCTCGGTTATTCATGTGATTACCAAGCATCACAATAAAGATGGAAATATCAAAAACTTCTCGTTGGTGTTGATGTTGTCAATTGCTTATGCATCCAATTTTGCACTCGGTACCATTATAGGAACGCCACCGAATGTTGCGTATGTAGCCCATATTAGTGAGCGTTTTAATTACACGATTGGTTTTACCGATTGGATGATGGTGTTTATGCCCTTAACTGTAGTAATGATTTTTGGACTCTATTGGGTCATGGTTAAATGGCTGTATCCAAATAAAATTAGTCATAGTGTTGAAGGCAAGGCGTTCATACAAGAAGAGTTGGCTAAGCTGGGTAAGGTTTCTTTACCCGAAAAAAGAGTACTAATTATTTTTTCCGTCACGGTTTTTTTATGGATTACCAAAGATTTAATTAATGGTTTTCAAAAGACCATTCAGTTAGACGATGCTATTATTGCCATGGCGGGAGGATTAACACTGTTCATTGTTTCGGCCGGCTCCAAAAATGCGGAAGCAGTTACTGCTGAAATAAAATATAATACAACAAAAGAAGGCGAAACGGAATTGAACGCTCGATTGTTAGCATGGGAAGACACTAGTAAAATGGCTTGGGGAATATTATTGATGTTTGGCGGTGGTATTGCGTTGGCCAAAGCGTTGGAAGACGCAAATTTATTACAACAACTAGGAACTTATATTGCTTCTTTTTCTTCGAGTAATTTGTTGTTGATGATTTTGGTGGTTACCACACTTTCTGTTTTTTTGAGTGAAGTAATGAGCAATGTTGCGCAAGTAATTGTGTTAGCTCCAGTTATTTCTTCTGTTGCTATTGCATTAAATATGGATCCGTTGTCATTAGGTATACCCATGACATTGGGTGCAAGTGTGGCCAGTATGTTGCCCATGGGTACACCACCCAATGCCATCGTATTTGCCAGTGGTCATGTTAAAATAAAAGACATGATTAAAACAGGGTTTGTTTTAAATATTATTTGCATTATCATTATTACTCTCTTCTGTTGGTTGCTTCAACCTTATTTAATTCGATTGCATTAATAGTAAACAAACCAAACGATAAAGCCTATTTGTTTTTCTTTTTGTTGGTTTTCATACTATGTTGAAATAACCAACTCATAAAAGTTGGTTCTGCAAATGCATTGTCCCAGCTATTATGATTTACGCCTCGGTATTCAATATATTCTACGGGTACTTTTAGTTCATTTAAACGTGCCACCATTTTTCTAGATAAGTTTACACTCACAACAGCATCTGCATCGCCATGAAATACACGGAAAGCAGTATTCTTAATGCTATTATTATATAATGAATCGTTACCGCCACCGCAAATTGGAGCAGCAGCTGCATAAAAATTAGGGTTGCGATAAACAGATTCAAAAGTACCCATACCACCCATTGATAAACCAGTAATATAGATACGAGATTGGTCTACCGATTCTTCATTGGCCAATTGTTTAGCCAATGCGTTGGCAGCTGCCTGTGGCCAATTTGGAATACTATCGTAATTGAACCTGAATTGAACTGGGCTCTTTGAACGATCTATTGAAGATGTGGCCCAATATGAATTAGACGGACATTGTGGAAATACAACAATAGCAGGGTATTGTGTTCTATTTTCTGGAGTCAAAAACATTTTTGCTCCATGCATTAATTGTTTTTCATTATCGTTCCCCCTTTCGCCTGCACCATGCAACACTAATATCAAAGGATATTTTTTATTGCGATCGTAATTTTCAGGGTATAAAATTCTATAGGGTAAATTTTTGTCTGTTGTATATGCGAATGATTTTTTCTCATATGCTTTATATGCAGGATTATAATTGCTTTTAAACATCCAATTGTTCATTTCCAACCAATCAGTAAATCGCTCAATCCAAGTGTTGGTGGGTTTTTGTGCACTCATACCAAATCCATGTCCACCTTTTGCATACAAGTGTAGTTCGGCTTGCTGCTTATTTGCCAACCACTGACTATATAAATCTACACTATGACTTGTCAAATCTAAATTATCATCCGAAGCAGCTAAAATAAAGGCAGGAGGTGCTTTAGCATTTAGTTTTCCTTGCATTGCTTTAGGATAAAATGCATAAACAGGGGCTATAAAATTGGGCTTATTGGCTTCAGTGTAACCGTAAGCTGTTCCGGCAGTTACCGTTCCCCCAGCAGAAAAACCCATGATGCCAATGCGATTTGGGTCTAGTTTAAATTCATCGGCATGTTCTCGAACATAAGCAATAGCGTTTCTTCCATCTTCAATAGCCAGTGGAATCAGCTCCATATTTTGTTGGTTAAATTTCTCGGTACCCCAAATTGCATTCATTTCGGTAACTGGGTCGGTAGTATTGCTCTTTATTAAGCGGTATTTTAATACAAAACAGGTAATGCCTTTTTTAGCCAACCATTTGGCAACATCATATCCTTCGTTGTCTATAGACAAGGCACGGAAAGCACCACCTGGGGCTATTATTATAGAAGTACCATTCTCTTTGCCAACTTCAGGTTTAAAAACAGTTAGGCTTGGTTTGGCAACATTGTATACAATTCTTAGGCCCCAATCATTTTTGGTATTCTCTGCCTCCTCCCAATTCCAGTTTTCTGATCCCTTTATGGAACTTTTGTACAAAGGAATTACTTGATTTTGGCCAAAAATGGTACTATCTAGTCCAATTAAGATTGTTAAAAAAAGCAGGAATCTGGTCATTTTATTGAAGTTTTTAGATAAAAAAAGTAGGTTTTGTTTATCAATTGAGCCCTTTTGGCTGTTTTTTTAGTAAATTTCTATTAAATCAATAGGTTATTAATATTGTTTTACTATTAACTTATTGTAATTTAATATCTTTGCAAATGTTTCAGCCTGAATAAATAATAAAATTCAGCAGATTTTTTTGCTACCGAAACCTGCGTTTCAGTTCAAAATTGTCAAAATTGTATATAGAATGATTCAAGAGAGTTTACTGGAAAAAATTAGAAGTTTTACTACCCCCGACGAATTAAAAAGCGCAGGTATTTATCCTTATTTCCGTGCAATTGAAAAAAACAATGACACTGAAGTAACGATTGGTGGCAATAAGGTATTGATGTTTGGTTCCAATAGTTATATGGGGCTTACCAACCATCCTGAAGTATTAAAAGCAGCCAAAGACGCCATTGATCAATACGGCAGCAGCTGTTCGGGATCTCGTTTCTTGAATGGTACTTCTAATTTACACGTTGAGTTAGAAGACGCTTTAGCCAAACATATTGGCAAAGAAGCCGCACTTACTTTCACCACCGGATTTCAAACTAATTTAGGCGCTGTTTCTGCTATTACAGGTAGAAATGGAGTAATTATATTAGATGAATTAGATCATGCATCTATTATTGAAGGAGCACGTTTGTCTTTTTCTAAAGTGCTTAAATATGCACATAATAATATGCAAGACCTTGAGCAAAAGCTCAGTACGGTTCCGTTAGATACCATTAAAATGATTGTGGTTGACGGTATTTTTAGCATGGAAGGAGACATTTGTAAATTGCCTGAAATTGTTGCTTTAGCAAAGAAATACCAGTCATTGGTAATGGTTGATGATGCCCATTCTTTAGGAGTCTTGGGTAAGTTGGGTAAAGGAACGGCAGATCATTTTGGATTAACCAACGAGGTAGACTTAATTGTTGGAACTTTTAGTAAATCGCTGGCTTCATTAGGAGGATATGTTGCTGGAAGCAAAGAAATGATCAACTTTTTAAAGCATACTGCACGTCCAATGATTTTTAGTGCAAGTACTCCTCCTTCTGCAACTGCTTCTGCATTAGCTGCTTTAAGAATTATACAGCGCGAACCAGAAAGATTAGATGCGCTTTGGAAGAACACTGCTTACATGGTGAATGCATTACAAGAGCTTGGTTTTGAAATGGGTGCTTCAGAAACGCCCATCATTCCAATATATATAAGAGATAATTTCCTCACTTTTAAATTTACACAGCGTCTTTTTGAAGAAGGTGTTTTTGTAAATCCGGTAGTATCCCCTGCTGTTAAAAGTGATTCATCGCTTATTAGAATGTCTATCATGGCCACACATACGAAAGAGCAATTAGATACTGCATTAGAAAAATTGCAGTTGGTTGCTAATGAGCTAAATATAGCTAGACACGTATCTGTAGCATAATAACGCTTCCATTATGGATATTACCAT
>CAZTDV010000090.1:0-6674 GCA_964612195.1 uncultured Sediminibacterium sp.
ATTGGTCTATTTAATCAAAAGATACAAATTGGTAAGAACTACCTATAGAAGCATTTATTTATTCGTTTTTTTGATGATTATTGGTTCGCATTACTACCAATTTTATGGAACAAATGAAAACATACTGACGTATACTTTATTTACATCAAGTACGCTATTCTTTTTGATAGGCCCGATTCTGTATTTCTATATTAGGATATTATTGCATCAAAAAGAAATCAATCTTAAAAAAGATTGGGTGCATTTTATTCCATTTATCATCTGCATTATTTGCATTTTTCCTTGGATTACTAATAGCACAGAGGATAAAATCATTTTTGCAAGATCCGTAATAAATAACCGCTTATTACTAATGGTAAACCCCGACAATATCCTATTAATTGAACCACAAATATTACTATTGCTCATTCCTTTTCATATATTATCTTACTTAATCGTGTGCCTTTATAAAATCATTAAAGATGATGCGATTAATCCTGGGATTGTGCACATAAATGCAACTGTAAACACTTTAATTTATTTATTTCTGCTTTTCCAATGTTATGTTGCTATTATGTATAGTCTTGGTTCATTAAGTATTTTTTATCATAGCAATCTATCTCCAACTTTAGTGACCAATTTTCCACCAGAAAGTTTTAATGGAACAGAGCATGGTGTGGCTGCACTTAGATAATTATTCCAACACTTTTACTACTCGGGTCATTTTTCCCTGGGCATTTATTCCTTCTAAAACAATTTGTAACCTAGTAGAAACATCATTGTTATAAAATTCTACAGGATACCTAGGAGATCTTCTATTTGTCATTATATAAGGATTCCAATATAAGGTGTTCCTTGTATCTGGATTGAATGAAGCGGCAGATTTATCGTACACTGGATTATAGAACTCTTTAAATCTAGAATAACCCGCTAAAATAGTACTCTCCATTCCCTTCACATTTTGAGAACCCTTTGAAGAACTTCCACCCTTCTTTGTATAAATTACAATTGCGCCACTTGCACCACCACCACCTGTGCCAAAAAATGGAGGTCTAAATACTTTAAGATAGGCAATATCTGCAAGTGGAATATTCGCAACCATTGGAACATCTGCTCTAAGTTCATTCAAATAAACATCAGGCGCTCCCCCTCTCCAAGTTAATGTTGCACTTGGTCCGTTACCGGTAACTTGTAATCCTGCAACCCTGCCTTGAAGAAAAGTAAATATATCTAAAGCTGCTACGGTACCATCGGTTAAGTCAAAACTATACCCGTTCATTCCTGAAAATAATCCGGAAGAATAAGTTTCATCTAATATTTCAAGTTTACTTTTTGTTCTAGTTTTTACAACAACCTCTGACAAAGTAGCTGATTCCATAAGTTTTCTAACTCGTTCTTGTTCTTTTAAAAAATAATTCATTCTGGCAATAGCCATTGAATCAACTCCTCCCCATACGGGAGGTATACTCCCAAAATTTACTTTGGCTCCATTTTCTTTTCGAAGTAACCCATTTTCAATTTTTACTTGAGTAGCACTACTAAGTTTAGAATTATTATTAAAACCATAATACACTTTTACTGTATCATAAAAGAACAACCCCGGTTGTTCAAAACTACCATTGGCATCAATTGGTGCAAATAATAAACTTTTACTACTGTCTTTTGCAGCTAATACAAAATTAAGTTGCTGATCTTTAACCATACCAGGTTTAATCCCAAATACACTGCCTTTTAAAGACATGTAATCATTCTCTGGCATATATTTTAATTGAGGACCAATCCCTGCTTTTAATTGTTCCCAATTAATTTTTCTCCAGCCATTCGTCATCATGACTAAATCTAATTTGCTAGTGATGCTGTCTGCGTCACTTTGGAAATAATAAGAAGGATTATGCACATACCCTTTGATTTCACTCGCTAATAAAAAATTGGAATATATAGAATGAGGATCTGTTTCATTTGCATTTGCATCAATTACAGCAACCGACATATTGGTCATTGTAGTATCTGAAACAATAATTTCAAATCGGTTTAAGCCTCTTTTATTCAGATTAGTAGTGAGTGAATTTATTTTGGCACTAAAATCATGCGTATGGTTGTTGATGAATGCAATTCTTTCTGCTACTGGAATCCAATCAGAAGTAAATAAAGTGAACTGAACAATACCTGTTGGCAATTCTTCTATTGGTATTTCGGCCCTTTGATAGTTCTTATCGACCATTTTAAGCCCTACTTTGTACATCAAGGATTGATTCATATGAACCAATAAATTCATTTGCTTAAAGCTAGGTCCTGCATTTAGGGATCGTTCAAATTGAAGAAATGCTTTTTCATTATTGGTTCTTACCGTTAAAACTGCTCCTTCAGGTTTGATATCAGTAATTTTAGTTACCCCACTTCTTCCAAATTCATCGGTCCAGTTTAATTGATACTGTTGCCCCGCAATAGGTTTTAACACGAAAACCCCCATCCCATCATGTTGTACTTTTAAGCTATCGAGCACTTTCTTTTGGGCATCAACTAAAACGCCTTTAATCTTTACAGGAAGGCCCGAATTATGGTATGCTTTAAATGCTACTCGAGAATTTAGTCCCTCTACTAACATACCACTTTCTGGAAATAAATCCACTTTGGTAGGATCAGGCAATTTTGCGCTTACCAAGTTTCCTCCATTTATAGGAATATTCTTTTGAAATAAAAATGCAATGTCATCATTCAACATCCACCTTGTAAATGCTTTAACATGAAAGAACCCGCCCTTATAATTCGCAGGAATTTCAAAACTTCCTTTTGCAGTTGACTGATACAAAGGAGAAACGGTTTGTTTTACTAAAACACCTGCTGTGTCGTACCATTCGACATATAAATTCTTACTTAAAATACTTGGCTCATTAACAGCCAATAAATAGGCTTTATAAAACAAAGTATCTCCCGTATTGTACCTCGGCCGATCAAAATGGAGATGAATTTTTTCTTTAGGAGCCCCTTCTGCATATACACTCATCATTGAGTCTAATTGTTGGCTATACACCATTTGGTTGGAGGCCAACAATATTATACACCCAATTAAGACCTTAAAATACTTCATGCTTTGTACAATTTTAACTGTAAGATACTTTGTCTGTTTCAACTTACAAAGCAGCACAAATTGGCTAACATTGTTTTGTTGACTATTTTTAACCAATGAAACTACGTTTGATTTCTGTTGGAAAACCCCATGAGCCCTATGTAAAAGAGGGAATCAACGATTTCACTCAAAGGATTAACAAATATTTCAAAGCAGATTGGTTGATTATACCCACTCCAAAAACTGCGCCAAGTTTATCTGAAATAGATCTCAAAAAGGCAGAAGCAAGTTTAATACTTAACCAAATTGAAAAAGACGACTATTTGATTTTATTGGATGAAAGAGGAAAATCATTTAGCTCTCCCCAACTAGCTCAATTTATACAACAAAGAGCCAATGAAAGCAACAAGCAATTGGTATTTTTAATTGGAGGTGCATTTGGAGTTGACCCCAATGTTAGTAGTAGAGCGCAATTGGTATGGAGTTTGTCTCCTTTGGTTTTCCCACATATGTTAGCCAGGTTAATTTTATCAGAACAATTATACCGAGCTTGCACCATCATTAGAAACGAAAAATACCACCATATTTAACCCATGATTACGTTAACCATTAGCATAATACTTTTAACAAGTTTAATATCATTTACTGCTTTTTCAAATCAAAAAGTGTTAGACGATCTCATATTTTATCCCCCAGCAATAACCAATCGGAACCAATGGTACCGTTTTATAACTAGTGGTTTAATTCATGCAGATATCATGCACTTGTTATTCAATATGTATTCCTTTTATTTATTTGGAGACCTAGTTGAAAAAACATTCGTTCAAATTTTTGGTGAATCAGGTAAAGTCATCTACATCGTACTTTATGTTGTTTCATTAATTGTATGTTTATTGCCCACCTATTTTAACAACCAAAACAATTATCATTATAGAAGTTTGGGGGCATCGGGTGCTGTATCTGCTGTCATATTTGCTGGTATATTTTTATACCCTACAATGGGCATGGGTATTTTCCCGATTCCATTTCATATACCAGGATTTGTTTTTGGCCCTCTGTATTTAATATTGTCTGCCTACTTAGCAAAAAAGGGACATGGTAATATTAATCATTCGGCACATATTTGGGGAGCTATATTCGGGATAGTTTTTGTGATTATCACCACCAGCTTTATGACCAAGTTTAATGCATTAGAAAACTTCTCAAACGCTATTCAATTATACCTCGAATCATTCTAGATACGGGTAAACTGAAGTTTCAATAATTGTTTGGTAGCAGTGGTATACCTAAATCGATTATCAATGCGTAAGCCAATTATGGCAATGATTTTTTTATTGGATTCAAGTACCCAAATTTTTTCTTTATCAATTTTACTTAACCTGGCGTCAATTAAAAACTTGGCCACTTTTTTCTTCTTAGACATCCCTAAGGGATAAAAATAATCACCCACTGCCCATTGCCTTAACAGCAAGGGAAACTGTATTGCATGGGCATCCAACCACTCAATACCTAATTGTTTATTGTCTAAATTGGATTTGCTTAATTCATTGGATACATCAGTAATATCGTGTAAAGAAATTGCCACCTCCCCTTCAACAAATGACGTTACCCCTATCCCTTCTACTACTATATGCTTAGATTCTTGTTGCGCAATTGGGGCAATAATCATCCATTGCCGGTTCTTTATAATCCGATGGCTAGGTGATTTGATAAAACCACTATTGGTTGCATCGAGCAATTTGATTACTTCGGAAATTTGAGCGGCCGAAAATCCAAAAGGCTCTATAATTTCCCAAGTAATGGTTTGTATGGGATTCACTTTCTTCCACTTAAGAACTGGTATATGCCATTCATTTCCCTTTTGCTCAAGCATTTTTTTTAGCTGTTGATGCACTGCTTGCTTATACAAAATGGTTACTTCAGAAAATCGTTGTGTATTTTGAAAAATATTTTCTTGTACAGATGGAATTACTTTTTCTAATTCAGGAATGATTGAATTTCGCAAAAAATTCCTGGTATATTGGTTCGTCAAATTTGAAGAATCAACCACAAATGAAATTTTACTTTCTGTTGCGTATTGGACAATTTGATTTCTAAAAAATGGCAATAAGGGCCTTACTATTTTTTTTGATTGATGAAAGGCTGAAATCCCTTTCAGTCCTTCAATGCCAGTCCCTCTAAAAAAATGCATCATACTGGTTTCCACAGAATCATTTGCATGATGAGCAGTAGCTACCCATGCACTACTAAGCGTTACATCATTTAACCTAATTTCATCGAACCAATTATACCTGATTTCTCTTGCAGCCACTTGCACAGACAGCTGATTCTCCAACATATAATTTTTGGTATCGATTCTCTTAATCAATAAAGGAACACCTAAGCTTTCACAAAGTGAAACAACAAAATTTTCATCACGATTGCTCTCTTCTCCTCTCAATTGATAATTTACATGAGCAGCAATAAACTGAATACCAGATAGATGAAGCAAATGGGCCAAAACAGTACTATCCATACCTCCACTCAATGCCAACAAAATTTTTTGACCTGGTAAAACCAATGGAGCAAATTGGGATTGCCAATTCTGTTGGAATTGATTCAATAAGTTCATGCTTATTTCTTTACAAAAGAACCTGTTAATGCTGCTAAGCCACTAATTAATCCACCAATAATACCTGTTACCAATATCAACATCATATAAGATCCTCCTAAAGGAAGTATCAAAGCTACTTTAGCAGAAAGAATATGCTCATTGGCGGCATCTTTAATAAAAGCCAAGACTACCCATAGTAAGAATAATCCCAGAAACCCACTTAAAAATGATTTACCAGGAGTTTGATGCAACAATGCAGCCACAACAAACGAAGTAATCACAAAAACCCACCAAGGCAATTGAGTAAAAAGACCTGCAACAAATGCCAATAATGCCGTTAAAAATAAGGATACAATAAATTTCATAATCATGTTTTTAAGCTTGGGTAAATGTCATTAACCACTTGATGCGTTTATTACTCGGTGCATCTTTAAGGTGCATAAACAGAATTGGATAATACTTTCCAGTGGCCCAATAATTCATAAAACTGTCGTAATATTTACTTCCCGGATTACCATTTTGACCACCTGGGTAAACCCCGTATGCATCTATTTCGTCGGTCATATGTACAATCATTCGCCAACTTGGACCATGCGTTTCTGTTGTAGCATTAATAATATGTTTACCACCTCCAATAGGCAAATGCAAAGAACTCAATGCATTAATTTTTAGTAAATGGGAAACACGGGTATCTTTAAACGCAGCCCAATCTAATTTACCTTCTTTATCTGCTTTCACTAATACAGCTGTTGCTTTCTTTACTGCTTCCATTACTGCATCAGCAATTGATTCTTTTTTGTTGGGCGTTTTTATATTATCAGCGAAAGAATAAAGGCTATCTCTTTTAATACTTTCTAACAAAGTTATTTCATCGGGCCAACCCAAACTAGTGGTAGCCCCTGCAAATTCATCAGACCATATTGTTGTTTCCAAACTATCCCAAATAACATTAAATACTGTAGCTCCTTTTTCATTAATATCACTTACTAAATTCCAAGAGCTTAATATATTAATGTATTTTTTCTCATCAGCTGT
>CAZTDV010000091.1:0-6521 GCA_964612195.1 uncultured Sediminibacterium sp.
AATCAATATGTTTGAGCTCTTCTAAAATTTCAACTCCAACAGTTGCTTGACCCTCAATAATTTTAAGATCATCAAAAGGAGGAATAAACGTCATTCCATTGGCTTCTGTAAATGCTTTTGCAGCAGTAGCACAATCATCAAAAGTATCGCCCACTAGTTTAATTTCAATATGGCCATCTCCAAACATTTTTGTTTGTGTAACTTTTTGATTGGGGGTAATAATGGGCATAAATACAACCCCTTTAATATTGAGTAGCTTACAACTATAAGCAAAACCCTGTGCATGATTTCCAGCACTTGCACAAACAACTCCGTTGAGTCTTTGTGTTTCAGATAAACTACTAATCATATTATAGGCACCACGCAATTTATACGATCGTACAATTTGCAAATCTTCTCTTTTCAGATAAATAGTACAATCGTATTTTTTAGACAATGAAGCATTAAATATTAACGGCGTATGCTTTACCACTTGACGCAGTTTTATACTGGCTGCTTCTATATCTAAACCAAATGATTGTTTTATTGTATGGTTACCTATCATGATTGATTGAATCAAAGGTTTGTTGCAATGGTTTTCATATCGGTCATAGCATGTCTTAATTTTTCGCCCACAATCTCAACCGGATGATAACGAATAACCGCGTTTACTGCTATTAAAGTTTTATTATCTACCCCATTGTCTTTCCCCTCATTAAAATTTTTACCAATGGTATCTGTTTCAATTTTTTCCATAAAGCCTGCCAATAGTGGCTTACAAGCATGGTCAAATAAATAACATCCATATTCCGCCGTATCAGAAATAACTCGATTCATTTCGTACAATTTCTTTCTGGCAATGGTATTGGCAATTAAAGGTGTTTCATGCAAAGATTCATAATAAGCGGACTCTTCTTTAATCCCTGCTTCTACCATTGTTTCAAAAGCCAATTCAACACCCGATCTTACAAAAGCAACCAATAAAAGCCCATTGTCAAAAAATTCTTGCTCCGCAATTTTCATTGCACCTGGCGCTGTTTTTTCAAAAGCAGTTGCACCAGTTGCTTCTCTCCAAGTCAATAATTTTTTATCTCCATTGGCCCAATCTTCCATCATACCGGAAGAAAAAGCTCCACTCATGATATCATCTTGGTGTTTTTGAAACAAAGGACGCATAATATGTTTCAACTCTTCCGATAGTTCAAAGGCTTTCAATTTTGCAGGATTAGATAATCGATCCATCATTGCAGTTATACCACCTTGCTTAAGCGCTTCGGTAATAACTTCCCATCCATATTGGATTAATTTAGCGGCATACCCTGCATTAATTCCTTTTTCAATCATTTTATTGAATGATAAAATAGAACCTGTCTGAAGCAACCCACAAAGAATGGTTTGCTCACCCATTAAGTCTGACTTCACTTCGGCAACAAAAGAAGATTTTAATACCCCTGCTTTATGTCCTCCAGTTCCTACACAATATGCTTTGGCATAATCCCATCCTTTGCCTTCCGGATCATTTTCTAGATGAACCGCAATTAAAGTAGGCACCCCAAATCCTCTTTTATACTCTTCACGCACTTCCGTACCCGGACATTTTGGAGCAACCATAATTACTGTAATATCTTTTCTGATTTGCATGCCTTCTTCCACAATATTGAACCCATGAGAATAAGAAAGGGTTGCACCTTGTTTCATGAGCGGCATTACTGCTTTTATAACAGCACTATGTTGCTTATCGGGAGTAAGGTTAATTACCACATCTGCGGATGGAATTAGTTCCTCGTATGTTCCTACTGTAAAATTATTTTCAGTAGCATTTACATAAGAAGCTCTTTTCTGTTCAATAGCTTCTTTTCGCAAAGCATAAGTAATATCTAAACCTGAATCTCGCATATTCAACCCCTGGTTCAGTCCTTGTGCACCACATCCGATAATCACTAGTTTTTTCCCAACCAATGCATTAATCCCATCTGTAAAAGTAGATTGGTCCATGAATTCGCAAACGCCTAATTGATTGAGTTGCTCACGTAGCGGTAGAGAATTGAAATAGTTTGCCATATTGTTTTATTTGATATTTTTTAAAAATTTAAATTACATAGTAAAAACAGCCTGACCCTTATCTAGAAACTCGTTTTCAATGAGTTCTTCTGCTGGTTCAACTGCTTCAAATTCACGAATCTTATCATGAAATCCACTACTGGCTTTGATAATAGCAATTCTAGCAGTTCTAACAAATTCAATTAGCCCATAAGGTTCTAAAAACTGAACCAATCGATCGGTTTCTTCTCTATGACCAGTTGTTTCAAAAATGGTATAGTCTTTTCTAATTACTACAGCCCTAGCACCATATTCTCTTAATAAACGTTCTACTTGTAGTTTTTCAGCTACGGCATCAGTAGGCACTTTGTATAAAGCCATTTCTTGCCAAATGATTTCATCATTGGTATTATAATAAGCTTTCAGCACTTCTACTTGTTTTTCAATTTGCAAGCAGAGTTTTCTTACTACTTCTACTGTTTCATTAATAACAATGGTAAAGCGATGAATAGATTCAACTTCAGAAGGAGAAACATTCAAACTGTCTATATTTATTTTTCTTCTAGAAAAAATAATCGCAATACGGTTGAGTAACCCAATTTGGTTCTCCGTATAAACAGTAATGGTATATTCTTTTTTCATAGCAATTATTTTAACCTGATTTCAGAAACACTACAACCTTGAGGTACCATGGGGAATACATTGCTCTCTTTTCCCACCATCACTTCCAATAAATAAGACCCATCATGATCTAACATGGTTTGTAAAGCATTTTTTAGCAATTCTCTGTCATCTACACTTGCCCCATGAATGCCATATGCTTTTGCCAACTGAACAAAATCAGGGCTTTGTATATCTACAAAAGAGTATCTTCTATCATTAAATAATTCTTGCCATTGACGAACCATTCCTAAAAAGCGATTATTTAAAATCAAGATTTTTACATTCAAGCCTGTTTGCATAATAGTGCCCAACTCTTGTAAAGTCATTTGAAATCCACCATCACCAATTACTGCAACAACAGTTCTATCAAGTGCACCAAACTTTGCCCCAATTGCTGCTGGCAATGCAAAGCCCATGGTGCCTAATCCACCAGAAGTGATATTGCTTTTGGTTTCATTAAACTTTGCATACCTACATGCTACCATTTGGTGTTGACCTACATCTGTTACAACAATTGCATTTCCACCCGTTAATTCATTTAATAAATGAATCACTTCTCCCATGGTCAACTCCCCTTTGGTAGGATGCAATTCTGCGTTAATAACTGCATCGTGTTCGTCTTTGGTATATTGATTAAACAAAGCCAACCATTCTTTGTGTTGCTTTTCTTGAATCAGCTGTGTGAGCAAAGGCAATGTTTCCTTACAATCTCCCCAAACAGGAACTGTTGCGGTTACATTCTTATTAATTTCAGCAGGATCAATATCTAAATGAACAATTTTTGCTTGCTTAGCATATTTATCTAATCGACCAGTTACCCGATCATCAAAACGCATTCCAACCGCAATTAGTACATCGCATTCATTCGTTAAAACATTCGGACCATAATTGCCGTGCATTCCTAGCATACCCACGTTTTGTGGATGATCGGTAGGCAATGCACTTAGCCCTAAAATAGTCCATGCAGCAGGCAATCCACCTTTTTCAATAAATGCTTTAAATTCTTTTTCTGCCCTTCCAAGTATAACACCTTGCCCAAAAATCACAAACGGTTTTTTAGCATCATTAATTAATTGAGCCGCAGCTTCAATATATTCTTTTCGAACAATGGGCTTTGGTCTATAACTTCTGATATGATTACACTTGATATATCCTTCGTAATTAAATTTTTGAATTTGTGCATTCTTACTAATGTCTATCAACACAGGACCTGGCCTCCCAGAACCAGCTATATAAAAGGCTTTTGATAAAACATGTGGAATCTCGGTAGCATCAGTAATTTGATAATTCCATTTAGTAACAGGAGTCGTAATATTAATCACATCTGTTTCCTGAAAAGCATCTGTTCCTAATAAATGAGCAAATACTTGTCCGGTAATACAAACCAATGGAGTACTATCTATCATTGCATCTGCTAAACCAGTAACTAAATTGGTTGCCCCAGGGCCACTTGTAGCAAATACTACACCTACTTTGCCGCTGCTTCTTGCATAACCTTGACCTGCATGAATTCCCCCTTGCTCATGTCTTACTAATACATGTTTTAAACGATCGTTGTAATCGTACAAAGCATCATAAATGGGCATGATGGCACCACCCGGATAACCAAATATCGTGTCTACTCCTTCTGCAATACAAGCTTCAAGCACTGCCTGTGATCCAGATATCTCTTTTACAATTGCACTCATACAAAATATATTTACGCTTCATCGGTTACACAACCTTCAGAAGCATCTTTAACAGATTTAGCATATTTAAACAAAACGCCTTTGGTTGCATTTAAAGCAGGTTTAACCCATTGAGCCTTACGTGTAGCAATGATTTCATCGGAAACTTTCAAAGTCATTTTCTTAGTAGCCACATTCAATTCAATGATATCATTGTCTTGTACCAATCCAATTAAACCCCCATTTACTGCTTCTGGGGTGATATGACCCACTACAAATCCGTGGGTTCCTCCACTAAAACGACCATCTGTAATGAGTGCAACAGACTTACCTAAACCTGCGCCAATAATGGCGGATGTTGGCTTCAACATTTCAGGCATTCCAGGAGCACCAACGGGACCAACATTTCTAATGACTACCACATCACCCGCTTTTATTTTACCAGTATTAATGCCTTCAATTAGTTCAAATTCTCCATCAAAAACTCTTGCAGGACCTTCAAACAATTCTCCTTCTTTACCACTGATTTTTGCTACGCTACCGCCTGTTGCCAAATTGCCATAAAGTATTTGCAAATGGCCGGTTGCTTTTAAAGGTGCTTCAACTGGTAGAATAATTTTTTGTTGATCAAAATCTAAATCGGGAACATTCACTAAATTTTCAGCAACGGTTTTACCTGTAACAGTTAAACAATCCCCGTGTAATAATCCTTTAGACAAAAGATATTTCATTACAGCAGGTACTCCACCATACTGGTGTAAGTCTTGCATTAAATATTTACCACTTGGTTTAAAATCTGCTAGCACAGGAACCCTGTCAGAAATAGTTTGAAAGTCGTCCTGTGTTAAAGCAACACCCACACTCTTGGCCATCGCAATCAAATGCAACACCGCATTGGTGCTACCGCCCAATACCATGATAATCGTAATGGCATTCTCAAATGCTTTTCGTGTCATGATATCCGAAGGAAGTATATTCTTTTCCATTAAAATTTGAATGGCTTTACCAGCATTCAAACATTCTTGTTGCTTCTCTATACTCAATGCAGGATTAGAAGAAGAAAAAGGCAAACTCATTCCCAACGCTTCAATAGCAGAAGCCATGGTATTAGCCGTATACATTCCCCCACAAGCACCTGCACCCGGGCAAGCGTGTTGAATAATCCCTTTAAAATCGTTCTCTTCTAATTGCCCTGCCAATTTTTGGCCCAGTGCTTCAAAAGCAGAAACGATATTTAAATCCTGCCCTTTGTAATGACCTGGCGCAATGGTACCACCATACACCATTATAGAAGGTCTATTCAATCTACCCATGGCAATTAAAGCTCCAGGCATATTTTTATCGCATCCAGGTATTGCTATAATGGAATCATAATACTGTGCGCCACATACCGTCTCAATAGAGTCTGCAATAATATCTCTACTCACCAAAGAATAACGCATACCTGGTGTTCCATTACTCATTCCATCACTAACTCCAATGGTATTAAAAATCAATCCCACCAAATCATTGTCCCAAACCCCTTTCTTTACCAGCTTAGCCAGATCATTCAAATGCATATTGCAAGTATTGCCATCATACCCCATGCTCACAATACCTACCTGTGCTTTTTTTAAATCGGCATCTGTTAATCCAATCCCATAAAACATGGCTTGTGCAGCAGGCTGTGTTGGATCTTGTGTAATGGTCTTACTATATCTATTTAATTCCATAATATTTGCTATTTAACTAGGCAGACAAGGGTTTTACTACTAACTGTTTATAGGCTTGCTGTACTTTATAACTATTGGTTTCATTCCATGCTTTAGGGAATACATATTCATCCAAAGACTGCCAACCAATTACTTCAGCAGCTGTACCACAGAAAAAAGCAGCATCAGCCTGTTTAATATCATTAATTGAAAACACCCCTTCTTTTACTTCAATATTCAATTGCGCACAAAGTTCTAAAACGGTAGCCCTAGTGATTCCCGCTAAAATATGACCGGCTTGAGGCGTATGCAATACACCGCCTTTTTCAAAAAATACATTGGCCCCAGGTCCTTCTGCTGCATGGTCGTTCATATCCAATAAAAAAGCTTCATCAAATCCTTTGTCTTTAGCTTCCTGACTGGCTAATATAGAGTTCACATAGTGCCCTGCTGCTTTAGCATGAATTTTAAATGCTTTGGG
>CAZTDV010000092.1:0-6161 GCA_964612195.1 uncultured Sediminibacterium sp.
CAACAAAATCAATGCCAGTCTTGTTGCAAAATTTCACAAATAATTATTTTGGTGCCGTACGATACAGATACACTACAACTATTAGGAATATCATATTAGGAATCCACGCTGCCATTAATGGTGGCAAATTACCCTTAGTAGAAAATATAGTAGAGAACCGATCGGTGATGATAAATAGAGCCGCTGTTACAAAGCCTACAGCCAAATGTACCCCACTTCCGCCCCTCACTTTTCTTCCGGCTACTATGGCGCCTATCAAAGTCAATAAAATCACTGTTACACAAGTAGCGTCTCGCCTATACCGCTCTACTTTCAAACTATTCAAGCCCTCCGATCCTCTTAATTCTTCCAATGCAATAAATCGAGTTAATTCTGGGGTGGTTAATTTGTCTTTGGTGTATTTATCGCGCGTTAAGTCGGATGGTTTAAAATTGAAATTCATTAATCGAGTGGTTTCATTTACCACCAATTCTTGCATGGGTTTCAATTTCCGATCTAGTAGAACATCCAACTTCCATTTTTTACTAGCCGTATCCCAAATAATGGACTCCGCTCTTAAGTTTTCAGTTACCTCATTATCTTTTACTGTGTACAAGAATACTGGGCCGCCTCTTTTTACCAGCGTATCATAATAATGAATGCCCGCGTATGTGAATGAGTCTATACGCAAATAAATATGATTCGATTGACCTAATAACGCATTGTAACTAGAATTGGCGTCTATATATTTTGCTTCAAAATTACCACGCAATACATTGGCCTTGGGTACTACATACTGATTAGCAAACCATAATAAAGCAGCCATTAAAAACCCTCCAATCCAATAGGGTCTTAACCACCTTGAATATCCTGTACCACTTGCTAGTATGGCAATTATTTCACTATTCCCCGCCATTTTAGAGGTGAAAAAAATTACAGCAATAAAAACAAATAACGGAAATAAGAGGGCAATTATATGTGGTATAAAGCCTGCGTAATAGTCGGTTATAATCCGCCTAAAACCTAACTGTGAACGCACAAAGTCATCGGTCTTTTCGCTTACATCTACCACAATAGCAATCACCGCAAAAAGAAATATAGCAAAGAAGAAAGTAGTGAGGAATTTTTTGAGTATGTACCAATCAAGCTTCTTCATTAACTCAAAGATAGAAAAATACATCCATGAAAATGGATGTATCAATTTTAGGGCTTCAGAGGTAGCGGATTAGTAAGTAATGCTAATCTACCACTCAATTTGCAACAGTAAATACTATTAGTATATAAGTGAATAAATATAAATTTAGCTAACGATTATCCACACTTAGTTTTCCAGGGGGGATTACAATCGCCGCTTTAGTATCTCCAACATTTCTTTCTTCCAACTGCTGAATGTATTGTCTAGAATATGCTTTCTTGCTTCACCCACCAACCACAAATAAAAACTAAGGTTATGGATGCTGGCAATTTGTAATCCCAAAATTTCTTCTGCTACAAATAAATGACGCAAGTATGCTTTAGAATAATACTGACTTGGTTCTGAAGGTAAACCAGGATCAATTGGACTGAAATCTTTGTACCATTTTTTGTTTCGAATATTAATGACGCCTTCTGTGGTAAACAACATGCCGTTTCGACCATTGCGAGTGGGCATTACACAATCAAACATGTCAATCCCCAAATCAATGCACTCCAATAAATTCCATGGCGTTCCTACACCCATTAAATAACGAGGTTTATCTAAAGGAAGGTGCTCGGTACACAATGCGGTAAATTCATACATCATTTCTTCGGGCTCGCCTACACTTAATCCTCCAATGGCATTACCCACGGCTCCACGGGAAGCAATAAATTCACAAGAAGCTTTTCGCAAATCTTTGTAAGTACTCCCTTGTATAATGGGAAATAAATTCTGCGTATAACCATATTTATCGGGCGTTTCAGCCAATCGTGCTATACACCTATTTAACCAACGATGGGTGAGCTCCATACTTTTTTTGGCATAATCATAGGTGCTTGGATATGGAGGACATTCGTCAAATGCCATAATAATATCAGCGCCAATACTTCGTTGAATATCCATCACCGATTCAGGTGAAAATAAATGTTTGCTTCCATCAATATGAGACTGAAATACCACCCCTTCTTCCTTAATTTTTCTATTGGCTGCCAAAGAAAAAACCTGGTATCCACCGCTATCGGTTAAAATAGGGCGGTCCCATCCATTGAAGCGGTGCAATCCCCCCGCTGCTTCCAATACCTCCGTTCCAGGTCTTAGATATAAATGATAGGTATTGCCTAGAATAATCTGCGCTTGTACATCCAATTTCAATTGCTGCTGGGTAACTGCTTTTACCGATCCTACGGTACCAACTGGCATGAAGATGGGCGTTTGAATGGTTCCATGGTCTGTTTCAATAACACCCGCCCTTGCTGCGGATCCATTTGCGGTATTGTTTAGTGTAAAACTTAGTGCGGCCATCCTGCAAAAGTAGTGGTCTTTGCCCTATTTTTGCGGCATGATCATACCCGCTATTGTCTGGACCATTTGTTTCGGACTTTTCTGTACTGTTATAGCTATACAGGTTTTTTATTACCTGTATTTCTTTAGAAGAATGGCTTATTATCAAGCAACCGAGAAAGAAACTTCTGTTGAACATCCTGTATCGGTGATTATTTGCGCACGCGACGAAGCACATAATTTGGTAAAAAATTTACCTGGAGTGCTGGTACAGGATTATGCCACCACACACGAAGTGGTTTTGGTAAACGACAACTCTACCGACGAAAGTAAATATGTGATTGACGAGTTCAGGCGATCATTTAAGAACCTGAACATGATAGAACTTACCCAGGAAGCTAAAATGATTAGTGGTAAAAAATTTCCATTGTCTATGGGGATTAAAAGCGCTAAATATGAAATAGTCCTATTAACAGATGCAGACTGTGTTCCGGCATCAGAAAACTGGATAAAAAAAATGCAAGGGGCGTATAATGATGAAACAGAAATTGTATTGGGTTATGGAGCTTACTACAAGAAACCAGGTTTACTAAATAAGCTGATTCGTTTTGAAACTTTCCATACTGCTTTACAATATTTCTCATATGCTTTGGCAGGCAAACCCTATATGGGCGTTGGCAGAAACTTAAGTTACAAAAAAGAAGTTTTCTTTAAAAACAAAGGCTTCTCTTCCATTAATCAAATACCAAGTGGAGACGATGATTTGTTCATCAATCAAGTTGCAACTGCAGAGAATACAGCTATTTTACTAGATCATGATACGCATACACTTAGTGATGCCAAAAATAGTTGGGGAGAATGGATGACGCAAAAATATCGCCACTATTCTACAGGTAAATATTATAAACCAATACATAAATTTTTATTGGGATTGTATTCGTTCTCCTTATTCTTGGTTTACCCATTATTGGTGTTGAGCATTTTATTTTTTAATTGGCAATTGGCTGTTGGTGTATTTGCACTTCGTTTTATTGTACAAGCTATTGTATTGTACAAAGGCATGAACAAACTGAATGAGAAAGACTTATATGCTTGGTTCTTGTTTTTAGATATTTGGATGTTTTTTTATTACTTATTTACTGTACCCGCTATATGGAAAGCACCCCGCAAAAACTGGAACTAATTACCAAATACTTTGACGACTTTACGCCCGCACAGCTAGAGCAGTTTAGATTATTGGAAGAATTATACAAAGATTGGAACGCGAAAATTAATGTAGTTTCTAGAAAAGACATCGATAGTATTTACTTACACCATGTTTTACACTCCTTAAGTATAGCCGCAATTGCAGACTTTTCTAAAGGAATGAATATTATAGACATTGGCTGTGGTGGCGGATTTCCGGGTGTTCCTTTGGCCATCTTTTTTCCGGATGTACAGTTTTATTTAGTAGATAGCATTGCTAAAAAATTAAAAGTAGTAGATGCTGTTTGCGAAGCTGCAGGAATTAAAAATATTACTACTAAGCATACAAGAGCAGAAGATATTACGAACAGAAAGTTTGATTTTGCTGTTTCTAGGGCCGTAGCACCATTGAAAGAATTATTAAAGTGGAGCATGCCTCTCATAAAAAAACCTAGCTCCCCAATTACAGATGGTGGGTTAAGAAATGGGTTGATTTGTTTAAAAGGGGGCGACCTTAATCAAGAAATTTTTGAGAGTGGTGCCCGTCCAAAAATGATGCCCATCTTCAAAATCTTTCCCGAATCTTATTTCGAGGAGAAATATATTATTCACGTAGCTAAATAAAAAAACCGCCCCAATTATTCAGGACGGTTTTATAATTTTTGCATTCCTTATTCAGGAATCACTAGTTTATTGTTGGTCTTGTTGATATCTGCTAATCGTTGGCTTGGATCAATTTCAATTGATTTAATTTCCCCTACTGCCCTACTCGTAGTAAAACTGTAATCGGGATGTGTCCACTTCCAAGGTGCATGCACTGTTGTTGGAGTTTTAGTTTCTGAAGGCTTTGCACCATACATCAAATTCAAAGGCATATAATGCATTTCTTGTGTGCCATCTTTATAGGTAACCAATACATCAATTGGCATTGGCATTTTTCCTAAACGCTTAATAGTGATATTGGTTTTATTATCTACCATAGCAATATCACCTACTGCATAATCGATGGTTTTAGTGCTATAGATCCAATACTCTTTGTACCAGTCCAATTCTAAGCCACTCACTTTTTCTGCTACTCTTATAAAATCGTTAGGATTAGGATGTTTGAATTTCCAAGTATTAAAGTAAGCATGCAAAATTTTATCCCTAGTATCTGCTCCAACTATATAGCCCAACTGCTCCATAAAAACAGCTCCCTTACTATACGCAGAAGAAGTAGAAGCAAAATTGGTATTAAAATGATCAGCATGTGTACTAGCAGGCTCTTCGTATCCACTTCTTGCTAAACGATAGTATCCTCCGTAGGAACCATTGTACCAAAAGCCAGGACTATTTCTTAACATCGCCATTGCCCTAGTACTTGAGTAGTCTGTAAATCCTTCATCCATCCAAGCATATAAAGATTCATTGCTTCCTAAAACCATTTGGTACCAGCTATGCATCCATTCATGCACTGCTGTGCCAATACTTGCACTTTTTAATAATGTAGCCATTGGATATTCCATACCACCATCTCCACCTTGTACAAAAGTGTAGGTTTTGTAAGGATATGCCCCAAAGGTTTTAGCAATAATTGGATAAATTAATGCACAGGTATCCGCCATTCTTTGCCAACGATTTTCTAAAGAATCTACTTTCTTGTAAACAATTTTTAATAATGGACCACCAGGTATTGTTCTAGTAATTAATTTATAATTAGGATCTGCTGCCCACATAAAATCATGTACATTGTTTGCCTGCCATTTCCATGTTAAAGTATTTCCTGTTGCAGGTTTTACTTGAACACCTTTTGCTTCGTATCCAAATCCTACTTCATTGGCATTTAATAAATCGCCTCCTGCAGTTACCAAATATTTTTTATCGATAGTAATGTTTACGTCAAAGTCTCCCCATACACCATAGAACTCTCGTGCTATATAAGGATTGGCATGCCATCCTTGGTAATCGTATTCTACTACTTTAGGATACCATTGTGCCATACTGTAGCGAATGCCTTCTGCATTATCTCTTCCGCTTCTTCTAATTTGAACAGGAACTTGTGCTTCAAATGCCACATCCATAGTGATTTTTGACTTTGGCAAAATTGGTTTTGCTAATACAATTTCTAAAATGGTTTCATGTTCAATTAATTTTTGTGCAACTCCATTAATTAATACAGATTTTACATTTTGGTACCCTATTTCATCTGGTTTTAATTTACTGATCCTGTCTTTTACTCTTGCGTCCCAATCTAATCCGTCATTATTTCTTCTTGGATCAGACAATTTGGTTTTCCCTAATTCTCTACTTCTAACATCCATGCTACTATTAGGCTGAAATGCGTTCCAGTACAAGTGCATAAATATTTTTGTAAGCGTATCGGGTGATTGATTAAAATAATCAATTTTTTCAGTACCACTAAATCGATTGGCTTCTACATTCATGTTCACGTTAATGGTGTACTTAATTTTTTGCTGCCAGCGATCGGGCTGTGCCAACAATAGCGTGCTCATTAACAAGCATCCTACTAAAAAAGAAAAACTCAATTTTTGCATATTCA
>CAZTDV010000093.1:0-5852 GCA_964612195.1 uncultured Sediminibacterium sp.
CTGCTGCTACCTTAACTGGAACAGCTGCTCTAGTTGGTGTTGAAGCTGGTGATGTTGCTAACGTAACATTAGGTGGTACTGCGGTTGCTTCTTTCGCAACTGCTGGTGTTGGAACAGGTATTGCTGTTTCTGTTACTGGATATACATTATCAGGTTCTGCAGCTGGCAACTACACCGTTGCTCAACCTGCTGGCTTAACTGCTGATATTACTGCTGCTCCTTTAACTATTACTGCAGATTCAGTTCGTAAATACCATGGTGAAGTAATTACTACACCTGCTACTGGTATAACTGCATTCACTTCTACTGGTTTACAAAACAGTGAAACAATTGGATCTGTTACTATGACTTATGGAACTGGTGCTGCTGCGCTTGATCCAGTTGGTGTTAATATTGGTTCAGTTGTTCCTAGTGCTGCAACTGGAGGTACTTTTAACGCTGCTAACTATACCATTACTTATACTGCTAATGATTTGACAGTTGTACCTAGTAATAATGCTTTCTTAAGCAACTTAGTTTCTAATACTGGTCCTTTAAATACTGCGTTCAATAAGTTTGACCTTGATTATGATACTTATGTATTAACAGCAATTAATAGTTTCATTGTAACTGCTACAACCGAAAATCAGTTTGCTACAATGCAAGCTAGAATTGATACTGGTAATGGTCCTGGAGCTTATATTCCATTAACAAGTGCTGTGGCAAGTGCTCCTTTCCAAATTAGAGAAGGTGACAATATCATTGAAATCCTTGTAACTGCTGAAGATGGTGTAACTCAATTAAACTACAGAATCTTATATCGTCGTGAGTCTACTTTTGTTAGTGGCGGCGGTGGCGGTGGCCTTGAAAGTAAGAGCTTGGGCGATGCAATTGCTCAACGTGTTCTTAGCAATGCCATCAACGATATGAATGGTGCTGTTGATTACAACAAATTACCGGTTGTTGAAACTGCTCAAGGTACTATCCGCTCTACTAGCACCAATAGCATCTTTAGCTTGCAATTGTCTAGCATTATGCCTGACCTTGCTACCAGAGGTTACAAAGCCTACAATAGCTCTCCTGTAGACATCGTTAGCTTTACCAATGCTAAAGAAGTTTATGCAGTTGACTATGTAAATACCAATAAAGAAACCAAAGCCGTAGCTTTCACTACTAAAACTTTGGGTGAATTATACGACCACACTAAACCAATTTGTGATCGCTTAAAAGGTGCTACCCTTTTAGATGTTGAATCAGTTAAAATTGATGGTTACAACTTTATTAACTACACCATCATTAATGATAAAGGAAACCGCGAATACGCTACTGCATTTACAGTGGGTGCTAAAGCTGGAAGAAATAGCTTTAACCTTCAAAGTGCTTTCTTAACCACTAGCTATGTAAACGAAGACCAGATGTACAACTTCCAAATCTGGGCCGCTTCTCCTAGCATTGTAAATGAAATGGTTAAAGACGTGTTAGCTAAACTAAAAGATGTTGCTGAAATTAACCAAGACGTTGTAGGTACTACTCCTGCTTCTTACATTGAGTCTGGTAAGCGTGAAGGAACCAACCTAAACTTGGTAATCAAAAATGCTTCTGCTGCAACAACTGGTTTCTTCAAATTCGAAGACAGATCTACTGAATCTTCTACTGGTATCGTTACTCGTAACGTTCCGTTCACTGTAAAAGCCAATGGTACTTCTACTATAGTAGTTCCTGTGGGTGACAAATACGAAAGCACTGTCTCTATGTATTTGAATGGTGAAGTAAAAGACCTCGTTTATATGTCTGATGGTACTTGGGCGGTTGATTACAATAGAAACACTACCAACGTAAGTGCTTTCAATGTAACCAACGATGCTAAGCGCACTATCTCTGCTAACGAATACCCTGTATTAAGAAATGTTGAAGTAAAAGCCAATAGCGCTGATTTCGTATCGCTCTTCAAATTATTGAAAGCGGGTGGTATGGAAGCTGACTTAAGCGGATACAACGGCATTAAGTTTACTGCTGCTGGTGGTTACAACTTAAGAGTAACCATGGTTAAAAATGGCGTTGCTGAGTGGAAAAATCAATACACTACTGATATCAGATTAGGTTCTGGTCAGCAAGAATACTATATCCCTTTCAGCCAATTTAAATCTGCTGGTTCTACTAAAGAACTTGATCCAACAGATGTTACTACACTTGTATTGACTATTGAAGTAGGTACTGGACGTAATAGCCCTATCGCTTCTACCTTTAGCAATATCAGCTTCACCAAAGAAAAACCAGTAATCAATGCTGCTGATCAGGAAGAGAAAACTATCCAGGTATTCCCTAACCCTGTAACAGACAATGTGTTTACTGCTAGCTTTGTAAGCCCTGTAGCTGGTGAGTTTACTATGAAGATTAATGATGGAACAGGACGTTCTATCTACTCTAAACAAGTAAACGTAGTCAAAGGTCCTAACGCTGTTCCAGTAAGATTGAACAACGGGGTGATTGGAACTCATTTCTTAACACTAGAAGGTAAAGGTGTTAAGTTCGCTCCTACTACTGTTGTAATAGTGAAATAAAATTCATCTACTATAATCTTAAAGCCCCGTTCCAATTATTTGGAACGGGGCTTTTTTATGCGAATTGCTTTATTTTATATACTTCAAATTCAAAATAGCGAATAACCCAATAATTTGAAAAAATCGGTAGAACGAACACGCAAAGAATTTATTATAAATTAATACGATAATTTGCAATTATTCCGTATTTTATATTAATTTTACCCCATATGTAGTATTTCCACTACAATCCGTTGCAGAAAACAACGCATTGTAGTGTAGTATTTGTACCCGTACCTCACGATATATATCGTATAAAATAATGCTTATGAGATTGAGAATTTTACGCAACTTTTTATTGTCTGCCGCTTTTTCCTTACTAGCTTTTGCTGGGTATGCGCAAACAATTAACTCAGGAGGAAGTATAACAAATTTCAGTGCTACTTATGGTGACATTGTTGAAAGAAGTTTTGCTTTTACTGGAAGTGGATTTACTCCTTCTACGTCTGTTAGACTTATACCTAGTCCAGAATTTGAAATTTCTACCGTTTCTGGTGGACCATATTCGAGTACTTTAGATATAACAGCTGACGGTGCTGGCAATATCTCTAGTACCACGATTTTTGTTAGAATGTTATTAAATTCAAATCAAGGAACTTACAATTCAAAAAACATTAGATTCGATTATCCTGTAGGCACACAAATATTTTCAAAAGGAATTGCAAATAGTACTATTACTCGTAGAACATTAGACATAATTAATATTGAGATTACTTCAAAAGTTTACGATGCTACAACAACTGCATCAATAACTAACATAGGTGGGCCTATATCATTATTTAATGTAATGCCAACTGATATAGGAACAGTTACTCTAAATCAATTAGGAGCTAATGCGAATTTTGATGATGCAAATGTTGGCAATTTTAAAAATGTTACAATTGGTGGATATGCATTAGCAGGTCCCCCAATTGCAGTTGATAATTATATTTTAAATCAACCAAGTGGTTATTCAGCTAATATTACCCCAAAACCTTTAACCGTTTCAGGATTATCTGCAAATAATAGAGATTATGACGGAACAACTGTTTTTAATTTATCTGGTACTCCATCATTAGTTGGTGTTGAAGGAGTTGATGCAGGCAATGTGAGCTTAAATGGCACTCTAGTAGGTTCCGTTGTAAGTGCTGCTGTTGGCACTGGTAAAACCGTTACAACATCTGGTGCAAGTTTAACTGGATCTGCTGCTGGGAACTACACTCTTACAAACCCCAGTTTCAGTGCTGATATTAATGCAAAAACCTTGACTATTACCGCAACTCAAGTAAATAAAACTTACGGTACTGCTTTATCAAGTGGTGCAGGTTATTCTGGCTTTAATGCAGTTGGTCTAATTAGTGGTGAAGTTGCTGGAACAGTTACCGTAACTTATGGTACTGGTGCTGCTGCTAATGCAAACGTAGGAACATATAATAATTCTGTTGTTTTAAGCGCTTTAACTGGCGGTTCTGGTGGATTTGATCCTAGTAACTATACTATCGGTTATGCGGATGGAAATATAGTGGTGGGTGCTAAAACACTTACACTTTCTGGTGCTGGTGTAAGCAACAAACCATATGATGGAAATACTTCTACCACTTTAAATGGCGGAGCTTCATTAGTGGGTGTTGAAAGTGGTGATGACTGTACTTTAGATGCTACTTTAGCTAGTGGCACTTTTGTCTCTGCAAATGCTGCAAATGGAATAAGTGTAACCATTACAGGTTATGCTTTGGCTGGAGCTGCTGCTGGAAATTATACCCTAACACAACCATCTGGAATTACTGCAAATATTACCCCTAAGGCATTAACCATTACTGCTAATACGATAAATAAAATATATGGCGACATATTAACAACCGGAGCGGGTGCTACAGCGTTTACTTCATCTGGGTTAGTGTCTGGTGAAACCATTGCTAGTGTTACTTTAACATACGGAACTGGTGCTGCAGGAGCTGATCCTGTTGCTGCTACCAATGTTGGTGGAATTGTTGCAAGTGCGCCTGTTGCTGGTGTTGGATTCTTAGCTTCTAACTATGCTATTAGCTTTGTTGCTGGTGACTTATCAGTAACTCCTCGTTCACTATCGGTTAATGCAACAGCTGTAAACAAACCTTATGGTGATGTACTTACAAGTGGTGCGGGATATACTGGCTTTAATACTATTGGTTTACAAAATGGGGAAACAGCTGGTTCTGTAACTGCAACTTTTGGAGCAGGTGCTGCTGCTGTTGATCCCGTAGGTACAACTGTTGGAGGTGTTACACTTAGTTTACTTACAGGTGGTACCATCAACCCTTCTAACTATGCTATTACCTATAATGGTACTGACTTAAATGTTGTTGCACGTACATTAAATATTACTGCCAATAACGTTTCGAAAACAAATGGTGATGTATTAACTAGTGGTAGCGGATCAACTGCTTTTGTTGCAACTGGTTTACAAAATGGAGAAACTGCTGGTACTGTTACCATCACTTATGGTGCTGGTGCTGCAGCAATTGATCCTGCTGGTGTTTATACTGGTTCAGTTGTGCCGAGTGCATTAACTGGAGGCAGCATTACTCCTTCTAACTATGCTATCAATTATATTGCTGGAAATATTACGGTAAGTGCAGGTTCTATAACCATTACTGCTACAAATGAAAACAAACCTTATGGTACTACTTTAACTAGTGGCGCCGGCAAAACTACATATACTGTAACTGGTACATTACAACCAGGTGAATCTATTACTTCTGTAACATTAACTTATGGTGCTGGTGGTGCTGCTGATGATGCTGTTGGAGCAAATGCTGGAACTATTGTTCCTAGTTTACCTGTTGGTCTTGGCGGTTTTGTTGCGAGCAATTATATTATTACTTATGTAAATGGAGATATAAATGTAACTACTGCTCCTCTTACCATCACTGCTACAAATGAAAACAAAGCATATGGTACTGCTCTAAATAGTGGCACTGGTAAAACTACATTCACTTCAAGTGGTTTGGCTAGTGGTGAAACTATTGCTTCTGTTACTTTAACATATGGCACTGGTGCTTTAGCTACCGATGCTGTTGGAACCAATACTGGTACCATTGTAGCAAGCGCTCCTGTGGCTGGCGTTGGCTTTAATGCTGCTAACTACGCAATTACTTATGTTAATGGCGACATCATTGTAACTCCTGCTGCATTAAATATTACCGCGAATGCCGTTCAGAAAAACAGAGGAGATGCTATTGCATCACCTGCTACTGGTGTAACTGCATTCACTTCTACTGGTTTACAAAACAGTGAAACAATTGGATCTGTTAC
>CAZTDV010000094.1:0-5762 GCA_964612195.1 uncultured Sediminibacterium sp.
CTTGGGGACCCAAAATTGATGGTTCTGAGTATATTCCTTGGTATGCATTTGTTCCAGGTCATTCTAGATCAGGAAAAACAGCCAGCTTTACTCCTCAACCAAACAATGCAAGAGATTTCTGGAACACAGGTGTTACTGCTAATACCAACGTAAGTTTCTCTCAAAGCAATGGCGCTGGTCAAAGCTTAAGGGTTTCTTATACCAACCAGAACATCAAGGGTATGTTGCCTAATACAAAGTCTTTAAGACATAATTTGAATGCCAATTTCTCTATGGATTTGGGAAGCATTTTCACTATTGGAGCTAACTTAACTTATACCAATCAGTTAATTAGTGGTGACTTTAGTGATGGATATGCCAACAACTCATCTGGTAACTTTAGCCAGTGGTTCCACAGAGATTTGGACATCAATATTTTAAAAGAATTATCTGGTATCAGAACTCCAATAGGAACTATTCCTTCTTGGAACTTCCGCAGAAACCCAGGTTCTTGGAGTGCAGCTGCACCACAGAACAGTGTTTGGGCTGGTAACTACTGGTATAACCCATATTCTTATTTCGAGAACATTCAGCGTAACCAACGCAGAGATCGTTTATATGGCGATGTTAACTTAACTGTTAAGTTTTCTAAAAACTTGAAGTTCAAGGGTAGCATCCGTAAAGATCAGTTCAACGGTAACGTAGAGAATATTGATCCTAATATTCTTCAGTCATCAGGTGGACAAACCGGTGTATTAGCATCTTATGCTACAAGTAACACCGTAAACAATGAGTGGAACTTTGAAGGTATCCTTTCTTACAACAATACTTTCGGAGATTTTATAGTATCAGCTAACGTAGGTGCGAACCGTTTAAATATTCGCAACAGAGCAGTAGCTATGAATACCAACCAAGGACTAAACGTTCCTGGTTTATACGCGATAGCGAACTCTAAAGCGGTACCTTCTATTTCAAATTCTAGATCTGACCAACAAGCAAATTCATTGTTTGTATTTGGTGATGTAGAATACAAGAAGTTCTTAAGCTTAACATATGCTGTACGTAACGACTGGTTCTCTACTTTACCTAGTTCAAACAATTCATTGTTGTCTCCATCAGTAGGTGGTGCATTTGTATTCTCTGAGTTTACTAAGAGTGCATTGCCTTGGTTAAACTTTGGTAAAGCATTTGCATCATGGGGTAAGAAGCCTAAGACTTTGAATCCTTATGCATTAAACTTAAACTATTCAGTTAATCCATTATTATGGGGCACTAACTTCTTAATGTCTACTCCTGATGGATCTCCTGATGCTAACTTACGTGGTGCATTAACTACCACTTGGGAAGCAGGTTTAGACTTGCGTTTTGCAAAGAACAAGGTTCGTATGAATCTTACCTATTATAACGAGAACAACAGAGACGAGCCTTTGGGTGTATCTGTTTCTGGTATTTCAGGATTTACTTCTCAAACCATCAATGCTGCATGGGTTAGCCGTTCTGGTCTTGAATTGGAATTGGGTGTAGATCTAATGAAGAAGAAAAACTTTAACTGGACAGTGAATACCACTGTTGCTTACTTATTAGACAATAAAGTAAGAGCGTTGGCTCCAGGTTTAACCAGCTATACTTTAGCAGGTGGTTCTTTCGGAACTCGTTTTGCACGTGCTTTCCATTTTGTGGGTGAGCAGTGGGGTATGTTAAGAGGCGGCGGTATTGCGCGTAATGCAGACGGCCAACCATTAATTACCACCAACGGATTTAGTGGTGGATTAGGATGGTACCAAAGAGATGCAACTAAAGATTGGGGTAGTGTAGTTCCTAAATTAACAGGAGGCTTACAAAACTTCTTCTCTTATAAAAATTTCAACCTTGCTTTAACTTTCGATTATCAATTTGGTGGACGTTTCTTCTCTCTATCTGAGCAGTGGGGAACTTTCTCTGGATTGTTAGACAATACAGCAGGATTAAACGAGAAGGGTAATCCAAAGCGTGACCCAGTATCTGCAGGTGGTGGTGTTCGTGTAACTGGCGTTGATGCTAGAGACGGAAGAACTCCAGTTGATGTTTACATAGATGCTTATGATTATTTCCACCAGTTTTACTTCCAACAAATTGCTGAACCATTCGTTCACAAATTGTCTTATGCAAAATTGCGTGAGTTAAGCTTAGGTTATTCTATTCCAACTCAAAAACTAGGAAAGTTTGGTAAATCTATTCAAGGAGCTTCAGTTGCTTTAACTGCGCGTAACTTATTCTTCATCTTCAGAGACTCTAAGAACTTTGACCCATCTGAAATCAGTGGTGTACAAGGGGAAGATGGTCAAATGCCAGGTGCTAGAACAATTGGATTTAACGTTAAGGTAACATTCTAAAACCCTAAAACATTTATCATGAAAAGTATGAATATAAAAAAAGCCGTGCTGTCGTTAGGGGTTTGTGCCACACTAATGGTAGGTTGTAGCAAGGGCATTAATGATTTTGGTGATATTAACCGAAATCCAAATGCAACAACCATTCCTATTACTTCAGCCTTATTAACCAACGTACTAGCCGGTATTGGCGGTAACGTTTGGGGAAATGGTATCAACACTACTGCAGGATTATATGCGCAGTATATGTCTGAAACCCAGTACACCGATATCTCTCGTTATGCAACCACCACCCTAAACTGGGATGGTTTTTATGCGGGCGCTTTGTACGATTTACAAAATATCATTAATACCAATACTGATCCTGGTACTGCAGCAGCTGCTGCTGAATTTGGTGCAAACGCCAATCAGATTGCGATTGCCAGAATTCTAAAGGCTTATTATTTTGCGGTATTGACTGATGCTTATGGAGATATTCCTTATTCTCAGGCATTGAAAGGGAATGGTACCATTCCTTATGATAAGCAAGAGACCATTTACCCAGCTTTGATTGCTGAGTTAAAAGCAGCAAACGCACAGTTTACTACTGGTGCAGCGGTTCAAGGAGATATCATGTATGCTGGTAATACTACCAAATGGAAGAAGTTTGCTAATTCATTAATTGCTACACTTTCATTGCGCATTTCTAAAGCTAACCCAACTTTGGGTAGAGCAGAATTTGCTGCAGCTGTTGCAGGTGGTGTAATTGATGCTAATACAGACAATGCTTCTATAGCATATCCTGGTGGAAACTACAATAACCCAGTTTACACATACTATGTAATTACCCAGCGTTTTGACTATGCAGTTAGTGCAACTATAGCAGACAAATTAACTGCTTTGGGTGATCCTCGTATTGATAAGTTTGGTAATAATTCCAAAGGTTTTCCTTATGGATTAACCAGAGCAGATGCATTGGCTTGGCAAACTACCAATCCAAGTTTTGGCTTCTTATTAGGATATACAGGAACACCTCAAACCATGCCGTTGAGCTTGATTTCTGCTGGTCAAATGTTTTTGGCAAGAGCAGAAGGGGCTAAATTAGGATGGACCACTGAAAATGCAACCACTATGTACAGTAATGGTGTAACTGCAGAAATGAACAGATGGGGTATTACCAATGCGGGAGCTATTACTACTTATTTAGCACAACCTTCAGTTGCCTTAGATGGAACTGCAGCAGACAATGCTAAAATTGGTGAGCAGCGTTGGTTAGCTCATTATCCAGACGGTTTACAAGGATGGTCTGAGTGGAGAAGAACAGGATTCCCTGCTTTAACTCCTGCACCTGGAGCTGGAAAATCAATTCCAAGAAGAATTCCTTACGGACCAAACGAACCTTTATATAATCCAACCAATTATGCCGCAGCTGCAGCGTTGTATAACACCAACTCTCAGGATGCTAAAATGTGGTGGGATAAATAGTTAGTTTTTCATTCTCAGTTTTAATTCTCATGGGGGGCCTGTATTCTTACAGGCCCCTTTCTTTTTGTTCACCTAATTAGCTTTTTAGCCCTACTTTTGACACTCAAAAATCATGTATGGAGCAGCAACCCAATAACCAATTGAATATTGAAATATCTGAAGAAGTAGCTGAAGGTGCTTATGCCAACCTAGCAATTATTACCCATAGCAATGCAGAGTTTGTAATAGACTTTGTAAACGTGATGCCCGGCACACCTAAAAGCAAAGTAAAGTCTCGTATTATCTTTACGCCCATGCATGCCAAGCGTTTCATGAAAGCCCTTGAAGAAAATATTGCTCGCTTTGAAGAAGCCAATGGCGCCATTCAAGATTTGGAGCAGATTGAAATTCCGATGCATTTTGGAGGTCCTACTGCGCAAGCCTAGGTAATCTTTTGTTTAAATACTATTGTAAGGGGTGCTTGAAAACAACACCTCTTTCACGTTTATAAATACCTATAATTTTTTCGTTCGGCTGCAATGAAATAACTCGCCCCGTGCCGGGGCTCAAACAAATTTCATTGCTTACGCCTCCCTCAAAAATTACTTAACGGTATTTATAAAATGTTCTCTCGGTGTTTTTTCAAGCATCCCCTTCCATACCAATTTTGTAGTTTGTATAATTACTTATGCTTGGTTTTGCATATTGCTTGCTTTAGTCGAGGTGTGTTTTCATTTACCCTCAAATGATATGCCCTTGTCCCTTCAATTCCCTATTTAAGCTTCGTAAAGTAATACCTAAATATTCTGCTAAGTCTCTTTTTTTGAATGTTACTTTTTGTTCATCTAGTAAGAATAGTAGATTTTTTAAAGAAGTTTGAAGTGTATTGAGTTGTTGACTAGATGCTCTGGTGGCTGTATTTTGTAGTCTTCTTGCAAGTTCTTTCATCAGTATTTGATTGAATTCAAGCTCGTTTAATAATTGCTGATTAAAAAAATCATGTTCAATACGAAACACTACACATTCTGTTAGTGATATTACGGTGGCTATTGATTTGCATTTTAATAATATTTCAATTTCACAAATTATTTCACCTACCCCTAAAAATTCAAGTGTATAGGATTTTGTATTTTCTTCTGTAATTGTACATTTCATGATGCCTTCTTTGATGACATATATGTACTTACTTGTTTTTCCTTGTTCTACAAGTGTTTTGTTTTTCTTCAGGTGAAAGATTTCGATATATTGAGGTTCTCTATGAAATTGATTAGCGAGAAACTTGAGTAATTGTGTATTTGTCAGAATCATGAGACAAATGTCCTATTTATTTTAAAATGATGGCAATAGCTTTGTTGTTACAATAGTGATATATGAACGCTAAACGTTTACTGATTCTTATTTTTATGTGTACATTAAACTGTGCAATTGCGCAAAATGCATATACCAGTTTACCCAAAGTAGAATTGCATTTGCATTTAGATTGTTCTTTGAGTTATGAATGTGTAAAGCAATTAAAACCCACAATTACTCAAGAAGAGTATAATGAATCATTTATAGCGCCGCCAAAATGTACAGACCTAGCTGATTATATCACTAGAGCAATCAAGGGGTTTGAATTGATGCAAACCAAAGATCAATTACGTATTGTGACATTAGATTTATTCAAACAGCTTAAAAGAGATAATATCGTCTATGCAGAAATCAGATTTGCACCTTTGCAGCATACCATGGAAGGATTAACACCCACAGAAGTTGTGGAAACAGTCAATGCGGCAACCGAAGAAGGGGTAAAAGAATATGGAGTAGAGGCAGGAATCATATTATGTACTTTAAGGCATTATAGTGAAGCCCAAAGTATGGAAACTGCAGAATTGGTAAAAAAGTTTAAAGGGACACTTGTAGTTGGATTTGATATTGCTGCTGATGAGGCCGGTTTCCTAATCAATAACCATATTAAGGCATTTGATTTTG
>CAZTDV010000095.1:0-5670 GCA_964612195.1 uncultured Sediminibacterium sp.
AGGGCGACAATCGCTACCAACGCAGAGCGCCAATGCCAGAGGAATAAAGCACAGACCAGTGCAACTACCAGAAATTCTTCGAGTAATTTGCGGGTCAGGTTGGCAACGGCGCGGTCGATCAGGAGGCTGCGGTCGTAGGTGGTAACGATCTCGACCCCAGCGGGCAAACTGCTTTGGAGTTGCGCCAGTTTTTCCTTAACCGCCGCGATAGTGGCGCGGGCATTTCCGCCCGAGCGCATCACCACAATACCGCCAGTCACTTCGCCTTCACCGTCCAGTTCCGCAATACCACGGCGCATTTCCGGTCCGAGCTGGATGTGGGCGACGTCGGCCAGGGTAACGGGAATGTTATCGACTAACTTCAGTGGGATGGATTTGAAGTCATCCAACGTGCGCAAATAACCGCTGGCACGGATCATCAGTTCGGCTTCACCCAGTTCGAGAACACCGCCTCCAGTTTCCTGATTAGCCTGCTGCACAGCGGTAATCACCGCCTCATGGGACAGGTTATGGGCTGCAAGCCGAAGTGGGTCGAGCACTACTTGATATTGCTTAACCATACCGCCGACAGCGGCGACTTCAGCCACATCTGGCAGTGGCGCCAGTTCAAAGCGCAGGAACCAATCCTGCAATGCGCGCAGTTGGGCAATATCCTGTTGGCCGGTTTTATCGACCAGGGCGTATTGAAATATCCAGCCAACACCGGTGGCATCAGGCCCTAATGCGGGTGTGACACTTGCCGGTAGCTGTGCCTGCATTTGGCTCAAGGACTCCAACACGCGGGAGCGCGCCCAGTAAAGATCGGTACCATCCTCAAACAGGACGTACACAAAACTGTCGCCATACATCGAATAACCGCGCACGGTTTCAGCGCCGGGTACCGAGAGCATTTTGCTAGCCAGCGGGTAAGTCACCTGATTTTCCACCAGCTCGGGTGCTTGCCCGGGGAAACTGGTGCGGATAATGACTTGCGTATCCGAGAGGTCGGGTAAGGCATCAATCGGTGTGGTTTTGACGGCCCAAATACCCCAGCAGGTCAATAGTAGTGATGCCAAGAGTATCAGGATCCGGTTGGCGACAGACCAATAAATCAAGCGGCTAATCATGGTCGTGGCTCTCCATCGTTTTCTCCGCCGCCTTTGGCGCTATCCCCAAAAAGGAGGCTTCGGAATCCAGCAGAAACTGGCCGCTTGCAACCACCTCTTGGCCTTCATCCAATCCTTGCAAGATGCGGATGTGGGAACCTTGTTCATGACCTGTAACCACATTCGTAGGCATGAATGCACCGCCGGGTTCAGCCAGCATTACCAGCACCCGTTTGCCCGTGCGAATCACTGCTTCAATGGGCACAAATAATCCGGTTTCTTCCGTGGATGATCGCAAGACTACACGTCCACTGGTACCCGGTTTCAGACGCCCTTCGGGATTTTCCAGCAAGATGCGGGCAGTGAGGGTGCGGGAGTTATCATTGATCGAGGGCAGCAGGTATTCCAGCGTACCGGTCAGCGCTGGATCATCGGGGTTAACGGAATTAAAAATCGCCTTGTCACCGGTGCGCACGCCGGTCGCTTGCGCTTCGGGGATGGCAGCATCCAGCCACAGGCTGTCCAGATTATTAATTTTTGCCAGGGTAGCGCCGCTGGCCAGCGCCATACCGGTTTTAACATCCAGCATATCCACCACACCCGAGATGGGCGAAGTAATAGTTACCCGGGTCTCCGGTTGGCGCGTTTTTTCCACCTTGGCAATCAAGGTATCAGGCATACCCAGTAGTTGCAGGCGTGCGCGCAATGTCGCTAACAAGTTGGGGTTCTGGTCAATCGGTTGGGAGAGCAGCTCATTCTGGGCATCCAGCCATTCGGGTATCTGGAATTCAGCAATCGGCTGACCGGCGCTGATCTGATCGCCCACCGCCAGTGGCCAGGCCTTTTCGACAAAACCTGCCGCGCGCAATTGCAGTATCGCCTGGTTGCGCTGGTTAAATTGCAGCTGCCCGACCACGTTCAGCTCGCTGGCGATTTGGCGGTGCTGCACCTTAGCTTTGCGCATACCAAGACTTTGCACCAACCCTGCGTCAACCGTTAATGCGGGAGCACCGTCGTCCGCTTCCGCGTATTTGGGCACCAATTCCATATCCATAAAAGGTGATGGACCCGGCTTATCAAAATGCTGGTCGGGCACCATCGGATCGTACCAATACAAAATACGTGGCTCATCCTCGGCCGGTTTCGGGTCTTGCACAGGTTGCGCGGCGTACTTGGGGACGAGGTCCATATCCATAAAAGGCGACGGACCCGGTTTATCAAAATGTTGATCAGGCACCATTGGGTCATACCAATAAAGCACCTTCGGTTCCTGTTTGGCCTCTTCAATAGCATTATTTTGAGGCGGCGCTGTAGAGGTGAATTTATGCAGGTGCTGCCAACCAACACCTATCGCAATGCCAAGTACTAATGTGCTTAATCCAACGGCTGCAAGCAGGCGTATAGAGAAATTATTCATTCAGATGATTCCTGAGAGACGATAAAAAACGTCCCGCCTAAACACCCGGCATCTTTACCGGTTCAAGCGAGGTGTAATCGTATTAATTCAGGAGGCGTTCGGAGGTCGCCAGATACTGGCGGGATTGAAGACAGCAAGATTCAGTGGACGAGTTTTTGAGTGGGTCGACAAGCTTGAAAAAGAGAAAAACGACGCGGGCGCATAGAGATACACCTGTACAGGTGTTTTACAGAGATGACAGGATTTAGCGGTTTCACAGGAATTTATAGCATCACCTTCATCTGCATCAGGGCAGCAAGGCATAGTTTCGCTACCACCGAATTCATCCATTACCATGGTCATTTCTTCAGGGCACGGCGATGCAGACAGCAGAATTTCTGCCGCGACTTGCAGGGGCATCACGAAGCTAAGAAGTAAGATAAAAAACAATGAATAGCGGTGCATGGTCTCAGCATAGCTCAATGCAGGCATTAGAAAAATACCTCATAGAAGATTGAGGTTTTAAACCTTCAAAATTCACTTCCGCGAGTCAGTGGATCATTGATAGAGTTTGGCTCTGTTTCAACCGAATGGCGTTCCGTTTCCAAGTGGCGCATGCGGCCAACATATCTATTATGATTACGGAGAAAATTAGCTTTGGTATATGGATGCAGGACATTCCGAATAATCGAAGTTCCGCTTTTGGCCGAAGGGCGACAATATGATTGCGTTAAATGATTGTCATTTCTTACATACAATTTCAGTCCTTTGGAAATCAGATTGAGTATTCAAGCTATCGAAATTGTCTGGAGAGTATGTGAGTGATAAGTCCAGGGGATCAGCTGAAAATAAAGCATCACCTGCTCTACGGCTCTCAGGAGAAGAAATACGTGCTAATAAAGCGTCAAGTTCGTCATTAATATCGGACACCGTTACCACCATTCTCTATAGGGATATGATTTAACAACTACAACAACAATTTACAGCACCCACGAGTCAAAAAGTGTTGCGCCATGATAGTTCAGGCACCGGCTATGTACTAACATCATCTTGTTCTCAGAAATAGCTGATAGCTGGTCAATTAAGTGACCGCACTCCAGATATCGTTAGGACTTTCAGTTGCCGCAGTTATATCGAATGCTGCATGGTCAAAATTGGAATCGCTTTCAGGCTCTGATATGATTTTGAAAAAACTTTTTGGGCATGAATCGCCCTCACCGAAAATTGGTCGCCCGTATGGTTTGGAGCGTAGTCCCACATACGGCCCCGGCCAATCCTTTGAAAGCTCCCCAATAAATCCTAGGCAATCAGGGCTGAATTGTGGTCCGCCTTAACTTCTCTACCATCGAGATACATGCTGGCTAGATTAGTGTGTGCCTGTACCAATACTTTGTCTGCAGCAAGTGTGTACCACTGGAGAGCCGCTTTATGATTAACGCCTTCGCCGGACGCATGGGCATATGCAAAATTGAACTCCGATTCAGATATTCCTTGTGTAGCGGCCCAGTGATACCGAGTGGCCGCCTCGGTAAAACCTGGCGGCACACCATCACCAAGTTTATAAGCATCTCCCACCAGGTGTTTCGCAAACGGATCACCGGCATTGGCCTTATCAGGGATTGAGTTGAAGTAGGACTTTGAATTTTGAGGAGCAACTTGCTCCTCCGGGTACCCGATAGCGAAATTCCACAATGCGACTAAAGCGATAAATCCCAAAAATCTATCCAATTCGGCACCTATTCATACAAGAACTGAAATAGTCATCCTTTGATGCATTCAATTTAGTACCCGTTTTGGGTACATCGCCTCAGTGTACCAATAATGCGGGCGATGAAAAAAGCCCTATCAACTCCTCAATATCGAAATCTCGTGACCTGGCTTAAAGAAGTCAGGCTAGATTCCAATCTGTCTATGAGGGATTTGGGAGACAGAATGAAGCGGCCCCACACTTATGTTCAGAAGGTGGAGACAACAGAGCGGATACTCGATGTTCATGAGTACGTTATTTATTGTGAAGCGCTTGGGCTTGATCCGAGAGAAGGGCTTAATTACTTGATATCACGACATCAAAGTTGATCCTTGGCGGCAGCCCTACTCAGATGGAATCTGCAACCGGGTACTTAGACTTCGTCCAGTAGATAAAGAATTCGTGTATGTTTGGTAAAAGATCAGGATCTTCTTCAAGCCCGAGTAACTCAAAAAAGACTGTTTTTTCTAATTGAGAGCGCCTCATCAGCTTAGGTCTGGGATACGATGGGATCTCCTTACCTACTGAAGAGTAGTATTCAAAGTATCCGTACGCGCGATCAACAATTTGGTTAAATTCAATTGATCGCTGCTCTTCGGCGCAGTTTTTAACAGAGCGCCAAAACAACATAAAAGTCTGTGACAGCGAAAGGTTTTCAAAAAAGACTCGAAGTGAGGGAGACTTATAGTCAAACTTCAGAACGATGAGTTTTTCTCTATTAGAGAAAAATTTAACGTACTCTACAATGTTCGCGGATAACAAGTCGAACACCAAATCAAGCAGCTTGCCTGATTGTCTATGAAGATCTATTTCAGATTTTGAACGTGCTTGAATACGAAACTTCCCGTCAGTTCTTCGAATGGCCGTGAAATAAGATTTGCCGCCCTTGATACTGAGAAACAGACCCGGCTCGTCGTATCGGTCCGACACCTTAATCAATCCAGATCTCACCACAAGATTAATATTGTTTCGAGACATCGTCTCGGTTGGCGTCAATTTTCGTAGAAAAAGCTGATGAAGTCCTAGGATTTGCTCATGCGGGTGAAATAATCGCCAGATCGCAATAAGTACCAACTGCTCGGTTGTGTGAATTTTATCCAGGCGGTTCATAACACGAAGTTCTTTGTACCCGTTTTGGGTACATTCTATCAATTCGAATCGCGAACATGCCACAGGAAACTAGCAACCAAAATCGCAATCACCTCTGTTTGACTAAATTCGAGTGACACAATGGAGGAAATTGTGTGCGTTAAATCACGTTCATAGACAATTTTTTGAGCCTTTGAATATGAGCGATCTGCACCTCAGAAAAACGATTATTTTTAATGGTGAAGGGAGAATATTTGTCAACGTTGACAAGTTATTTCCGTACTTGAAAGGTTGATAATACTATCACCACCAACAAGTTAGATCTGTCTGTCAACAATCACGAACTCCGATAA
>CAZTDV010000096.1:0-4415 GCA_964612195.1 uncultured Sediminibacterium sp.
AGTAGTAAAAATTTTACTACTATTGGCGCAGAAGGAACGATTTGGTGCTTTTTTGAAGCAAAAAAATCTAAGAATTGTTGGCGAATTTCGGCACTCGTCATGATGAATTACTTTTTATATGCCATTAAGGCTGTAGAAACTATATTTGTTGTTATTTAAAGGGGCAAAGGTACGGATTTAAGGGGCTGAAAACCGATCATGAAAAAGGTAAAATACTACTATAATACACATAATATGCGCTTTGAGAAGCTGACTACCCCGCTTAGGGTTAGGTTGCTTCAGGTATTGGGGTATATAGCCGCTTCTATTGTTACAGGGATTCTCATTTTTGCCATTACATTCCGTTATATTGATTCACCTAAGGAGAAGTTACTTCGTCAACAAAACGACGATTTGAAGCAGAATTATAAAGTGATGGAAGAGCGGATCAAACAATTGCAGCTTCAAATGGACGAAATAGCCAACAGAGACAATTACGTTTACCGATCTATTTTTGAGTCAAGTCCTATTCCAGATAGTGCTAGAGTAAAAGAAATGGAGAAGAAAAAGGAAGTACAATTGGTGCAAAGTATGGGAGAGACCGAACTGGTAAACAGTATGGCGGCACAGCTCAATAACCTTAGCTTAAGAATGGCTTATCAAGTGAAGTCTTTTGCCGCCATCGAAAATATGGTAAAAAATAAAGCACTGTTATTAGCTGCAATCCCTTCCATACAACCCATCAGCAATAGAAGTTTAAATAGGATTGCATCTGGTTTTGGGTATCGAATAGATCCAGTTTATAAGGATAGGCGATTACATCCTGGATTAGATTTTACTGCACCTGCAGGCACACCTATTTATGCTACAGCAGACGGGGTAGTTAAAGATGCAGGCTTTAACACAGGTGGTTATGGCAATAGAGTTGTGGTAAACCATGGGTTTGGTTATGAAACCTTGTATGCTCATATGGTTAGAATTAAAGCAAGGGTTGGGACCAAAGTAAAACGAGGGGAAGTCATTGGTTATGTGGGTAGTACTGGAAAAAGTACGGGCCCCCATTTACATTATGAAGTGCATAAAAATGGTACCCAATTAGATCCTATTTACTTTTTTTATAATGATTTGACTGCTGCTCAGTTTGATCGTATTCTAAAATTAGCCGCTGCAAGTAACCAAAGCTTTGACTAGTACTACAACAAAAAGGCCAATTACTTGTAATAAGTAAAAATTTGTCTGTGGAACCAGGTGTACGTGAATACCTTTTAAGAATTGTAAATACCCTTTCTGTGGGGCTATTTTGGTTGGCTATTAATTCTACTGCTGGGATAATGTACGATCATGCTTTTTTTCATGATACCATCACCATGGGTAATATCCTTTTTTATATCTGGTTTATTACCAGCTTTATCTTTTTCTTACGTTGGCAAATCAAGCTATGGAGTAAACCCATCGATTTTGAACAGTAGGATTTTGGTTGCCTAATGGTTATTTCTCTTTTGTATCAAGTATTACAGGGGTATTCCCTTTTCCTAGTACAATCACTTTAGAATTGGGTGAAGTAACCAAGGCTTTCATTACTTGAATTTGTTCATATTGCAATTGTTTGTCTCCTAAACCAGCGCTGATTATTTGCTGGTAATCTGCAATACCTCTTGCTTCTACTCTTTTTCTTTCAGCTTCCTGTTTTTCCTTCTGCAAAACAAATTCCATTTTTTGTGCGTCTTGTTCGGCCTTAATTTTTTCTTCAATAGAGGTTTTTACGTTTGCTGGTAAAGTAATATTCCGCACCAATAATTGTTCTAAAATCAAACCTCTTTTTTTAAAGTCTTCATCAATTGATTTATAAATTCTATTTTGAAATAAATCTCTTTTTAAAGAATACAAATCAATGGCAGTATAATAAACCGCATTGTCTCTAATTTTTGTTCTAGTGAGTGGACGTACTATTTTGTCTCTAAAATCAAGCCCTGTTTCTCTAATTAATCTGGGAGCTTCACTAGCTGTAACCCTATATAATACAGTTAAGTCTATTACAACTTCTAAGCCATCGGCAGTTAATACACGAATGGCATCATCCCCAGAAAGTTCCCCTTCATCATTTACCCCACTCATGGTATAGTTCTGTGTTTTAATATCTACTTCTCTAACTTCAACCAATGGATTAACTATGTTTAAACCACTGTATAAAATATTGTTAGATATTTTACCAAATAAACTTTGTACTCCAATTTGGCCTGCGTCAATTTGTTTAATGCAGGAACTGAATACCCCAACCAAAGCAATAACGATACCTGCAATTCTTACTCCCTTAGCTAGTTTAATAAACTCTTCTCTTTCTTTATTCATAAAACCAGCGGCAACCAACAAAATGATGCCTAGAATAATTAATATCATACAAGAATTTTTTTAATAAATACAAGGTAAGCTCTTTTAACCAGACCCTACTAACTACTATGATCCATGATAATGACCCATGCACCATTTATTTTTTTGAATAACAGCGTGTAGTGCCCACTCACATTTCCAGCAGTTCTGGTTAACTCCCATTTTCCCAATACCATCCAGAGTTGTTTAGACAATGGCTTTACTTCTAGTAAAGTAAAGTTTAGTTGCCCCAAATAGTCTTTGTTGGGATAGTTTTTTTTATAGTTATTGAGTGTATTGACGAAACCATATGTAGGTCCATTTTTACCTACAAAAAGTAGGCTGTCGTTGTTCCAGTACCCTTTCATAAAAGCATCAATATCACCTCTGTTCCAAGCTTCAGTTTGTTCTTTCAGGATTTTTCTGATTTGTTTCTCCGGACCAGCTTGCCCTAAGCAATTACTGATTCCGAATGCAGTAAGTAATAAAATACAAAAGAGTTGCTTTTTCATAGTTATAGCCAATGGTATGTAATAAAATTAGTTAACTTTCTTGAATGGAATACATGAGTCATTTGCAGAAAGATAAAAAGCTGGCTTCCATTTTAACACAAGAACCATTTGTATTAAAGCGAAAAAAGAATATACCCATACGTTTAATGGCCAGCATCATGAGCCAGCAACTGAGTACCAAAGTAGCTGCAGTTATATATAAGAGATTCTTGGCTTTATATGATGGGAAAGAACCCAAAGTAGACGCAGTGTTAGCAACTCCTAATGAAGCGCTTAGGGCTATCGGGTTAAGCAATGCCAAAGTGGGGTATATTAAGAATGTTGCACAATTCTGTATTGAGCATGGTATTACAGATCGAAAACTTGCTACGATGAGCAATGAATCGATTATAGAATTATTGGTACAAATTAAAGGGGTAGGTAAATGGACGGTTGAAATGTTGTTGATGTTTGGGTTGGGACGGGAAGATGTTTTTGCAGTAGACGATTTGGGTATTCAACAAGCGATGTGTAAGTTGTACAAAATTGATAACACCCATAAAAAAACGATGCAAGAAAAGATGCTAAAACTTGCCCAAAAATGGACCCCCTATCAAACCTATGCCTGCTTACATCTATGGAATTGGAAAGACAGTTGATTAAGCTGAATTTCTAGCAGCATTGATGATTCCAAACATAGATCGGGTAATTAATTTTTCATAATTCATCTTGAGGTCTTCTGCAATTTGTTCATTCTTTAATTGGTGTAATGCGTATTGCTGAATGGTTAAAAGTGGTAATACAATTTTATCTCTCATCAATATGGAAGCCCTTCCTGGCTGATCATCTTCCATTAAAACATTATTGCCCGATAACTCTAATACCAGCGAATGGGTTAAATCGTATTCAGCTTTTATCAAATTCCAGACAGGACCGAATAGTGGATCTTCTTGAATATATGCTGTTAAGGGAAAGAATGATTTGAGCATGCTCATCATACTATTATCAATCAATGTTCTAAAAAAAGCCACTTCAGTAAACAAAGATTTTACTTCATTCCACCTGCCTGTATTTTTTAATTGCAGTAATGCAGAGCCAACTCCAAAATATCCGGGAACATTCTGTTTTAATTGACTCCAACTGCCAACAAAGGGTATTGCCCTTAAATCTTCAAATACTAGTTTGTCTGAGTTACCTCTTTTGCCTGGCCTACTTCCAATATTACTTTTGTTGTAGTAATTCAATGGACTAAACTGTTGCATGTACGGGAGAAACTGCGGATGTTTTTTAAATGATTGATAAACCTGGTGACTAATGCCTCCCAATTCTTCCAATAAGTTTCTATGTGTTTGGCTTAATTCAATCCTATTTTCTGCAAATACGGTGTTACTAATTCCAGCACTTAATAATTGTTCTAAATTATATTGAGCCGACTTAAGTGTTCCAAAATTGGAAGTGATGGTTTGTCCTTGAATGGTTAACTGTATTTCTTCGTTTTCAATATTATTACCCAAGGAAGCATAAAATTTATTGGTTTTTCCACCCCCTCTAGAAGGCGGGCCACCTCGTCCATCAAAA
>CAZTDV010000096.1:4425-5579 GCA_964612195.1 uncultured Sediminibacterium sp.
CTTTAATTCCATGTTTTCTGGAAATAGCAGTTAGCTGTTCCTTTGCCGTGTAAATACTCCAATTGGCTTGCAAGTACCCCCCATCTTTAGTGCCATCACTAAATCCTAACATAATCGTTTGCGATTGGGCACGAGCTTGTAAATGCTTTTTATAAATTGGTAATTGATAAAGCCATTGCATGATTTGTTCAGCTTCTTTTAAGTCGTCGATGGTTTCGAACAATGGAACAATATCTACCGAAAGCTGGTCGGTATTCCATCCGCATAATTTAAAAAGGGTAAATACCTCTATCATATTTAATGCAGACTGACAATTACTAATGATATAGCGATGACAACCTTGCTCCCCATTTATTTGTTGAATACTATTGATGGCAAAAATACTTTCAACCGTGTCTTTGGCTATTTCAGTAGAAGTATCATCTACACCAATCACTTGATCAATATTTAATAAACATTTGATTTTTTCTTCCTGGCTGAATGTATCATAGTTGTTGGGTAGGATGCCTGGCTTATTGTTTTCTTTGAGTGTAGCATCAATATTTTTAATAACAGCGGTATGTATTCTACTGTCTTGCCTTATATCAATTGAAGCAAACCAAGTACCAAAAATTTTTACCTTATTAATCAAGCTGTTTACTCGATTAATGTATAATGAATCATGATTGGCAACCATCAAATCTTTTATTTCTTGTAATTTTCCTAGTAGCTCATTCTGGTGAATCCTTCTGCTTTCTTCTGGTCTAAACACATTTTCATACAATTGTGCTTCCAATTTTGCGACCAGCATATCAACTCCAGAAAAAGTGAGTCTTCTTTTTAATTTTCTAATATCCCTGTAATAACAAACTACTATGGCACTTCTTAATGATTCTGCAATTTTTAGGGTTGTTGATGCATTTACAAATGGATTCCCATCTCTATCGCCTCCAGGCCAAAACCCCAATTCAATAAATGGATTATGATTTTCTTCTTCTAAAATTTCGTTGCTAATAAAATTATAAATATTTCCAATCGACTGGTACAAAATATTTTCTAGGTACCACATTAAGTTAACGGCCTCATCCAAAGGAGTTGGTTGTTTCTTATTAAAAAACGGGGTAATTCCCAATTGTTGTATATAGAGGTAGATGGTTTCAAAATCGTTTTTAGCG
>CAZTDV010000097.1:0-5551 GCA_964612195.1 uncultured Sediminibacterium sp.
CAAGTTCTCAATTGACGTGAAATTTTCAAAGGGTTCCTTGTCTTCAGAAAGTTCTAGATTTAAATAGATGTATTGTTCATACTGTGCTGCAAATTGATTTACAAGAGTAGTCTTTCCAACTTGTCTTGCCCCTCTAATTACTAGGGGTTTGCGCAACTTATTTTGTCTCCATTTATCAAGCTCCGCTATTAGCTGTCTTTTAAACATGTTGCAAAGTTATGGTAAAAATAGAATTTTATTGTAATAAAGTTAAGGTAATTGTTTCTATTTTATGTAACAAAGTGATAGGTGAAATCATATAAAATTTTCTTTATGTATGATTTTTTTCCTAAATTCATACTACCCCAATTTATTCCTCCCCAATTGTTTCGTTTGTAATCGCTTACTGACCTGCGATAGCTATGTCTGGGACTCAGGAAGCTTTGCTATGGAAGTAATTGAAATTTATAATAACAAGAAACACTTGTTTAATACTAATATATTGTAGTAATGATATTTTAGTAGCACAAATAAATGTATTATGCGGCATAAAAAATTTTCTTGATTATCAAAAATACTTACCTTTGGCGTAAGTATCTAAATTCACTGGTATGATTCTTTCTTTTGGCTCTAAGGATACACAGAAAATTTGGGACGGTGAAAGGGTCAAGAAAATACCAAATTCGATTCAGGAGATATCTAGGCGTAAGCTAAGAATGCTTAATAACTCACAGGATCTAATGGATTTACAGATACCCCCATCTAATAAGTTGGAGAAACTAAAGGGTAAACTAAAGGATTTTTACTCAATTCGGATAAATGACCAGTGGCGAATCATTTTTAAATGGGAATCTGGTAATTCTTCTGAAGTTGAAATAATAGATTGTCATTAAAAGCAGAAAATGAAACCTCTAAAGAATATCCATCCAGGTGAAATTTTACAAGAAGAATTTCTAATTCCTCTTGGTATTTCTGCGTATAGGCTCTGCAAGGATACAGGTATTCCTCAGACAAGGATTTCTGCGATCATAAAAGGCAATCGAAGAATTACAGCAGATACTGCGCTAAGATTCTCAAAGTATTTCGGGACTTCAGCTAAGTTTTGGCTAGGCTTGCAAGATGACTTTGATATTGAAGAAGAGAAACATTCACTGAAATCTGAGTTAGCTTCTATATCGAGATACAGTAATACAGCCGCATAACAAAAGGCTTTAGCTAATCGAGTTTTTAGTGGCCAAGCCAACATTTGGAACATGTATGATCCAACCTATGCAAAGCCCAGGAAGTTACAGGCAATGTTAAACGACGAAACAAATAGACTTATGAACATGAGTAATTTAAAATTCACAGACATTGACGAGTATCACTCTTGCCAACCTGCCGACATTCAGGAAACCCTTGAACAACTTCGGCAGACAATTAAACAAGCTGCACCACTGGCGACAGAAGCGATTAGTTACGGCATGCCTGCATTCAGACAAAACAAGGTTTTGGTTTACTACTCTGTTCACAAAAAACATATCGGCTTTTATCCAACGCCCAATCCTATTGCATATTTCAAATCAGAACTTGAAAAATACAAAACTTCAAAGGGGGCAATTCAGTTTCCTATTGACAAACAGTTACCATTGACATTGATAAAAAAGATTGTTAAGTTTCGTGTAGAAGAAGATATAAAGGCAGTCTCAACCAAACCCCTCAAAAAATCAAGCACAAAAACGCAAAACATCAACAAGGATATTCTTTCTTACAACAACAAACAATCCAAAAGCGACAAAGTCGTTTGTAATTTGTTGTCGCAGGAAATTAGTAATGGCTTAACAAAAACGGAAAACAAAATTTGGCACGGACACCCTGTGTGGTTTTTAGACGGCAATCCCATAGTGGGTTACAGCAAACAGAAAGCAGGCATTCGTTTAATGTTTTGGAGTGGAGCAAGTTTTGACGAAACAGGTTTAGAAGTGCGAGGCAAAAAATTCAAGGACGCTTCTGTATTCTACAATGCAGTTTCAGAAATTAACACCAAAGACCTGAAACGCTGGCTAAAAAAATCAAAAGAAATACAATGGGACTATAAAAACATTGTGAAAAGAAAGGGCGTATTGGAACGATTGAAATAAATTAAATGACAAAGACAATAATAGCCGATGGAATTTTACATGAAGTTCCTGATGATATGAAATCGGCATTAAAAGCTAATCCAATTAGCAAAAGGACGGAAAATGGGAAAGTGTATAAATTTAACGGAAAGGCTTTTGAATAGCAATTTTAAGAAATATGAAGGCACGACCCGAAACTGTTGGGGGTTACTTAAAAGAACCTTATGCACTTAAGAGATTACTTTAAATTTAATTTTACCTATTTCGCTTTAACAATAATCCTTTTTATTGTTGAAATTCTTATTGCAATATATGTGCATGACCAAATTGTTAGACCCTACGGTTGAGACCTTACAATATTTTAATTTTATAGAATTTGTAGGACTTGAAAAATCAAATAGTTTAGCGTAACCCAATTGAAATTAGATAATCAATAAAGTATTTAGAGAAATTACAATGACGACTAGAGAAATTTTAAATGGTTTGGGACAATTCTCCAATTTTGATATAGAACTTTTTGAAAAATATTCAGAAAGGAGAATTCTTAATAAGAATGAACTGCTTCTAAAAGAAGGCGAGGTTTGTAAAAGTTTTTATTACATTTTATCAGGTTCCTTTTCACAATTTCTAATTGACGATATTGACGAAGTTATAATTGATTTGCATTTACAAGATGAGTGGATGTTTAATCAGCAAAGTCTTACAGAACAAACACCCTCAAATACAACAATTAAAGCATTCTCAAAATCAGAAATTATTGAGTTGAGTTTGAGCAGCTTTCATTGTCTTTGTTCAAAATCACCATCCTTCCTGCAATTTGGAAAAATACTTAGCCAATCAATAAACAGAGTTTTTCTATTTGACAATTCTCTTAAACCTTACGAGAAATACAACTACATAAACAAAGCTAAACCTGAATTAGTAAAAGTATTTCCTATTAAAATGATTGCATCCTATTTAAAAATTGCACCTGAAACTTTGAGTAGAGTGAGAGCTTCATATTGAATTTACTGATTTCAATCAAGTGGACTTCACAGGCATATTTATCATTTTTGCAAAAAAAATAGCAAAATGGATAATAAGCAAAATGCCTCTTTACAAAAAGCTAAACAGTATCTAAAAATATTGGGTGCTATGTCTTTAATATTAGCACCCTTATTAACATTCATCGGTTGGGGTATTTCTCACAATAGTTTGTCTTCATTTTTCAGCTTTAATTTTTTTCTCAAGGACACAAATGGAACAATTAATCTTTCAGCTAATTCTGACCCAACTTTAATATTTAGATATTACCTATTGCCACACTATTTTATTTATGCATCAATGCCGGTTTATATTGCTTTGAGTTTAACCTTAATGAACTTAACTTATAAGAATGCACCTTTTTATTCATTTGCAGGTGCTATTCTTTCAATTATTGGAGGTGTATATTTTGTTGGAGTTTTAGGTGCTTATCTTTCAAGTCCAATTGGCAGTGTAGTTTCGACTAATATTTTGAAAATTTCATTTGCTTTATGTCTGTTAGTTTTTGTGGGTAATATATTATTAGGTATTTCGCTTTACAAAACAAATATTATATCTAAATTAACTGCATTACTTTTTATCATAGGCAATCTCTTAATTTTAATATTTCCGGGAATTGAAAATTGGATGGCATTAGGCTCTTTAATGATGATTATAGCGATGTTTCCTCTAGCCAAAAAGATATTCATAAATAACTTATTTTCATAAGAATAATAAAAAAGTTATGCTTACAACCATTATTCCAAAACTTCCTATGCGTAGCAAAGCTGCGACAAGAGAATTTTATTTAACACAGTTAGGGTTCTACGACATTGGTAGTGCAGACTATGAAGGCTACTTGTTAATTAAAAAAGACAATGTAGAAATACATTTTTTTGAGTTCAAAGGGCTTGACCCAAATGAAAATTACGGACAAGTTTATATTCGTACTAACGATATTGAAGCACTTTATCAAGCTATGCTAGACAACAATAATAGCATACATCCGTCAGGACATTTACAAACCAAGCCATGGGGACAAAAAGAATTTGCAATGCTTGACCCAGACAACAATTTGCTGACATTTGGACAGAGTATTTAATGTGAAATTAAACAGCCACAGCTAAAAGGGTTTTGCGTCAGGCGGGTTGATATGCAAACTTGGAGCTTTTTCTTCGAAAGAACTTTACAATACTCTTCCCCCCCCAATCTGATTTTACTTTTTTCCCATCCTCTTTACCATGATTTCTATTTGTGTTGAATAAATGAAAAATTATCTACTTCTTTTTCTTCTTTTTAATTGCTTTAATGCTTTTTCTCAAGATATAACCATTCGAGGAGTTATAAAAGATAGTGCATTGAAAATGAACATTCATAATGCATCAGTGGTACTTTTAAATGCTAAAGATTCCATTATTCTTTCAGATCTTAGAGCTTCATCAAATGGAGTTTTTGTTTTTTCTGGATTATATAATAACCAAAACTATATCTTACTTATAAGTTATCCTGGATATCTAAGTTTGTCTAAACAAATTACAATCGGTCAAAACAACAATGTTGATTTAGGTTCAATATTTTTAACTTCTAAAGAAGTGTTATTAAAAGAAGTGGTAGTTAAATCAAGTATCAGATCAATTCAATTGCGAGGGGATACTCTACAATATAATACCTCTGAAATTAAACTTCCTCCGAATGCATCTGTAGAAGATTTATTAAAGATTTTGCCTGGACTTCAGGTAGACCCTAACGGGAAAATTTCTGCTCAAGGGAAAAAAGTTAAAAAAGTATTGGTTGATGGAGAGGAGTTTTTTAGTGACGATCCAGTTTTTGTTACGCGAAATCTGCGTTCAGAAATGGTAGCTAAAGTTCAGGTTTACGATAAAAAATCGGATGCTGCCTTATTTACAGGGATTGATGATGGAATAAAAGACAAAGTCATTAACCTTCAATTAAAACAAGATAAAAGTAATGGGGTATTGGGAAAAGTTGAAGCAGGAATAGGACTAGGTCATCAGTTTACTCCATATAATACTCAAGCAATGCTAAATAGTTTTAAAGGTAAGCGGAAGACTTCTGGTTATATGGCATCTAATAATATTGGGCAATCTGGACTAGGGACAACAGAAAAGAATCAATTGGGTGTCAAAAATGATATGGAACAATATGATGGAAAGGGACTGCCTCAATTTTCAATGATAGGCTTGCATTTTGATAATAAATGGAATAAGGATCGTAATTCATTTAATGGCGATTATTACTATTCTATCTCTAATGTTGCTGGATTTGATTCAACATTTACAAATACTATATTACCAATAGGTGCAATCAAAAGATTTGCTAATACTGATTTTCAAAAAGAAGGATTTAGCCATAAGATGAATTTTGCATATAAGCAACAAGTAGGGACGAGGGGAACCATTACATTTAGTAACACAGCATCTTATAATAAAGGAACTTCTAGTCAACAAACC
>CAZTDV010000098.1:0-5452 GCA_964612195.1 uncultured Sediminibacterium sp.
GTCTGCTAAAAAGCTTTGTGCTTGTTCGTCGTAGTATTGTTCAGATTCTTTGGTAATTAAATCACCCTTGTTATTTAGGGCTGTAAAAAATTCACTGGCCGTTTCATGGTGTATGGGTGAACTGGTTCTGTGGTAAATATCAAAAGAGATACCTAAATCATTAAAATTCTGCTCTATGATTGGATGGTATTTATCAATAATTGCTTGCGCAGTGGTTCCTTCCTTGGTAGCCTGAATTGGAATGGCTGTTCCATGTTCATCACTTCCACAAACAAATACCACGTCTCTTTTTTGGGCCCTTAAATATCGCACATATATATCTGCAGGAAGGTAAGCTCCAGCCAAATGGCCTATATGTTTCAACCCATTGGCGTAGGGAAGGGCTGCAGTAATCAAATATCGCGCTGGTTGCTTTATGTTCGGTTGCTTCATAATCGGTTGCTTCTTAGTCTAAACTGCTTGTTGCAGGCGGCAAAGGTACTAAAAGCAGATTTATTTGGAAATTCCGATAAATGCTATAATTTTGATATCATATTAATATTAAAATGAAAATTATGGAAAAGACCATTAAAGCAGCACAAGGGTTTTTGGTTTTGTTGTTGGTTACTATTTTGTTGGTGGCAGGTATTTTTGCACTCACACAAATAAAGGGTGCTGAAGACGGCTTAAAATATGCCCTTATTTGGGGCTCGATTATTGATTTTATTGTAATCTTCTTTTTATTGTTGGGCTTGGTGGTTGTTCAACCCAATACCAGTGTAGTACTTACTTTTTTTGGTAAGTATGTGGGTACGGTTAAGGACAATGGACTCTTTTTTGTCAATCCATTGTACACCAAACAAAAAGTGTCTTTGCGTTTACAAAGTTTAGAAAGCACCAAGTTAAAAGTGAACGATAAATTGGGAAACCCAATTGAAATTGCTGCAGTGATACTTTGGCAAATTGAAGACACGTATAAAGTTTGTTTTGATGTGGTGAACTTCTCCAATTATATGACCAATCAAAGTGAAGCAGCGCTTCGTCATATGGCATCTACTTGTCCGTATGATACTTTTGAAGGCGAACAAGTAGAAGTAACTTTAAGAGATGGAGGAGAAAAAGTAATTGAAATGTTGGAGCATGAATTAAATGCCCGAATGATCAAAGCTGGTATTGTGATTAAAGAAGCGCGTATCAGCCATTTGGCTTATGCACCAGAAATTGCGCATGCCATGTTGCAACGCCAACAAGCTACTGCTATTGTTGCTGCTAGAAGTAAAATAGTAGAAGGTGCGGTAGGTATGGTTGAAATGGCTTTAGAAATGTTGTCTAAAAAACAAATAGTAGAGTTAGACGAAGAGAGAAAAGCTGCCATGGTAAGTAATTTATTGGTTGTACTTTGTGGAGACAAGGCAGCTTCACCTGTGGTGAATACAGGAACACTTCATCAATAATAAAATGGATTGTTTTGAGTAAGAAATCTTTTGTTTTAAGAATAGATCAAACAACGTATGCCGCCTTAGAAAAATGGGCGGCAGACGAGTTTAGGAGTGTGAACGGACAAATTGAAATGTTGATTGATCAGTCTTTGCGCAACGCGGGCAGGAAAAAGGAAGCCATTGCTATCAAACCTAAACCCAAGAAAAATACTTAAATGAAAAGACAGTCCTTTTTGCAAATGGCTGGCATGGGATTATTGTCCATACCTGCATTTGCTACTGCTGCGGGTAATCGAAATAAAAAAATAAAAAGGCCTCCATACCTACAACCAGGCAATACGATTGGTATTACTTGCCCTGCTGGTTTTTCTTTGTTAGAAACCATTCAACCTTCTATAGATTTAATACAAAGCTGGGGGTATAAGGTTCAACTAGGAACTACCATTGGAAAGATGGACCATACATTTGGCGGAACTGATGCAGAGAGAGCAGCAGACTTTCAGCAAATGATGGATGACCCCAATATCAATGCCATTCTTTGTGCTACTGGTGGATATGGTGCTGTAAGAATGGTAGATTTTTTGAATTTTAAAACATTTATGCAATCACCTAAATGGGTAATTGGTTTTAGCGATATCACGGTATTACATAGCCATTTGCATCAGGTAGTTCATGTAGCTAGTTTGCATTCAAAAATGTGTGGTAGTTTCCCCAAGGATTGGGCCACTGCGGACGAAGTGCAGCAAGCCAGTATACTATCAATTAAAGACGCCATTGAAGGCAAAAAAATTAGCTATCCTTCTATACCAGTTGAGCATAATCAAATTGGAACAGCCAAAGGGTTGTTGGTTGGAGGTAATTTAAAAATTTTAGAAAACTTGAATGGGTCAGCTTCTATGATTAATACCGATGGTAAAATTCTATTTGTAGAAGATGTGGGTGAACCCTTATACAATATTGATCGCATGTTTTGTAATTTATTGAGATCGGGTAAATTGGCCAATTTAAAAGGGTTGATTGTAGGCGGCTTTAGTAATATTAAAGTAGATAATCCTGCTGTTCCTTTTGGAAGAGATATTTATGCCATTGTTAAAGAAAAAGTAGCTGCATTTAATTATCCAGTTTGTTTTGATTTTCCGGTAGGTCATATCAAAAATAACTTTGCATTGAAGTGTGGTTTGCCCCATGAATTAATTGTTGAAAATAACTTAGTACAATTAACCGAAGTTTAGCCATGATCAATTTTCCTCCCTATCTAAAAAAAGGCGATACTATTGCCATCACTTGCCCTGCAGGGTTTATGGAAGCGCAAAAAATAAAAACGGGTGTGAAAACCTTGCAGGAATGGGGTTTTCAAGTAATGGTTGGAAAAACAGTGGGGAGCAACTCTACCAACTACTTTAGTGGTACAGACGAAGAACGAAGAGACGAATTTCAGGCATTGTTAGATGAACCTTCTATTAAAGCCATTCTCTGTGGAAGAGGCGGCTATGGCGTTACCAGAATCATTGATCAACTCGACTTCAAAACTTTCAAAAAAAATCTCAAATGGATTATTGGGTTTAGTGATATCACTGTTTTGCATGCGTACTTATTAACTAAGTGTAATACCGCTTCTTTACATGCACCCATGGCCAATGCATTTAATGATGGGGGAGCAAAACTGCCTTATGTGCAGTCTTTACAAAAGGCTTTAAAGGGTACAAAAGCAAAATACATATGTGCTACTCATTCAATGAATCGAATGGGTAAAGCAAGTGGGGTATTGATGGGAGGTAATTTGGCATTGATAGCACATTTAGTAGGATCTAAAATAATGTATAAAACCAAGGGTGCTATTTTATTTTTAGAAGATGTGGGTGAGTATACTTACAATATTGATCGGATGTTCATTCAACTAAAAAGAGCTGGAATATTGAACCAACTCAGTGGATTAATATTAGGTGGATTTACTGATCGAAAAGATACTACCCGACCATTCGGAAAAACAGTAGAAGAAATTATACAAGAACATATTGATGAATACGGTTACCCCATTTGTTTTGGCTTTCCTGTTAGCCATGATACAGAGAATTATGCGTTAAAAGTAGGGGCTAGGGTTGAATTAAATATCACTCCAAAAACAGTGCAGCTAAAAGAATTAAGTTAAGCTAACTAATACAAGCTTACCGTAGAATACTGTTTAGTTTATTTTGCATTGCTGGGAAGCTATTCAAGTTTGTATGATTTCCTTCAGGAATGGTAATGAACTCGTCTCCCTTTTTTAAATGGGCGGTAAAACGTTGCGCATTACTGTAAGCAATCACGCCATCATCGGTCCCGTGAAAAATGGTAACAGGAGCAGTTACTTTTTGAATATACTCGTTACTAGGGAACTTAAAGTGCATGAGTTTGTTCAGGGGATACATAAACAAATACCTGCCCAATAAAGTTTCCATACTATAGTAAGGGGTTTCTAATATCAGGTGTTTGCAATCTCTTACAGATGCCAATTGTGTAGCAATACCTGTACCTATTGACTTTCCGTAAACAATTATTTCGGAAGGCTTAAATCTTATTTTTGCCAACATGTATAATTGCAATGCGCCTTCGTATAAATTTTCTTCTGTTAGCCCACCTATCGATTTGCCAAATCCAGGATAATCAATCATCCAAACTTCATAATTATTGCGCGTAAAATTTTTTGCAAACTCCGCATAATGACCAATATTTTTTCTGTTTCCATGAAAATATAGAACCACTCCTTTTTTAATTGAATCTGGAACAGTAAAATGGACCACATGAAATTTAGTAGTTGCGTCTAGTGGAATAACCGACTCTTGAAATGGTTGGTTGAACTGGTAGCTGCTATCTTGATCTATTGCTTCTGGATGAAACAATAAGTAGTCTTGTAGAATAAACAAAACAGAGCCTACCAATGCATAAACCAGTATGGCAATTTTAATATAAAAACCAATGATTATCTTTTTCACGGGGTAAAGTTAAGCAGAATGCTCACTTAATATTTTAGAATATCTCTAATAAAATTATGGTACTCATTAAACGATGGTAAGTTGTTGTGTCCACCCCCATGAATACTAATTAAGGTAATTTTGTGTGGATTCAGTGCTTGTAATTTTTTACTCTGTTTAATGGGAATTAACCAGTCTTTGGTGCCATGAATAATATAAGTATGACAGTTTACCTTTTTAATCCATTGATCAGTTTGTAATTTAAAACGTAGGGTTAATTTATGTGGTATAAAGGGCGTAAACCTTTCAGCCACTTTAATGAAACTATAATAGGGGGCATCTAATATTAAATAGCGGGGAGAATTGTCTGCTGCAATTTTAGTGGCAAAGCCACTACCTAAGCTTCTTCCATAAACCAATATATGGTGTTCTGGATATTTTAGCTTGAGGGTTTCATATACAAATTGCATGTCGGCCAACATTTCGCGCTCACTTCTCTTGCCTGTACTTTTGCCAAACCCTCTGTAGTCTACTAGAACTACATCGTATTGATACCTATAAAAATCGCGCGCATATTTTGCCCATCCCTTTATGCTTCTAGAATTTCCATGAAAATAGAGAATCAGGCCTTTGGGCTCGTCTACATAAAAATGAAGCCCATTAATTCTCACCCCTTCTGTTATGTCAAAAAAAAGTTCTTCAAAAGGGGCATCATACTTGTATTCAAAATCTTGAGCTAATTTTTCAGGTTTGAATATTAGCTTTTCTTGAATTAAATAACCTACTAATACTAGTAGTATATATCCAATAACGATGTATAATAAAATGGTACCCATTCTAGTTATTCTTCCCCTTCAGGAAACACCCTGTTCAACTTCATATTAGCCACTGGTGCAACAATCAATGGAAATTTCTCGATGGTTACATTACTAGGGTCTAATCCAAAACCTCTTTCTTCGCTCAAGCTAATTTCTTTTAACCAGAAATAGAGTTTCATAACAATGCGTTCAAAGAAAGGCAATTCATTGTCTTGGCTCAGGTATTTTTCTAAAACAATAAATTGGAAGTCGCCTACAATATTGT
>CAZTDV010000099.1:0-5262 GCA_964612195.1 uncultured Sediminibacterium sp.
ATTGGGTTTAAAAGATTGATGATAAGTAGCCCAGGCGCCCCATTTTTCCTCTAAATCGGAATAGTTGTATTCTATTCCCGCATTTCTACTAAAAGCGTCCAATGGGTTGGCTGCTTTTTCAGCATCAGTCATAAAATTAGTGCGGTTTAAAAAATAGCCCTTAATGACCGATCGATTAAATACGCGTTGGTCTACAGAAAACGCGGTATAGTTTTCAGGAGCATAATCACCCTGTCTACCTGTTTGCATATTCATAAATCCAATACGCGTTTTCTTAGCAATATTTCCAGTAACCCTTGCACCAAATAGTATGGGAATTTTATTTCCGTTTTTATCTAGTCCAATTCTTCTTGAATAAAAAGGCCTGATAGGATCTATACCATATCCTGAAAACAAGTCCGCATTTTCTAAAAAGAAAGTTCTTCTTTCTGGGAAGAAAATATTGAAACGAGTTAGGTTGGTTACCTGTCTGTCCACTTCAATTTGTGAGAAGTCTGGATTTACAGTAAGGTCTAAATTTAGGGAAGATGTTAATCCAATCTTTGCATCAAAACCTGCATTGGGTTTGGCAGTTACAGGATCTCCATTCAATCTGTTCTCCGTCACTTCTGTTGTTACAAACGGCACAAATACCGTATTGGCACCCGGTTTTGGGGGTGCATCTTCCCAAACCAAGGCCCCAGTGTAACCCACGTCATGTGAAGCAAAATTGACAGGCACATTGGTCCATGTTGAGTATTCATTGGTTTTGGTATCTACCCTCACAAAATTGATTCCCCATTGCTTTTTATCGGCCGGGTAACGAATTGATTTAAACGGTATGGCTATTTCAGCAGTCCAACGGTCTCCATATCTTTTAGTTTCTGAAAACCAGGTTTGATCCCAGCTAAATGAAACACCATCTCCACCTGTGACTAATTGATCTTCGCTTTGCGCGTTGTATGCATTTACAACAAAGAAGAATCCATTGTTTCTCGTGTTCACTGGATCAATAACCAATGCAACACAATCGTTTCCATCGTGGCCAACATCTCTTTTTAAACTTTGTATAAATACCTTTCCTGAATCAAATGCTGTATACGCTACATACAAATATTTATCATCATAGGCAGTTTGAACTTCTGTAGCGTGTTTGGCCTTTTTTTTATCGTCTGGATATTTTTCCCAAAACGAACTTACTTTTTGTGCCCTGCTCCAAACTTCTTCATCAAATAATCCATCTATTTTAATAGGGCTAGTTGTTTTCGCAATTTTGATTTGGTAATCCTTTTGAAAAGTTTCACCATTTCGCTCTTGAGCAGTTAATTGGGAAGTATAAGCAATGAATAAAAATAAAATGAATACTCTCATAAATTTGAACGGCTGGGAAAGTCAATTTTAGCCGCTGCAAATTTGATATAAATTATGCTAGAAAGTCCTATTTAATATGCTTAGTGGCAGAATGAACGGATAAACGCCCATTTAATCTTCTCTAAAAAGATCGGGTCTTCTGGTTTTGGTTCTTTCTACAGACTGCTCAAAACGCCATTCTTCTACTTTTTTTGGATCGCCTTGTAAAAGGATCTCCGGAACTTTCATTCCCCTGAAGTCGGCCGGACGGGTATATACAGGTGGGGCCAATAAATTATCTTGGAAGGAATCGGTTAGGGCAGAAGTTTCATCGCTTAAAACACCAGGAATCAATCTTCCTATTGCGTCTACCACCACCGCAGCCGCCAATTCTCCTCCACTCAATACATAGTCGCCAATAGAAATTTCCATGGTTATATATTGGTCTCTTATTCTTTGATCAATTCCTTTATAATGGCCGCAAATAATTAAGAGATTTTGCTCCATCGATAATTGATTGGCCATGGGTTGATCAAATGTTTTGCCATCTGGAGTCATATAAATAATGGCATCGTAGGTAGTGTTGCGTTGCAGCTCTTCAATTGCATTGGCCAATGGTTCGCACATCAATACCATTCCAGCTCCACCGCCAAAGGGATAATCGTCAACCTGTGCATGTTTATTGATGGCCCATTTACGCAAGTTGTGGGTACGAACAGTGAGCAATCCTTTGTCTTGCGCTCTTTTCATGATGCTATGACTAAAGGGTCCTTCTAATAAATCGGGCACCACAGTAATAATATCAATCGTCATCATAGTCAATAATTAAAAGGATTCTTTAATTCATGAACTCGCCCAAGTCTCTTCGATCTCTCTTGGTAGGTCTACCTACTTTACTTAATCTTTTACCCGTATGAAAACTAGCTGATTCAAATTTAATTCGATCTAATTCTTCTGCTGGTGTAATATCAATATAATGCTTAATGGCTTCCGGATAAGCTGCCCTTGTTTGCAATAATCCTGTTACTTTAATAACCCATTTTTTTCCCTCTGTTTTTACTTCATATTCATCTCCAATGGCTACAACCCTTGATGCTTTTACCGAATCTCCATGGTATTTGACTTTGCCTTTACTGCACGCATCACCTGCTTGACTTCTTGTTTTAAAAAGTCGGATACTCCAGAGGTATTTATCTATTCGTAATTTTTCTTTTTCAACCGCCATGCTTATTGTTTCATTTCTGCAAAATAATGGTGGAAATAAGGGATGGTTTCGATGCCTTTATAGTAATTTTCTAAATTGTATTTTTCGTTAGGGCTGTGTAAATTATCGCTGTCTAATCCAAAACCTAGGAATACAATTTTCAATCCCAATTCTTTTTCAAATAATGCGCAAATAGGGATACTTCCTCCGCCTCTAACAGGAATTGGTTCTTTTCCAAAACAAGTTTCTACTGCTTTTGCCGCAGCTTTGTATTCAATAGAATCAATTGGAGTCATATAAGGTTCTCCGCCATGGTGTTCAGCTGCTTGAACCGTAACACCTGCAGGTGCAATACTGCGGAAGTAATCCAATACTTTTTTGGTGATAATTGCTGAAGATTGATTAGGTATCAATCTGCAAGAAATTTTTGCAGTTGCTTTAGAAGGCAAAACAGTTTTAGCGCCTTCACCTGTATAGCCACCCCAAATTCCATTCACTTCTAATGTTGGGCGGATACCAGTTCTTTCATTGGTAGTAAACCCTTTCTCTCCCCATAATTCAGTAATGCCTAAATCGGCTTTATATGCCGATTCATCAAATGGTGCTTTGGCCATTTTTTCTCTTTCTGCTGGGGTTGCTTCTACTACATCATCATAAAAACCTGGGATAGTGATATGATTGTTTTCATCATGACAAGAAGCAATCATTTGTGCTAAAACAGTAATAGGATTGGCTACTGCTCCACCATAAACACCACTATGTAAATCTCTGTTAGCTGCAGTGATTTCTACTTCTATATAACTTAATCCACGCACTCCAATGTCAATAGAAGGATTTTCCATACTCAACATAGAAGTATCCGAAATTAAAATCACATCTGCTTTTAATAACTCCTTATTCGCTTTCACAAACTCAGCCAAATTAGGACTGCCTATTTCTTCTTCTCCTTCAATGAGAAATTTAATATTGGTACAAAAAGAATTGGTTTTGGTAAATGTTTCCAATGCTTTTACATGCATATAAAATTGCCCTTTATCATCAGCAGATCCACGCGCGTATATTTTCCCATCTTTTATTACGGGCTCAAATGGACCGCTATGCCACAATTCTAATGGATCAGCTGGTTGTACATCATAGTGACCGTACACCAACACAGTAGGTTTACTTGGATCAATTATTTTTTCTGCGTAAACAATTGGATGACCTTGAGTAGGATAAATAGTAACCGTATCTGCACCTGCTTCTGCTAGTCTTTGTTTTACCACTTCTGCACAATGCAACATATCTGCTTTATTTTCAGATCGGGCACTGATGCTAGGAATTTTTAATAAATCAATTAATTCCGCTAAAAATTCTTCTTTGTGTGCGTCTTGGTATTGTTTCCAACTATCCATAATCGTATTATTTGAGTCTGCAAGTTACCTATTTTAAACCTGCTTGGCAAGACTGTGTTTTTGATTAGATACAACATTCTCAATGGTCCAATCCAATTGTTGTTGAAATGGTTGGGTTCTTACTGTACAGTCTTTTTTAGTGCAAATTGCGCAACTGAAATTTAAACAACCGTCGGTATGTACAAAAAGTTCAATGGCATCTCCAAAATTGGTTTTGATTAAATTGGATAATTCATCAATTTCTACATGGGCTTCATGAATATTCAAATACCAGGGTAGGGTTAAGTGGCAATCAATATGCAATAAATCACCATATTTTATTACCCTTAAATTGTGCAAGTCTATCCAATTTGTTTTTTTATTTGTTTCTAGTACTTGTATAAATTCTTTTAGCATTTGTTCATCTGCTTCATCCATGATGCCGGCAAGTGATTTGCGTAAAATGGTATATCCATTATACATAATCCAGCCACTTAATATAAATGCAATCACTTTATCAATCCAATACAAATGGGTCAGGTACATTAAAGCAATTGCCATTAATACCCCTACCGTTGAAAAGGTATCAATTTGTAAATGCTTCCCACTGCTTTCTAATGCCAATGATTTATTCTTTTTACCAATCTTGATACAAATGGCTCCAGCAAAATAATTGAGTACTGCCGTTGCTCCCACTAACCACATACCTTGATCTAATTGTTGCACGGTATGGTTGGCCAGCATATTTACGATGGTTTCATAAATAATTAATATGCCGGCTGCTATAATAAGACTGCCTTCTGCTGCTGCGGATACAAATGCCGCTTTACCATGGCCATATGGATGGTCTTCGTCTCTTGGTTTAGAAGCAACGTACAAGCTATATAATCCAATAAAACCTGCTACAATATTCACAATGCTTTCCAAAGCATCCGATAGTATGGCTAGGGAATCTGTTAAATAGTAGGCAGTAATTTTTAACAGAAATAAGATGACACTTAGTGCTGTAACCCACTTTTGAACTATAAAATTCTGTTTACTTTGAGACATACAACCCTTATTTAGTGGGAGTTAAGCAATTTTGCGTTATTTTTATGACCCAAATTAGGGTAATTTATTTGGAACATTAACCCCCGAAATGCGTAAACCAGAACAACGAGAGAGAATACCTTCTAGGCCGCCGCTGATAGCACCACTGCACGATGAAACTGACCAACCTATTTGGTCGGTTATGATTGCCGTTGACAATACGTATACTTATTTAAACACTACTTTATTATCCATATTAGAGTTAGATCAGGGAATGGGTATTATGCAAATGTTGGTGGTGGATGATGCCAGTACCGACGGAGATGT
>CAZTDV010000100.1:0-4786 GCA_964612195.1 uncultured Sediminibacterium sp.
GGGAGGGCAGCAAAAAGGCTGTTATAAATGGTATACTTGTCGGCAACATTTTGCCTAAAAGCGAGTATGGGTTTATTTAAATACATAGCAGATACCTATGAATATACAAATTTTTTTGCCCGATTAAACCTTTCATCTCCAATTTTATCTAACTTAAAAGACAATCGATATATATTGAATCAAGATTCTCAATTAGTGAAGCAGTTTAAGATTCCTTCACAAAAAAATGAAGCGTTTACTCAACTGGTAAAACAATACCAAGAAAAATTGTATTGGCATATTAGAAGGATGGTCGTAGAGCACGAAGACACCAATGACGTATTGCAAAATACTTTTATAAAAATTTGGAATGCATTAGACAATTTTAGAGAAGACAGTCAATTGTATACTTGGTTATATAGAATAGCAACCAATGAAAGTTTAAGTTTTTTAGAACAAAAAAAGAGAAAGCAAACTAGTTCATATGATGATGTAGCAGAAGTTTATGGAAACAGCGTTAAAGCGGATAGCAATTTTAATGCGAATCAATTAGAATGGAAATTGCAGTTGGCTATTCAGCAACTTCCTGAGAAACAAAAATTGGTTTTTAACCTTAGGTATTTTGATGAAATGACGTATGAACAAATAAGTAAAATTTTAGATACCAGTGAAGGAGCTTTAAAAGCCAGCTATCATCATGCTGCAAAAAAAGTGGAAGAATTTATTAAAACGCATTAAACCCAAGGGTTGTATTGGAGTCTTAAAAAGGAAGAAAATGGAAAACAAGGAAATCATACAAGAATTAGAACAAGTGGCGCCTTTGCTAAATACTATCGCAAAAACACCAGTTCAATCAGTACCGGATGGTTATTTTGATCAGTTTCAAGTTCAAATAGGCCCAGACCATTCAAAAACCGAGATTGATGCTGCACCCATTGTGAAAATGAATACACGAGGTAAATGGTTTTCACTTGCTGCAGCAGCAGTAGTGATTGGTATACTGGTAATAGGAGGATTTAATCTGGTAAATCAGCCAGTTTCTGATCCAGGAATGGTCATTAATATGGAACAAATTGCCAAAATAGACATCAATCAATCTGTACAAGCTTTGTCTAATGATGCTATTGATGAGTATTTAAAAACTGCCAACGCTTTAGCGGGGCCTGAAAATAGTTTGCATCAATATACCGTGGATGCAATTTCTGAAACAACGGTGGCTGAGATTTCAGATGAAGAACTGCAGCTTTATCTGAGCGAATAATTGAATTAACATTTAAAAAAACAACAACATGAAACGTTTACTATTAATCATTTTAATGGGCGCAACAGCTATTGCACAAGCACAGGAACCACCACCACCTAAGATGGGTAGAATGCAAGGTGGAATGCCCCCTCCACCGCCTCCTGGGGAAAGGCCTAATATTGAAGCCATCAAAGTGGCTTATATCACCAAAGAATTGAATCTAAGTGCTGAAGAAGCACAAAAGTTTTGGCCGGTACACAACGCATATATGGCGGAATTAAAAAAGGCAAGACAAGAAAACAAATCCGCCGAATTGGCTTTTGAAGAACAGGCATTATCAATTCGTAAAAAATACAACAACGATTTCAGAAAAATCTTGAACGCAGAAGATAGAGTGAATACAGTCTTCAAATTAGACCGCAATTTCAATAATATGATGCGCCAAGAAATGATGAAACGTGGTATGAAGCCAAAAGGTCCTGATGGAAAACCAGATAGACCTGAACTAAGAAAAAGATTGATGCAAAGAAATCGTACAGATTCTACTATCAAGAAAAACTAAGTAAGATTTGAATGATTAAATACCGGGCTGGAGATATCATGGTAAAACAGGTATTTCCAGCCTTTTTCTTGTCCTGCCTCCCACCAAACTCTTCTTAATTCCATACACTTCTTTCCATCAAAATCATATTTAGCAACGAATCTGCTTTTCATTTGCTGTAATTGTGGGGCGTCGTCTCCGCCAAAGAAAATAATTTCATTATCTTCTTGAATAAAGAAGACCTGATGAAATTTACTATGTGCTCCGGTTAACTGGTATTCAATATAGTTGTCAATGAATCCATGATCTTCTTCTAACCAAATTACTTTGCTGAACTCTTCCAATATTTGAATATCTGCCTGAACATAAGATGCAGATCCAATTCCCATGGCATATTCATATTCTCTTCGTTGCACATAATAGGTAGCATAAGGGAACGCGATAAACTGTTCACCCGTGGTATAATTTCGGGTAGTAATTCCACCCGCATGGTCTTTATGCAAATGACTCATCAATACTTTTGTTACCTGAGAGGGGTTGTACCCAGCTTTTTCAAGATTATAATAAATCTGTGGTATTCCATTAGACATATTGTATCCTAAGCCCGTGTCAATTAAAATAAGGTCTTTTTTAGTAACAACTAAGAAGGGTTGAATTTCTACTAATAAACTCCCGATAGGTCTGCTATTTAATTCTTCTGTTGCTGTATTAAACGGAACAAATACTTTGGTTTTGTCAATAGTAAAACTTCCTTCAGATAATGGAATAATGGTCATAATAATCAATTAACGCAACACCATTTGACGGTCTGCGTCTAGTCTAAGTAAAATAAAAATCAAAATGGTAAAAGTCAGTAAAGAAGAACCTCCATAACTCACCAAGGGTAATGGTATACCTACTATTGGAAAGAAGCCAATTGTCATGCTCACATTAACCGCAAAATGAAAGAAGAGAATACTCACTACACTATATGCATAAACTCTACTGAATGTACTTCTTTGTCTTTCTGCAATTAAAACAATGCGGTATAAAAGTGCTAAATAAATAATTAAAAAGATAAAGCAACCAATAAACCCAAATGCTTCACCCAAGGATGTGAAAATAAAATCGGTATGTTGCGCAGGAACATATTTGCCGCGTGTTTGTGTGCCTTTTAAAAATCCTTTACCAGTGAAACCTCCAGAGCCAATGGCAATTTTGCTTTGGCGCACATTGTAATCGTCTGGTTTTTTAGGCGCTTTTTCATTACCTGCTTTTTGTTTTTTTAATGATTTTACATTTTCTGCACAATTGTAATCTTTACCTACCATGCTGTAGATACGGGTGCTCTGGTAACACTCAAATACATTATTAAATATGTAAGGAATAACAAAACGTTGGGTGCCCGCACTGATCATCCAAATAATAACAATCGTTGTAATGAGCCCTTTGTTTCTTCTTGCTTGTCTTCTAGCAAAGTAAATAAGCAATACAGCAATTGCACTGAGAATAATCAGTAGGGTATTAGGTTCAATAATTAAAGACGCAATGACCAATACGCCAAAGGATGATCCAAAAATTAAAATTTGTGCAGGTAAGCCCTCTCTATACATGGCTATTAAAAACGAACTATATACCAATGCTAAACCCAATTCATGTTGTAAAATGGACAGTATTGCTGGAGCAATTACGATTGCCCCTCCAATCAATTGAAATTTTAATTTGCTAAAGTCGGTTTCTTGTCTTGATAAAAACTTAGCCAATGCCAATGCCGTAAATATTTTACAGAGTTCCGCAGGTTGTAAATTAAAACCGCCACCCATTGGGATCCAGCTTTTTGAACCATTGATATTTTTTCCGATAAAAAATGTGGCTACCATCAATAGTAATCCAAATACATACATGAGGTTAGCAAAAGCAGTAAACAATTTGCTATCTGTTAGTAAAATAAATGTGGCTACTAATGCACAGAATCCTGCAAAAAATAGTTGTTTGCTGTAATTGGTTTTCCCACCAATGAATGAAGTAAACCAATTGCTTCCTTCGCTAAATTCTACCATGAAAATACATAAGACGCCAATTGCTACTAATATAGAATAGAGCCAAATCATGGGATAGTCTACCCCTTGTGAAATATTTTTATTCTTTATCATTGTGCACGCCCTCCTAATCTTTTCTTTTTGTCTTCACTGAGTAATAAGGCTGCTTTGATTTTGTATTTATCTGTACTGTCTTTTTTATTGCCTACAGGTTTACTTCCCTGTTCTAATGTAGCTTCAGTGTTGCTCTTGTTGTTTTCTTTACTATTTTCAGCTTCCTCTTTTTCTGCAGCTTCTTCTAAAGCCAATTTGGCTAATCTAGCTGCTCTTTCTGCGTCTTTACGTGTATACCAGTTTTTGATTGCTTCCGGAATCAAGTTCATATTGGTTAACCTTTCAGCGGTAGCTTTTCCTGCAGTACTCAAAGTGTCATTCAAAAATTTCTCCATGATTAAGCCCGCAATTGGACCAGCAGCAACAGAACCATACCCTCCATTCTCTACCACCACAGCAACGGCAATTCTTGGATTATCTTTTGGCGCGAATGCCACAAACAAAGAGTGGTTTTTGCCATGTGGATTTTGAGCCGTTCCGGTTTTAGCACAATATTCAATGCCAGGTATTTTAATATGAGATGCAGTACCATATACAGTTACATCATGCATGCCATCGTTTACTGCTTGATAATCGTTGTCTGATATATTGGTAACCACATGTTTTTTTCTGTATTTATTCATCAGCACCGTATCTTCTACTTGTTCGTTTTCTATGCTGTCTACAAAATGAGGAGGAAAATAATATCCTCTATTGGCAATGATGCACATCAAGTTGGCCATTTGTAATGGAGTTGCAGTCATTTTATCTTGACCAATCCCTAATGTAAGCACACTACAACTGTTCCATCTTCTTGCGCCGCCAAAAAATTTATTATAAATACTGGTGTCTGGAATATTGGCTTTGTCTTCACTGGGTAAGTCTACTTCTAATCTTCTGTCGAAGCCAAAA
>CAZTDV010000101.1:0-4764 GCA_964612195.1 uncultured Sediminibacterium sp.
GCAAAGGTAAACCTTAACAATCAGTTATGGTGTTAATATTACTAATTTAAGGCAGAAATGACAATTGAACGACTATCTGTTCAAATTATTATGCATAAAATGAAACATATATCCACAAGAGGGGAATAACTTATGCTTGACTATTCAGCAAAAATTAATTTAGTTTGATAAGAATTTAAGCTCAATATGCAGGAGACCAAAGAATTAAATGCCCTGTTCACGCTCATAGATGACCCAGACGAAGTTGTTTATACAACTGTTACAGAAAAACTGGTCGGCTATGGGAAACCGGTTATCCCCAACCTAGAACATTTATGGGAAACTACTCCTAATGAAGAAATTCAGGAAAGAATTGAGATGATTATTCATCGGTTACATTTTACCGATTTACAAAACGATTTTACAGAATGGGTTAATAGCCCTTGCCCTGATTTGTTATTTGGTGCTTTATTGGTGGCAAAATTTCAATACCCCGATTTACAAACCACACCTGTTTTACAAGACATAGAAAAAATAAGAAGAAATGTGTGGTTAGAATTGAATAGTTTTCTTACCCCATTAGAGCAGGCCAATGTATTAAGCAGCATCATTTATAATTATTATCATTTAAAGGGGATTGAACTTAAATATGAAAACCCCGACGACTTTTTTCTGCACAAAGTTTTAGAAGCAAAAAAAGGAAATGCTATTGCCAATAGCATTATTTATCAAATCATTTGCGAAAAATTAGAAGTGAACGCAAGGATTATTAATATCCCTAAACAATCAATTATTGCTTTCTTTAATTCAGAATTTGATTTGGATAATACAGATACCCAATATAGAGAACAAATCCATTTTTTTGTAGATGCTACCAATGGCCAGGCATACTCTCACAATGATATTGAGACCTATCTAAAAAGAATTGGAGCTTCCTTAGAGCCGTCCTTTTTTACTCCGAAAACACACCCTCAAATTATTAAGCATTTAATTGGCGAAGTAGCTAAATGTTTTTGTAAGGAAGATCAAGCATATAAACAACAGGAGTTAATGCAACTAGTAGGATTGATAGAAGAATTGATATAATGATTAGCTGGCAAGATTTTGAAAAAATAGATATTAGAACAGGTACCATCCTCGAAGCCAAGCCTTTCCCAGAAGCCATTAAACCTGCCTATCAACTCATTATTGATTTTGGTGAACTTGGCATTAAACAATCATCTGCACAAATCACTTTTCATTATACGATTGAAGAATTGATTGGCAAACAGATTATTGCAGTTGTTAATTTTCCTCCCAAAAAAATTGCCCATTTTTTTAGTGAATGTTTGGTCTTGGGCGTGTACGATGAAAAAAATCAAGTAATCTTACTCCAACCCGATAAGACTACGAGTAATGGATTTAAAATTGGATAATAAACCATTTAGTTCTGTATATTTATTCACGATATAAGGAACGGTTAAATGGGCGAACTGCATTATACTTATTACGAAAGTCCTATTGGACTCTTACAAATTGGAGGCACCAACCATTATATTGGTGAATTAAGCTTTGTAGATAACAAAGACCAGTTTACCCATGGCGAACCAGGCATCACCGAAATTATGCACCAGTGTACCGAACAATTAATTGAATATTTTCACGGGAAAAGAAAACATTTTGATTTACCAGTTCACCAAGATGGAACCGATTTTCAGGTTAGGGTTTGGAACAAATTAATGGATATTGAATATGGCAAAACAATCAGTTATTTAGATTTAGCCAAAAAACTAGGTGATCCAAAAGTAATTAGGGCCGCTGCTACAACTAACGGGAAAAATAAAATCGCCATTATTGTTCCTTGTCATAGAGTAATTGGGAGTGATCGTTCATTAACTGGTTATTCTGGGGGCATGTGGCGAAAAAAATGGTTATTACAACATGAATTTAAAATTGCCCATGGCGTACAAACCTTATTCTAATTGGATTAAATGGGGAGCACTGATTGCTTTTGTTTTTGCAACTTATTCGGTAAGTGCAGAACCCTCACCCAATAGAGTCATCGTTTTAGGTACCAAGCACAACGGGAATAAACTAGTTACGGTTGGCAGCATATTGCAAATACTCAAGCGAATTAATCCGGATATTATATTGCTAGAATTTGATTCATCTGTAATAAAGAATTGCAATATTAATAAAGTGTGGGGAGCCAAAACAGCAGAATTCTTAGGTATTTGGAATAACCCTATTGAATACAGGGCTGCAAGAAAATTCAAAGAATTAAAAGATTCGGTTTGTCTTGCTCCTTTTGATATATATATACCTAACAGAAAAAATTATATTTCTTATACAAGGTTAATGGAAAAATCGCACCAAGAAACTTTATTAAGGGTTTACAACGAAGGACTTTTTAATGCAGGGGATGCTGAAGACTTTACAAGTTATACCAATATCAACAATGCATTCTTAGGTTTGTTAGACAGCTCCATACTAAGGATGAATAGCCCCAACTTAACCGATACCATCCAAACAATTATCTACAAAGAAAAACATGCAATAAGGAGAATAACCATGAATTATCCGGCATTGCAACCTTTTAGCAACTGGTATAATTCACAGGTAGATTTTTGGGATGAACGAAGCGAAGCCATTAATAAAAAAATATGGAAAGAATTGAATGCCAACAGCAATAAAACCATTTTAATTATTACCGGATTATTGCATAAAAGTGATATTGAAAACTATCTAAAAAGAAAAGAGTTAGCCAGCTTATGTACCTTGATTCCTTTACAAGAAGCACTAATTAATCCGCCGATTGCAGATTTCTAATACCTGTTTTAAAATAATTCAACTCTTCTTTTAATTCAATATGCGGATACTGCTCTATTAAGTGAGTTGTTTCTTTTGCATACTTCTTTAAAAACTGCTGGTGTTGATTGGTTGCTGGGTTAAATGGTTTGTGCTGATAAGCTAATTTAATCTCTTTTATTAATTTAAACAGTTTGCTAGCATTATTGTCTATACAAGCATCAACAAATTTATCCCAAACATATTGGGTAGCCTGATAATTGGGGTGTACCAAGTCTTCTGCATAAAAACGATAATCGCGTAAATCATCAATCACCAATTCATAAGCGGGGAAATAATAAGCAGCATCATTGTTCTTTGTTACATCATGAACTGCTTGAATTAAAACTGCTTTACTTCTATTATTGTTTATGACCCCTTCCCGCAAATGCCTTACAGGACTAATGGTAAAAATAATTTGCAAATGAGGATTAAATTCAAGCAAGCGATTAACCATTTGCTGCAGCATTTCTTGTGTTTCGGTTGCAGTAAGCAATTCTCTATTAAACCATGCAGCAGGTGCTTTATGATTATTGGCCGCAACGGATCCTGCTATGCCATCTGCAGCATCAGTTAATCGATACACCCATGCAGATCCTAAAGTAATCATGAGATGATTTGCTGTTTTCAAAAACCGAGCTGCAGTTGTAGTAGATGCATTTATTTTAGTAACTGCTTCAGCAGGCGTTGTACCAGAGAATCGACTATGGTGTTTCCAGCTATGCCATGTTTCATTTAATAAAAACAAATCGGACTCTACAATTTGCTTTTCGGTAATATAACTTTCAACTGCTTCTACCACACTTATTGGATTAAATAAAATTCCATTCGGATTTTCTAAAACCTGAAAACCATGACTCTTTAATAAGTTACCTATATTCTCTGTAAAACAAGATCCCATCATTACCACTTTATGGTAATGCATTAAAGGAGTAGGTATTTTTTGAATCGGAAAATCGTAATGAAACTTCATATTGGCTCTATTGAAAAACGGTCGAAACCATATTACTGCATTGCTGCAATTGTACTTGGTTAATATGATTCAATAATTGATGCTGCAATAAATAATGAACTATATTTTCAGTATCCATATTACCTACTAAATCATCTTGAGCCATAGGGCAGCCACCAATGCCTTTTAAAGCCCCATCTATCCTATTACAGCCTGCATTTATAGCAGCTATTAACTTGGGTTCCCAATTAGCCGCACTAGCGTGCAAATGCACCCCAAATTGAATTTGTGGATATTGAGGTATTAATATGGTTAATGCATCAGTTATTTGATCAGGGCTTGCTAAGCCAACGGTATCTGCTAATGAAATTGTTTTAATTCCTAATGCAGCCATTTCACCTGCCCATTTTAATAAAATAGCTTGATTGTAAAGATCCCCATATGGATTTCCAAAACCCATACTCAAATAGATGACCAATTCTTTATGGCGCTTCTCACATAATGACTGTATTGCTTTAACCCTTTCAAAACTCTCTTCTAAACTGCTATTGGTATTTCTTAACTGAAAGCTGGGTGAAATAGAAAAAGGGAATCCTAAGTAACTGATTTTTTCAAAAGCAACTGCTTCTTCTGCCCCTCTTTGATTAGCTACAATTACTAGTAGTTTAGTTGAACTATTACTTAAGTCTAATGCATTAATAACTTCAGCAGTGTCTGCCATTTGTGGAATTGCTTTGGCTGAAACAAAACTTCCACAATCAAGAACATCAAAGCCCACTTTTAATAATGCATTGAGATAATCAATTTTTTGATTGGTTGGTATGAAATTTTTCCAACCCTGCATTGCATCTCGAGGGCATTCTACCAAAATCATTTTATTTGTATTACTGAGTTGCATGAGATTAATTAGATACAGATTTAACTCCCATTCTTTGTTTCATGCCTTCGTACAATATCATCCCTGTTGCAACGGATACATTAAGAGAATCAAAGAATGGGAGTTAAAT
>CAZTDV010000102.1:0-4739 GCA_964612195.1 uncultured Sediminibacterium sp.
TTATCATATACAAACAAGTAGGACCGCAGTCCATTTCATTTTGTTGCTTAACAGCTACAACTGCATTCATTAAATCACCAATTAACTTTATTATTCTGTTCGTTCTTGAAAGTCTTGAAATTGTAAGAAAACGTAAGCATGAAATACCTGCCTAAAACATTGGTATTCGTTTCAGTAATATTATTCCCGATGACATTTCTGCTAAAATTATTGTTTCGATTGAGTAGGTCGCGAACAATAAATTTAATTTCGCCCTTATTTTCTTTTAAGCAATAAACAGATACAGATGGATTGATAAACAAATTAACAGGTAAGGCTGGCAGATTTTCATACACAATTTTATTCGCTAATAAGGTAGTATTAAAGGAGACTTTTTTAAATAATCTAGCAGTTACTTCTACATCAAGATTCTGAATATTCGATAATACATCAGCAGTAAAATTATTCGTAAATCGATTGATATTAGCAGTATAAGAATAACTATAGTAAAAACTGAACTTGTCCTGCCAATTAAAACTGTTACCCACAGTTGTTTTAAACACATTCACTTTCTGAGAAAATTCAGTTTCATTAAATACTGTAGGTGTAACCATATTTTGGTAACTCAGATTTAAGTTTACTGAGTGATTATAGCGGTTAATTTTTTGAAAACTTTTACTAATTCCCAATCTCATTACAAGTGAATGTCTATTTCCTGCATTCATTGATTTGATTTCTTGCTTACCAGTATTCAAAATTTTAACAGATTGTATTATTGGATTTTGAGTGCCTTCATAATAAAGTTCAGAATTAAAATTGACCTGTTTCTTCACATCATATTTTCGGAATGAAATACTAAATGTAGTTGCCTTTTCAGCTCTTAAATTAACATTACCATTAAATACAAACAATGGATTTGTATTATCCATGATTGGTGTTAGGTCTCTAGCTCTAGGCAAGTTAACTTTTTGATCAAACGAAAGCTTTATTCCTCTACTTTTATAAAATGATACACTTAGTAATGGATAAGCATAAATATTATTAAAATTATTGAATAGCTTATTACTAATACTCGATTTTTGATGTGCATTAAAATAAGTGGCTGTAATTGATAAGGTATATTTTTTTATTTCAAAATCTAGTTGTGGAGTTATTTTAAAAATAGAATTATATACATTAACATCACTAGTTAAATTAGTGTTTATACTATCATAATTGATATGACCTATGGGTTGTAAGTATGTAACAATTGTATTTTTCTCATTATTAACATCAAAATTACTAGCTAGTACAAAAGAGACATTTTTCTTTTTCCAACCTGATAAAACCATACGATTAATAATAAATAGTTTTTGGGGATTAAAAATTCGTAATTGTCGTATCATGGTATTCGTTGGAGTAGGAATCAAACTTATATTTTCAATTTCTGTTAAAAAATTAGTGGGGTTTTGTACAACATTATAATATTGCTGAAAAGAAATTGATTTGTACTTGTCATTTTTCGCAAATAATTTTGAGGAAAAAAATAAAGAGTGATAATAATTTTTTGGATTGATGCTTTGATTAAGTTTTCCATTAGAACTAAGGATATCACCAACTTTATCATTGGAATTTATAGTCGTATTAAATGTTTTTGAATTTAATACAGACCACTGATTTCCTACATTTAAAGTTAAATCTCTATTACCAGATTTACTTTTGCTTTTAAAACCAAAATTTAAATTCTGAATTGTTTTAATTGAAGTAAACTGATTAAGAATATTGTATTTATTTATAGTATCATTTTTAATATATATATTATTGATGTTTTCATTTGTATAACCATTTTCATGCGATATAAAATATTGTGCATAAAAGGAAGTGTATTTCGTAGGTGCATGATTAAAATTGATACCTCCACCAGCTGACTCTGTTTCAGAAGTTGTTCCACCCCCAAAAGAAATATTGTTAATCGTATAAGTGCCATTATCATTATTAGTCATTGTCGTCCAATTTCTATTAAATGCACCTATAGCACGCATCTCTGAACTATTGAAAATACCTCTGTTAAGATTGTTTTTATAACCTATTAATGTAAGTTGAACTGTATCTCGTAAAAAATTGACTGCTCCAGCAAGTTCATATCGATTGTCCGTTCCGCCAGAAGTAGACACTTTGCCAAAAGTACTTTTCTTGATATTTTGTTTCAGTTTCAGATTGATAATCTTATTGTAATCAGTATTTTTTTGAGTAGCATCTAATTGCTCTTTATCATCATATACTTGAACATTGGCTACTATTGCACTTGGTAGAATTTGTGTAGCTGCTTTATAATTGTCATTAAAGAAACTCTTCCCATCTACATATATTCTTGAAACTGGTCTGCCGTTGTAGGTAATATTGCCGTCCCGATCCACCTGCATACCTGGCAGTTTTTTAAAAAGGTCTTCCACCAGTGCATTTGGTAATGTTTTAAAGGCAGTCGCATTAAATTCAATGGTATCTTTTTTAACGATAATGGGTGGCCTCTCAGATTTTACAATTACTTCATCTAATGATTTTGAAGTTGGCTTTAAAAAAATTGTACCAATCGGATAATTAGCAGGAGCTGTTAATCGTACTTCTCTTCGGTCTACCTCATACCCTTCAAATGTGGTGACTATTTTTAAGGGTTGATTGAGTGGTATATTCCTTATTTCAAAACCACCCTTATCATCACATAACTTAAAGGAAACAATACTTGAATCCGTTAGCTTAAAAACGGAAACAGTCGCCAAGCTCAATCCCTTTTTGGTAGCACTGTCTTTTACTACACCACTTACAGACCCTAAATTTAAATCTTGAGAACATAATTTATTACAAGTTAGAGTTATAAGAAATAAAAGAAAAAGACGCATTAACAAAATTTTATTATAAAATGACAATAATATATTCTCATTAAAAAAACTACTTTAATCCTAAAGATATAGGGAATTAAAGTAGTTATGTAAAGACTATTGACCGCACAGTATATATTGCATTACCACACCGTTTACATCTCTTGAAGAACATGAACCTGCGAACATTCCTCCGCCATCATAATCTTCTGAAGCACAAGAAAAACCTATGCATCTAATTGGGGGCATATTTTCGCAAGTTGCAGAACAACTCGTTTGAGGTTCTTGAATTTCACCTCCGAAAATTTTACTCATTTCTTTTTTAGTTATTTTTTTCATGATTTTTTGTTTAATTTAATATTTAATCCCAATCGGTACTTTTTGCACACGATTTAGCAGATCCACTTGTGTAAGAACTACAAGAACATCCTTCATAGGTTACAGCACTACAATTTGCTCCGTAGCAAGTAACAGTTCCGGAGTTTCCTTTGTTGTCTTTACATACAGCTACACCATCTTGTGGAACTTCAATTATCCCACCCGTAATTGATTTTAGGCTTCTTCGATTTAAAGCTGTACCTAAAAAAGAAAGTTTTTTGTTTTGCATAAATTTGATTTAAAATTAAAAAATACCCTTGCTTTTTAGTTTTAGCAAGTTCTACCTACTTGGATATGTTGTGGCCTTTAACATATTAGTACCCAAGATTTTATTGTTGCGTACTAAACAACAATTCTTTTTATTTTCTTTACAAAAAATAATTAAGTTCTGAAATTTTATATTGTGATGGTAATTGAAATCCATTGATGAAAATTGTTGGTGTAAATTGAATATCTTCATTAGTACACCAATTACTCATCTGATCAATTTTATCATTTGGGAAAATATTTTCTTTGATTAAAGGGAATTTATTTTTAAACTCTTCATATTCTTTAGTTTTTGAACTATACCAGTTGTCTAATAAACTTTCTACCGAATTCTTATTATTGTATTCTGCATAAGTAACAAAATGTGATACTGGCGCTTTTCGTTTATCATCATCACTTGTTGTTGCATTAAAAATGATTTGAACTTTAATATTAGGATTACTTTTTACAAGTTCTTTTAATTCTTGGTGCGCATTAGCACAAGGAGAACAAAATGGATTACAAACTTTAATGATTGTATTTTGAGCATTTGAATTACCCAGAACTATACCCATTCCATTGGGGTTATTTTGAATGACTTTACTTTTATTCAAAAAAGTAGAAAAAACATTTTCATTATATTTCAACTTTAACAAAGAGACCCTCTCTTTTTTGAGCTTTAAATTTTCAACCCATTTGGATTTCATTATTAACCAAAAAAGTATCGGTAAAAAAAAGCTAAAAGAAATATGCAAGAGCGTTTCAATTGACAACTCGGGGAAAATCACGAAATTGGAGAAAACCGAAGTAATGGCTGTTAAAATTAATAATGCTTGGATAACTAGACATAGTTTACACCATTGTTGAACAACTTTCCATTGAAAATAAATTGAAAAAAAAGTAAATGGTAAAGCAATTAGCGAAAACAATCCAACAGTATTAATTGAGTTTATGTTATTCGTAAATAAGCTTATCAATAAAACTAGAAATGAACCTGAAAAATAGAAAAAGCCAATTTCGCCCCAGCTAATCCATTTTAATAATTTTCCGCTTTTACTATTAATAACTGCATCACAATTGATCTTCGATTCAATTTTTCCAGTACAAAAACTTTTAACTGTAGGATTATATTTATCTATTTCATACCACATAATTATAAATGAGGTAATTGACCCTAAATAAAAAGTGGTAAATAAAATGTTGAGACCTATTAGTCTAGAAAGTAAGGCAGATTCAAGTTTTTAACGCAACAATAGTTCTTTAAACTTTTCTTTTGGTGTT
>CAZTDV010000103.1:0-4531 GCA_964612195.1 uncultured Sediminibacterium sp.
ATTACAACAATTTAACTTAGTTAAACTGTTGCGTTAAAAACTTGATGCTGAGTTTCTGCTTTATTTGTTACTATGAGTGCGAGTGCGCAACACGAAAATCATCAGACTACTGCTGATACTGTTGTGAAAGCAAAAAGTCCACGCCGTATGGCAATGGCTCTCGTAGGAAAAAACCATGTACATATTGATTATGGTTCACCAAGTGTTAGAGGAAGAAATATTTGGAATGGCTTGGTTGCTTATGGTCAAGTTTGGGCCACTGGTGCACATAAAGCTACTTGGATAGAATTTTCTAGTGATGTGCAGATTGCAGGCAAACTTGTTCCAAAAGGTAAATATGGCTTTTTCACAATCCCTGGTAAGGAGGAGTGGGTACTTATTTTAAATAAAGATTGGGATATGCATTTGGCTGATGCTTATAAAGTAGTAAATGATATGGTTCGTGTTACGGTTAAGCCAATAGTGAACAAGGATATTACTGAGGCTCTGACGTATAAAGTGATTAGGGCTTCAGGTGATAAAGGTAGCATTGAAGTAAGTTGGGAGTTACTAACGGTTATTCTTCCGTTTCAAAATGTTAAATAGCTTGTAACATGCGGTCTACATTTTTTTATTACTCGTATAAGTTAATAGGTAGCTTGTTGTTTGTTTTTATAACAACCTTGGTAGTAGCACAAAAAGTAGTTCGATATGAGCTATATGTAAAAGATACCATTGTCAATTTTGCGAGTAAAGCAAAACGAGCAATAGCTGTAAATGGGCAAATTCCAATGCCAACACTCACATTTACTGAAGGTGATACAGCTGAAATAGTTGTTCATAATCTATTGAAAGAAACAACTTCACTTCATTGGCATGGTTTGTTCTTGCCCAATAAAGAAGATGGTGTTCCATTTTTAACGCAGATGCCTATTGGGCCTAGAAGTAAACATGTATATCGCTTCCCGATCATTCAAAGTGGAACCCATTGGTATCATAGCCATAGTGGATTACAAGAACAAATTGGTATGTATGGCTCTTTAATATTGAACAAGAGGGATACTGATTCAAGCTTTAGAAAAGGGATTGATGATTTGCCCACTATCCCAATTATATTGAGTGAGTGGACTAACTACAAGCCTGAAAATGTCCATCGAATGCTACATAATGCTTCTGATTGGTTTGCTATTAAAAAGGGAACTACCCAAAGTTATGCTGAAGCCATTCGTGAGGGTCATTTTAAAACTAAACTTACGAATGAGTGGAAGAGAATGCTGGCAATGGACGTAAGCGATATTTATTATGATGCTGTACTGATAAATGGAAAAACCACAAGTAATCTGTCTTCATTTAAAGCCGGCGATAAAATAAGGCTTCGTATCTCAAATGGCGGCGCTTCTACTTACTTCTGGGTTAATTATGGGGGTGGTCCATTAACTGTGGTAGCCAATGATGGAAATGATGTAGTGCCTGTTGAAGTTGAGCGATTGATTATTGGTGTATCTGAAACCTATGATATTTTAGTAACTATCCCAGTTGATGGAAATGCTTACGAACTTTTGGTTACATCTGAAGACCGAATTAAATCTGCTTCAATTTTTTTGGGGTCAGGCAATAAAGTATTGGCTAATCCACTTGCAAAACTGAAATATTTTGAAGGAATGCAGATGATGAATGATATGATGAAAATGAATGGTGACATGGATTTGATGGGAATGGACATGGGCATGCAAAAAATGGACATGAATTCAGTAATGTATGCAGAAGAAAATGCGCTAAACACATTGAACTATTCCAAACTGAAATCTCCAATCAAAACCAATTTAAATTCAAATGCTTCTGTAAAAGAAATGCGTTTCGAGTTAACGGGTAATATGAATAGATATGTGTGGAGTATGGATAATAAAGTACTTGCTGAATCTGATAAAATTTTAATAAAAAAGGGTGAAGTTGTTCGAATTACTTTATATAATAATTCAATGATGCGTCATCCTATGCATTTGCATGGCCATGATTTTAGAATTATTAATGGGCAAGGAGATTATGCTCCATTGAAAAATGTGTTAGATATTATGCCGATGGAAACCGACACCATCGAATTTGAAGCAAATACCGAAGGTGATTGGTTCTTTCATTGTCATATACTTTATCATATGATGGCAGGAATGAATCGTGTTTTTAGTTATGATAAGCAAAATGATAACCCATTATTGCCAAATAAAAAATGGGCATATAAGCAATTACAGAAAGAGAGTAATCCCTTTCACGTAATGGCACAAAACGATTTCTCAACCAATGGTAATGATGGGATGGCTATGATACAAAATACCAGATGGAGTATTTCTTCAGAATGGCGTTTGGGGTACAATGATATGCATGGATATGAAAGTGAAACGCATATTGGAAGATATATTGGTAGAATGCAATGGTTGATGCCTTTCATTGGGTTTGATTGGAGATATAGAAAACAAGGAATTCATGCAGTAGAACAAAATATTTTTGGGCAAAAAAATACAAAAGACGTTCGTGCTCAAGTAAGTGTAGGTATTGCTTATACTTTACCTATGTTGGTTACATTACAATCTGAAGTTTATCATACTGGTTATTTGCGTGTTCAACTTAAAAGAGAAGATATTCCTATATCAAAAAGAATTAGGGCTGCCTTTATGTTTAATTCAGACAAAGAGTATATGTTCTCTTCAAATTATATTTTATCTAAGAATGCTGGAATGCGGATTCATTATGACAGTGATATGGGGCTTGGTGTAGGATTGACTATTAACTATTAAGTATCCATCAGTAAACATTTTTTCTTCGCTGCAATCCTTCTTCGAAGTCTTAAATTCTCAGAAAAATTTTCCTGATGCACACTTAGTTATTACTTGTGTCTGGAAAATTCATGCCGAGCATTTAAGACGTGTTAACGGATTGTAGCGAAGGCATGAAGAGTTACAGACACAAGTCTTATATGCGTGTTAGTTTTTCTACAGCAAGTAGTCCTTCTGCGCCGAGATCGAGCGAAAAATTGTTTACATAGAGATTGATATGCTGCCGCATCACTTCTTCGCTCATTTCTTGTGCATGCGCTATCACATAGGGTGCAACAGTAGGGTAGTGGGCAAATGCATATTCAATGCTTTGCTTTATTAATGCGTCAACTTGTTGTATGATTGCTGGGTCGATGGTCTTTTTTGCAATGATTCCTCCGAGTGGAATGGGCAATTGTTGTGTTTCTTCCCAATAGGCGCCGAGGTCTATAATTTTTTTTAATCCCTTTGCTTCGTAAGTAAAGCGGTTTTCGTGTATGATTACTCCTGCATCTACTTCTCCATTCAACACTGCGTTTTCTATTTCGTGAAATACTTTGAATACTTTTTTAGTAGCATTGGGATAGGCCAGGCTAAATAATAAATGCGCGGTCGTATTTTCTCCTGGAATCGCGATGGTCATGTCATTTACCGAGTTGATGTTTCCAGGTTTTGTTATTAGCAATGGCCCTACACCCTTTCCGAGTGCGCCTCCGCTATTGAGTAAGCTATACTTATGATTCACTTTATTCCAAACTCCATAACTGATTTTTGAAAAATCCATCTTCCCTTGAATGGCCCACTCATTCAAGGTTTGCACGTCTTCTAAAAAAACTTCGAATGTTATTCCTTTCGTGTCTATTTTCTGATTTACTAAGGCATCAAAAATAAAAGTATCGTTGGGGCAGGGGGAAAATGCTAAACTAAATTTCATCATTACGGATTGTTTGAACAGCCATTCTTTTCAGATTCATTTCACGTTGTACAGCTTATCAACATACTCGAGCAATACTTTGTTGAGTCCTTCTATGCTCTCTTTCAATAACCATTTGCTTTTATCGCGCTCTCCTACATAATTGGAAATGGCCCTGATTTGTATAAAAGGAATACCTGTTTCTCTTCCTACATAATGGAGTGATGCTCCTTCCATGCTTTCTACGGCTGCTCCGTATTTCTTTTTTAAAGCCGCTATTCGTGCTGGCTGTGTGGTTACTTGATTCACGGTTATTCCATCTACTATAGGTAAGTTCATCAAGTTGTATTGCTTTATCCAAGGATTGGGGAGCTTTCTTTTTTCGAAGGGATGATAACTACCCTTTTCTAGTTTCATATCGAAGAGGTCTTTCCAAACGCCTTTTTCTTCTACTCCTGTATCGCCCAGCATTTCATTGTTTACTACTACTATTTGTCCTGGTGCATATTTTTTGCTGAAACTGCCTGCTATTCCTGCTTGGATTATTAAATCGGGGCGTTCTTCTATGGCCAATCGGGTAATGGCTACAGATGAGGCCAATAATCCCACCCCTGACTGGTAAAATTGCAATTTTAATCGACTGCTTTTACCTGTATACAGTTCATTCACGTTCACAAATATGGGCATCCATTCTGCCGTTGTGGCTGATGTTATGACAATCCTCATTTTGTAAAGTTGACGAAAAACACGCAACTTTCTCCATTTTTGTACCTTTGCAAAAATTTTATACGGAATGGTGTACCTGACCAGACAAGAACATTTTAATGCGGCA
>CAZTDV010000104.1:0-4398 GCA_964612195.1 uncultured Sediminibacterium sp.
AGGGAACCATGTATTCGTTTTGTGTTATAAAATTCAACATAGTTGGTCATGATTAGTTTAGCTTCTTCACTTGATAAATATCTTTTTACGCTATTTGCTAAAAATTGTGAGCCATTATCATTTCTGATATTTACGCCTTTAATTGGATGCTGTTGATTAATTCTTCTAAAGATATTAATCACATCAATTTGTTTAATGCTGCGTTGAAGTATCCACGCTATTATTTTTCTACTAAATACGTCAATCACGCTCAGAAGATAATACCATCGCTGTTCTCCATGCACCCATAAGTATTTAATATCTAAGCAAAGGTAATCCATGGGACAGGTAGCAGTAATTTTCCGGTGCTTCACAAACTGGCGTTTCCCTGTAGTTCTAATGACTTTACCTAACAATAAATTATTCTCATCCATCAAGCGATATACTTTCTTGTCGTTGATCAAATACTTCAATTGTTTCAATGAAGCACTCACTTTTTTATACCCGTAGCAAACAAATTCTTCACTCAATAACTTTTTAATGGAACCAATCACTTCATCATTTACCACAACCTTACCATCTAGCATTTTTGTGTACAAGCTTGGTTTAGCCCCTGGCTTACCTGCCAACGGTTTATAATGAAAGCTACTCAGTGGCAATTGAACCCATTGGCATAAATTTTTGAGACCAATCTTTTGTTGATACTGATGTACCATTGCTATCTTGGTTTGATTTGAATAGGTGTTTTTTTTAGCAGCTCACCCTTTACTTCAAGCTCTAATGCTTGACGGGCTATTATGCGTTTTAAACGCTCATTCTCTTCTTCCAATGCTCTTACCTGTGGATCTACTCGGTTATACTGAGGCTTCAAGCCTGCAGCTCCTTTGGTTAAATAACGCTCCTTCCACTTAGATATTAGTGATGGAGATAAATTGTACTTACGACTGGTTTCAACTGTCCCTTCTCTTTCTGCTTCTTGCAAAATAGAAAGGCGTTCCTCTGGGCTAAATTTGCGGTTTACTCTTGACATGTTTCCTAAAGTTATGATTACAAAATTGATTTTAATTTTGAATCCAGTCCTTTAGGGGGTTAATACAAGGGCTAATATGAAGGAGAAATATTTCACGCTGCAAAGTTAGTATAATTCATTATTTGATTGTCCAATCGTCATTATCATTATCATTTTCATTAACAGTTATCTTACTGATAACAGCGTTTGCTCCTGAGTCTGTGTAAGTTCCATACCCATTGACAAATACGCCTTTAGCTCCGTCTTTCTGATTTGTCATTGCGTATAAAATAGCTTCGTCTTCCAAGTCGTTTTGTCCTGTAAAACGATATATTTTGTCAATAACGATGTCGTTCAAATCAACTTTTTCGCCTCCTTTTTTGTAAGATATGTTTTCTTCCAACAAGTTAAAGTCTTCTGTATAACCACGTTGTCTTAGTATTTCTATTACTTCTGATAATGTTTTCTCTGTTGATAGCATAGTGTTCTCTATATAGATGTTTATAAATGCAAAGTTAAAAAAGCGTTGGGAAAAATGGCTCTTTGGATTTTGCCGAAGCGTGGGCTTTTGTGTGTCGGGGCAAAAGCCAATGTGCCATTGTGCGGTGGCAAAAAATTGAATAAAAAAATGTGCGGTGGGGAAAAGAAAAAATACAGAAGGGTCGGCAAGGTGTGTCGGCTTAGTTCTTGTCCGTTTGTAATATGGTCTGTATGTCTTTGTTTATCTGTCAAAATGGTATACGCTTCTCTTGTTTGTCTGTCCGTTACTGTCAGGGTTGCACGGTCTTTTTACGCTTGCTGCTAACGTTCGGGGCTTAACGCAGGTTGGGAATAGTTGTTCCTACTGCTGGCTTGGCCACTAAAAAACTCGATTAGCTGAAAGCCAAATTACTGAAGTTGATTAGCACTACCAAAGCTGATGGGCCATTGATGAAAGCCCAACTTGCGTAAAGCCTTTTGTTATACGCCGTTTGGGTTCGGTTCATGAGTTGTCCTGACATGGTAATAATATTCGCTAGAGTCTCCGCTTTTATTTATTAAAGAAGTGCAATATCCAGCAATCAAAGCACAGGTTATTGAAGTAAATTTTTCAATTATTGCATGTGGACCAAACAATTCAAAGTTTTCAATAATCTTATTTTTTTCTTCCTCTGGTTTTTGAGAACAAAGATATTCCAACAAAATCTCCTTGAGTTGTTCAACTTTTTTTTCATCAACTGTAGCTAAAATAGTATGAGAGAGATTGTTTCTTATACTATTTAGAATTTCTATCCCAATATTGAATTTACTTTTCTCAAGAATTTCAATTTTACTTACAAGTTTTAATTTTTGTGAAAATGTCAACCGACTGCGATCCCAGTTAAATTCTCTAGGTGTTGATAATTCTATTAGGTTGTTTATATAGTGTTCTAAAATTAAATGACTTACTAAAATTCTACCAATTGCTTCAAAATCTAAGCCAGTCACTTTTTCCCACTTTGGCCCTTCATCTCGAAAATTAGCACCAAATCTAGGAGGTATTCCATCGTTCTCACTAAATACTGCATAAAGTAACTTAAACCCTTTTAGAATTTCACTTTCTTTTTCTGGATTCTTTTTTATTTCCTCAATTAAATTTTCTAATTTTTTCGTATCGATTATCATATGTCACATTTAGCAGATCGATGAATATTATTATGGCGTATAACGTCCGTGGCTTTACGCTGGTTGGTTAATCCGTGTTACTACCGCTAGCTTGGCCACTAAAGATTAGATTAGTTAAAGCCAAATTACTAAAGCTCATTTGAAATACCAAAGCTGATGGGCCATTGCTGAAAGTCCAACTTGCGTAAAGCCTTTTGTTGCACGCTGTGTTTTAGAATTTAGATATCCGGCTTCGTAACTTAATTAAATCCTGAGTATTTATTACAGAACGGAATCTTATTGATTTGAGTCCTTGATAAAGTAATTTATCGCCAGTCCAAAGTGTACCTTTTAGATACTTAGTAAGTGCGATAAAGTCAACATCATCTATGTCAATGTTCTCTGCAACTTGAATAGCCTTTAACCACTCTTTTTCTGGAATCAGTTCTTCATTAATGAAAGTTATTCTTTGTAGTGTATTCTCGTAAGAAGTTTCTAATTCAGCGTCTGTAAGCTTGGATATCTTTTTTAACTTACTCCAATGTTTGCGAATCTCATATCGCATATACTGGTTACTGTAAAATTCAAAGTTCTCTTCAGAATTAAAAACAAGATCACCAATAGTTCCTGTTGAATTTAGTAGACATGAGAAAATAATATTAGTGTCAACTATTATTTTCCTCATTTAATGAATCTTTTTTTATTCTTTTTCCACCAGCCTTTTTTTACAGAAGCTGCAAGCTCGTCAACTTGAAGCTGAGTAGCTTTTGAGTTCGAAGTGGCTTCTTTATAGGTAAGGTAGTCAATCAGACGCTGCAATCCAGTAGCTTCAACTGAAGCTGGGAGACGAATGATAACTTCACGTGAGGTTCTTTCGATTAACATACCAAATTGATTTATATAAAAGTACTTGTTTTTTGAATAGATCTGACACCTGAAACAATATTACAAAATGGCGTGCAACGTACAGGGCTTGCCGAAGTACGGGAATTAGTATTCCGTCCGCCCGGTACCGATGATGATTGAAAAACTGATGATGAAGATAACAACAAAAAGCTAAATAGATAATGTCTAGCTGGATATGAAGTACAGTAGAATTACAAATGCCGAAGATAACTTCCGTCCGCCCGTATTTTGGCAAACCCCCTGTTAGCTGCATACCCTTCTCTGTCAGCAACAAGATTTGCCCAATTGAATAGGCGGACACTTCACTGTTCCATAGCTGCAATAAACGCAACAGTCGCCTTGTTTGGGTTTAAGCCTTGTCTTGCAACTTGAACACTCATAAAAGTATTGGCAAGCGTCTGTCGGCATTGTTTCTTCTTTTTGGTGTCCGCAGTTAGGGCAAGTAATTGTTGATTGCAGTATAATTGTCTTTGTCATTAGTTAGATGTTATTGTTTGTGAAACTACTTTGTAGCCTGTGCTATTGATTGCTGCTGCAATACTATCAATAGAAGTTTTGCTGTTGTCAAACTTTACTGTGCTGTTTGCATTTTCATATGAAGTTTGAAAACCAACAACTCCTTTCACTTTTGAAATTTCGCTGTTGACGTGTTCTGTACAACTTTCGCAAGACATTCCTTTGATTTTAAAAACCGCTTGTTGAATATTTGTTTTGTCCACCACCACAACTTTTACTTCTTGTGGCTTTGGATAAAATACTTTTGCATAGTAAGGAAATGCAATTAACAGTCCTGCAACTATTGTAACAATTCCTAAAAATGATTTTGATTGCCAAAATGATTTTTTATTGTCTGCTTCACAATCGCAGTCAATTTGTTTTTG
>CAZTDV010000105.1:0-4186 GCA_964612195.1 uncultured Sediminibacterium sp.
TGTATGGTTAAGTTCTTGTGTATGTTAAAGCAATAGTTACAAAGGTGCTTGAAATTAGTTGAATTAACAAGGGAATTCAAACCCAATATCCTTTCTAAAATACATGCCCTCGAAGGAAATTTGCTGCAGTGTCGTTTTAGAACGTTCAACGGCTTCTGCAATATTTGCCCCATATGAAGTTACTGCCAAAACCCTGCCACCATTTGTTAAAACCTGCTCACCCGAAGAAATAGTACCCGCATGAAATACCATAGTGTCTTTCGGAACCTCAGTGGCAGCAGGTAATTCAATGGGTTTGCCCTTGGCATATTCACCTGGATAGCCACCACTCACAGCCATAATGGTAGCTGCACTGCGTTCGTCAAAACTAATATTGGCATCTTCTAGTGTTCCATTGTCCATTGCTGCAAACAAGGCCACTAAGTCTGTTTGTAAGCGGGGTAATACCACTTCTGTCTCAGGGTCGCCTAAACGGCAATTGTATTCAATCACAAAAGGCTCTCCGCCCATATTCATCAATCCAAAAAAGATGAATCCATGGTATTCAAGTCCTTCTTTGGCCAGTCCTTCTACCGTAGGACGGATGATTCTTTCTTCTGTTTTTTGCATGAAAGCCGCATCCATAAAAGGAACTGGGCTAACACAGCCCATACCGCCCGTATTCAAACCCGTATCGCCTTCGCCAATACGCTTGTAGTCTTTGGCATGGCCAATAATATGGTAAGCTTCTCCATTGGTTAGGGCAAAAACGCTTACTTCAATACCTTGTAAAAAGGATTCAATCACTACTTTTTCACTGGCAGCTCCAAATTGCTTGCCTAGAATCATTTCATCAAAACAAGCCAAAGCTTCTTCGGTGGTTGCTGCAATCACCACCCCTTTACCCGCAGCCAATCCATCTGCTTTTAATACGATAGGTAAAGCATGTTGTTGAATATATTTTCTACCATCCTCAATAGAATCAGCCGTAAATTCCGCATATGCAGCCGTAGGTATGCCATGTCTTTGCATGAATTTCTTACTAAATGCTTTGCTGCCCTCTAATTGGGCTGCCGCTTTAGAAGGACCCACTACAATGATATGGTTTAAAGAAGGGTCAGCTTGAAAGAAATCATAAATTCCTTTTACTAAAGGTTCCTCGGGACCCACAACCAGCATATTAATCTGGTAATTCACACAAGCATCTTTAATGGCATCAAAATCGGTCACTGAAATGGCCAAATTGGTTCCAAAAGCAGCTGTACCAGCATTTCCAGGAGCAATATAGAGTTGATCACAATGATGACTTTGGGTCATTTTCCAAGCTAATGCGTGTTCACGGCCGCCGCTGCCTAATAGTAGAATATTCATGAAAGCTAAATTGGTTGCGAAAATAACCCATCAATTTCACTTTTATCACTATTTTGAGCCATTAACGAAAATGATTGCTATGACGGAAAGAACGAAATCAATTGCACATCCAAAAGGACTGTATGTATTGTTTGCAACCGAAATGTGGGAGCGCTTCAACTATTATGGTATGAGAGCCATCTTGGTCTTGTTTATGACCAAGGCATTAATGTTCGACAAAGTATTTGCATCCAATTTATATGGAAGTTATACGGGCTTGATTTATTTAACACCATTGGTGGGTGGATATGTAGCGGATAGGTATTGGGGTAATAAGCGTTCCATTTTAGCAGGTGGAATCTTGATGGCAATAGGAGAATTCATTTTGTTTTTTTGCGGCATGTTATATGAGTCTAACCCTGATGCATCCTCTTGGTTGTTCTTTTCTGGCTTAGGTTTCATGATTGCAGGAAATGGCTTTTTCAAGCCCAATATCTCTTCCTTAGTAGGGCAATTGTATAGAAAAGGAGATACTAGGACCGATTCGGCCTATACCATTTTTTACATGGGAATTAATGTAGGCGGTGCTTTGGGGCCATTTGTATGTGGATTGGTAGGCGATACAGGTAATCCAGCCGATTTTAAATGGGCATTTTTGGCCGGGGGGATTGGAATGCTCTTGGGAGTAGCCACCCTAAAATTATTGCACAACAAATATGTTTTAGACCCAGAAGGAAAAACATTGGGACTTACACCAGATAATGCACCCAAAAAATTCTTGAAACCACTCTTTATGGTGGGATCATTGTTGGCGTTTTCAATTTTGACGATTGGATTAATTTATGCCGATGTTAAAATATTTAGCTATTTATTTTATTTGTTGATTGCTAGTATATTATTGATAGCATTCATTGTGTTCTCCGATAAAAGTTTAAGTAGTTTAGAGAAGAAAAAAGTAGCAGTTATTTTTACTGTTTCTTTCTTTGTAATTTTCTTTTGGAGTGCATTTGAACAAGCAGGTGCATCACTTACTTTTTTTGCAGAAGAGCAAACCAATAGAGACCTTGGGTTCTATGTTGTACCAGCCAGTTTCTTTCAATCATTAAACTCCACATTCGTTGTAATACTCGCACCCATTTTTGCCTTTTTGTGGTTAAAAATGGGCAAGCGCGAACCATCGTCTCCTACTAAAATGGCCATGGGTTTGTTCTTATTGGCATTGGGTTATTTATGGATTGCATTTGGCGTAAAAGATGTGCAACCTGGTGTTAAAGTAAGTATGATCTGGTTAACCGGAATGTACTTTATGCATACCAGTGGAGAATTGTGTTTATCGCCCATTGGATTATCGTTGGTGAATAAATTAGCACCAGTAAAATTTGCCTCCTTGTTGATGGCGGTATGGTTTACTGCCAATGCATTTGCAAATAAATTAGCAGGGGTGTTAAGTGCCTTGTATCCTGATGGAAAAACCACTTATGTAATGGGCTTTGCGATTACTAATTTGAATGAGTATTTCATGATGTTTGTGGTAATGGCAGGAACAGCATCAATCATCTTATTTATATTAGCGAGCAAGTTGAAGAAAATGATGGATTAATTTTTTAAATAACTTTTATGTCTCAACCAACTAAGCAATTCAAACCCTTTGTGGCCCCCGAATCTAAAATGGCTGAACTAACCGTCAAGTCTATATTAGTAGGTAGTTTATTTGGGGTCATATTTGGAGCAGCCACGGTATACCTTGCGTTAAAAGCAGGCTTAACAGTTTCTGCATCCATCCCCATCGCGGTGATTGCGATTACCTTGGGACGTAAGTTTTTGAAAACTACTATTCTGGAGAATAATATCATACAAACCACCGGATCTGCAGGAGAGAGTATTGCTGCAGGGGTGGCATTTACCTTACCTGGATTTTTATTTTTATCCTCACCAGACAGTGCTGAATATTTTAATTATTTAACCATTTTAATCTTAGCCATCGTTGGAGGATTACTAGGTACTTTATTAATGGTGCCGTTGCGCAAAGCCTTAATTGTAAACGAACACGATAACCTGCCTTATCCAGAAGGAACTGCATGTGGAGATGTATTAAAAGCAGGAGAGAAGGGAGGAGATTTTGCCAAGACAGCATTCTGGGGATTAGGAGTTGCATTCGTTTATGCACTCTTGCAAAAAGTATTGCACGTCATTGCAGAAACACCTTATTATGCTACTCAACAAATCAATAAATTTTTTCCCTCTGCAAAAGTGAGTGGAGAAATTACCCCAGAATATTTAGGGGTAGGTTATATAATTGGTCCTAAAATTGGGGGCGTATTGGTTGCAGGTGGGGTATTAAGTTGGTTGGTATTTATTCCATTATTTTCTTCCTTGGTACCTCCTGATATGATCGCTGCACAATTAGTGAAACTAGGATACTTGGCCGATGTAGCAGTGGCTGGTGGAAAAGGGGGTTGGGATCCCGTAGCACATACATTCAATGATTTTTCTTCTGCAGTGTATTATGCCTATATCAGACAAATTGGAGCAGGCACAGTTGCAGCAGGCGGTATCATCACATTAATTAAAACAGTTCCAACCATTGTTAAATCGGTGAAAGGATCTGTAGCTTCTTTAAAAGCAGAGAGCGGAGAAAATGCAGGCACCATATTAAGAACCGAAAAAGACCTGAGTTTAAAAGTAGTAGGCATAGGTACATTGGGTTTGATTTTATTAATTACATTATTGCCACAAGTACCTGGTGACAGTGTGTTGCAGAAATTACTAATAGGAATTTTAGTGATCATATTTGGTGCCTTATTCGTAACGGTTTCTTCCAGAATTGTAGGTTTAATTGGATCATCTAACAACCCCA
>CAZTDV010000106.1:0-4130 GCA_964612195.1 uncultured Sediminibacterium sp.
CTGCTAATGTGAATAATACTACAAGAGGCTCTACTAAACTCGAAATAGTGGTTGAATAATTCTTTTCGCATTGTTTTAATTGAGTTGATGTGCAGCTTTACATAAGAAAAGGATTTTATGCAAGTGCATTTCTTATATTTAGTTTAATTTCAAACTAAACCTAGCAAGATGTACAAAATATTCAAAACAGTATTGGCTATACCGTTTATAATTGCCTGCTCCAGTCAGAGTAATAAGTTTAATGAAGAAGACGGTCTCTCCGTTTTCAATGTCGACTCGCTCAAAAAGCATATTTCAGTTTTGGCTTCAGACGACTTTATGGGTCGTAAACCTTTTACTGAAGGAGAAACCAAAACAGTGGCTTACCTGCAGGAACAATTTAAGCAAATGGGGCTAGAGCCTGGTAATGGGGATAGTTATATTCAAGAAGTGCCCATGGCCAATATTTTGGCTACTGCCGCTCCTAGTATGCAAGTAAAATCTGCTAAAGGAACATTTAATTTAAAAGCATTTGACGACTATATCATTTGGACTGATAAAACCGATTCAAGCATTAGTTTAAACAATTCCGAATTAGTTTTTGCAGGATATGGAGTAGTGGCTCCTGAATACAATTGGAACGATTATGCAGGCTTAGATGTGAAAGGTAAAGTAGTAATGGTGATGGTAAACGATCCTGGTTTTTGGATTGGTGACACCACCCTTTTTAAAGGGAAAGCAATGACTTATTATGGTAGATGGACGTATAAGTTTGAAGAAGCTGCAAGGCAAGGTGCCAAAGGTTGTTTAATCATTCATAATACGGCTGCTGCTAGTTATCCATTTAGTGTGCAACAAAATAGCTTTAATACCACTCGTTTGAAATTAGACAATCGTGGAAAGAATATTCCTAATTGCGATGTGATTGGTTGGGTGCCAGAAAAAATTTCGCACCAATTATTTATAGCAGCGGGTTATGATTCTAGTTTATTAGTAAAAGCCAATCAACCTGGTTTTCAGGCAGTACCATTGGGTTTGCAATTAAGTACTACCATGAATGTAAAAGCAAGCTTTAATAAATCGAGTAATGTGGTTGCGAAAATTACTGGCACTAAAAGACCCGATGAAGTGATTATTTATACTGCGCATTGGGATCATTTAGGTGTTGGTCGACCTGATCAATCGGGGGACTCTATTTACAATGGTGCATTAGACAATGCATCGGGTACAGCGGGCTTATTAGAAATGGCAAGGGTATTTAAGAATATGAAAGCAAAGCCTGAACGCACCATTGTTTTTTTAGCAGTTACTGCAGAAGAACAAGGATTATTGGGGTCAGCTTATTATGCGGAGAATCCAATTTATCCAGTTAATAAAACAGTGGCAAATATTAATATGGATGGCCTTAATCGTTTTGGTAAAACCAAAGACATGGTGGTGGTAGGTCAAGGTCAATCGGAATTAGAAGATTATTTAAAAGAAGCCATTGAAAAAGAAGGAGGATACCTTTCTTTTGATACCCATACCGAAGCGGGTTATTACTATAGATCAGATCATTTTAATTTTGCCAAAGTGGGTATTCCTGCATTATTTGCCAACAATGGAGTTGATGTAGTGGGTAAAGGAAAAGAATATGGAGAGGCATTGGAAAATGATTATACCAGTAAAAATTACCACCAGCCTTCAGATAATTATGACCCTACAACTTGGACGGGTGATGGAGCTATCAACGATTTAAAATTATTATTTACTATAGGTCGTCGCATGGGTTTTGAAACCCGTTTTCCTGCGTGGAAAGAAGGATCTGAATTTAAATTGATTAGAGAAAAAAGCAAGAAATGATTACCAAAGAATCCATTGAAAAAGCCCACGAAAAAATCAAGCCCTATATTCATCATACTCCTGTATTAACCAACAGTAGTATTAATGAAATGGCTGGGGCAGAGCTGTTTTTCAAATGCGAAAACTTTCAAAAAATAGGTGCTTTTAAAATTAGGGGTGGGATGAATGCAGCACTTAGTTTAGGCCCCGAGCAAATTAAGAAAGGGTTGGCTACACATTCATCAGGCAATCATGCACAAGCCATTGCATTTGCAGCCAAAACGCTGGGAACCAAAGCATTTATTGTAATGCCAGAAAACTCTCCTTCCGTAAAAGTGAATGCAGTTAAGGGTTATGGTGCAGAAGTGATTTTCTGCGCACCCAATCAAACTGCACGTGAAGAAGCGCTCAATAAAATTGTTGCAGAAACGGGGGCTGAGTTTATTCATCCTTATGATGATGATCGAGTGATTACGGGTCAGGCAACTTGTGTGAAAGAATTGATTACAACAGTTCCCACATTAGAAATTGTTTTAACGCCAGTTGGTGGTGGCGGTTTACTGTCGGGTACAGCATTGGGAGCTCATTATTTTAAACCTTCTATAAAAGTTTATGCGGGTGAACCAGAAGGTGCTGCAGATGCCATCTTAAGTTTTAAATCGGGTAAAGTAGAAAAAGCCCCTTATGTGAATACAATTGCAGATGGGTTGTTAACTACTTTAAGTGAACGCACTCTTTCAATTATTAGAGAATATGTCACCGATATTTTTTTGGTAACAGAAGATGAAATTAAGGCAGCATTACGTTTGGTATATGAACGAATGAAAATTGTAGTAGAACCCAGTTGTGTAGTTCCGTTGGCAGCAGTACTAAAACACAAAGATTTATTTAAAGGAAAAAAAATAGGTATTATTTTAACGGGTGGAAATGTGGACTTGAAAAAATTTGCTGACTGGTTTAATGATTAAATAGTATGCCTGAACAAAATACCCAATTTGATGCAATTGTAATAGGATCTGGAATCAGCGGAGGATGGGCTGCTAAGGAATTGTGCGAAAAAGGCTTAAAAACATTGGTGCTTGAAAGAGGTAGGAATGTAGTGCATAAAAAAGATTATCCTACAGCCAACTTTAATCCATGGGACATGCCGCATCGCGGAAAAATTCCTCCACCTGAAATGGATCTTGATCCCATCGTAAGTAATTGTTATGCTTATAAAGAAGACACCAAACATTTTTTTGTAAAAGACAAAGAGCATCCATATATACAAGAGAAACCATTTAGTTGGATTAGAGGCTATCAAGTAGGGGGGAAGTCTTTGTTATGGGCAAGGCAAACACAACGGTGGAGTAAATATGATTTTGAAGCTCCATTGCGTGATGGTTTTGCAGTAGATTGGCCAATTCGTTACAATGATATTGATCCATGGTACAGTTATGTAGAAAAATTTGCAGGCATTAGTGGAAATAAAGATGGATTAGATGTATTACCCGACGGGGAATTTTTACCCGCCTGGGAAATGAATTGTGTGGAGAAAATTTTACAAGAAAAAATTATGCAGGCTTATCCTGATAGGCATGTGATTCAGGGTAGATGTGCGCATTTAACAGAACCCACCGCAGAACATTTAACACAAGGAAGAGGCCAATGTATGGCGAGGAAATTATGTGAACGTGGGTGCCCATTCGGCGCATATTTTAGCTCTAACAGTTCAACTATTCCTGCTGCAGAAAAAACCGGTAACCTGCATTTGATTACCCATGCAGTAGTAGAATCAATAATTTATGATGAATCAACACAGAAGGCAACGGGTGTGAGTGTGGTTGATGCCATTACGCACGAAGTAACCCTTTATTCTGCTAAAATCATATTTGTAAATGCTGCTTGTTTAAATACGAATTTAATTTTGCTTAATTCAAAAAGCAATCGCTTTCCTAATGGCTTAGGCAATGACAATGGATTATTAGGTAAATACATTGCTTTTCACAATTATAGAGGAAATATTACTGCACAATTTAAAGGCCCATTAGATCAATACTATTATGGTAGAAGACCTACCCAAGTGATGATGCCTAGTTTTAAAAATGTATTGAAGCAAGAGACTGATTTTTTACGAGGATATATGGTGCATTTTAGTGCATCACGTGCAGGAAGGCCTAATGTGGATGGAGTAGGGGCTGCATTTAAAGATGCAATTACAGAGCCTGGCGATTGGAGCATTTATATGATGATGCAGGGCGAAACCATACCAAAAGAAACCAATCAACTTTCATTAAGCGAATATGAAAGAGACAATTGGGGAATTCCGCAATTAGTTGTATCAGTAGATT
>CAZTDV010000107.1:0-3866 GCA_964612195.1 uncultured Sediminibacterium sp.
GAAGAAATTAATGGTATTGGCGAATTTATTGAAGGAAAGAAAAATGCCATCAAAGAAAGCGAAGCCTTAATTGCGAAGTACAAAAAGCAAAGTGAGAATGTAAAGAACAACCGTGAGTTCGAAGCAATCAATAAAGAAGTAGAAATGCAGCAGCTAGAGGTTAAACTCTGCGAAAAGCATATCCGCGATGCAAATGAAGAATTGGCAGAAAAAATTAAGCAATTAGAAAATGCCAAGAAAATGGTTGCAGTTAAAGAAGGCGTTCTGAACCATAAGAAAGGTGAACTAGAAAAAATTATTGCAGATACAGTTAAAGAAGAAACTGAATTAAATGGCTTCAGTGCAGACGCAAGAGCACATATTGACGAACGTTTAATTTACAGCTACGATAGAATCAGAACCAGTTATAGAAACGGTTTAGCAGTAGTTGCTGTTGAGCGTGATGCATGTGGCGGTTGCTTCAATTCTATTCCACCTCAGCGTCAGAGCGAGATTCGTTTACACAAAAAAATCATCGTTTGCGAAAACTGCGGACGTATTTTAGTAGACGCAGATTTGAACGACAGCGTTGATGTAAAATAAATAAATGCTTTTAACATACTCAAGGGCAGTCGTTTGGCTGCCCTTTCTTATTTTTAGGCCGTGAGTAAAATTGCCAGCATCCTACTTATTTTCATGTGCACCACTTTAAATGGGTGGACACAAACAAAATTTGATTTTAATTCAAGTTGCTTTCAGGCATATCAAGAAATAGGTAAACTAAAAACCAAAACAGGTCAATTACAAATTCAAAAGTTGCAGTTGCAACAACCAGACAACCTCATACCTGTTTTACTCGAAAACTATATTGACTTTTATACCTTATTTTTTAACGAAGACCCTGCTGATTACACGTCTATTTTCTCTCAATTCCAAGAAAGATTGAACCTAGTAGAAAATGGCAACAAACAATCTCCTTTTTACTTATATAGCCAAGCCGTTATTCGTATTCAAAGGGCAACTATACAAATCAAATTTGGTAACTTTTGGGATGCAGGCTGGGATTGTAGAAAGGCTTTTATTTTATTAAAAGAAAACAAAAAAAAGTTCCCACAGTTTAGCCCAAACGATTTATGGTTTGGGGCCTTAGAAGCAGTAATTGGAACCGTTCCCAAGGGATACAAATGGTTAACTAGCTTATTTGGAATGCGAGGTTCTATTGCACAGGGAATGAAAAAAGTACGCAATTTCACTTATAGTAACGATCCCTTGGCTAAACAGTTTTTTAATGAATCTGCATTTATTTATACCTATTTACTTTTTTATTTAGAAAATGAAAAAGAAGCAGCACTAGAATTCATCAACCAAAAAAAATTAGACCTAGCCAATAATCACTTACATGCTTTCATGGCGGCCAATCTCTCTTTAAATAATAAAGAGGTAGAGCTTTGTAAAAACATCATAAACAATAGAAACAAATCGGACGAATACTTACAATTATCTGTTTGGGATTTTCTAATGGGTTATGCTAAAATGTTTCATCTTGAACTACCTGAAGCCATTCAATATTTTGAACACTATACCAAAAAGTTTAAAGGAAAGTTTTATGTAAAAGATGTGTACCAAAAAATCAGTTGGTGCTATTATTTACAAGGAAATATGCAACAAGCCAATGCCAATAAACAACTAGCGATTGTTAAGGGAGCTACCTATTCAGATGCAGACAAAAAAGCACTTAAAGATGCAAAAGAAAAAAATTGGCCTAATATAATATTATTAAAAGCTAGATTACTAAGCGACGGGGGCTACCATGTAGAAGCATTAAAACAATTGGCGGGTAAATCATTGAACGACTTTAGCAAAGAAGATGAAAGTCTAGAATTTGTTTATAGAGTTGCTCGCATTTACGACGATTTAGGAAGAAAAGAAGATGCCATTAAAAACTATTTGAACGCCATTAAAATAGGTGAAAACAGGAAAGAGTACTATGCTGCCAGAGCTGCTTTGCAAATAGGACAGATATATGAAAACAAAGGAGAAAAAGCCTTGGCTATTCAATATTATCAAAAATGTATTAGCATGGAAGACCATGAATACAAAGATTCATTAGACCAAAAAGCCAAATCGGGGATTGCTAGGTGTTCGGGAAATTAAGAAATCAATTTTTAGACAAAAGTCTAGCACCAAATTGAGTAAGCTTTGTTAACTTGCTCCTCTATTAAAAACTATTTCTTTGTTGCGTCAGCTAACCATACAGAATTATGCCATCATTGATGAACTAACCATTGATTTTGATGAAAGGCTTAATATTATTACCGGCGAAACGGGTGCAGGTAAAAGTATTTTAATGGGAGCATTAAGCTTGATTTTAGGGGAACGAGCAGACACTAGTGTATTAGTAAACAAAGAACGGAAATGCATTATAGAAGGGTATTTTACTGCAGGTAAAAAACTGGCAGTAAATCATTTTTTACAACAACACGATTTTGAAGAAATAACAGCAACAGACCATAGTGTAGTTATCCGAAGAGAAATAGGAAGCAATGGAAAAACAAGAGCGTTTATTAATGATACTCCTGCAACCTTGCAACAATTAAAAGAATTAGCTGGTTTATTGGTAGACTTACACCAACAGTTTGATACTTTAGAATTAGGAGATAGTGATTTTCAAAGAACAGTGATTGATGCTTTGGCCTCTAATGAAAATATACTAACTACACACCAACAATATTATAAAGAGTGGACCAATATGTTAGCTGCTTTTAATGAATTACAAGCCCAAAAAGCCGCACTGCAAAAAGAAGCCGATTACAATCAATACCTCTGTAATGAGTTAGAAGAATTGTCTCTAAAGGAAAATGAATTAGAGCAATTAGAAGAAGAATTAAAATTGCTTTCAAATGCCGAAGAAATCAAAACGGTATTAGACAAAGTGGTGATAGAATTAGCCAATTCAGACGATCCTGTTGTAGCAAGAATAAAACAGCTTAACAATAGTTTGCAAACCATGCAAACATTAGTATCTGAGCTGCCAGCTTTATCTGACAGGCTTAAAGCAAGTCAAATAGAATTACAAGATATTGCCGACGAATTAGAACGAATCAATAATAATATTCATTTTGATGCGCAAAGAACAGATTGGGTAAACCAGCGATTAAGTGATGGATATAAACTCACTAAAAAACATGGGGTAAGTAGTACAGCGGAATTGTTAGCCATACAAACTGAATTATCTAATAAACTTTTTGCCGCTGTTGCTATTGATGATGCCATTTTAGCCAAGCAAGTACAGGCCAATGATTTAATGCATCAGTTAAAGCAAACAGCCAAACAAATTACTGCAGCTCGAAATAAAGTGATTGCTCCATTTGAACAATCGGTAAATACGCTTTTACAACAAGTGGGTATGCCCAATGCACAAATAAAAGTGAGCTTGCAAACTGTTGCATTGGGAGCATATGGAGTAGAACAAATAGAATTATTATTCGATGCCAATAAAAGTAACCGTTTCGAACCTATTCGTAAAGTGGCAAGTGGCGGAGAACTAAGCAGATTGATGCTTTGCATCAAATCGTTGGTGGCAGAATATATAGATTTACCTACCATGATATTCGATGAAATAGATACAGGTATTTCAGGAGAAGCAGCCAAACAAGTAGGCCTTATCATGCAGCAAATGGCCATTAAAAGACAAATTATTTGTATCACCCATCAGCCACAAATTGCGGGCAAAGCCAACGCCCATTACTTTGTTTATAAAGAAAATAAAAACAACCAGATTAAAACAAATATTAAAATTCTCAACAACGAAGAACGCATAACAGCCATCGCACAAATGTTAAGTGGCGAAAAGCCTACTGCAGCTGCGTTGGAGAATGCTAAAGAAA
>CAZTDV010000108.1:0-3829 GCA_964612195.1 uncultured Sediminibacterium sp.
GGCTAAAAGCTTACGGTTTTTCAGGTCAATCAATTTTCGGATATTAGACATTGATGCAGCAATAAAATAGGCCGCTTGCAGAAATCCTGATCTATTGAGCTCCTCCAGGGCCTCTCCATTTAGGCGGGATAATTTGCCAACATTTACTGTCTCAAATCCACTGATTTTTAATTTATCCTGATTTTGAAATTCTATTTCCAGAACAACACTTTCGAGCAGCTGGTGTTTATTGAAGGCATCAAACATTAATGTTGTCAGTGGTATCCCATCGTTGATGATTTCAAGCGTCTTTGCAATGTGATTCAAGTAGGGGCTATTCCCGCCATTTTCCAAAAACAACTTTTTCCCATCCTCGCAGATGGCTTTGGGATGATTTACATCTATGTGCACCATCGGATTAGATTTCTCTACTCCATTTACCATCTCGCGATGAATACCGATGGAGAAGGGGCCTCTGGCCATAACCGCAGGCACATAGTCAGCATTCCAGCCCAAATTTCTTTGCTTTCCGGGTTTACTATCGGTCAAAAATAAATTTTCTTTTTTTTCAAAGCCAAAAAATACAATAGCTTGATATTCCTCAGTATCCGGCGTTTTACGACACAATATTGGATACTCTTTTTGGACGTCTGAAAACTCCGTAACGTAAGTAAACGTGCTGGCTACGTCGTCATTCAATTCCACTGCAAATCTCGGATTAACCCGCAAATGCTCGTGAGCAATATTATTTAACACTTCAATTTTTTGCATATTGATCACCATCAATCTCTGCCAAATATGAATCCAGGTTAAACGAAAAAGAGCCGCCTAGGCGACTCTTTTTCTCTATCAACAATCTTAGGTAATAATTATTAGAAGGTGTAACGAACACCCACTTGATAACGAGCACCCAAGTCGTCCAATCCCCACATCATGTCTTCATTGCGAGCATGTTCACGACGATCTTCTCCGGTAATGTTTATACCTTCGAGCGATACACTCAAATTGTCCATGATATTGTAAGTCACGTTCGCATCGATTTGTGAGTATGCTTCAATAAACCCAGGGTTATTGGAACCAGCATTGGTTCTGTTAAGGAACTTATCACGCCAGTTATAAGCCAGTCGAGCTTCGAAGTCATAATTTTCATACATCAACACCAGGTTTGCAGTATCGCTAAGACCCAATAACGCAAATTGGTTTGCTGAGATATCCAGACTATTGAACTTCACATCGCCTCTTACAATGGTGTAGTTAGCCATTACACCAAACCCGGTTTCACCAAAGAAGTGTTGTACCGCAAACTCAGCACCATGAATCTTCGCTTCACGGTTATTTACCGGGCTGCTCATGGTAAACACCATCAATGGGTCATTAGCCTCAGGCACGAAATCACAAGCCAGCGTTCTGCAGTTCTCACCCAATTCCTGTACCAGCTCGGGCGCAAAGTCTGCTGAGCCATTCGGGAAACGAACTGGATCACGCAAGATTGCCATCATTGTGTATAGGTTACCGTTATCAACAATCTCGCCTATATCTTGCAGCGCCAATCTTGCTGCTTCCGCTCTCGGGCCCGCGGTTTGGTCTTGTATACCTTCAAAGGTACGCTCAACATCTTCTGTGCCGATAAAATTCACTACGCGCTTTTCAAACAGACCCGCCGATACATAACTTGCATCGTCAAAATACCACTCGACCGAGAAATCAAAGTTGCTTGATTCGAGCGGCTTCAACATTGGGTTATTTCCAGTTGCGCGAACTGATGTGCTGTCATTCAAACTTGAACCATTAATAGACCAGCCACCTACTGCGGCACCCAACTGACCCAGGCCAGCACGGGCAATCGTTTTGCTGTAGGAGAATCTGGTTACCACGTCGTCTGTCAACTTGACAGCCACATCCAGGTTTGGAAGGAATGCATCATAGTCATTTTTAAATGACGTCGTAGCACCTGCGGCTCTGTCAACACGGGTAAAGTCGTTATCAGAGTTCCACACAAAATAATCCATTAGTGGAGTATCTGAGGAAGAAACTTGTTTGGTGTTTTCGTAACGCAGACCGGTCAACACATCAACTTCAAATTCACCTAACTGACCTGTGGTAGCCAATTGGAAGTACACAGCATCGGTATCTTCTTGAACGTCGTTATTGCTTTTACTATTGCGAATCTGACCTGCAATTTGGGTATCTTCGACGCCGACATAAGCCTTCTGCTCACCATCGTATTGACTGACCAGGAAATTGGCCAGCTCACGTGCATCGCCGCGGTAGCCGATGCGTGGGGAATTCCCAGTGTTGTAGTCCTCGAACTCGCCAGGCAGGTCAAATGCCTCAAATGATCCGGCAGGGAACTCGCCCGGTGCTGAAGCACCCCAGCCACCCAGTACCTGATTATTATTGCCGTTATAGTTAATAGTGTTGGAGCCCATTTCACGACGCTCGATACCAAAATCGAAACGACCTTCGTCAAACTTCCAGGAAGCATCAACTTTAGCTTGGGTCACTTCGGAGAGCTGCTCCGCAGAGAACACGCGCATTACAGACGAACTAAGATCATTTTCCTCTAAAGTGCCGTTTATTGTCTGAGTCCAGTTTGGAATGTCGACGCCGCTAAACTCCCAGGTAGCGCCAGTTTTGATAGGGGCACCAACACCAACGTCTAACTCTCCAGAATACCCAGGTCCTTTCGGAAGGCTTTCCAAGGTTGAATCATGCACGTCAAGTGATAATGTCAGCTCGTCATTTACAGACCAGTCAAGATTTAAGCCGGCTGATTCGAGGGTGTCGTCTTGAGCACGATATTGCTGGGAAAAACCAATATCTCTTGTGCCATCGTAGCTTTCTCTAATAAATTTAGGCGTCGCGATAGCGGAATCATCAAATTCAACATAAGTTAAGTTGCCACCGTTTTGTACCCAGGTAGTCACTTCACCACGGTGTTCTGTTCTGCTGTTTTCAGCAAAAGTGTAATCCAAGGTAGCCGTCAGATCTTCAGTTGGTCTGTATTGGAAGGTGAGCTGCGCATTAGTACGTTCACGCTCCTGATCAGAGAAGGCATAGCGAATGTCGTTAGGACGTGAATAAAGCTGCCCAACATCTGGCTTATTAACGAAAACGGAATCTGAAGCCAAGCGATCATATATCGTTCTACTATCACCAACACCCCATTCTGCAACTGTCCAATCGTTAACTGTGGCACCCGTGAAGCCTGAATCGCGTTTTTGGTAGCTCGCCGTCAATGACACACCAAACACTTCAGCATCATCAGTCCAGCTAACCAAGCCAGACAGTTCTGGCGTTACATCGTCACCGGTACGGTTGGTGGTATCCATTACCGCTTTACCACCGACAGACGCTTTGAATCCGGCGTTATCCAGTGGGCGTGCAGTTTTAATGTTTACCGATGCACCCATACCACCAGCGGCAATATTTGCCTTGCCGGTTTTGTAAACTTCTACCGCAGAGACTGCTTCAGATGCAAGATTCGCAAAATCAAATGCACGTGAGTTACCGCCACGGGTTTGGGAGTCAGCACCCGAACTACCGCCATACGCACTACCCGTTGGCATTGATCTGCCGTTCAGCGTCACCATGTTGTAGTCGGGACCGAAACCACGAACAGTAATACGTGAACCTTCACCATTATTACGGTCAATAGAAACACCGGTGATGCGCTGCAATGATTCAGCAAGGTTGGTGTCAGGGAATTTACCCATATCCTCTGCGTTGATGGAATCGACCACACCGTCAGATGAACGTTTAACATCCATCGCGCGCTCTAACGAGGCGCGAATACCAGTAACAACTACTTCTTCAACGCCATCTTGCGCTACTGCATAACCGCTGAAGC
>CAZTDV010000109.1:0-3784 GCA_964612195.1 uncultured Sediminibacterium sp.
ACTTTTCTTTTTTTAGTAATTGACATTTGAATTAGTTAAGTAGGTGAATAAATTAGTTTTCCCAAGGAGCTTTACCATCAACAGTGATACCCATACTGCGTGCAGTACCAGCAACCATGCTCATAGCGCTATTCAATGTGAATGCGTTAAGGTCAGTCATTTTGTCTTTAGCAATAACTTCAACTTGTTCCCAAGTTACTTTACCTACTTTTTGACGATTCCTTTCCTTAGAACCTTTCTGAATCTTAGCAGCTTCCATTAACTGTACAGCAGCAGGAGCAGTTTTGATTACAAAGTCGAAAGATTTGTCTGAATAAACAGTAATTAAAACAGGAACAACTTTTCCCATTTTATCTTGAGTTCTAGCATTGAATTGCTTACAGAACTCCATAATGTTCACACCCTTAGAACCGAGTGCTGGGCCTACTGGAGGCGCAGGATTGGCTTGACCACCTTTCACCTGCAGCTTCACAAAGCCAGAGATTTCTTTTGCCATTTTATTTGATTTATTGGTTATAGCGTCCTGAATTTACTCGGGACTCCCAAATTCAATCGCTCTTTTAAAAAAGAACTTTTGGGGCGGCAAAGGTAGTAAATAAAACTATTCTACCAAACTAAAATGCATTTAATGCATCAATTACTTGCTGTATAGCCAATTCGGAGTGGCATGCAGAGCAAGGCAAACTTAAAGTAGTTTCATGGATGGTTTCTGCAATAGGGAAATGCAAATGTCCTAATAATTGGGCCATTGCTTTTTGCTTATTAGGTGGAACTGGATAATGTATTTCGGTTCCAATACCCAATTTTTGCAAATATTCTTTGAGCTCAGCCCTTTTTGGATGTCGAATATTAAAAATATGGTATACATCATGGTAATCAGGATGCACAACAGGCAGTATAAAATCTTCTTTTAATTGCTCCAAATACATGGAAGCCAACTTACGTTTATGATTATTCACCTTGTCTAGATAAGGCAATTTAATTTCAAGGAACATTGCTTGAATTTCATCTAACCTAGAATTGTAACCTACTACTTCATTGTAATATTTACCGTGTGAACCATAATTACGAATCATTTTAAGGTCTTCGCAGAGTTCAGGACTATTGGTCAGCACCGCTCCCCCATCGCCCAATGCACCTAAGTTTTTGCTAGGATAAAAACTAAATCCACTCATGATACCAAATGTTCCAGCCATTCTTCCTTTGTACTTTGCACCATGTGATTGCGCACAATCTTCAATTATTTGCAACCCATGATTATCCGCAATTTCAAGAATAGGATCCATTTCACAACATTTACCATATAAATGGACTACCATAATGGCTTTTGTTTTAGCCGTTATTGCCGCTTCAATTTTAGTTGGATCAATATTGTAGGTAGCAATATCTGGTTCTACTAAAACAGGTTTATGACCTGCATGAATAATGGAAATAATAGATGCTATATAAGTATTAGAAGGAACAATAATTTCTGAACCCTTGGGCAAATGCAAAGCCCAAATGGCCAATATCAATGCATCAAGTCCATTGGCTACACCTACACAATAATTCATTTGATTATAGGTGGCAAAATCTTCTTGAAATTTTTTTACTTGATCACCTAAAATATACCAACCCTTATCCAAAAATTCGCGAAACCTTTTTTCGAACAAGAGGGTATATGGCTCATTTACTTTAGATAGACAGTCGTATGGTATCATGCTTTTTCGGGATAAGGCTCGTAGATATAATCGGATGAATCAAAAGTGGTAGAAGCGAAAACCAACAAAACCGCATCAGGTGTAAAATCATACATTTTATGCCAGTCCTTGGTTTCTAAGATTAAGCATTTTGATGGATTATCTAAATGGTATTCATGAATGGTTTCCCCATCGTTATTCCATACCTTACAAGAACCATGAATGCAGATTGCAGCCTGAATGGTTTCATGATGCCGATGCCCTCCTCTAGCCGTTTCGTCTACATTATAAATATAGAAAACACGTTTTATTTTGAATGGAAGCAACCGTTCTGCATTGTCTAATACCGTTAGTTCTCCTCTAGTATCTTTAAAGTTGACCAAGTTTAATAAATAGGCCATAATGGGTTATATTCTAAAATTTATTTTTTTGATTGACTTTCAAGAAATTCATCAATTTTATCTAAAAGCAAAGGCTCTTTACTCATATCAAATTTACGAGCATATAATCTATCTGAGCTCAATATATCGTCAAAATCTTCTAATAAAAAAGTTTTTGGACTTGGTGTATGGGGTGGATGTTTGTAATAATGGCAATTTTCATTTATTACAGATTGGGCAAATGGAGAATTCAATAAAATAGTTTGAAACAAAAATTCATCCGGAGCCCAAGAGAACTTGAAAAATCGTTTCATCTTTGAATCTCTATCAACTGTAGCCAATACATATTCAGCGGCTGCAGGACTTATGACCCAAAACATTGAACTACCATAAAATTTCATCCCTTTGGGTTGATTGGTCCTCTTTACAAATTTATTGATAATGCGCTCTAATAAATGCTGCCCTTTAAACTTAAAATCTGTTAAATGGTACTTGTTTACTCTTATCATCCCCTCTTCCCACTCTCCAGTAAATGCACGGTACTTGAGTAATAGTTTTCCCTTTCTTACTTCAAAAAAATGTTGCATTTCTTCCACCGTTTTAATGGGATAGTCTTGACCACTCATTAAACTAATAAAATCATAGGTACGTGCCGAATTTAAAATTTCTTGTAACCCATTAAATTCAGCTTGAATAGTACTAAATGCAGCCCATTGAACATCCACGCGGTTTTGAATTAAATACACGTTAGGTATTTTGGCAACTTCTGCGTGTGATTCTATCGGAAATTTGGCATCAACATGAATATAAAAATCGAAGTCAGGATGTTGCATCCTTTTAATCATTCTTGCTGTTTGAGCAGGATTGGTATAAGTAATAATTAAATGTGCAACTCTCATATTCAATAGAAGCCAAATATATTAAATATAAATTAAAAAGCCACTTCGAATGAAGTGGCTTTTTAAAATAATTATTTAAATTGGTTATGATAGTTTTTCTACTTGCATATAGCTTAACTCCACCGGAGTTGATCTTCCAAAAATCTTTACTGTTACTTTCAACTTTTTCTTTTCGTCGTTTACTTCTTCAATAACTCCATTAAAGTCGTTGAATGGACCTTCAATAATTTTGATGGTTTCTCCAACAATAAAAGGTTCACTCATGGTAACACCCATATCGTTCATTTCATCTACTTTACCCAACATCTTATTAACTTCAGATTTGCGTAAAGAGATGATGATACCTTTTGAGCCCTTACCATCAGTTAAGAAATGCATTACGTTGCTGATATTGCTGATATGCTGAACCATATCGTCATTCAGTTTACCATCTAATACCTCCATCATCACATAACCAGGAAAGTAGTTTTTTTCGCGCATTACTTTTTTACCATTCTGCACTTTATATACTTTTTCCATTGGAAGGAAAATCTGCTTGATAATATCTTGCCAACCATTTCTAATGATATCTTTATCAAGGTATTCCTTTACCTTTCTTTCCTTACCACTCACTACTCTCAACACATACCATTTGGTTTCTTGTTGAGGTACTTCGTTGGCTTGAACTGTTTCTACTGCTTCCATGTTGCTGTTACTTGAATAATGAGTAAACTAACTTTAATAACTGGTTGCTGGAGAAATCCATCACCCAAACCATTGCAGTGATAATTACGGTTGCTACCAAAACGATTACAGTACTTTGCTGTAATTGCATCCAGGTAGGCCA
>CAZTDV010000110.1:0-3707 GCA_964612195.1 uncultured Sediminibacterium sp.
GTAGACCCATAAGTGCCAGGAAATTCTAGTTTATTGTATTGAAAGTTTAAGTCCTAATACTAATTTGGACTTAAACTTTCAATACAATAAACTAGAATTTCCTGGCACTTATGGGTCTACTGAATTATTCTTGATTTCTCAAAGAACGGAAATCAATTTTTCTACTAAGGTATTCTGGACTACTTTTTTCCAGTATAATACCCAACGAAATAACATGAATATCAACAGTAGATTGCAGTATCGATTTAAGCCAATGAGCGATCTATTTCTAGTTTATACAGACAATTATTTTACATCGCCTTTATTTAAAAGTAGAAACAGAGCGCTCGTATTTAAGTTGAACTATTGGCTTAATTTATAAACAGATTATTTTATACCAATTACTGGTACCTGTTTATCGTTAATCATTTTATTTAATTGTTTAAGATCGGTATCCATTATTTTTTGAAGCTTAACCAATTGTGCATTGGCCTGACCACTCAAATCGGCAAACGCTTCACGAACCTGCTTACTCGGTGCGTTTTGACCACTAGCAGCTACGCCGTATAAACCTGAAATTTTATCGTTCAAGCGAATTGGGAAGTTTAATACATCTTGGCCGCTTTTTGCTTTGGTTTGATACAATGCTTCCTCAATAGCAGTCAATTGTTTGCTAACACTATCAGCAAACTGCTTTAAGTCTTTATTCGACTTGGCGTCTACTCTTGAATTAAGATCGGTAATTTGGGTTCTAATGGTTCTAATATTTTTAATGGCTTTTTGTACTTCATTAAATTTATCACGAACAGATAATAAGAAGGAAACCTGTGCATCGTAATCTGCTTCTGTAGCTTGATACACTGGATTCGGTTTTATAACGAAAGCAATTTCAGTAGAATCATTTCCGTATTTAATTTTTGCAGTGTATTTACCAGGTGCAGCTTTGGCAGCACCAATACCTCCAGTCCACAAAATCATTCCATCGGCTCTTTCGGCGGGAGGATAGTTTTGATCCCAAACAAATTGATTCACCCCTTCAGTAATTTCAATTTGATCTTCAGGAACTTTTGTATTGCTGCTGTATGTTTTAATTGGTTTCCCTTTTTTATCCATTACGGTAATAGATAATTTAGCACTATCTGTTACTCCTTTTAAGTGATAGTTGATTACGGTACCCTGTGGAGGATTCGCTCCTGCATTAGGTTCTGCAGCAGTAGCACCACGTCTTCTTCTTCCGCCACCTTCTGTTCTATAAGAATCGTTAACTGGAAATACATGTAAGTTCTTATCTAAAATAGAAGCTGATTTTTGTTGAACAATGGTCAAATCATCAATCACCCAGAACGAACGACCTTGTGTAGACACTATGAGATCATTGTCTTTTAAAGCAATATCAGTGATTGGCACAACGGGTAAATTTAACTGAAAAGGTTTCCAGCTCAATCCATCATTATAACTGATATACATGCCAAATTCAGTACCTGCATACAATAAACCCTGCACTTTTCTATCTGCTCTAATGGCGCGAGTAAAATGCATATTGTTAATGCCTGTTGTTATTTTAGTCCAAGTTTTACCATAATCACTTGTCTTGAATAAATATGGAGTATAATCGTCTGACTTGTATTTAGTACCAGCGAAAAATGCTGTTCCTTTTCTAAATGGATCGGTTTCAATACAATTCCACATCATCCATTTTCCCGCATCTGGAGGAGTTACATTGCTCCAATTTTTACCACCATCTTGGCTTACATGAATCAACCCATCATCGCTACCGGTCCAGAGTACATCTTTTTCTAAAGCAGATTCTGTTGCAGCAAAAATGGTAGAATAATATTCAACAGAAGTATTGTCTTTAGTGATAGGGCCTCCACTAGGGCCTTGTTTTGATTTATCATTGGTAGTGAGGTCTGGACTAATCATATCCCAGCTCTGTCCTTCATTTTCAGTTGAAAATAAATGGTTACCCGCAGTGTATAATTTCTTTGGATTGTGTGGCGAAAAGAAAATAGGGAAATTCCATTGGAATCTATATTTCAACACATCTGCACCAGCACCCATCGGATTATCAGGCCAAACATTGATGGCTCTATTTTCACCTGTGCGATGATCGAGTCTAGATAAATAACCGCCATAGTTTCCACCGTAAACGATCTCCGGGTTTAATGGATCTGCAACTACATGGCCACTTTCTGATCCTGCAGTTACATCCCAATCGCGTGAAGTTATTCCAGCACCAGTTGTTCTGCTTTTAATTCGAACGGTAGAATTATCTTGTTGTGCACCTAAAATTCTATAAGGAACTGCATTGTCTGTAGTAACACGATAATATTGACCAGTAGGTTGGTTATCCATGGTGCTCCAATTAGTACCACCATCAAAACTTACTTGCGCACCACCATCATCTGCTACAATCATGCGCTTACCATCTTCTGGATCAATCCATAAATCATGGTGGTCACCATGAGGTGTGTTAATCGATTGAAAAGTTCTTCCCCCATCGGAACTCTTCATGAAATTCACGTTGGGGCAATAAACTAGATTTTCATTCTTGGGATCCACATATACTTTGGTATAGTACCAAGCACGCTGCCGAATATTGTTATCGCTACTGGTTAAAGACCAAGTTTCACCTGCGTCTTCACTTTTGTATAATCCACCATTACTATTTTCAATGATGGCATACACTTTTTCGGGATTGGAAGGAGCAACTGCTACACCCACAATACCCCACAATCCCTTCGGCATGCCTTTTTTATTAATTAATGGAACCCAAGTTTCTCCTCCATCAGTGCTCTTGTATAAGCCACTGCCTTCTCCACCACTTTCCATACTATAAGGTGTGCGAATCACTCTCCACATACCTGCATAAAATACATCTGGATTACCGGGCTCCATCACTAAATCGGAAGCACCAGTTTGATTATTGATGTATAAAGTTCTTTTCCAAGTTTTACCTCCATCAGTTGTTTTATATACCCCTCTTTCTTCATTGGGCCCAAACAAATGACCTACCACGGCAGCCCAAACAGTATTAGGGTCTCTAGGATGAACTACTAAACGAATGATATGTCTACCATCATTTAAACCAATATTCTTCCAGGTTCTTCCTGCATCTGCACTACGCCATACACCGCCTAACCCTTCAGCAACATTACCCCGCATCGTATTTTCACCTTCTCCGGCATATACGATTGATTCATCGCTGGGAGCAACTGCCACTGCGCCAATGGTTCCTCCAAAAAATTTATCGGAAATATTTTTCCAATTACTACCACCATCAGTGGTTTTCCAGACGCCACCACCTGTTCCACCAAAATAAAAAGTAGTTCTGTTTTTGTAACTACCTGCAACAGCAGCACTTCTTCCACCTCTGTAAGGACCAATGGAACGATATTTTACTTTTGAAAGTAGTTGATCTGACTGATCTTCTTTAGGAGCAGCAACCTGTTTGGTTCTTTCCTTTTTTTGTGCTTGAATTGAGATGCAAGCAAAAATAAAGGTAAGTGTAAGTATAATATTTTTCATGTTTTCTTATTCAATCAGTAAATTAACATAATTTGTATAGAATCTAATAGTAAAACCATGGATAATTTTGCAAATTTTTCAGAAGACCTATTTAGAAAATTTTCAAAACATCTTCCAGATTTGATTTTTCAATTTACTAGAAGACCCGATAAAAGTTATTGTGTTCCTATTGCCTCAATTGGTATAAAAAATATTTTTGG
>CAZTDV010000111.1:0-3491 GCA_964612195.1 uncultured Sediminibacterium sp.
ATCCATCAATATGGTATTCATTCACCCAAAACAATACACTCTCGAGCATGAACTTTCTAAACATGGCTTTATCGCTTGCTGTTTCATTGCCACAAGCACTTGCATCCGAAAAAGATCCATCTGCTTTTTTTCTATAATAATAATCTGGCACGAGTGCATTAAAATTAGAATTACCCGTTAATGCAGTATGATTGTATACAACATCCATGATTATCCTCAAACCATTACTGTGCATGGTTTTCACCAACTCTTTTAATTCTCTTATTCGTAATTTCCCATCTGATGCATTCGTACTGTATGACCCTTCTGGAATATTATAATTCACCGGATCATAGCCCCAATTGTATTGATTAGATTTTGTTTCATCCACCGAATTATAATCGTAAAAAGGCAGTAAGTGAATATGCGTAACACCCAATTCTTTTATATGCAAAAGCCCAGTTGATAACCCTGAACCATTTTGAGTTCCTAACTCTGTGAGTCCTAAAAATTTTCCTTTGTTTACAATACCACTATTAATATGTATGCTTGCGTCTCTAACATGCAATTCGTAAATTATTGCATCGGTTTGCTTATTTCCCTTAGAAAAATCTGGAGAATGATCTTGCCCCCATCCGTTGGGGTTGGTTTCTTTCATATCAATCACTTGTGCCCTTGACCCATTGGTACCACAAGCTTTTGCATAAGGATCTATTAGTTCTGCACTCCAACTATTATTAACCAACACTTGATAAGTGTAATAACTGTTTTTTATATTATGCTCAATAGTAATTTCCCAAACACCATTAGCTGCTTTTTGCATATTTGCTGTGCGATCAGATACGCCGCCTATATCGGTTTTGTATAAATTGATTCTAGCCGCTGTTGCAGTAGGTGACCAAATTTTAAAAGTAGAAGCCTTTGATGTATAAGTGAGGCCCAAGTCATTTCCTTTGTATATAGGATAGTTAGCAGTTGGGTCTTGAGCTACCATTCGGGTAGCACTGATTAGCAGTAAAAAGAAGAGGATATTTTGCATGGCGTTTAAAGCATTTAATACTATTTAAGTGCTGAAAGTATCAATTTCTTTTGCGTAAATGTATTCTTGATTACTTTTTCCCTTATTTCAGCATCAGTACTATGCAATAATTCAAAATATTCTATTGGAACTACCTGCCATGACAACCCATACTTGTCTTTACACCACCCGCAAGGGCCTTCTTCTCCACCATTACTTGTAAGTGCTTCCCAATAATAGTCAACTTCATCTTGGTCTTTACAATTTATTACTAAGGATATTGCTTCATTAAATTTAAATATGGGGCCTGCGGCAAGAATTGAAAATTCTATACCGGCAATTTCCATTACAGCAGTCTCAAAACTTCCAGCAGAGCCATTTCCGTCACTATCTGGCATATTATTAAATAATCGATAGTCTTTCAGTTTACCATCTTTGAATATGGATAAATAATAATCTACTACTGCTTTAGCGTCTTTTTCAACCCAAAGGCATGGGGTTATTTTTTGATTGACCATGGTGTTTACTTTTTAAGAATCTGGTTTGGACTTTTTTGAAATAATTAATTGCACCATTACCATTATCATGCTAATTTAAGTGTGAATTATGTAATTCTTTTAAAAAATCATGTAGAGAAGCTAAATAACCCTATGAGTAGTTTTGTAAACGGTTGAATCGTTTAAATTAAATTATTATGATAACACGAACTAAAGGTTATAATTTATCTACTTCTATAAACAATCATCAACTATCCTACAATGATGTTGGCGAAGGAAGTATACCAATTATTTGTTTACACGGTTATCCTTTTGACAAAACTATGTGGCAAGAACAGCTTGATTTCTTGAATTCGTTAAATCGAATAATTGCATACGATATTAGGGGATTTGGCAAATCAACAGACGAAGAGTCTCATTTAAGTATTGATATGTTTAGTGAAGATTTAATAGCATTTATGGACATGTTAAATATTCATAAAGCAATTATCTGTGGATTATCAATGGGCGGTTTCATTGCGCTCAATGCGCTAATACGATTTCCTGAACGATTTGAGGCATTAATATTATGTGACACCCAATGTATTGCTGATACTAGTGAAGTAAGAGAAAAAAGATATGAGATTATTGAAGAGATAAAAATGAACGGTGTTGCAAAATTTAATAAAGGATTTCTAAAAAGTGTTTTCCATAAAGATTCATTGATTCATAAATTTGGATTGGTGGAGGAATTGAGTAATGTTGTTTTTGCCAATTCTCAACAAATTATTACAATGGGGTTAATTGCGTTAGCTGAACGTTCAGAAACTTGTACTACATTGAACAGCATTACAATACCAACATTGATTATTTGTGGCAGAGAAGATGAAGTAACACCACTTGATCAATCAATATTTATGAATTCTGCCATTAAAGGATCTATTCTTCACATTATTGAAAATGCTGGTCATGTATCCAATCTTGAACATCCATTAGAATTCAATCAACAAGTACTCAATTTCGTAAATACTTTAAATACTATTTAACTCGTAAAAGTTATATAGCAACTGATTTTATCTCAAAAATAAATTTGTCTTAACCCTATTATACTCAGGAGAGCAATCAAAAAAATAGTTGAGCAAATTCATATGTCCAGCTCCATAAATTACCAGAATTCTATCCGAAGAACTGCTTTCAATTCTTTGAATATTTCTGAATATTTTTAAGTTCCTACTAAACCAGCGACCTGTTTCAAAGTCGACACCTGTAAAATCTTTTTCTTGAGATTCATATTTGAACAACCCTATTAGATAGTTACCCAAATCCTTTCTTATATTAACTTCATCATTTGATTGCCTTAAAGCTGCAAGGATTCCATCTTTCTTAAAAACCGGGGGATTAATAAAGCGCTTTAAAGAATCTGGATTATTTTCAAAGTAGGCTTCAAATTTTATAGCTTCAAGACTATCCTTCCCATAGATAATACCGTTAATCTTATCATTGAAATTTCCCCACTCATCAACGCAATAAAGCTTTTTTAAACCCAGGCGTTTTGCCAACCTAAATCCTATCTGTTCCTCCTCCCTTCTCTTAAGTTGGTAACTATTATTTAAATATTGATTAAAAGTAGAATCAGTTCGGAATTGATCACTTGGTTTCCTTTCAATTACAATAATTGTAGGTTTAAAAACCATCATTCTATTTACAATATCTTCTATCTCGCTTTGATATTTTGGATTCAGCACATCAATTTGATCTTTCTCGTTAATTCGATTAACGTCTAAATTGGGGAAATTAAAGTGAAATGTTCCTAGAGTTAATACCGTTGTTTTTGACGATTGTGCTGCAATTGTTAGAAAAACGAAGGAGCATAAAATTGTGAAGATTGTCCGCATTTTTTCTTGTAAGACGATTGTCGACCTACTTTTGTTACACAAGGGTAAAAAATAGTCACTTATTTAAGTTTGGCAGATTCAAGTTTTTAACGCAACAATAGTTCTTTAAACTTTTCTTTTGGT
>CAZTDV010000112.1:0-3391 GCA_964612195.1 uncultured Sediminibacterium sp.
TGCCGCCGGCAGCTATGACTACAAAGTCATCAGCTACACCGACAGCATCCCTGCTGCTGCGACGGCTCCACGCACGCTGGTTTATGCAACGACTACTTCTTCTTCGCCCAACACCAGTAGCTCTGCACCTAACGTGAGCAGCTCGTCGAGTTCTGTGCCCTCAAGCTCCGGCCCTGTCTCAAGCTCGGGTACTACCAGCAGTTCAGGCGTTCTGGTCGGCGACGTAACCCGCGGCACCGCACTCTGGACCCAACGTAGTTGTGTGGGTTGCCATGGTGTAGACGGTGTGAAAAACGCGAATGGCTCGGCGGCGTTGATCGCCGTTAACCCGAACCGCAACACCTATCGCCACAGAAACGATACTCAAGAGCGCTCACTGCGTGACTTTATTGCGATGTGGATGCCACAAGGCGCCGAAGGTACCTGTACCGGTCAATGTGCGGCGGATCTGGAAGCCTATATCCGGACCTTCCGCGAGGACAGTGATGGCAAGCCCGACGTAGCCGTCAGCTACTTCAGCTGCCCATCAACTTCAGCCAACAGCTATGGCCAGAGAACCCTGCGTTTGCTGACCAAACAAGAGTACCAACGTTCGGTGCGCGATTTGGTGGGATATCAGGCTGATGTAGCCTCAAGCTTGCCCGATGACTTCGTCTCTGGTGCGTTTGTGAACAACAACACCCTGTCCATCGATAAAACCCGTTACACCAGCTATCTGGCTAACGCGGAACGCATCGCTACTGACGTAGCAACGCGCTGGAATGGCGTGCTTGGCTGTACTCCATCAACCAGTTGTGCAAGCAGTCTGGTGAATACCCTGGGTCCACGCATCTTCCGTCGTCCGTTGACTGTTGATGAACAAACCGCCTATCTGGGCGTCGCCAATGGCTCTACCGGCGGTCGTACTGCGACTGAAGGCATGCAGGTTGCTCTGGCGGCGATGTTGTCATCACCACAATTCCTGTACCGCTCGGAAATTGGTGAGCTTTCAAGCAGTGGTGTGTACAAACTGACCGGTTATGAAATGGCGACCTACATGGCGTATACCTTCACCGGTACTACACCTAATGCGACCCTGATGACGGCAGCGGCGAACGGCACCTTGAACACCGCGGCCGGTATCCGTACACAAGCATCAACCTTGCTCAACTCAGCCAATACCAGGCTGTTGTTAGGTGATCTGGTGAATCGCTGGTTAGCCACCGAGAAAGTTGAGACACTGACCAAACCCGCTATCACAGGTTTCGCCACCCTCGGCGCTGACATGAAAAACGAGCTGAGCAAAAACTTCGCTTACGCCATGTTGGAAACCAACGGTAACTTCGCCAATATCTACAACCCAAGCTACACCCACGTGAACCAACGTCTGGCGACCCACTACGGCGTACCTTTCAGCGGTACTCAAGACGCTGATGGTTTCGTGCGCGCCACCACGACTGATCGCGGCGGTATTCTGACCTCGGGTGCATTCCTGTCCCGTTATGCCAGCACTACCGACTCCAACATGATCACCCGTGCGGTAGCGATTCGCCGCAAACTCCTGTGTCAGGATATTCCTGAGCCACCGTCCGGCGTGAGCCTGGATCGCGAAGCCTTGTTTGCACAAGACCGTGAGTTCTATGAAAGCCCGCACACTACCCAACGCATGATCTTCGAGCGCATCACGTCAGGTACTACCTGTTCGAACTGCCATGAAGAGATCATCAACCCATTGGGCGGCGGTTTGGAGGACTTTGATACTGCTGGTCGCAAACGTTCAGCTGACCTCAAAGGTAACCCGATTGTGTCGAGCGGCACCTTCTACTCACCTTATCCACAACTGCAGTTCCTGAACGATCCGGATCGCGTACTCTTCAAACCGGAAATTCATTTTGACGGTGCCAAAGATCTTGCGCGGACGATTGTTGAGCACCCACAAGTCGCGAATCTGGCGCAGACCTGTCTGGCCACCCAGTTCGTAAGCTATAGCTCGGGCATCAACTCTATCTTCCTGATCGACTCCGATAGAGAAGTAGGTTACAAGCGCATCAGTGAGGCAGAAGAAAACGCCTATCGCTGCGACGTGGCTGACCTGACCGGCGTACTGACCACCAGAGGCCCACGTGCAATGCTGGAAGAAATCCCCGCATTGGAATCTGTGATGTATCGGAAGGAGTGGGCGCGCTAGTCGCGCCCCGCTTTTCCCTTGCCTTGTTAACGAATTGGAGTAAATAAAAATGCGATATAGAGACTGCTTCGATAAAGAGCGTAGAGATTTTCTGCGCATCGTACAGCGCGCCGGTATTTCTGCCGGTGTGCTCAAAGCCTCCAGCCTGATTGGTGGCATTATGTTGGCGCGCACCGCAGAAGCGCAAAGCGGCACGCCTACCAAGAGCTGCCTGATATTTTCCGGTGGCGGCTGCCAGCCCAACTTGTGGTACCCCAACAGCAGCGGCACCCTGCCCGCCCAGTCAGCACCGCTGCAAACCCACTACAGCAGAATTGCGATCATGAAGAGCGCCAAGCTGACCGGCGCAGGCCATGGCATCATGTTCCATCGCTTTGATAACGCCAGCTTCTCCCGTGACAGCTTCGATGTGAATATGGGCCGCACCATTGGTGCTAACTATCCGGTGAAATACCTGAACGTGGGCACCACCGAAGAATCGCAACTCAGCCGTGAAGGTAGTTCAAGCAAACCCACTATCACCAGCCCGCAAAACGCGCTCGATATCCTGTTCAGTGGCGGCACCACTACCACAACCGGTACTGCACCCAGAAAATCGATTGTCGATCTGCACCTGCCGGCCGTGAACAGCTTGAAAACCAAGCTGGGTCAACATGAGAAAGACAAACTGGACAGCCACTTCACGGCGATTCAGGAAATTGAGGCGGCGATTGGCTCCGGTAGCACCGGTGGTGGTGGCGGCGGTGCTTCATGCCCTCGCCCCTCCAGCACGGCAGTGACCGGTTTTGATGCCTTGGCGAAATTGCAAACTGATATTGCTGTGCTTGCTCTGAGTTGTAATCTGACCGCGTCGGTTTCAGTTGCCTTCGGTTCCGATGCGCACAACCACATCTTCGACAAACTCGGTGGCCGCAGCTCACACCAATCGCACCACTTCAACCAGGCGCAGTACACCGAAGACATCGCTTACATGCAGAGCTTGACTAAAAACCTGCTCGATAAGTTGAATGCCGCCGGTTTGCTGAGCTCTACAACTGTGTTCCAGATGTCAGACATGGGTCTTGCAGATGCACACGGCAATGACGATGTACCGATGATTCTTGCCGGTGCTGGTATTAGCGGTGGTCGTGTGTTGGATATTGGCGGCAAATCACAAGCCGATATCTTCCATACGCTAGCGTTGAAAATGCGTGCCGATCAAAGCCCGAACAGTACTGCTTACCG
>CAZTDV010000113.1:0-3381 GCA_964612195.1 uncultured Sediminibacterium sp.
ATGCGGCACATAAATTATTCAACCCTGCTTGGTCCAAAGAACGCAATGAGCAGGTGTTTGGTGTTTATGCCAATGAAAACTGGCATGGGCACAATTATGACCTTTATGTTACCATTAAAGGTATTCCTGATCCGGATACTGGCTTTTTATTCGATGTAAAAGCATTGAGCAAAATCATTAAGACCCACGTAATTGACCTTTTGGACCATAAGAACTTAAATATGGATGTGCCGTTTATGGCGGGTAAAATGTGTAGCACTGAGAACCTCGCTTTAGCAATTTGGAACCAATTGGCCCCTCATTTACCTAACCCCGTTAAGCTCCATTGTGTCAAATTGTACGAAACGCCCAGAATTTATGTGGAATATTTTGGGGAACAAGTTTAAACAATTTGCTTTTCGTTGCGTTATATAACTGTGAATCTACTTAAATACATCTTTTTTGGTTTCTGGTACGTATTTGGATAGGTTTACAGAACAATTGGTTTGGACACTTGATCAGCACACTTCTGAAACAGTACCAAACAATCAAACGTTCACTTGGCATTTGACTTAAGATTAATTAAGCATGAATAACAAAAGAATCACTGTTTTCCGTAAGGAACATTTTAATGCTGCTCATCGGCTGAATAATCCAGCTTGGTCTGTGGAGCGCAACAAAGCGGTTTTTGGGTTATGCAATAACGACAACTTTCATGGCCATAACTATGAGTTGATTGTACAGGTTTCTGGTGAAATTGACCCAGAAACTGGATATTTAATTGACTTGAAAATTTTGAGCGACTTAATTAAAGAACAAGTATTAAACAGATTTGATCATAAAAATTTAAACCTAGATACGCAGGAGTTTAAGCACTTAAATCCTACTGCAGAAAATATTGCGGTGGTTATTTACGACTTAATAAGAGCCAAGCTAGACGAGCGTTACACTTTAAAAATTAGATTGTATGAAACAGAACGAAACTTTGTCGAATATCCGACTGAATGGTGATAAAATCGTTTTTACGGATGATGAGTTAATGGAAGAAATGGGAGATAATCATATTAGTACTTCTGTGGACACTCCTATGGTTCCTGGTGCTTTTGATAAATCGGATGAGGAAAAAATTGCGATTATTCAAGATCATTTCAAAGCCATTATGGAAACCCTTGGATTAGACTTGTCTGATGATAGTTTAAAAGGTACGCCTAAGCGTGTGGCCAAAATGTACGTGAAAGAAATTTTTAGCGGCCTTAATCCTGCCAATAAACCTTCTGTTGCTTTATTCGACAATAAATACAAGTACAATGAAATGTTGGTAGAAAAGAATATTTCTTTCTACAGCAATTGCGAGCACCATTTTGTACCAATTATTGGTAAAGCGCATCTTGCATATATCAGCAATGGTAGAGTAATTGGATTGAGCAAGTTGAATAGATTGGTTGAGTTCTATGCAAAGCGTCCTCAAGTGCAAGAGCGTTTAACCATGCAAATTGCGAAAGAATTACAAAAAGAATTGGGTACGGAAGATGTGGCTATTGTAATTGATGCAAAACATCTTTGTGTTGCTAGCCGTGGAGTAGAAGACGATACTTCTTCTACCATCACTTCTTTTTATGGTGGTAAGTTTAAAGAGGAAAAACGCAAAGAAGAATTCCTTCGTTACCTAGAATTAAAGACTGAGTTTTAAAAAATCATTTACTTTGCCATAAATTTATAATTCATGGCAAAGCATGCTTTTGTATTCCCTGGTCAGGGAGCTCAGTTTTCTGGAATGGGAAAAAATTTATATGAAACGCATTCTTCTGTAAAAGAATTGTTTGAACAAGCCAATGATATTCTAGGCTTTCGTATTAGTGATACCATGTTTGCTGGTTCAGACGAAGAGCTAAAGCAAACCAATATTACTCAACCTGCTATTTTTATACATTCTGTTGCCGTTTTCAAAACCATTGAAGGTGCTAAACCAGATATGGTTGCTGGTCATTCTTTGGGGGAGTTTTCTGCGCTAGTTGCCAATGGTGTATTGGCGTTTGACAAAGCTTTAGAGTTGGTAAGCATTCGTGCTAAAGCAATGCAAAAAGCTTGCGAAATGAATCCATCTACTATGGCTGCTGTGTTAAATTTAGCCGATGAAAAAGTAGAAGAAATTTGTGCAGCCATTCAAGCAGAAACAGGTGAAGTGGTGGTGGCTGCTAATTATAATTGTCCTGGGCAATTGGTGATTAGTGGTTCTATTAATGCAATTGACTTAGCTTGTATTAGAATGAAAGAAGCAGGCGCAAAGCGTGCATTGGTTTTACCTGTTGGAGGTGCTTTTCATTCTCCTCTAATGGCCCCTGCTAAAGAAGAATTAGCCGCTGCAATTGATGCAGCAGCATTTAATTTGCCTTCTTGCCCTGTATATCAAAATACGGTAGCAAAAGGGGTTTCTGATCCTTTAGAAATAAAACAAAATTTAATTAATCAATTAACTGGTGCGGTTAAATGGACACAGTGTGTGCAAGCAATGGTAGCAGACGGTGCTACTGAATTTACCGAATGTGGTCCTGGTAAAGTGTTACAAGGGTTAGTAGGAAAAATTGCTGGGGCAACCGTTACTACAAACGGTTTTAGTTAATTAATACTAATTGAGTTTTAAAGCCTTTAATATTCCGTTGTCCCAAACAGGTAGAACGGCTCTGGTACCTGTAGTGTATGTGGCAATACCAAATGTATCGTCGTAATCCCAAACTCCCCAACCAATGCCGAATTTGTTGAGATAGGTAGACATATCCGTCATATAATTGAGGATGCTTTCGGGTGGTGCCACTTTTTTGTGTACGCCAAATTCATTGCAGATGACATCTACTTTTTTCTGTGTACTCCAATTGTAAACAGTCTGCATGATTTTATTAATAGAGTCTGCTGCAAACTGTTGACGGCCATACCATTCTATTTGAAACTTGGCTCCTGCATTTGTTGCATTCGCTGCTAACGTGCTTACGTTTGTTGGATTGCCTGGATAGGGGAGAAATCGAATGAATGAATAGGGTGCTCCAATCCAATCTGCTCCCTGATGTGTGTAAGTAAATGGTTCGTAAAAATGAAAATTGTAAATGATGTTTTTCTTTGCCAACGGTTGCAATTGAATAAGTTCGTACCAATTGCTGTGGTTTTCAGCAGTTACAATAATATAATGATTGGGTGCTGCTTCTCTTATTGAATTGACTATTTGTTCTTGGTAAGGTGCCCACCAATTTTTGTCGATGCCCGATACTAAACGTTCTGCACCAATATGCGGTTCGTTCCATACTTCAAAAAACACTTTCGATGTGTCGTATCCTTTAAAATGATTGGCCAAATTTTTCCAAAACTGTCTAAATGATAATCTTGCTAAAGGATCAATGGCCAATCTTGCTT
>CAZTDV010000114.1:0-3328 GCA_964612195.1 uncultured Sediminibacterium sp.
ATCTTGGCATAAAACAGAACGCAAGGTTTTCTCTAAATAGGCTAAACCGTTGTAAACAGGAATCATTACAGACCATTGTAACCGTTTAGTACCAGAAGGGAGTGGTAGTATTACAGGAGGTGTAGATGGTATTCGCTCAAAATTAGATTCGGGCATTCATCAATTAATTCGAATATAAATATAGTGCTGTTTCTGTAAACAGCACTATAAAATAAGCTTAAAGCTACTCCCTAGAATTGGTGAGAAAGCATTAATACCCAATTTCTTCCCGGGGCATTCAATGGCAATGTTGGTGTAATAAATCTGCTTAAATGTTCCCGATAAGAAAAATCAAATATGTTATTTATGGCTGCAGTAATCAATAAATTTTTAGCTGCTATAGCTTTCACCCCAAAATCAATTACAGTAAAGTCTCCTGTTGCTTTTTCCATAAACGAATTGGAGATACGGTTCTGTTCAAAACTATGTCTAAGGTTCAAATAAGGCTGTAGTTTTGAATTCATTAAACTTGCAGCTAATTTATACTTCAATTCAAATGGATTGATTTCAGGCAAAGGTTCGTTCAATACTTTATTTTGACCTCTTACATAAGCTAAACTTATATCTTGATTTAAAAATTTTCCAACTTGTTGAGCATAATTTATTTCAAACCCTATCATAGACACATCTTTCACGTTAATATATTTACGAACACCTGGAGATGACGCAATAACTGGCTTTAAGTTTGGGTCAACAACAGTTGTAATAAACTGATTAATCATTGCACTATAAAAATTGACTTGAATTAATGACTTCTCAGTTTGATATCGCAACAAAAAGTCTATCTGGTTATTGGCTTCTGGTTTTAATTGGGTGTTACCTACTACTTCATATGCATCTAATCCTACGGGCAAATAATTAATAAATTTTTCAGTAATGCTTGCACTTCTTACTCCATGACCCAACCAGAATGCCATTTGAAAATTTTTACCAAAAGTCCTACTTATGCCAACACTAAGACTAGTATTAAAATCATCAGAAGCTGTTAAAGCATTGTTTGCAATGGTTTTAGCTACTGGCTGATTAGGCTTAGAATTAACTAAGTCTAGTCTTCCAGATGCGGTTAATTGAAACCGACCTAATCTTTTCTCAACGTGCGCAAAAGTACTGGTTCTTAAAATAGACCCTTGTTGCCAAAGGGTATCATAAAACACTTTGCCAGCCATCATACCGGTCATCATCTTTCTAGACCTAGTACCATTTGCATATTCGTATTTTAAATCGGCACCTATATATATAACACTATTATTTTTTCTGAAGACTAGTTCAGTTCTACCTCCAGTTGTTTCAGTATTAGCAAATACATGCGACAACATGGTAGCAGATGTTGGTCTAAGTCTGTTTCCCATTTGATGATCTACCAGCGAAGTATATGCTTGTGTATTCCATTGGCTATACCATTTATTTTTAGCAACTACTTGATACTTTGCTTGAATCATCCAAGTATCATCACTCAACAAATCCATCATTAGTGTTGGAAAACTGGTATTACGACTAAAGTTGCGTGTAATATTTATTGAAGCAATAGTTCCTTGTTTTACTAAATAAGCGGTAGTAAAATTGATAGCTGTTCTGTTAAATACAGCTGGAATAATGCTATCCTTTCCATCTTTATAATCATCGCCCGCAGAATAAGAAAATGCCAATGCTGTTTGCCAACGATTACTACTCCTATTTATATAAGCTTCTGTTCTTCTAATGCTACCATTGGTTTCATAGCCAGCACCCACTCTTCCATTCCATTTTGGAATATCGGAAAACACTGGATCATTCATTTTAAAATTAATGATTGCTCCAGTTGCAGGACCGTACCTAAAATTGTGCGGTCCCTTGTATAATTCTATTTCTTTTATTTGATTAATCATTATCTGGCTACTAGGAGGGTCCATTCTATTTGGACATGCTTGATGAGCACCCATTGCGCCATCGGTAATCAAATTGATTTGCTCCCATTTAAATCCTCTAAAAACCGGATCAAATCCAAAGTTTCCACTTTTTCGGATTGCATTAAAACCAGCAATTTGTAATAAAACTTGTGATGCATCGTGTTGCACCCAATCTGCAGATTTTAGTTGATAGGTTTTTTGAGGTGTTTTTCCCTTTACTGCATATACACTTACAGGAGCAAGTGTTTTACTAAAAAATGAATCGACATTATTATTTATTGATTGACCAGCTGTTTGTGATAGGGCAAAAACTGGTACAAGAAGGCTCAACAAAGCCTTCGAAGAACGATAGTTCATGACAAAATTTTTTGATTAAAAAATAATTAGCTCTTAAAAAATGTCATGTCAACTGTGGGGGATGAAAAATTGTACTATAATGACCCGCTAGTTCATCTTTAATGCCATACTGAAACTTAATTGGATTAATTGATATTTCTAGCGTATTTATTGATGGAATAAAAATGGTATTGCAAAGAATTTCAATATAAATATTGAATTGATATGATCCTTTTTGTGCGGATTTTTGTTGTTCTTTTTCTGCAGCCAATATTTTTTTACTCAATTGACATTTACCATTACACTTTAATACAGGCCTATTTTTGTTAACACAAGATTTGATGTAAACAGCTCTATTGATGGCGTAATCTGCTTTTAAAATAAAACCAGCAAACACTTGCACCATTAGTGAACTCAAAAACATCAATATAATCAGCTGCCTCCTCATTTCAGTTGAATGCAAATATCTAAAAAATCAAAAAAGCATTTTATGATTCAAATCATGTTTGATAAATTTAAAGAATACTTTATCCTAACATTTTATGAAAAATCAATATATTTTTTTTGTGGTGTTGCTTTTAACACTTATTAAAAGTCAATTGCAAAGCCAATCAAAGCAAAACCACAATACCATCATTCAAAATGTTTGGATAGTAGACGGAACAGGTAGTAATCCAAAAAAGGGGGCTGTAAGAATTAACGGAAACCGCATTGTGGCAATTGGAAATTTAACACCATTAAAAGGTGAAATAATTATTGATGGAAAGGAACAGTATTTAAGCCCCGGCTTTATAGATTCACATAGTCATCATTTTGGTAGCCTAAAAAAAGAGCCAACCGGTGTTGCTATGACCAACCAAGGCATTACCACAATAATCATAGGACAAGATGGAGATAGTTATCCAATGGATAGCTTAAATGCTTTTTTTCAACAAAACAACATAGCAGTAAATGTAGCTAGCTATTCGGGGCATAGTTCTATTCGTGAAAAAATAATGGGTGAAAATGATGTTTTCAGAAAATCGACTTTGGAAGAAATTGCTCAAATGAAATTGTACTTAGCGTCT
>CAZTDV010000115.1:0-3285 GCA_964612195.1 uncultured Sediminibacterium sp.
TGGCCGATGATGATGACTTCCTGTCGTTGCTTGATGCTGGTGCTTCAGACGAAGAACTTATTGGTTTTATTGCCGATGAATTCGGACTTGATGTTATGTCGGCCGAAGATGCATATGATATTGCGATGGATATGCTGGAAGAGCCAGTTGGCGATGTGACCGACTCAGATGGTGAGTTTGGTGACGAATACAGTTATGGAGAATCAGTGGAGGACGGTGACGATATGGGACGATTTGACTCTGACGATCTAATTGATCGAATCGATAGTGCTATTGAGAATGAGAATACTGAGACTGAATCAAAGTTTGATATCAGTTGCCGACTGATTGCCGATATTGCGGAGCTTATGGCTAAGCGATACGATGCCATCGGTGAATCTGAAATTGCCGATAGTTTGATTGATGTCGCCAATGCGACCGATACTCTTTCGGAGAGCGAAGCTGATCATGAGTCACTTCGTCGGATTCTACGCAAGCGATTGCACGCCGTAACGGAAGCCGTTAGGGAGTATGAAACAAAGGTGGGTTTTTAATCAATGAAGCACCAAGGCGAGCCAGAACACATTACAGATCTGGCCGTCTTGAAAAGATTGGTTTTTATGGATGGATGAAACCGTACTGGCGTGACAATAAGACTAACCGAAAGGTTAAAAAGAAGCCTAGAATTCTTGCCAATACTGCTTTTGCATCTAAGATAAAATGGATGAAGTGGTAAAAAGGATAACGTAATGTCGCAACCACGACTATTGATCGATACATTTCCATTTAAGTTTAAATCGGAACTTAGTGAAGCCAGCAGCTCTGGTTCAAGGAAGCTTTACCTGCGGGGACTATTTGCACTTGCTGGCGTTCCTACTGAGAACGGGCGTAAATACGAATTGCCACTTTGGGAACGAGAAATCGGCCGCCTTGGCGAAAAACTCAATAGTCGCAAGCTGTTAGGGGAATGTGACCATCCATGTTTACAGAATGACAACTTTAAAGTCCTTACAAGTCAAGGATTTAAGGCATTCACCGACATCTCTGTTGGTGACTATGTTTGGTCTAGGGTTGATGGGAAAGCCAAACTGTCTCGTGTTAATGGCATAATAGATGAGCCGTATGATGGTCCCGTGTATCATTTCAAAGGCAGAAGCATTGACTCGGCTTTTACTCCCGCACACCGGAATTTGGTTGTTTTTAGGCCGGGTGAAAAGCGTGCAAAAGAGATGTATGTTACTGCTGAAGAGATATTTGAGAACAGGACTGCGCATGGACATTCGGCCATTCCTAAAACTGCTAAATGGTGTCCAGAATCTCCTGTAACATATACGATTCCAGCAGTTGAAGTTTTTGGGAAAACAAAAACAGATGCTTCAAAGGATCTTGTGCTCGATACAAATATCTTCTCAGCGTTTATGGGTATATACCTATCAGAGGGTAGTTCTGTATCAGAAAATGCAGAAGGATATAGAGTATACGTCCATCAAAAGAATGAATGGTCAAAAAAGTATATTTACGATGAGGTGTTAAGTAAGCTTTCGGCAGACATTGAATGGATTGAATATGACGGCGGGTATCATACCGCTGATGCACGTCTGTACAATTACGTTAAGCAGTTCGGTGATTGTTACAATAAATACATCCCTGAAGATGTGAAGACTCTTGGTCCCGAAGCATTGTCTGAACTTTTGTTTTGGTTCACCATCGGCGATGGTCGAATTGTGGATGCCAGGACAGATGATCATTCTGTTAATGGCGATTGGAGAAATACTGGAAAAACATTCAAAGAGCTTAACGCTGAGTCAATCAGATACGGTGGAAAGACAAACATCAGAAGTGATGTGTTTACTGTTTCAAAGCAATTGATTGATGACCTATATGAATGTTTGATTAAGACTGGCAGGAGTGGTAGCGTTACAGTTATTGAGCCCGACGCAGATTATGAATTTGCTGGTCGAATCATTAAGGCAGACCATAAGGTTCCACTTTATCAGCTTCATGTCTCAAGCTCAGAATACATTTGGCTTGATCCAAGGTTCATGAAGATTGAGAAGAAGCACCATACTGGAAATATTTATTGTCTTCAGGTCGATCATGGCAACTTCTACATGGAACAAAACGGTAAGGCGTTTTGGACTGGTAACAGTGATGGGCAAACCAGGCTGCAACGAGTAAGTCACGTAATTACAGATTTGCGCATTGAAGGTAATGAGATTATTGGTGAAGCTGAGATCCTTCCAACGCCGATGGGTAAGATTCTAATGTCACTGATTGAAGCAGGTATTGATCCTGGAATCAGCTCAAGAGGATATGGCTCTACCGTAAAATCGGAAGACGGTTGTGAAACAGTCGGCGACGATTATCGACTTCTTACTTTCGATGTCGTTTACGATCCAGCCACGAAGACGGCTTATCCGGATGTGTTCGCAGAGAGCGAAAGGGTTGCTGGTTCTCCGGTGGACGAAGTAAGGAAACGTATTGGTAAAACGATTTCTGAAGAGATTGAGCGCGCGATTCCGGAAGCCAACAAGTTCCTATTGGAAACGACTCAACAAACGGTAACCGATAAGCAGTATTCCAAATCAGATGTTGAGGAAGCGGTCAGTAATGCGATAAGGACCGAGACGTCGCGAATAAAGGAAATCTATGCCAGGCGACTTATTGAAGATGTCGTTGCGGCAAAGGATGAATTGACAGACAACCTTCGTGAATCGATGTTGGAAGATCCATCGGTTGCTGGTGCAAAGAGAGCCATTGAAGGTATCGTTAAACTTATCAGACCATTCATCTTTTCAGAAGATTCCAACGAATACATTAAGGATTTGGAAAACAGCGTTAAGCGTGAACAGCAGAATGGCGCAAGGATTGAATGCGAACTGGCTGACGCAAAGAACCAGCTGGCAGAATCGGTTGAGTTTGGACGACGAGCCGTCATCAAGTATCATCTGGCACAAAAGTTTTCAATGTATGAAAACAAGGATACGATGGTTGATTTGATTGCCGGCAGTGTAACCAATACGATGCAATTGCCTGAGATTGATGAATTGGCAGAACGTCTGGCAAAGGAAATCGGCAAGATTCCTGTCGATACGGCTGCTGTTGAAAATATTGAGCTCAAGCACCAGATTGAATCTTTATCAGCTAAGGCGGAAGAAGTTGAAAAGCTTCGTGGCATTCTTCAAAAGGCAAAGACACAACTGGAAGGATTCCAACAGTTGAAGGCCGAATTTGCCGAAGTATCGAAAGTCGCGGCAAGCGTTCAAGGTCTAAAGGATTTACTGACCGAATCATCCAGTGAGCTTA
>CAZTDV010000116.1:0-1881 GCA_964612195.1 uncultured Sediminibacterium sp.
ATGAAAGACTTGGATAATCCTCCAGAAGACATGCCAGTAAATGGTCGTGATTTGGTTACTGTTATTCCAAAACAAATCATGGTGAGCTACCAAGAAATTGCTGAAGCACTAGATAAAAGCATTTTCAAAATAGAAGAAGCTATCTTAAAAGCATTAGAAACAACACCTCCAGAATTAGCAGCAGATATTTACCGAAGGGGATTATACCTGACTGGTGGAGGAGCCCTCCTACGTGGTTTAGACAAGCGCTTAAGTGCAAAAATTAAATTGCCTGTTCATGTTGCAGACGACCCATTGAAAAGTGTGGTACGCGGCACTGGGCTTGCGTTAAAGAACTATCAGCGTTTTCCATTTATCATGAGATAGAACAGTTAATCGGCTTTGAAAAATATTTTCCTGTTCATACGGCAATACTTTAATTTCCTCAGCTTTTTGCTGTTGCAAATTCTATGCATTGTTATGCTCACCAAAGTAAGCAAAACACACGAAACGTTTTTTGCAGGCACTGTTTTTGAAGTGACTGGATATTTCAATAGTCGGTACGCCAACTTACAGCAGTACTTTAATTTAAAAGAAGCCAATCAAAAATTAGCTGAAGAAAATACCCGTTTAAGAAATGCATTGGGCAGTAATTTTATTTCGCCTGATACCACAGTCATTCCTTTTACAGATTCCAGTTTTGTAGATACGCTTGGAAGAAAAAGAAAATTCATTTATCTCCCAGCAAAAGTGATTGGCAATTCTTACACTTTACAAAACAACTACTTGATGTTAGAGAGAGGTGCCAATCAAGGTATTAAAAAAGGCATGGCAGTTGTTGGACCAAGTGGAATTGTGGGTGTAGTGGTAGACGTGTCATCTAATATTAGTAAAGTGATGAGTTTGTTACACAGAAACAGCAAGGTTTCTGCTATGCTTAAAAAGGACAATACTACAGGTAGTATAGAATGGGATGGAGCAGATCCTTCTTTGCTTGTTTTAAGAAATATCTCTAAGAGTGCGAAAGTAGTAAAAGGTGATACCGTTCTTACTAGTGCTTACTCAGCCAACTTTCCATCGCAGTTAATGATTGGTAGAGTAGCTTCCATTACTGCAGATCCTGCTACCAATTATTACACCTTGAAAATTAAAACTGCTACCAACTTCTTTACCATTCAATCGGTGGATGTAATTTATAATACTCGTTTCAACGAACAAATTGAATTGGAAAACCGAAATCAATAGCAATGAGCAGTCTACTAACGAATATATTCCGGTTTGCCTTTTTTATCCTTCTACAAGAATTTGTGTTGAATAAGATACCTGCTTTGCACCAGTTTATTGTCCCCTATATTTATTTCTTGTACATTCTTTGGTTGCCTTTCAAAATGAGGCCCTGGTCTGTTTTATTGTTGTCCTTTCTTTTTGGATTAACCATGGATTTTTTTACAGGAACCATGGGACTTCATGCAGCGGCTTGCACCTTAATCGGCTATATCAGACCTTTCTTATTAAGTTTATTAATTCCCCAGGAAACCACCGAACAAAGCTATGTAGAGCCCAGCATTAAGAGCATGGGATGGGCGCCATTCAGTTTATACATTGGCTTACTTACATTTGTACACCACTTTTATTTGGTATTATTAGAGTGGCTTCAATTTGGAAGTTTTACTTATTTCTTAGGCAAAGTGAGCGGCACAACTGGTATTAGTTTACTACTCATTTTTTTGGCTGAAATGTTATTCAACAGAAAAGCAAAATATAGAACGAATAGTTAGTGCAGTAGTTCTAGTTTATGCTTAATTTCACATGGTCAAATCAATTAACTTCTCCTGAAATATGTCCGTATTTAATCAAAGCCGTGGAAGGATAATCCAAATCATCATTGGAGTTGTATTCATT
>CAZTDV010000116.1:1981-3253 GCA_964612195.1 uncultured Sediminibacterium sp.
ATTTAATCAAAGCCGTGGAAGGATAATCCAAATCATCATTGGAGTTGTATTCATTGTAATTACAGCTCAACTCATTAATCTTCAAATTTTCTCTTCCCAATATAAACTGGCAGCGGAAAACAATGCCATTTACCGTAAAATTATTTATCCCGACAGGGGCATTATTTTTGATCGCAAAAAAAGAGCACTTCTCGAAAACACCATTAGTTTCGATTTAATAGTAACACCCTCCGAATCTAAAGGCACAGACACTGCTTCGCTTTGCGCCATTTTAGGGATAGATACAGCTGAGTACAAAAAAAGAATGCTCGATTTGATTTTCAAAAATACCCGTGTTCGTCCTAGTGTATTTGAGCCCTTGTTAAGTGCTGAGTTATATGCGAAGCTTACCGAGAATATGTATAAGTTTCCCGGTTTTGTTTTAAGCGAACGTTCTGTTAGAACTTATCCATTTAATACAGCCGCACAATTACTTGGATATATTGCAGAAGTAGACACCAGTTACTTAAGAAAAAACAAACACTTAGGATATGAAATGGGCGACTATGCGGGCATGAGTGGTTTAGAAAAAACCTATGAGTCCATTTTAATGGGACAAAGAGGCATCAAGCGTTTTATTAGAGATAATAAAAGTAGAATTCAAGGGGCTTATGAAAATGGCATATTCGATACCATTCCTGTTGCAGGAAGAAATTTATTTACCAGTATTGACGTAGAAGTACAACAATTGGCTGAACAATTATTGCAAAATAAAATTGGCAGTGCAGTAGCCATCAATCCTAGAACGGGTGGTATTATCACCATGGTATCTAGTCCTACTTATAACCCCAATGTTTTAACTGGGAATGCCCGTAGGAAAAACTGGGGAAGAATGGTCATGGATACTGCAAAGCCTATGTACAATAGAGCCATCAAGGGCCAATACCCTCCCGGCTCTACTTTCAAACCATTAGGGGCATTGGTGGCACTTGATCAAGGTTTAATTACTTCCGATTATGGAATTGGTTGTAGTGGTGGATATGGAGCATGTGGTGGAGTTTATGTTAGATGTGAACACAGCAATGCTGGGCACGCAGCCAATTTAAGATTGGCCTTGGCCAATTCTTGTAACTCTTATTTCTCCGACGTTTTTAGAAAAGCACTGGACAATAAAAAATGGGGCAATACCAATCAAGGTTATTTAAAATGGAAAGAATACATGAATGCTTTTGGCTTGGGCAGAAGATTAGAAGTAGACTTACCCAGTGAAGACAAAGCCAATATTCCAGACAC
>CAZTDV010000117.1:0-2932 GCA_964612195.1 uncultured Sediminibacterium sp.
AACACCAAAAGAAAAGTTTAAAGAACTATTGTTGCGTTAAAAACTTGAATCTGCCAAAATAAAAATAATAAACTACGCATATGATTTTTTTTAATTGTAAAAATGATAAAGTAACATCCAAGCACTCATACCAATCATTAATAAATCTTCAATAATAGTAATCGTACTCATTGGCAAGTTAAATACTGCTCCTAAACAAGCGCACTGTATTTGCTTTTTATTCAATACAGACTGCAATACGCCAATGATACTGATTCCCATTACCATGAAAGTAACTGAATTGGTAAGAACAAAATTAAAGTTAAGCAAGAAAGCAAGGCCAAGTGCTAATTCAATAAAAGGATATATAAACGCCCATCCTTTAAATCGCCTTGCAACTATATCATACATCTGATAGCTTTCTGCAAATCCTTTGAGATTTAACAATTTAAAAAAAGAGAACACCAAAAAGAAAGCAGCCATAAAATGTTGCATCCATTGCATCCAATCAAAAAATGAATTAGTAAATTGAATTAATAATGTTGAACTACTTATGTAAATAAAAATCAATAAAACAGGCTTGTATGTTTCAAACCAACTTTTTGCTTGTTCAGTCATTTCTGAATGACTTAGCTCTGTAATTTGGTATTTAGCATCTAAAGCGCTTTGGAAAACATTTAAAGAAATATGCTTATCCATAGTAATTGTAGTTGAGCTCAATTCTTTAGAAACTTCAACTTCGGTTACAAAGGGAACCATTAACAAGGCAGATCTAACTTTAGCAACACAGTTTCCACAGGTCATTCCTGTAATTTGATATTGATGTACCATAGTATTTAATTTATGATACAAAATTCAGCCAGTTCAGCCCTTATATCTTTGTAGAATTATAGATATGATTTGTAAGATTTACAAAAGCCAATTATAATTCATCTATATTAAATCGCTTCTTAATTTTTAAATTTTTGAAATGAGAGGGAGTTAAGCCAGTAATTTTCTTAAACTGATTACTCAAATAGGCAACACTACTATAATTCAATGTATATGCTATCTCACTTAGACTCATTTCATCATACATTAAAAGTTCTTTTACTCTTTCAATCTTTTGAAGAATAAAGTATTTTTCGATGGTAATCCCTTCCACATCAGAAAAAAGATTACTCAGTGATGAATACTCAGTATTCAATTTTTGGCTCAAATAGTCAGACAAATTCATTTCTAACTCATTGTCTTTTTGATGAACCAACTCTCTAATCAAATTTTTTATTTTCTCAATAGTTTTTCCTCTTTTATCATCAATTAGTTCAAACCCAAAACTCAATAAAAGTTCAGCAATCTGCTTTTTCTGGGTAGTATTTATATTTTCGATTGTTTCAACTTCACCTAATTCAATAGACTTCAATGAAAACCCTAATTTTTCTAACTCGGTTTTCACAATCAGCTTGCACCTGCCACAAACCATATTTTTAATATAGAGTTTCACGCATACTTATTTAACTAAAATTAAAAAAAGATACCAAATTATTCAGGATAACCTTTTCTTCGCTGCAATCCGTAAACGTCTTAAATGCTCAGAAAAGGTTTTCCTGAAGTATAGATTAAATTAGCCCTCTGGGGAAAAATTCTCCACATTTAATACCTTGAAAAGGGATTGTAGTGGAGAATTTTTCAACCCCAGAGGACTAAATAAAATTTAAACAGGCTTCAACGCAGCAGCATAAGTTTCAAGGACTCTTTTCCGCGCCACTTCATGCACTACCATCGGCTGCGGATAGCCGAACGCTTGAAACTCCGGCACCCACTTTTTGATGTACTTTAATTCTTTATCGAATTTCTCTGTTTGCAAATAAGGATTGAAGACCCTAAAGTAAGGAGCAGCATCACAACCGCTACTGGCAGCCCATTGCCAACCACCATTATTAGCCGATAAATCAAAGTCTAATAATTTATTAGCAAAATAAGCTTCGCCCCAACGCCAATCGATGAGTAAATGTTTAGTCAAAAACGACGCCACAATCATTCGAACACGATTGTGCATAAAACCAGTTGCATTCAATTCACGCATACCTGCATCTACAATAGGATAACCCGTTTTACCCTCACACCATTTTTTAAACTCTTCTTCGTTATTGCGCCATTTTATTTTTTCGTATTCCGCTTTAAATGCATGGCCCTTTCCTACTTTAGGGAAATGCCATAAAATCATTTGATAAAAATCTCTCCAAATTAATTCGTTCAAATAAGTTTCATTTAAACCAGCAGCAATCGTTGCAAGTGAACGAATACTCACTGTACCAAATCTTAAGTGTACACCCATTTTAGAAGTACCATTTTCCAGTGCGGGAAAATCTCTGTTCTGGCTATACTTACGAACAATCTCTTCATTTAATTGCTTAGAAGGAAACACTGTTTCAACCTCTTCAAAATTCATTGAAGCCAAACTAGGAATGGCAATGGGTGATAGTTTATAAAAATTAGCAAAATATTTTTCAGTAGGATAGGCTTTCAAATAATCAGGAGTTAATTTGGCTTTCCATTTTCTTGAATAAGGCGTAAAAACCGTGTATGGCTTACCATCATCTTTGGTTACTTCGTCCTTTTCAAAAATGACCTGGTCTTTAAATGTGTTAAAACCAATACCATTTGCAGAAAGCAAATCCGCAACAGCAGCATCTCTTTCTTGCGCATAAGGTTCATAATCGTGATTAGAAAAAACGGTTTGAACAGTATAAGTTGAAACTAGTTCAGTAAATACTTCCAAAGGCTTTCCATGAAATACCTGCATGGTACTTCCCATAGCAACCAATTCTGTTTGCATTTCAGTAATAGCCGCGTGAATAAATGCAACACGTTTATCGGAACGATCTTGCAGTTGAGCTAGAATTGAAGTATCAAAAATAAAAATGGGTAAAACAGGCACACCCAATTTCAATGCATGGTATAATGCTGCATT
>CAZTDV010000118.1:0-2644 GCA_964612195.1 uncultured Sediminibacterium sp.
TGTCATTCATCACCCTAATAGGGCCATTACGTAATCACTCAAAAGGGACCACCAGATCATCACCTAATGGGACCACTAAATCATCATGCTAAAGGGACCACCTGATTAGCATGGTAAGGGGCCATTTTCCTATCGAACTTTCGTTAAACACAGTAGTTTAAATCCGTTGTTCATTTAAATTTCAACGGAGAGAAGAACTATGTCAAATCGGAGGTTTGAAATGTATCAATATCGTCAGATTCTTATCCAGCTGCGTTTAGGGGATAGTCTTCGCAGCATCGGGAGGACAAGGGATGCTGATCGCAAAACGATCAAGCGTATTCAAATTGTTGCCGAGCAACAAGGCTGGTTAAATCCTGGCTTTGAGTTGCCAGATGATGGTGTCCTGGCTCAGTTTTTAGATTCAAAACAGTCAGCCAATCAACTTCAGAAATTACTTCCTTACAAAGCCTTGGTTGAAACATGGCATCGTCAGGGTGTTCAGGCTAGCACGATTCATGCTGCATTAGCGCGTCAATATAGTTATACGGGCAGTTACAACACCGTGCAGCGCTTTATAAAAACCTTAAAAGATAAACAGCATGAAGTGACCACCATTCTGGATTTCAAGCCCGGTGAATGTGCGCAAATTGATTTTGGTGCAGGTCCAAAGTTGATTGATGTAACGACAGGCGAAGAAATAAAAACCTGGATTTTTGTGATGGTTCTGGCTTGGAGTCGTCACATGTACGCGGAAATAGTGCTCAATCAAACCGTGCAAACATGGTTAAGCTGCCATCGCCATGCATTCGAGTGGTTTGGCGGTGTGCCGAAAAAAATGCTCATTGATAATGCCAAATGCGCCATTACAAAAGCATGTTATTACGATCCTGTTGTTCAGAGGGGCTATTCTGATTACGCCGAAGGATATGGATTTATCATCTCTGCATGTCCTCCTCGAGAACCTAAAAAAAAGGGTCGGGTCGAGTCAGGCGTTAAATACGTAAAAAATAATTTTGTCCCATTGCGTGTGTTTCGACATTTGGTTGATGCAAATCAACAATTAAAAACATGGGTATTGGAAACAGCAGGCAATCGCATCCATGGCACGACCCGTGAAAAGCCACTCACACTGTTTGAAACAGAGCGTGAGCTGTTCAGTCCACTTCCTGCTACCCCGCCTGAATGTGCGGTTTGGGCGAAGGTTACGCTCCATGGTGATTGCCATGTTATGTTTGAAAAATGCCGTTACTCGGCATCATACAAACTGGTTGGCGAACTTCTCTGGCTACGGGCGAGCGATACAACCGTGCGTATTTATCAGGAACATACCCTCGTGGCTATTCATCCACGGTTAGTGAGGCCCGGATCAAAAAATACACTGGATGAGCACCTTCCACCGAATGCTACCGCTTATGCAATGAAAGACTCCGCGTGGTGTTTGAAACAAGCCACAAAGGTTGGAACGCATTGTCATTACGTGATTGAGCAGTTGTTATCGGACTCTGTTGTCGATTATTTACGTGCCGCACAGGGGATTATTGGGTTACAAAAAAAATATAGTGCTGAACGTCTGGAGGCTGCCTGCGTTCGTGCGGTAGCTTTTCAAAGCATTCACTATAAAACCATTAAATCCATCCTTCAGGCAGGGGCTGAGTATAAGCCACTACCTGAGGAGGAAGCATTTGACGCGCTGGCAGAAACCTATACCGGCCAAGGTCGTTTCTGTCGCAACATTTCAAAACTCACGCAGTAATAACAGGAGATAAATATCATGACACATCCAATGCCTGAAATTAACACTCTATTAAAACAACTTCGATTATCTCACATTGAGGGTAATTTATCACAACGGAACAGGGAGGCCGTTGAAAGAAAACTAGCCTATCCGGAATTTTTAGCCCTGCTGTTACAGGATGAAATGCTGGGACGGGAAAATAAAAAATTTCAAGCGCGTATCCGACGTGCCAACATTCAAGGAGACAAAACACTGGAGCGATATGATTTTAGTTTTAATCTTAAAATTAATGCAGCTCAAATCCAAGAGCTGGCTTCATGTCGTTTTATTGAAGAAAAAGCACCGGTATTAATCGTAGGGCCATGTGGAACCGGGAAATCTCACATTGCTCAAGCCATTGCACATTGTGCTATTCGCTTTGGTATCGATGTTTTATGGTTATCACAAAGTCAGTTGTTTAGTGATCTTCAAGCGGCGAAAGCCGCGGGTCGCTTCGAGAAAAAATTCACTGAGCTGACTAAAATCACGCTGTTAATCATCGATGACTTTGGCTTGCGGCCCTTGCGCACGCCGCAGGATGAGGATTTTCACGATCTCATCTCGGAACGTTATGAGCGCACGACAACCATTGTAACCAGCAATCTGGACTTCGATGAATGGGTGAATGCGTTTCCTAATCGTCTTCTTGCCGCAGCCACGCTGGACCGGCTTCGACACAATGCGCACCGAGTTACTTTGGACGGAGCTAGTTACAGAAAAGCACGAAAAGAGACACCAAAAAAAGGGTAACTTGAAAAAAGCTGGAATATGGCTAAAACTAAAGGTAGTTCGATAGGGATTTTGATAGATTAAATGGCCCCATTAAGGTGATGATTTAGTGGCCCCATTAGGTGATGATCGGTGGTCCCTTTAGGGTGATGAATGACA
>CAZTDV010000119.1:0-2619 GCA_964612195.1 uncultured Sediminibacterium sp.
GCCCGGGACATTCACAAGCTCATGAAGACCGATCCGGATGCGTTTGTGGAAAAGTACCTGAAAGACGTACCCCCGTCGTATTGGCCGCAACTCATAACAAAGTTGGAAAAAGCAGCAATCAGTGGTGGTTCACAACAAGGAGAATAAAAATGCTTGAAATCGCTATCTTCGCAATGGGTGTTATCTTTTCCGTCATCGGGTGGTTCTTGAGAAGCAAGGACGAGGCGCAGTCCAATCAGATCAAGCTGCTGTTCGAGAAACACGATGCCGATGCCGGAGCATTGCAGGATTTGCGAATACAACTTGCCCGAGAGCACTATCAGAAAAATGAACTCGATGCCCGGTTCGACAAGCTGGAAGCCGCTTTCCGTAGTGGTTTCGATGATCTCGGAAGAAAGTTCGATAAACTCTCCGAGGCTCTTCTCGACGTGAGGCGAGCGCAGTGACCTGCCTCGAATGCGGGAAGACCTGCAACGGGTCTTTCTGCTGCTATGAACACATGATGCGCTGGTACAGGCGGACGATGGGGCCATGCGCAAAGCGCTCTTTCTGCTGATCCTGCTGGTGTCCCTTGCTGCAATGGCGACCGATGATCTGCAATCGAAATGCGATGCTGAAGGCGGGTGCTTCCTGATCACCAAGCATGCCTATGACTACCTTGTCGGGCAACTGGAAGCCATGACCAAGGCTATCGCCATCATGAAAAAGGAACAGTGCGCATGAACCGCACGACAATCGCCGCCCTTAGTGTGTCCGCTGCTGCATTGGTCGGGATCACCATTCATGAGGGGTACTCTGACCGCCCCTACCTGGATTCGGTTGATGTCCCGACAATCGGCTTCGGGCGCATCGAGGGCGTGCGACCCAATGAGCGGACGACACCGCAGCGCGAACTGCTGCTTGCGCTGAAAGACCTTGACGGGCGGAAGGCGACGATTGAGCGATGCGTCAAGGTTCCCCTGCATCAGTACGAACTCGATGCCTACATGAGCTTGGCCTACAACATCGGCACCGGGGCGTTCTGCGCCTCAACGCTGGTGAAGAAACTGAATGCCGGAGACTATCGCGGGGCCTGCAAGGAGATACTCAGATGGGACAGGGCCGGTGGAATCGTGCTGAACGGGCTGACCAAGCGTCGGCAGGCGGAATACCGCCAATGCTTGGGAGCCGCTGCCCAGCAGGCAACGGCGGAACGATGAAGCCGGGCGGCTTCCAAAAAGGTTTCCTGCTGAATCCCTATCTCTGGCTCGGCTTCGTCATCATGCTGGCATTGGCAGGATTCACCGGCTATCGGCAGGGCGTCAAGGTTACCAAGGCCGACTATGAACAGGCGGCGAACGAGGCCATGACGGCCATGATTACCCGGCACAACGAGCAGGCCGAGGCGGACAGGAAATCCGCTGTGAAGGCCGAGGAAGCCCGCCAGAAGGCGAGAATCAACAGACTGGAGAAACGCCATGCACTTGACCTGGAAGCGGCTAGGAATCATCGTCCTGAGTGTTCCTGGACTGACATTGAGCAGCGCCTGCTCAACGACCTCATTGATTCCGCCAACGGTAAAGAGACAGCCCCCGGCGGCGTGCCTGACGGATTGCGACCCCCTGCCGCGACTGATGGGAAAGACGGATCAGGAGGTCAAGGCCTGGGCCGGAAGCGCGGCTTCAAGCTTTGGAGAATGTCGATCGAAGCACGCGGAATGCGTGGATTGGGTGGGGCGCTAAACAAGTCGGTCGTCAGAACTCTTTCAATTCATCACCGTTGGCCCATGTGATAGATGCCGCCACCATGACGGCAATCTCAAACATGCGAACCTGCTCTTGAACGCGCTTTGCATGCTTGCTGCGTTTCCGCTTGCAGTTCCTCCATTCGGGATCAATGCTGTTAAGCCACGCCAAGGATCGTTTGCTGATCCGCACTTCCCCGTAATCAGTGATTACGATATCCATTACTCCCCCCTCCGCCGTAGGCATCGCGTCCAAAACTTCCACCACGGTCGCTTCTGCGGCAGCTTCTGCTGCGGCAGCTTCGGCGCGAAGTGCTTGGCTTCCGGCCCGCATTTCACCGTGCCGGTAAAAGAAACGCCAGCGCTTCGCCGCTCGCTGGCGAACATCGGCGTCGGTTTCCCAGTCACCATGTTCACGCCGTTTTCCGGGCTCTTGCAAAGCCCAATACGCGTCAAGTGTTGGCAGTCTTCACAAATCTTCATGTCATGCCCTGCAAAACTCATCCCACATCCATCCACGCCCTGATGTAATCAATCAATTCCGCCATTTCTGATTTCGTCAAGGTGCTCGTCCTCTGATACAACGCATCGAATCCCTGCCCATCCACAGACGGGACAAGCTGCACACCCCTTTTCGTTGCCCGGCACCACGCCGCGGTAAGTAGTCGTTTCCACTCCTCGACTGACCATCTCTTCCCTGCCCATTCTCTGGTAGCCGCAATTTCCTGCAATTCAGCGTGCAGTAGGGCATTCTGTTCGAGGTTCCTTGTTGGGGCCTTGACCTCGACCACGAACCCGTCTGGAGCCGTTTTGATAGCGTCCATGGCACGCCTTCGAGCTTCAGAATGGGCGAGAATGAATTTCATGGAATATTAGCGTTTGCTGTGCGCCATTTG
>CAZTDV010000120.1:0-2589 GCA_964612195.1 uncultured Sediminibacterium sp.
GATGTATATTTTTGGTGTGTTAAATGGGTTATTGCCCTGTGGATTGGTTTATACCGCTGTAGCTGCTTCACTGGTTGCCCATAATATATATGAGTCGATGTTATTTATGGGATTCTTTGGATTGGGCACTATACCTGCTATGATATTGTTGGTGGCAGCAGCACATAAATTACCCAACCAGCTACGTCAGCAATTTAGAAAACTGGTACCCGTGTTTACCTTTATCATTGGCTGTTTATTGATACTCCGCGGATTAAATTTGGACATACCTTTTATAAGTCCCTATTTAAATGCAGCCATACAAGGAACAGATGCTATTCATTGTTCGCATTAAGCATTTTTAATTAACCATTCTATATGATTATTACAATTGCGCAACCCACATTTTTCTAGCTCCTTCCTTGCCCCAATCTTTTAAAGCTTTTGACAATTCGGTAGTTAATTGTGAGCGGCCAATTTGTTTTCCTTTTTGCTTTACATTTAATTCATTCGGGGTAGGGGAAACCAATTCTAGTTTTGTTGCAAACCAGGTGGTATTCAATCTGGGTACTGCAAGCCCTAAGATCATTCCTGGAAGTCCACCAAAACTTTCTGGGCCTGCACTTACTGGAATTTGATCAGTATAAAAAGCCACTACATATACTGAATCACAAATTTTGGTAACCGCTTTTCTGCATTCAAAGCCAGCAATTTCTCTGGTTTCATCTGCAATTTTCCATTCCCAAGTGCGGCTACTGTCTTTGATTAAATAGGTATTTTCAAATACTTCTTTTTGACTGATGGAAATGCCTTTTTTTAAATCTTGCATGCTTACATCTGTATCAACAGGTTTGGTACCCCACATGTATTTATTATTGGGATTTTCCTTAGCTAATTTGAATACTGATTTGTCTGCAGTGAACTTTAGTTCGTAAAAATCTGACACAAATTTGGGCATCTGTTTGAGCATTTCAGCCGTCCACATATTTTCTCCTTCATCTAATATGGGCGCGTGTTGGTTTACTCTTTTTTCAAACTCTATTCTGCCAGATTGTATGAATTGTACTTGTGCATTTAAATAAGTGCTACAAAATAAAATTGTACAAATGATGATTGTCTTTTTCATATTAAAATCCTTCATTAGGTTTACCATTTTTACTAAAATTCCAAATTAAAGAAAATAAGAAATAGCGTTGTATGGTTTGATTAGTTGTTTCAGTAATAAAGTTGCTAGATGCATTTCTGTTGATGCCCAAGTTTTGGTTAAATAAGTCATTAACAGAAGCTTTGATTTCCCATTGGTCATTCTTAGAAATTACTTTTCTTGCAGAAGCATTAACTATATACACATCTCTTTGATCGGCAAATACAGCAGTCTTTTCATAAATATTGGCATTTAAATCAAAATCGATATAGGTCTTGATTTTTTTCAATTTAAACTGTACATTGGCGTATGCATTGTAAGACCAGAACTTAGTGCTGATATCTGGGCGAATAGAAGTAGTGGAGTTATTACGTACTGCACTTCCAAAGGCATAAAAATTAATCCATTTATCACCCCAGTATCCCATATTAAAACTGAAATCAGTGGATCTGTTTTTAGTAATATTATCAATCCCGTTTACCCTATTGGCAAATTGGTTGATTCTAGGACCAATATTAACTCCAACATTAAATGATGGGATGATTTCAAAATTATAACCTACACTTCCACTTAAACTATAATTGCCTGCGACGTTAATGGCTTGGTTAATTCTTCTACCTTGATTGTCTACAAAACTTGAATTGGAAATGGCATTTTCTGTTTTAGAATAGTTGACATTAAATCTTACACTTCTGCTTTTCAAAACCTTGTAGTCTGACCCTCCAAAGTTAAATTGGTGAACAAAGGATTGCTTTAAATTAGGATTACCAATGGTTAAATTGAGTGGATCAATATTATCAATAATGGGTTGGATTTGTGAAAGGGAGGGGTTTCTAGTGGATCCGTTATAAGAAAAATTCAATCTTCTTTGTTGTTTGGGGGTATAGTTGAATGTAACAGCAGGAATGAAATTGTTGAAAACAACATTGCGGTCTGTTTTTTTCACCAAATCATTGAGTCGATAATTTACTGTACCAATACCTGTTCCAATAGAGAAATTAAATTTCTTTACGTTGTATCGGATATTCACACTTCCATTATGCCCTGTTGTATTGAATATAAAGTGGTTACTTAATGTGTCTACCAAGTTCTCATATTTATTATTGGCAGCGTTTTTTGCGAAGGTGTTTCGCTCTGCATCATTTCTGCTTACACTTAATTTATAGTTCAATACTAAAAAAGTATTTTTCCAAAGTGGTTCGGTATAATTAATGGTTGAATTTATGGTGGTTACAATTTGTTTATTGGTCTTTTGTTGGTCAACAATGTCTCTTCTAACTAAATTGCCAAAGGCGTCATAAAAACTATTATCAGCGGTTAAGAAGCCATCGTCTGCACGATCATTATAATTAATATCATTGTTCCAAGAAATGGTTCGGCCCATTTTTTTAAATCTTTTGCGATAAAAAATAGTGGTATTCATGGTTTTGTTTTCATCCACCGTAGAAGTATTTCTATTGCTCAGG
>CAZTDV010000121.1:0-2578 GCA_964612195.1 uncultured Sediminibacterium sp.
GCACCAAAATAATTATTTGTGAAATTTTGCAACAAGACTGGCATTGATTTTGTTGTAGTTGCAACTTCAATTACCTTTGAAATATTAGATTATCTAACAATAGATTGCCATGGGAATAATCAAAGACAGGTTTAAAGCAAAGGCTGATATAGCCAGTGCCGAAATAAAATCAATCATTAAGGAACACGGAAATAAAAAAGTAGGGGAAGTTACCCTAGCCCAGATATACCAAGGAATGCGTGGTATAACAGGGTTAGTAACCGAAACCAGCTTATTAGATGCCCAAGAAGGAATTCGCTTCCGTGGACATTCTATTCCAGAATTGCAACAAAAATTGCCCAAAGCACCCAATGGCGGAGAACCATTGCCTGAAGGATTATTCCATTTAATGTTGGTAGGAGAGTTGCCTTCTGAAGAAGAAGCCAATCATATTACCAGTGTATGGCAGCGAAGAAGTCATGTGCCTAATCATGTATTTGCAACAATTGATGCATTGCCATTGAGTACACACCCAATGACCATGTTTGTGGTAGGAGTGATGGCATTGCAAACAGAAAGCAATTTTGCAAAAGAGTATTCCAAAGGAATGAATAAGAAAGACTATTGGAATGCCACTTACGACGATGCAATGGATTTGATTGCACGTTTACCAAGAATTGCAGCTTATATCTATAGAAGAAAGTACAAGAACAACGATCATATTCAACCCAATGGTTTGTTAGACTGGGCAGGCAACTTTGCTCATATGATGGGATACGACGATGAAAGCTTTAAGGAGTTGATGCGTTTGTATATGACCATCCATGCAGATCATGAAGGTGGAAATGTTTCTGCACATACAACTCATTTAGTAGGTTCTGCATTAAGCGATCCATTCTTGAGTTATGCAGCAGGAATGAACGGATTAGCAGGCCCATTGCATGGATTGGCTAACCAAGAAGTAATTAAGTGGATTTTTGAAATGCAAGAGCAACTAGGCACTGATAGTCCTAGCAAAGAACAGATAGCACAATATGTTCAAGACACGCTTACATCTGGTAAAGTAGTTCCAGGATATGGACACGCAGTTCTGCGTAAGACCGATCCAAGATTTACTGCACAAATGGAGTTTGGTAAAAAACATATGCCCGATGATAAATTGGTGAATACCGTTTGGAATATTTACGAAACAGTTCCACCTATTTTACAATCATTAGGTAAGATTAAAAATCCTTGGCCGAATGTAGACGCACATAGTGGAGCATTATTGGTACACTACGGATTTGTAGAGTATGAATTCTATACAGTTTTATTTGCCGTGAGTCGTGCATTGGGTGTTATGGCTAGCTTGTGTTGGGATAGGGCACTGGGCTCACCATTAGAGCGTCCTAAGTCAGTAACAACTGAGTCTGTGAAGCTTTGGTTAGAAGGTAAAGATCAGATTTGGGAGTAAATTGGTTATTCAACAGCGCATGCTGTTAAGAAATATTGAGACAGAGCCCGACTATAAAAATGGTCGGGTTTTTTTGTTTGGTCATTATTTAGATAATAGCTATTGATATTTGTAAATATATTTCCTAGGCAGCTTTATCCTTTGTATTTCTGACAATACTAATACCTGCAAAAAAGAAAATTGATCCTAAAATACTGGAGAAAACAATAAGTTTTATGTTCCGTGTGTCTGAATTGCCATTTAAAAAAGCAATTCCTGAATAAATTAAGCCAACAACACCTAAAAGAGATAGAATAATTCCTAGTACACGTTTTTCCATGATTATTTCTTTTCAAGGTATGTTTATAAACTTAATTCTGGAGAGAATAACTACAAGAAGTGTAAATGATATAAATACTGAACACAATTATGAAATGTTTATATAAACATTGTGCTTTAATTGGTGGATTTTCTTTTCTGTTGGCTTGGCCATCCCACAGGGAGGGAATGGGATTAATTAAAGCCAAATTACTATGGATGATTTGCACTGTCAAAGCTGATTAGATATTGCTGAAGCCCAATTTGAGTAAAGCCTTTTGTTGCTGGCAATTCTGTTGGGTTGCTAATAAACGCTCGTCCCTTAATTGTTGGTTTAATGAATAATTTATTGTCCCAGTGATTTTAATTTGAACAGTTATAAAGTCAACGAAATTTTGGTCACTACACTTTCAACTTTATCAGTCTAAGGAGTAATGTCTGCTTGAAGTCCCAATTCAAAACCACCGAAATTAAACTTGTATTTTGTTGTTCTTAGCGGTTCGGGCTTTTACTAATCTTTAATTTTCCAAGGTGGATTAAGTCTGTTGTCACCAGCAAAATATAGTATCAATGTATTTTGATCTGGGTCTTTTAATCTTGCTTATGTATTAACCCCCTAATTCTTGGATTAAATGATGTTAAAGGTTTGACATTTTTGGTTAATAATTAAATTTTTTATTGTGTTTTCCAACAAAGGGCTCAATGCTGTTTGTAAGGACATTCTTTCGCCCTTTGTTGAGGTATTATTTTGTGAGTTCCAGGTATCCCAAACTGATTGAGGTGTTTTCATATTCAGGGAACCATGTATTCGTTTTGTGTTATAAAATTCAACATAGTTGGTCATGATTA
>CAZTDV010000122.1:0-2404 GCA_964612195.1 uncultured Sediminibacterium sp.
TAACCCTGGTACCATTGCTTACCATGTTCATGATTTCTTTAATCACTTGCAAGTGGCTTGCCGGAAAATAACTTTTGCTAAACTGCCAACCGTCTATAATGTCGCCGTTTAATATTAAAATTTGAGGAGTAATGCTTCTTAAGTAGTTAACAATTTCAGTTGCATGGCAACCATATGTTCCTAAATGCAAATCGCTGATTACTACTACGTTCACCGAGCGTTTTTCCATGGGTAGTGTTTTACAAATCTCCCACTAGCATATTAACCCAGGGTTAAGGAATTATTACGGAATTATGAATAAAAAAAGGCCGCCCATTTGGGCAGCCTTTTGAATATGCTTGTACGAATACTTATTTTGAAACACCATTGGTATGAACTCCATTGGTTGCGCTTGTTGGTATTCCATTGGGTACTGGAATTGGCTTTGCTTGTTCTTTTACCAATTCTGGCAATTTCACTTTTTCCTTTGCAGCTAAATTATCTTCGTAAATTTTGATTAAGCTTGGAAGGTTAGGATCAGAACTGAGTTTTTGATCTACATCTATACCATCAATAATTTCTTTGATTCTATTAATAGTATTAGTATCTGGCACACTAATGATACAGTCTAGGTTGGTCATTTCATCGTTCTCAAAACGATAGGTATATACTCTTCCTGAAATTTGGCAACCCTGCTTCACTTGTACTTTACCTGTACAAAATATATTGCCACTAAATTTTCCAGATAATACCAATTCGGAGCATATTAAATCGCCATTAAACACCGAATTGGATTCAAGAATTACTTTTTGCTTAGACAAAAGCGTTCCATTTATACTGCTTTCTATCTTTAATGAGTGTTTGGTCTTAAAATGACCTTCCATAAAAACACCATCGGGTAAGGTAATTAATACCTGGCTTTGATCTATCATATAGCAATGCTTTTAAGTTAAAAGGGGGGATTAAAACTAATCATAATTTCTTTTTTATCCTATAAAACATAATAAATATTTATATTTTGTTTGATGATTAGGGAGAATAAGGAGTAATAATCGGTGAATAGGGTTTTTATATTAAACAGTCTTATCTTACTATTCAATCAAAATAGGCCAATATGAAAAACAATGTTGTATTAAAAATTGTGGCGCTGGTTGTAGCATTCTTTATTTTCTTGTACCTCATTATTACCAATTTTTATACTGAAGCTGCCTCGCCTACGGAAAACACCCTTTCGGCTCAAGAAAAACAAGATGGTTGGGTTTTATTATTTGATGGAGAAACCACCAATGGCTGGCATATGTTTAGTAAACCCAATATGAAACATGCCTGGAAAGCAGTGAATGGTGAATTAACTACCAGTACCAATGATACTTCTGGTACACATGGGGATATAGTAACAGATGGGCTTTATGAAAACTTTGAACTAGTTTTTGATTGGAAGATTGCTCGTGAAGGAAATAGCGGGGTTTTTATTAATGTACAAGACGATACTAGTTATATAGCTACTTGGGCCACTGGTCCTGAATACCAATTATTAGACAACCCCAATATGCAGCCAGGCTACCTAGATGGTGGAAAGAAGGGGGCTGGTGCACTCTACGGCTTAGCTCCACTTAAAACAAGGGTAGTGCCCAACCCAGCAGGTGAGTGGAATAATAGTAGAATTATGCAAGTAAATGGCAAAATCAATTTTTGGTTGAATGGCGTTATGACCTGCGAAGAACAAATTGGTTCTGAACGTTGGATGAGTTTGGTAGCCAACAGTAAAGCTGCTGTATTTCCCGATTTTAGTAAATCTACTAAAGGTCATATAGGTTTACAAGATTGGGCAAAAGGTGTATCTTTTAGAAATATCAAGATTAGAATCATTTAATAATTAATCTATGCGTTGTTTACATTACCTAGGCTTAGTGGCTGTTCTACATTTATTTTTAGTACAATTTAGTTATGGTCAAGAAAGCGTAAAGCAGCAAAATGGTGTTCAACAAACCGATATTGGCAAGCTCTCTTCGGGCGGGAAACTCAAACCTGTTCAGGCCAATATGGATATTCGAAAGTATACCCTCAACTTAGACGTAGACATTGCCAATAAATTCATCAAAGGAAATACCACGGTAAACTTGCAATTAAAGAATGCCAGCGATACCATTCTTTTAGACCTTATACAGCATTATGCTATTGAGTCTATTAAAGTGGATGGCAAGTCGGTTGCATTTGATCATAAAGAAGAGAAAGTTTTTATTAAAGCTGCCAGCAACCAATTTTCTGCTGGAAATCATTCCGTATTCATTGCATATGGGGGTAATCCTCCTGAAGCGGTAAGACCTCCTTGGTTAGGAGGATTTACTTGGTCTAAGGACCGCTCTGGTAATGATTGGGTGTCTATCAATATTCAAAAAGAAGGGGGAAGAATGTATTTCCCTTG
>CAZTDV010000123.1:0-2382 GCA_964612195.1 uncultured Sediminibacterium sp.
TTTATATCAGAGAAGGTTGTTATGCTTGTCACTCACAAATGGTTCGTCCATTTAGAGATGAAGTAGCTAGATATGGAGATTATTCTAAAGCAGGAGAATCTGTGTACGATCATCCATTCCAGTGGGGAAGTAAGCGTACCGGTCCAGATTTGGCTCGTCAAGGAAATAAGTATCCGAACAGCTGGCATTATAGACATATGAATGACCCTGAAGAAATTTCTCAAGGTTCTATCATGCCTCCATATCCTTGGTTATTAGATAATGATTTGGATATCAGTACTACTCCTGGTAAAATCAGGGCCATGCAAACTTTAGGCGTTCCTTATCCTGAAGGCTACGATCAAAAAGCAAACAATGATTTAAAGATGCAAGCAGATGAAATTGCAGCAGATTTAAATGCCAATAGAATCAAAGCAAAAAGTGGAAAAGAGATTATTGCATTGATTGCTTATTTGCAAAGATTGGGTGCCGATTTAAAGAAAGCGCCTGAAGCAGAAATTAAAACATTACACTAAAATTCATCTGTATGAAGTTTAAAAATTATGTAACCAATATTGAAAACGTCAATATATATCCAATGGTTTCCTTGGTGATATTCACGGTATTTTTTGCAGTGGTTACTTGGTATGTTTTATCTGCCAATAAAGAAAAAATGGAAAAGAATAGCCAAATTCCGATCAATGACTGATAAAAAAATGTATATGTTAACTACTATATCTTACTTCAACAAACAAAAAGCATTGATGCAAAAACTGCTTCTGCTTTTACTAGCTAGCTTAGCTGCAAATATTATCTGGGCCCAGGATGCCGCAAAAGAAGCCGCACCTGTAGCCAAAGATGTGTTTTATGATTCCACAGTTGCTTATGTATTAATCACGGTGATTGGCTTATTGGCCATGGTGATTTTTATGTTGGGCAATGTATTTATCCTAGCAATTAAAAATAAAATAGAGCAAGAAAAACAAAGTGGTGCTTCAAAAGCTGCTGTGTTAACTGGTTTATTTATATTGATTTCTGCTGGATCATTGTTTGCGCAATCTGCCAATGTTCCTGCAGGAACTAAAACAGTAGTATCTGAAACCATCATACAAATGTTGGCATTTATAGTGGTGTTAGAAATGATCATCATTATTTATTTTGCCAACGGCATTAGAAGCTTTTTGAAAAAAGAAGCCCTTCAAACTGCAGCTGCAGCTGGTGTTGCACCTGTGGTTGAAAAAGAAAAAATCGCTTGGTTTGATCGATTGTACAATAGAAATACCAAAGAAGATATTGCACGTTTAGATTTAGGACATGACTACGATGGCATTAAAGAATTAGACAATGAAGTGCCTGTATGGTGGAGATGGGGATTTGTGCTGAGCTTGATTTTTGGTGTTGTTTATTTATACAATTATCATATTGCTGAAACAAAACCTTTGCAACAAGCAGAATTAGCCATGGATATGGAACAGGCCGCTATTCAACAAGCTGCCTATCTAGAAAAATCTGCCAACAATGTAGATGAGAACACCGTTAAAATGATGGGAGCAGATGATATTGCAAAAGGGAAGGAATTGTATATTAAGCCCGGCGCTTGTGCAACTTGTCATGCCGAAAATGGAAGTGCAATAGTAAACGGTGCGCCTGGAATTGGACCGAATTTAACCGATGATTATTGGTTGCATAAGGGAGATATCAAAGCCGTATTCTATTCAATCAAATATGGTTGGCCAGAAAAAGGAATGAAGAGTTGGAAGGATGATTATTCACCCATTCAAATTGCACAGATAGCCAGTTATGTTAAATCTTTGCAGGGTACTAATCCACAACCAGCCAAAGAAAAACAAGGAGAATTGTTTGTTGAAACAGGAGCCGCACCAGCTGCTGCTGATACAACAACAGCACCTGCAATGAAGTAGGTGGTATAAATGATTATTATGAGTGAGTCGAAGCAAGCAGATTTTAGGAGTTTACATTCTACAGTAGATAGTAAGGGAAAAAGAAATTGGGTGCATGCCCTTCAGCCCAAAGGCAAATTATACCAATACAGAACCTATTTGAGTTATGTGTATGTTGTTTTGTTTTTTTCGATGCCATTTATTCGAATAGATGGCAATCCCTTGTTTCAGTTTAATATTCCGCAAGGAGAATTTACTTTTTTCGGCTCACTCTTTACTCCACAAGATTTTATCATGTTCGGGTTGGGCATGATTATCTTCATGCTCTTCATAGTCATCTTCACGTTGATTTATGGTCGTTTCTTTTGCGGATGGGTTTGTCCGCAAACCATATTCATGGAAATGATTTTCAGAAAAATTGAGTACTTCATTGAAGGGGATGGCAATAAGCAAAAAATCAATAATGGGAAACAATGGACCACTGAATTATATGTCAGAAAAA
>CAZTDV010000124.1:0-2340 GCA_964612195.1 uncultured Sediminibacterium sp.
ATGTCGGCACCAGTGGAAATGTGCTGCTCAAGCCATGACTGATCTTGGGCACCAGCCTTTTGCATGTCGGCAATGCGCTGGTTCTTTCCCTGCCAATACTTCCCGCCGTATTCGTCTGGAAGGAATTCCAGTCCGGCCCTGATCGGGGAAGAAGCGGCGAGGGCAAACCTCATGGCCGGATTGGCGGCGATCTTGTCCGCCATGTCCGCCTCACGCTTCGCCGTCTTGCGGGGACTGACTTCTTCGTCTTCCCACTTCACCATGTCGGGGTTGATGGATAGCGATTCGCTTTCCCATGCCACCATTCGAGGGTCAATCGGCATAGCCAACACTCCCGTCAGAATATTGAATCACGGTGCGCCCTTGGTATTTCCCACGGCGAACGACTTGCTTTGAGTCCGCAGTGGAAGTGCCGATCTTGCCTTTGGATTCCCGCCCTAGTTGCTGTTCTTCGTATTTGCCCCACAATTCCTCGACTACACCTAATGCGGCCAGCCTTCGTTCGCGGGGGATAGTGGAGTCACCGACAACAGCAGCCATTTCTTGATAAAGCTTAGTATCCTTGTCTGACTGCGGCCCTTCCATGCGCGGCATCTTTGAGGTCAATGCCCCACCAATGGCTTTTAGCGTTTGCGCCTCCTCTGATCCTTCAGGATTGGATCCAATAAGCCCCCCTGCCCAATCAACAGCAGTCCCTATCGAACTGCCTGTCGGAAGCGGCTTCCCGCTAGTACCGCTAAGTAACTTCTTGGCTTCATCAATGGTATCCCCAAAGCCAGCCATATTAAGGGCGCGTTTTGCTCGCGCTTGGCCAGCTTCTTTTGCACCGGCAATTTCTCCCTGCAATGTTGGGTCGCTTGCAGCCTTTCTCAAAGGTTTCCCATCAACAGTAGCGGGAACCATTTTGCCAGTCCTGTGATCGAATACCATTGCGCCTTGTGACGAGTCGAATGGGCTAAAATATGGTTGTCGTGAGTTGCCTGCCAATTCTCGGCGTAAGTCGGCGTTACGCGCATCAGAGGCTTCCCTGTCTTCGCGTCTCCGAGTATCAGTATCAAGCCGTTCCTGCGACCGGAAGGCGTTCTGTTCCTGCCGTGAAGCAGCGTCCTTCTCCGCCCCGAACAAAGACGTCCCAATGGTTTGCATCCTCGGATCACGGGAGAACATCATCGGGTTCAGTTGCGGGGAGGACTGAGCTTGCTGTCCGGGAAGCCTTCCGCCAAGTTGATTCTGCAATGCCCTGGTGGCGGCGGTGCGCTCCATCGGGTCTTGAATGGTGTTGATCTCGGCCATGATGCCTTCCGGCGCACCTTGGAAAGCCCCAGCAGGTTCAGGCCCGAGCCATTGCTGTTGTGGTTGTTGTTGTTTCGCAAAATATTGCTGCATCATGGCCTGCATGGCCTTTTCGGCTTCCGCTTCCTTGGTCAGCTTGGCATTCTCCCGTTCCTGCTGCTGCTTCTTCAGGGCGAAGTCTTCCTGAAGCATCTTGATCTTCAATGCTTCGAGGGCCTGCTGTCGTTGGGCGGCTTCGGCTTGCTGCGCTTGCTGCATGCCTTGCGCCATAGCTTGGCCGAAAGATACGGGCATACGCGATGGCCCGCCAGCGGACATCATGCCCATGCCGAAGTTCATCATCGGGTCGTCGAATAGTCCCATGTTCGTTCCTTAGCGGCGCAGAAGCTGCGCGAGCAGCGTGTTGATGTCCGGCGGGGTTCCGCTCAATGCCCCGTTCGGGATGAGCGGGGAAGACAACATCCCTCGCATTCTTCCCGAACCTTGCGGCATTGTCGGCCTCACCGGATTGGCTCCGAGTTGCCCAAGGATGCCTTGCATGGGCATGCCTTGACCGGCGGGCGGGTTCCCCTGGATGGGAGGGGATTGCCCAGGCTGAGGCCCTTGCATGGGCATGCCTTGACGTGGTTGTCGCGGCGCGAATGGGTTGGCCGGAGCACCAATACGTGGGGTTACTGGCGCCTGCTGTGCAGGGCGGATTGGTTGGGTAGGTCTGACAATGCGGGCCATGATGATCCCTTTCTATCGGGTGGTGGTTACGGTAAGTTTCTTTTTCTTGTTCACTTGCGCGGTTGGGGCAACCCTGGAAGGTGCAAGAGGTGTTCCTGTCCGGACTGTCGAGGTTGTCGGAGTTGGATTTACCGGCCGGATGGATGCCAAGGAAGTGCCTACCGCAGTTGCGGGAATCGGAATAGATGAGGCCGGGGGGCGTGGTGTCGGGGCGGCGCTAACACTAGCAGGAGGAGGTGGAGGAGCACCGAACGCATTTGCTCCGGCATTCCAACCCGACACAATCCCGCCTCCTATCGAAGCAGCGGGGTTGGTGTA
>CAZTDV010000125.1:0-2236 GCA_964612195.1 uncultured Sediminibacterium sp.
GAAGGTCAATAGCATCTCCTATTTTCATATTAAAGTCAATGATATTTACCAATGCTTGGTAAACAGAAGTAGGAATAGTAGTTCCCCCTGGAGTTCCTATTACGATATATGGTTTTTTATTTTTTAACACTAGGGTAGGTGTCATTGAGCTCAACATTCTTTTTCCTGGAACAATAGAATTGGCTTCTCCTCCCACAGCGCCAAACATATTAGGAACACCAGGTTTTACACTAAAATCATCCATTTCATTATTGAGCAAAAAACCTGCACCTCCTACTACCACTTTAGATCCATAACTGCCATTTAATGTTGTGGTTACAGAAACGATATTTCCAGCAGCATCAACTACACTTAGGTGCGTAGTTTCTTCGCTTTCTTTAATTACTCCTGCGTTTACCTCCTTGCTATTTCCAGCTTTATCTGGGCTATAATCACTCATTCTTTGTGATAAATAAGCTTCGCTAATCATGGTTTTTACGGGAACTTTCCAAAAGTCTGGGTCACCCATATGTTCTGCTCTGTCTGCAAATGCCCTTCTTTCCGCTTCAATCATTAATTGAACAGATTGAAGAGATTGAAATCCCATTTTGGATACAGGATATTTTTCAATCATTTTCATCATTTGTGCTAATAAAATTCCTCCACTGCTTGGGGGAGCAAAGCTGACTACTTCGTGACCTCTGTAGTTGAATACAATCGGTTCTCTTAGTTTAGCGGTATAATTTTTTAAATCGGAGTGAGAAATAATCCCTCTGCCTCTTTCCATTTCAGCAACAATTAGGTCTGCAGTTTTGCCTCCATAAAAACCCAATGCGCCTTCTTTTTGAATCCGCTCCAAAGTAAGTGCTAACTCTTTTTGAATTAATGTATCGCCCACTCTCCAACGGTTGGGTCTATAAAAAGCGGTTGGTTGGGTACTAAATCTTGCAATGGCATCTTTAATACTATTAATACTAGCTGCTTCTTTTTCAGTTAATACAAAACCTTTGGCGGCAATATCAATAGCAGGTTGTATTAGCACTTCAAACGGAAGTTTGGCATAAGCATGTGACGCAAATAAACCAGCAATAGTTCCAGGTATACCAGAAGCCAAATGACCATGTTGCGATAAATTGAGTTGGGCATTACCATTTTTATCGAGATACATATCTCTGGAACCTTTTTCAGGAGCTGCTTCTCTGTAATCTATTCCAATCAACTCTCCATTCGTTTTTCTTGCTAATAAAAAACCTCCTCCACCAATATTACCTGCATTGGGAAACACAACAGCTAATACTAATTGTGTAGCAATAGCTGCATCGAATGCATTACCTCCTTTTTTCATAATAGCTGCACCAACCATGCTGGCCAATGGATGAGCACTACTAACAGCAGCTTGTTTAAACTCTGCTCTTTTTACAACTGTATAGTGGTAAGGATCAATTTCTTTATTGGGGCCTACAATTGAAGCAATTTGTTGTCCGTTTAATTGGTTAATGCTGCCCAATAACACGAAACCTATTAAATATTTTCTCATACGGTAATTTACATTTTTTATCGGGTTTTCATTCCCTTTCTTCCTATTTTCATGGTTCATTAATGAACATATGAAGAAATTATTATTTGGACTTTTATGTCTTGGCTATTCTTTGGTAACTGTTGCACAATCAGTTCCAAGCCCAGAACAATTTTTGGGGTATAAAGTAGGTACTCGTTTTACGCGCCACCATCGCATAGTCGAGTACGTAAAAACAGTGGCAAGTGCTAGACCTGATATGGTTAAAGTAGAAAAATATGGAGAAACCAATGAAGGCAGAGAACTGATGTTGGCCTTTGTAAGTACACCAGAAAATATGCAGAAGCTAGATCAAATTCGCATCAATAATTTGCGAATGGCTGGTTTAGCTAAAGATAAAGCAGCCCCACAAACAGAAAATGCACCTGCAATAGTTTGGTTAAGTTATAATGTACACGGTAATGAAGCTTCCTCTTCAGAAGCATTTTTGTTAACCATTCATGCTTTAACCGATCCGTCTAATGCTCAAACTAAAGAGTGGTTAAAAAATACCGTTGTTGTTTTAGATCCATGTATTAATCCTGATGGAAGAGATCGTTATATTAACTGGTATAATTCGGTGGTAGGTAAAAATTACAATGCAGATCCAACTTCTAGAGAACATGCAGAACCATGGCCAGGAGGAAGAAGCAATCATTATAATTTTGCTTTAAATAGAGACTGGGCTTGGCAAACACAGGT
>CAZTDV010000126.1:0-2225 GCA_964612195.1 uncultured Sediminibacterium sp.
TATAGGTTGATCCCCATTATATAGTCATCCATCACAAATCCTTTTTCTAACTCAAAAACATTTTCTGCAAGTATACTCAAACCTTGTTTTTTGTAAAACTCAATAGCGGGATTTTGCTTATTCACTTGGAGAATCAATTGTTTGCCTCCATTTTCCTTCGCGTATGCTTTCACAGCAGATAAGAGTGCTTTTCCAGCACCTGTTTTATGTGCCAAGGGCAAAATGTATAATTTATTCAGTTTAAAAACGCCCTTTAGCTCATTCGAAACAGAGGCGAATCCAATCACATCATTTTCGTTTGGTTTTATGGATGCTGTTTCAAACAAATAAAATTGATGCCCTTTAGTCATTTGTTGTACTAAAGATTCTGTGCTATACATTAAGTCTAACATATACTTAATCTGCTCCTCAGATATAATTCCTCCATATGTAGAAGGCCAGGTATTATAAGCAATCTGCTGAATAGCAGGAATGTCGTCTAGTGTGGCAATTTTAATCATTACAATGATTTCAAACTTTCTTCAATGGTATTAATTCTGGCCTCAGCATCAGCCTGTTTTTTTCTTTCTAAAGCAATTATTTCAGGCTTAGCGTTTTGAACAAATTTTTCATTACTCAATTTTTTCATTACCGAAGCAAGAAAGTTTTGTTCATAGTCAAGGTCTTTTAAAAGTCGATCTTTAATGGCAGCAGTGTCTAGTTGTTGTTCTGCTTCAATAAAGAATTTATCTTTTTCAATATTTACTACAATAGTATTCGCTACTGCCGTTGAAGAGTAAACCACTTTGCTTACATTCACCTGTTTCATTAAAATAGATTCAATGGCTTTATACCCGTTGGTGTTTTCTGCCATGATATGTAAAACAACAGGATCTTTTGGCTTTAATTGGTTTTTATTTCTTGCATCTCTTAGTTTAGTAATTACGTCTTTTAATAAACTACCAGCTGCTAAAATAGGATCATCTGCGGGGTTGGGTTTCCCTTGTAATTTTATCGTAAGATCTTCCGTTTGTTCTCTTAATAAATGGAATATTTCTTCCGTAATAAAAGGCATAATGGGATGTAATAATTCCATTAATTTCTCAAAGAATTGAATGGTTTTATTGTAAACTTTGGGGTCAACTGGTTGTTCAAACCCTGGTTTCGCCCATTCTAAATACCAACTGCAGAAATCGTCCCATATTAATGAGTAGATGGTTTTTAATGCTTCGCTCAATTTAAATTGAGTCATAAGCTCATCTACTTCAACACTTACTTGGTTAAGCCTATTCTCGAACCAGTTAATTGCAAATGAAGTTTCTTCATCATCACTTGATTGGGATGAAGCGGGGGCTAAACGAGCTTCCCACATTTTTACCAATTTCAAAGCATTCCACAGTTTGTTATTAAAGTTTCTTCCTTGTTCTAAGGACGATTCGTCAAATAAAATATCGTTACCTGCAGGAGATGCAATCAAGATTCCAAATCTTACGGCATCGGCTCCATATTGATCTATCAAACCAAGTAAGTCTGGAGAATTTCCAAGGCTCTTACTCATTTTACGCCCCAGTTTATCTCTTACAATGCCGGTAAAATAGACGTCATTAAAAGGTTTAGCGCCTTTGTACTCATAGCCAGCCATGATCATCCTAGCAACCCAAAAGAAAATAATTTCAGGAGCAGTTACTAAAGTGCTTGTAGGGTAGTAATAATTTACTTCTTCATTATTGGGTTTGCTTAAACCATTAAAAACTTCAAAGGGCCAGAGCCAACTACTGAACCATGTATCTAAGCAATCCTGGTCTTGGTAAATATCTGCAATAGTTAAAGAGGCGTTGCCTGTAACAGTTTTTAATTCTGTTAATGCTTCTTCTGCGGTTTTAGCAACCGTAAAAGAACCGTCTTGTGTATACCATGCTGGTATGCGATGTCCCCACCATAATTGTCTGCTGATACACCAGTCTTTTACATTTTCCATCCAGTGCCGGTACAAGTTTTTGAACTTTGCAGGATGAAAATGAATTTCATCATCCATTACAGCAGTTAATGCTGGTGCTGCCAAATCTTTCATACTTACCCACCATTGCAATCTTAAACGCGGTTCTACAACTGCATCGGTTCTTTCACTGAAACCAACTTGGTTGGTGTATTCTTCAATTTTATCAATATGGCCAGCCGCTTCTAAATCGGCAACAATCTTTTTTCTTACTTCAAAACGATCAAGGCCTATATACATTTGAAGTAAG
>CAZTDV010000127.1:0-2125 GCA_964612195.1 uncultured Sediminibacterium sp.
GATCCGTCTAAAAATATATTCCACCCATTGATAGGGTGCTTTTATAATTAACTGGTGGGTAATAAATACAGAAGGAACAACAGGATGGTGCAATCCAAAACGGTTGTCGGAAATAATCAAGTCAATTTGATTTTCTTCAACCACATTTTTTAGCCAAGCTTCTTCGGCTTTAATTGTTTTATATAGTTTGGGAATCTGAAGTATTAAACTAAACAAAAGCAACAATCGTGATTTTGCATAATGTACCCGATAACCTGTTAAAGGTAAAATGGTTAAATCGGGAAACTCTTTCAACAACAGTGCAGCTTGATGGCCTTCTGCAGCCAATATCACTTTCATATTTAATTGCTTGAAAGCCTTGATAATTGGGATGCAACGGGTAGCATGACCGAGTCCCCAATCTAGTGGAGCAATTAAAACGGTAGAAATGTTAAATTGATTTTTCAAAGTTGCGTTTGTTGAATTAATGAAGCTATTTTATTACTTTAGTTGAGTATATGAAAATGAAAATAAACCAAATTATCCTTTTAGTGTTAGTAATCATGTTGGCATCTACCTCATGTGGTGTTTTTCAAAAATCGAATAAAACCAAATTTTGTGGCTGCCCTAAACACTGAATTTGTTTACCATGAACAGAGATTTATTGGTTTTAACTAAACAAGAATTCTTGACCGAAGCACAAGCGGCTTCAGTTGTTGCAGGGTTAAATAAAATATTAGGCCCTGTAGAAAACTGGGCGGCATTTTGTGTGGCAAATGAAATCATAGACATTAATAAACATAAGATTGTTACCAAAACGCATTTGGTAAAACAAATATTGCAAGACAAGCCAAACAAGGCATTTATCTTTATTTGCAATAAAAACTAGAACGAGGTTTCCCCCAATATTGAGTGTTGTTGCCCAATAACAAATATCAAGAAAGTTTACTCAAAGCAGATTCCAATTGTTGTAACATAGTTGGGATATCTGCTTTCTTGCAAGTTCCTACACTTAATCTATACCAACTACTATCTGCTCCTGCACCAAATGCAGAAAACGGCACAATTGCAATCTTGGCTTCACTTAAAATATAAGTGGTAACATCAGACTGTGTAGCCAATACATTTCCCTCAGCAGTTTTGCTCCCCCTTAAATTAATTTGTATGGTTAAGTAGATGGCTGCTTGTGGAGCAATAGCATCTACCTGATATCCTTTTTGCTTTAATGCATTAATGCCATTATATATTGTTCTTAATCGATATTCAACTTCCGATTTAAAATGAGTAAGGTAATTTCCGATGGCTTCTTTCATTGGCAAATAATTAGCCACTGCATGTTGCTCGGCCATTGGCGCCCATGCACCTAAATGACTTAAAATGGCTTTCATTTTTGCAATCACGTTCTCAGGACCCAATGCCCATCCCACTCTTACGCCAGTTGCAGAAAACACTTTTGAAATACCATCTATAAAAATGGTGTAAGGCTTCATTGCAGGATTCAATGTTAATGGATTGTAATGAACGGTATCACCATAGGTAAGCGTCCAATACATTTGATCGAACATTAAATACAATTTCTTTTGATCGGGTGTTCTGGTTGCATTTTCTGCAAGAATTAATTCACAAATTTCAGCCAGTGCATTTTTACTTAAAGTAGTACCAGTAGGGTTTTGTGGTGTACACAAACAGATTAGGGTAGCTCCTTTAATATATGGTTTAATGTCTTCTACTGTTGGCATGAAATAATTCTCGGGCAAACAGTTTACTTCGCAATGTTCTCCATCGGTTAAATGAACATAGTGATTATTGTTCCAAGATGGTACACCATAAATTACCTTATCTCCTTTGTCTACTATTACTTTAAACAATGCATAAATTAATGGACGACCACCTGATCCTACTTGAATTTCAGCTGGTGTAAAGCTAAGCCCTTCCCAATCTTGAATAAATCCACTGATGGCTTTACGCAAATCTAAAATACCTTCAGCAGCAGGGTAGCTGGTCTTTTTTTGTTGATACGCTTCAATAATCAATTGCTCTAATTCAGCAGGAATTGGAAATTCACTAGGATTAAAATCGCCAATGGTATAATTATAAATGGTCTCTCCATTTCTAATTCTTTCGTTGATGGCATTTCCCAACTTTA
>CAZTDV010000128.1:0-2003 GCA_964612195.1 uncultured Sediminibacterium sp.
GCGTTTTCCTATTCAAGACAGAAGAGGGGATGCCATGAGTGCTCCTAATAAAAATCCTTTTGATATAAAAGACACTGGATTAGTAAAAAGAAAAACAACGTACGATCCTAAAACCAAGTCTTATTTTATTAGCGAAAAAATTGGTAATATTTGGTACCGCAAACCTGCTGCCATTTCTTTTGAAGATTTTTGGAAACTGGAAGCTAAAAAATCGGAGAACGATTATTTTAAGAAAAGAGCGGATGCACTTTCTTTATTAAATCAAAAAACAAAACGACCTCCTTTACAAACCTATCCTAAATTATTCGATCGAATATTTGGATTAACTGGTCAAAACCTGAAAGTCGATATCCGTCCATCTGGTGAAGTAAATGTAATGGCTGGGTATCAAGGTCAAAATATCAAAAACCCTACATTGCCTGAACGTGCTAGAAAAAATGGGGGCTTCGACTTTGATATGAATGCCAATCTAAATTTGAATGCGAATATTGGCGATAAACTCAAATTCCCCATCAACTATAATACCCTTACCAATTTAGGTTTCGACAATCAATTGAAGTTAGACTATAAAGGAATGGATGATGAAATCATCAAGAGCATTGAAGCAGGGAATATCTCCTTTCAATCGAAGGGAACTTTAATTCCTAGTGCACAAAACTTATTTGGGGTTAAAGCACAATTTCAATTAGGAAAATTATTTGTGACAGGTGCATTGGCTAACCAGCGATCTTCAAGGCAAAGTTTAAATTTACAAGGAGGTGCTGCTACCCAGTCCTTTCAAAAGAAATTAGATGAGTATGAAGAGAACAGGCACTTTTTATTAGGTAAATATTTCAAAGACAATTTTAATAAAACCATGCGCAATTTGCCTGTAGTGAATTCTCAGGTGCAAATTCAACGTATGGAAGTTTGGGTAACCAATAGAACAGGCGCCACTACAGATGCAAGAGATATTGTGGGTTTGATGGATTTAGGTGAACCAGCACCCTTTAATAATGCAATTCAGTCTTTAACCAATAACCCATTGCCTGCAAATGGCGCTAATAATTTATATGCTTCTTTAGCAGGTGATCCGAATGCAAGAAATCCTGCATTCATCAATAGTTTATTGTTGACCAAAGGCTTGAGACCTGTGGATGATTTTGAAAAAACTTTTGCAAGAAAATTATCTACCAACGAATATTATTTTAATGCACAAGCAGGTTTCCTTTCTATAAATACCCAACTGCAAGCCGACGAAGTATTGGCAGTTGCTTTTCAATACACATACAATGGTAGAGTATTTCAAGTAGGTGAATTTTCACAGGATATTTCTTTAGATTCTAATCAAGGTGTTCAAAAAGTATTGTTCTTAAAATTATTGAAAGCCACTTCGCAAAGAACCAACTTACCTATCTGGAGTTGGATGATGAAGAATGTGTACTCATTAGATTTGTTTGGTGGCATTGAAAGAACTGATTTTAAATTAAATGTATTATACGAAGAGCCAAGTGGTGGATTAAAAAGATTCTTGCCTGAAACAGCTCCAGCTGTAGACGGTCAGCCACTCTTACGAATTTTAAATTTAGATCGACTCAATAATAGAAACGATCCACAACCCGATGGTGTATTTGATTATATAGAAGGCTTTACCATTTTACCGCAGATGGGAAGGGTGGTATTTCCTGTATTAGAGCCATTTGGTAGAGACTTAGATACACTTGCTTTTTCAGGCCTGCCACAGGCAACCAAGGATAAATATGTATACTATCAGTTGTATGATTCTATTAAAGCGATTGCGCAAACATTTGCCAATGTAAATCGATTTGTGATGCAGGGGCAAGTGAAAGGGTCTGGAGGTAGTTCTGAAATTTATTTGAACACATTTAATATTCCACAAGGTTCGGTGTCGGTAACTGCAGGAGGGCAAGTGTTAAGAGAAGGGGCAGACTTTATTGTAGATTACAATTTGGGTACGGTTAAAATTTTGAACCAAGGTATCTTAAGTGCGAATATTCCAGTTA
>CAZTDV010000129.1:0-1999 GCA_964612195.1 uncultured Sediminibacterium sp.
TTCATAGATCAAATTCTGCATCCTGTTATGGGCGTTTTGCAATAAGGCCGGGGGGGGATCGTCGGAGTAAACGACATATTTGAGGATGCGTGATAAGTTAGAATAACTTAGGGAAAAACGACCATGATTACTACATTGATAGTCATCCTGTTAATTGCAAGTCTCATAGGATTCTATGCCGGCATTTGGCATCAGTACAGTGATCCGTTCACCGCTAGCGACTTAATATACCTTGCCGGGTTGGCTCAATATGTCTTGACGTGTACGGGAATGATGATATGGCTACATTTCTGATGACGGAGCCATATGTGCCAACTGCCATGGTGCGGCAAATCGGATCCAATTTTCCATAGTGAAAATCTACAGGGGTGTATGACCCTCCCTAAAATCGACCCCCTATGCCTGTCGGAGTAATTGAGTGTTGTAACAACCGGTAGTCATACTATGGTGCAACAATCCACGTCGGGGCGATACATGCAGCCCATCATACATCAGTTAAGCAATTATTATTTTGAAATTCATATTGACAAATTCAAAGCATGATGTATACTGTATCTATGTTTGATGATTCAATCCTAATGAAGGGGAATAACGTGACAATGCACATCCTTGGTTTTTTGACCTGTATGTCCATGTTCCTGGTTTTTGTTGGATTTTTTGCTCCGCGTGGCGACTTCCCAGATTGGTTCAAGATTGTATTCTTAGCCGCTTCGGGCTGGCTGCTTTGGATGATGGTTTATGGCGTCATCTCGCTGGCCGGGTACATCTTCTGAACGCATCATACCGCTACACTCACCTCTTTTTACACTTGCCGCGCCACGATTGGCACAGAACCATTCATCAAAACGGAGGACGCTATCCGGCATCTCTGAGATGTCCTACCTGCCGACGTCTATATGTTGCATTGTTTTACATCCTTATTCAGTGTTACTTTACGGACAAGCGGCGCCTTCCGTTCTGTTGAGCGGCAAAATAAGAATATCAATCAGCTTAGATCAATAATCTAAGCACTAAATCTGTTTTGATGGTGATGGTTACTTCACCGTCAATGCTTCACTGAGCTATATGGCACCATATAGCGATTTAATAGATGTTCTGTTCGCCGGAAAGAAAAACGATGTTCTGACTCTCGTGGAAATCGCAAAATGCCGGGGATTTTCTATCTTACGGGAACGGATGGTAAGGTCTGATGAAGGATCGGTCGCGCAATTGATTGCACTATAGAAACTGGTTCAGTCGTCATTACTGAGGATTTACTTCCTCAAAGCAATTGAGGTATGCAACTGCTCCGTCAACGGAGAATCGCAATTCCCAAAGGCTACCAATCCATGGTTTAATTTCTCCATGAACCGACTCATCAAAACAAGCCAGCACGTTAGCAACGAAATCATCTTGATCGATATAAAACATGATCCATCCTTCTATGCAATCAATTGCGCATAAATTATGGAAGCCTATTGATGATTCCCATACTACGGAATTCACGCATGGAATCCAGGTACTAAACGATACGCGATATCACAGCCGCTCGGCCAGACGGATGATCGTCGACATGCCTGATCAAGTACGCCACATCTGCCTGCCGGCTAAAGTACTTCTCAAACGGATTATACATAATTCATCCCTTTCCGTTACACCCGTCATTCCACATCATGCTACCAATATAACACGCCTGTAGACAGATGTCAAGAGAATTTTAAAGGCGCCGATGACTTTCGATGAAAATGAATTTCTCCCGTAGGGGATTTCTTCATTTCTACCAATTCGCTCAGCCGGTCCATGGTGCAATTCAACCTTACAATACGAATCCGCACCATAACGACACATAGTCGATAGCAAAACATTCAGTCCAGTTAACTGCCGATGTACAGATATGGAAATTGAAAAAAGCCGGGGGTTTTTCTGTTTTGCCCATGGTGGAGACATCATTAATCCGATCTGCGACTAAATCCGTGTTGGATGACTCAACGATAAATAAACTGCCAACGACAATTATAGC
>CAZTDV010000130.1:0-1937 GCA_964612195.1 uncultured Sediminibacterium sp.
ACAATCCAGTACAGTCACCACTTTACAATCCAGTACAGTCACCACTTCACAATCCAGTACAGTCATCTCTTCACAATCCATCATCCTGTAGTGTAGTATCAACTTACAGTCAAGTTGCAATCCTAGTGTAGCTTAGTTTTATGGTATACTATTTCGCTTTGTATTATATTGCTTTGTATTTTTCCCTTTCATCGTCTTGCACTGTATAGTATGGTATGGTATGGTACAGTAGTATTGTCTTGTAATTCTATTTTATTTTATTTTATTTTATTGCTTTGTATTTTTCCCCTCCATTGCCTTGCCTTGCACTGTATAGTATAGTATAGTATAGTATGGTGTGGTACAATAGTATTGTCTTGTAATTCTATTTTATTTTATTTTATTTTATTGCTTTGTATTTTTCCCCTTCATCGTCTTGCACTGTATAGTATAGTATAGTATAGTATAGTATGGTATGGTACAATAGTATTGTCTTGTAATTCCCTTTTTATTTTATTTTATTTCTTTTTATTTTTCCCCTCCATTGCCTTGCACTGTATAGTACAGTACAGTATGGTATGGTATGGTATGGTATGGTATGGTATGGTACAATAGTATTGTCTTGTAATTCACTTTTTCTTTTCTTTTCTTTCTTTTCTTTCTCCCCCGTCTTGTACTCTGCCATACCACGTCTTCCCTTCCCTTCCCATACCACATCTTCCCTTCCCTTCCCCTCACCCCCTCCTCCACTCAGTAGAACCCAATGAATGGATGGATGGATGGATGATGCTTGGGTGCGTGAGTAGGTCCTGACTGTATCTTACCCCTGGTCTTGCCTAACTTTTGCTCTTTACTCTATTTTACCCCTGTCTCAGGATCACTCTCATGTCTGGTCTATCGTAAACCACATCGTAGCATACCCTAGCATGGTTCGGTTCCCTTTATTTACTTTACTGCTTTTTCTTTTCTTTACTTTTCTTTCTTTAATTTTTGTTCCATTATACTACAGTATGGCATGGCATGGCATGGCATAGTATGGTATGGTATGATATGACATGATATGATATGATATGATATGACATAGTATTGCATTATAAACTATTGCTTTATTGTATTCCTTTTCTTTCCCGCATTTACTGTCTTGTACTGTATGGCATGGCAGGGCATGGCATGGCATAGTATGGTATGATATGACATGATATGATATGACATAGTATTGCATTATACACTATTGCAATTTAGTATTTTATTTCTTTTTATTTTTCCCATCCATTGCCTTGCACTGTATAGTATAGTATGGTATAGTACAGTACAGTACAATAGTATTGTCTTGTCTTGTCTTGTAATTCTATTTTATTTTATTTCTTTTTATTTTTCCCCTCCATTGCCTTGCACTGTATAGTATAGTATGGTACAGTACAGTACAGTACAGTACAGTACAGTACAGTACAGTACAGTACAGTACAATAGTATTGTCTTGTCTTGTAATTCACTTTTTATTTTATTATATTCTCTTTCTTTTCTTTCTCCATCGTCTTGTACTCTATGGCATACCATGGCATACCATACCATACCATACCATACCATGTCTTCCCATACCATACCATACCATCCCATGACTTAACCCTGCCATGCCATCCCATCCCCTCCCATCCCATCCCCTCACCCCCTCCTCCACTCAATAGAACCCAATGAATGAATGGATGGATGGATGATGCTTGGGTGGGTCCATGGTCGGTAACCAACATTTCCCTTCCTTCGACCAGGGTCTAGGCTGTCTGCTCCAAACCTTCCTGACCCCACGCCCTGGCTCCTTGAATTCTGTAGCATAGCTTAGTAGTGTATGAATTTTGAATATGAGGATGATACTGTGGGTAGTATAGTGCAGGCTGGTACAATGTGCAGTATGATGCAGGCTGGTACAATGTGCAGTATAATGCAGGCTGGTACAATGTGCA
>CAZTDV010000131.1:0-1933 GCA_964612195.1 uncultured Sediminibacterium sp.
TGCGGTAGATTACGCGGAAGAAAAAGGCTGGGCGGACAAAGATAAGTTGGGTATTTGTGGATGGAGTTATGGAGGTATTTTAACGGATTATTTAATTGCATCCGACAATCGTTTTAAAGCTGCAAGTAGTGGAGCTGGTGTTGCAATGGTATCTTCTTTATATGGTGTTGATCAATATATCAATCAGTACGATAATGAATTGGGCTAACCTTGGAAAAATATAGGGCGCTATTTAAAATTGTCATATCCATTTTTAACAGCCGATAAAATAAAAACGCCAACCCAATTTATGGTAGGTGAAAAAGATTTCAATGTACCTGCTGTAGGTAGTGAGCAAATGTATCAAGCCCTTCGTTCATTGGGAACACCAACAGAGCTGATTATTTATCCAGGACAATTTCATGGCATCAGCACACCTAGTTATGTGAAAGATCGTTTTGAAAGATATATTGGCTGGTTTAATAAATACTTAAAATAAATCTGGTGCGAAATAAAAAAACTTGGTTGGTTTTGTTGTTTAGTATTTTGTTCCAACAAATTTCCGCACAAAAAAAATATACAACCGATGTATTGGTGGTGGGTGCGAGTGCCAGCGGTATTGCTGCTGGCACTCAATCTGCCAGAATGGGCGTTAATACTATCATTGCAGAGCCCAGTACTTGGTTGGGTGGAATGATTACAGCTGCTGGTGTTTGTGCATTTGATGGAAACCACCATTTGCCCTCAGGTATTTTTGGAGAGTTTAGAGCTGCTTTATACAAAGTATATGGAGGCCCTTCTAAAGTAGCCACTGGTTGGGTAAGCAATACTTTGTTTGAACCACATGTAGGAGACAGCATTTTTAAAACCATAGCAGCTTCAACACAAAATCTTACGATAAAATACCAATGGCAATTTCATAAAACCATTGTAGATAATGGGGTGATCAAAGGCGCCGAGTTTACACAAACGCTAACAGGTGAAAAATATGTAGTGTATGCAAAGCAAGTGATAGATGCTACAGAACTTGGAGATGTAATAGCTAATGCAGGCATACCTTATGATTTAGGCATGGAATCGAATGAGGTTACTCAGGAGAATGTACACAAGGGTTCAAGCAATGATATAGTACAAGACATAACTTATGTAGCTATCTTAAAAGATTATGGTATAGGGAAAGACTGTACCATTGTACGACCACCAAATTATGACCCCGATGAATTTGATGCAGCCTGCACGAATTATTATTTTAATCTCTTGCGTCAAAAACCAAGCGTAGATGCGCAAAAAATGTTGAACTATGGAAAGCTTCCCAATAATAAATACATGATTAACTGGCCTGGATATGGCAATGATATGTATTTGAATATTGTGGAAATGAAAGAAGAAGATCGGCAAAAAGAATTGATCAAAGCAAAAGAACAAACCCTTCGTTTTGTTTATTTTATTCAGCACCAATTAGGGTTTAAACAGTTGGGACTGGCAGATGATGAGTACCCTACTAAAGATCGTTTTCCATTAATTCCTTATCACAGAGAAAGCAGAAGAGTAAAGGGTTTGGTGAGAATGGATATTCATCATATTGCAAAGCCGTTTCAATTAGCTGCGCCATTGTATAGAACAGGCATAGCGGTAGGAGATTATCCCATAGATCATCATCACAAAAAAAATCCGGAAGCACCCCAGCACCTCGATTTTTATGGAGTACCTTCTTTTAATATTCCACTAGGTGCTTTAATACCTGCCAACAATCCTGGAATTATTGTAGCAGAAAAAAGCATCAGTGTTTCCAATGTGGTTAATAGTACTACTCGTTTACAGGCCATCGCATTATTAATTGGTCAGGCAGCTGGAACACTGGCGGCAACTGGTGCCAAAGAAAATATTTCTGCTGAAAAAGTGTCTGTACGAAAAGTGCAAAATGCATTGCTACAAACCAATGCCTATATCAAGC
>CAZTDV010000132.1:0-1932 GCA_964612195.1 uncultured Sediminibacterium sp.
GGCTGTTGAAATGCTTGGCTTTGAGTTTGTGGACCCTGCGAATGTTTTGGACTATTATTGCAGCTATATTGAAAGATGCATTGGGCTGTTTCAAATCGAGGATCAATACTACAGCCGGTACACGACGTTGTGCCAATCAAGCGGCTATGGAAAGACCCGCTTAAGTATCGAGCTATCTCGTGATTTTTTCCTAGTTTACATGTGCCTACGCAAACCTAATGCGACTGGAATTCCGAACGCATCTACGATTGCTGACTACTTTCGCAAGCTCAATACCATAGAGGACTTTGTAGTCTTTTACATAGCTCTGTTTTCAGTCTTGGATGAGGAGCTAAGCGTGGAAGCTATCAATAGACTTGTGGAGTCTCAGGTAGTCAGCAAATCGGGCCAAGGATCATCTCAAGACTACTTGAATAGTGAATCAGCAAAAAGAGCAAGAACGGTTTCTTCGGGTATCCATCACAAATTTTCCAATGACCTACTGAATGATTACACACTCAATTCCACTGGAGGCAAGTTCTGGAACTCTGTGGAAACAAAAGCCCAGCAGATCTTTACCGATCATAACATCAAGAAAATCGCAGCCACGCTACATCAGAAAATCGAGGACCCATTTCTACGTTTGAGGGCGCGATTGGAGAAGCGCAACTTGTTCAAAAGCTTTGTCTTTGTAATTGATGAGGCGCGCTGTCTCCTTGATGGTGACAGCTCCGCATTCCTCAATTGGCGCCGTGCCATTGCCATGGTCGGTAGAACTCATCCACTGCTTTTTGTTCTTTTGGACACTGCGGGTAAAATTGCCAACTTCACTCCCGCCCCGAATAATGATCCATCTGAGAAAGTGCAAACAGGAGGGCAAGAGCTGTTCCCACCAAGATATCTGCTTCCGTTTATCAACATAGTGAAGCTTAGAAAGGAGCATGCACTTTGCAAAGTGTGCTTCGAGGCGATAGTTGGTGAGCTGGACTCGGCCAAGTATGCTCACCGTGCACTCTTCACGTTCAGCCCGCTTGTCGTATTGGAAAAGTCCCGGCCTATGTTCATAAGCACGTTCTATGAATTGGAGACTATTAGTTGGAATTCTTTCTATTCAGAAGTCGTTATGTTGGCCCGGGGAAAGCTGACTCGTTCTGCAAGTTTAAAGGAAGTGTCGGTGATTGAAGCAAATAACAAGACCAAAAGTTCGCCCCAAACTGTCATGCAATATATGGCGGCTGTCTCTTGTCGGGTGCCTCTTTTTCCGACGAATGCATCCACAAGCGACACGTTGGTCTCAGAGTACATGGCCACAATGTTGGACGTAGATGCGGGACGGCGAATGGTAACGTCGTACTACGTGCCAGAGACCATTCTGCAGGAAGCGGCCGCTCATTTGCTGCGTCCCCTCAACTTTTTTGAGAGGTCCATCCAGCTCTTGCGTGATCAATTGTTGTGCCAGCAATTCTCCATCGCATGCAGCAAAGGAGATTTGGGCGAAGTAGTGGTCTCTGTCTGCTTGTTGCGCGCATTCGACTGTCTGGTCCCTCTGCAGACTACCAACACGTGTTCGGATGCCTTTATAACCCCGCGCACTACACACGCCTTTTTTCGCTCTCTGCTCGGCAGGGAACGATTCGATGCACTCGGGTTGAATGACAGTCTTCCTTGTGGATACTTGTCTTTTACCAAATGGCATCGAATTGGGCGTGCTATTAGTGGCCAAATTCTTCTCGATGCATTCCGCTGGCGATGTGCTATCGTTTGTGCCCCTGGAGAGGCAGGAATCGACCTGATCATTCCTTGTGTGAGGGCTGGGATGGAGCGGATGCAGGTTGATACGGCATCTCAAGAGCCACCTCACAAGCTAAATGATGAAGAGCTTACGGCCGACAATATGTTTCCGATTTACATTCAGGTGAAGAATTGGGCCAGTGCATTTGGAGAGAGCCTGAT
>CAZTDV010000133.1:0-1929 GCA_964612195.1 uncultured Sediminibacterium sp.
GCTAGACAGCCCCCTTGGTTTGTTTAGATTATTGGCTTATTTGATCTTCATCAACTGAACCACTTTACGTTGGTTGCCTTGGATAAACTCTGCAAAGTAATTGCCTGTTGCATAGTTATGACCCAATTGTAAAGTACTGTTCGCCGCTTGCTTCGCTTTCGCTTCTACCAATCTACCTGCTGCATCTACCACTTTAATATTCACTGGTAATTCAGATTTGCTTACCAATTTCAAAGTGAAGTAGGTAGTACTTGGATTTGGCATCACCGTTACTTTTAAGTCGTCGGCTACTACCACTTCCTCCGCAGTTTTGTTGTACACTGGTTGTGCATCCGCCGCCGCAATTGGGGCTGCTGTACCACATGCATAACTGTTCCAGATGATATTTCTTCCATCTCCCTCTACTTCATATCCAATGAATAGACCAGTCATCTTCACCACTGGACTGCTGTGGTTCTTGTGACAGCCTTCTCCACCTTTTACTTTGATATCACCTGTAGGAGCATATACATTCGCAATGACGGTAGTATTGCCACCCTTCACTTCAAACTTCTGATCGCCATCGCCATGACCTTTATCGTGGTCATCATCATCATCATCATCATTGTCATGACCTTCGCCATGCTTGTTGCGATGCTTATTGCAATCGTGGTTGCTCTGCTTGCCTAAGTAGAACGTCACTTTGTATCCGTCTGGATTAATAAAGCAATCCTCTTCTATCTGTACATGCTTCGCTACTCTAATGCTTGTATTATCGGCAAACCTAACTTTGGTTAAGCCATTGTTCGGGCCCTTCCCTACTTTCAGGTGCTCTACATTTATTACCGTGCTCGTAAATCTTACCACACTACCTTCCTCTATCTCAATATTACCATAGGTATTACCGCTCAAGGTTACATTAGATCCCTTCCTAATCTTCAGGTTCTTATAGTTGCCGCTTAAGCTTACTGTTGCTCCTTGGTTAGTGGTATAGTTTGGTAAGTTATGCGTACTGCTTGTATTGTACTGCATCATTGGTAAGCTTACTGTTGCCACACCTATCAATCTTACTGGCACATTAGCCCCTTGTTTCACTTCTATCTTAGGTGCTTTTACAAACGCGCCAGGTGCTGCTACTGAACTATTCTTACCTATCTCTGCTTTACCCTTCTTAGTCATTACGCCTACACTTCCTGTTTGTACCGTATTGTACTCTTTCAACTCCGCTTCTTTATAAGCTAAGATGGTGTAATTGCTGATGGTGTTTTGTTTGCTGTACTGGTAGCTAACTGCTGTTAAGCTGGTACAACCCTTGTTGTCGGTTACATACACACTATACGTTCCATCTCCATTCGTATTGTCTAATGATACCGATTGTGTACTTGCAAAACTACTGTTGTTGTAACTCCATGCATAACCGCTGATGGCACTCGTGCTATTAGCAACTAGTACCAACTTATTACAGAATGCATCTGGGCTAGATACTGCAATAGTAGCAGTAGGTGCTTTATTCACTGTTACTACTACTGACTTAGTAGATATATTACCATTCACATCGGTTACAGTATACGTAATCGTGCTCGTACCTACATTAAATGCAGCACCTGCATCAAAACCAGTGCCTGTTCTTTGCGTTACTCCAGTGATAGCAAAGCTAACCGTAGCTACTCCACAATTATCTGTAGCAGTTACCGCTGGTAGTGTGTAGGTTCCTACAGTGTTCTCACAAAATACTGGTGCTGATGGTGTATTAATCACCGGTGCACTATTGTCTGTTACTACAATCTCAAATGTACCAACTGATGTTCCTACCGCATTGGTTGCAGTAGCAGTTACTACCGTTGTGCCTAATGGGAAGGTTGATCCTGGTTGATGAGAATAAGTAATCGTTGATGCTGGTATAGCGGTTGTTTCTGTGGCTGCAAAGTTTACTACCGCTCCACAATTACT
>CAZTDV010000134.1:0-1922 GCA_964612195.1 uncultured Sediminibacterium sp.
TAGCTTTTCAACAAGCAAATGCTCAATCTAAAGAAACCATCACTAGACTAGCAGTATTGGAAGTTGATTCTGCTTATTTAACTGAGTACAAATCTTTTTTAAAAGAAGGCATGGAGCAAGCACTAAAAAAAGAACCAGGGGTGCTAACCATTTATCCAATGTCTGAAGTTTCGCGACCCACTCATTTTACTATTTTGGAAGTATATGCCAGTAAAGCCGCATATGAATTGCACTTAAAAACACCTCATTTTTTAAAGTATAAAAATGGCACTTTGCATATGGTTAAATCGCTTCAATTAGTCAATGTTAACCCGCTAACTCCGCAGTTTACAATTAACCAAAAGCGAAAAAAATAAGAAACTTCCTCTTTAGTTTTTTTGTTTTAAGATCAACCTAAGGGATGTGTCTTTGGTAAAATAAGCCCAAACCCAATTAATAAAAATAATGAGTTTATTTCTAACACTTAGAATGAGCATCAAGTGTAAGAACATCCAAACTAACCAAGCAAAATATCCTTTGAAATGGTAAAAGGGTAAGTCTACCACTGCTTTATTCCGTCCAATGGTAGCCATAGATCCGAGGTCTGTATACTCAAATTCTTTTTGAGGAGTATTATTCGCTTGGCGCTTCAGATTTTTTGCCAAGTTCTTGGCTTGATTGATTGCTACATTGGCTAGTTGTGGGTGACCCTTTGGATACTTGGGAGTCGCCATTAAAGCAATATCTCCAATTGCATAAATATTTTGACATCCTTCAACTAAGTTTGTTCTGTTCACCGCTATTCTATTTCCTTGTTTCATGGCTGTTGAGGGTAGTCCAATTATTTTGTTACCAATCACCCCCGCTGCCCAAATAACTGTTTTTGATTGTAGGGTATTCCCATTACTTAATTCAAGCGTATGCCCATCATAATTTTTGACAAATGTTTCTGTAGTAATATGTACGCCCATTTCTTCTAAATACATTCTAGAAGTCTTTTTGGCTAAATCACTCATACTATTTAAAGTATGCTTACTACCCTCAATTAAATTGATATTGAATTGCGCAAAGTTGATTCCTGGATAATCTTTAGGTAGAATATTTTTTTTGATTTCGGCAAAAGCCCCTGCCAACTCTACACCTGTTGGCCCTGCGCCTACAATGGTTAAATTCAACAATGCTTCTTTGTCATTTTCCTCTGCAGATATAATGTCTTCAAATGTTTGTAAAATATGATTTCTGATTGCAATAGCATCATTAGTCGTTTTTAAAGTAAAACTATGTTCTTGGATTGCCTGATTACCAAAAAAATTGGTGGTACAACCAACTGCAAGTACTAAAAAATCATATTCGAATGCTCCAATTGAAGTTTCAATTGTATTAGCAGCAGTATTTATAGATAGCAACTCAGCTAATCGAATCTGAAGGTTTTTTTTGTATTTAAAAATATTTCTTAACGGAAAGGAAATGCTTGCTGGTTCTAGCTGTGAAGCAGCTACTTGGTAAAAAAGAGGCTGAAACTGATGGTGATTTATTTTATCTATTAATAAAATATCAAACAGTTTTTCATCTAGATTTTTAATAAGTTGTACCCCAGCAAAACCACCTCCCACAACAATGATTTTCTTTTTTGTATTTAGTTCCAAAATGGATCGGTTGTATTGTCAATGAAGGATTCACTCGTATGTAATGCTTCTATCATGGTAATTTGTTCTGGTGTTGCTTTTGCTTGAATCTGATTAAAAAGAATCCGCTCTTCAAATCGAATATGGTTTACCAAATCAATGGCTATTTGTTTTAATGCCATTTCTAAATTATCTGTTTCGTTAAAAAGTTGAGCAAGTTGTTGATGTTCTTGAATTGCTTTTTGTATTAAAATATTGTCATTACCTAATATGGGATATACGTACTTTTCTTCCTCTTGAAAATGTCGTTTCAAATGT
>CAZTDV010000135.1:0-1898 GCA_964612195.1 uncultured Sediminibacterium sp.
GAAGGAAATAGATATTTGAAAACTGCAACACTGTCTTTACTTGTCAATACTTTATCTTGGGGTTTGAACAATAATTTATTGGATTTATAGGGGAATATATGCTTTGAATAAAAATGAAGTGCATTGCTATTGTGGATCCCGTATAAATTAATCTCTTCTACATTTAACCGCTTTTCCTTAATGACTTTTGCAGCATCATTACCCATTTGAAATTTGAGTAAGTTCGGATAAAAGGTAGTGCTCAAAAAAATATTCACTCCAATACTTGTCATTAAAGCCATGACCAACTGCGTTGGGATTAAAGCCTTTTTTTTAGCAACAACCCAAATAAATATACCCAGCCCAACTACTGCCATTACGGGAACTATTTTAGAGACTTCCTCAAATACTAAACCAGTGATAGCAATAATGGCAATCCATAGAAGGCCAAAAATAAATAAATGAAAATAGTAAAGCCCTTTTTCCCATTTCATCCATTTATTTAAATAAAATATATCGAATAAAAATTTTGCGGTGATAACAGAAGCCAAAGGATAAACCACAAATATATAGTGAGGTAATTGGGCCTGGCTCCTTGCTAGTATTAAATAGGTTAATAAAAAACCGCCTGTAGTAATAAATTCTTGTTCATTCGTTATGCGCAATTGTTGTTTTACTAATGCTTTGATTGCAAAAAATAGTGCAGGCAAAAAGAAAAAAATCCAAGGTAGAAAACTCCAAAACATGTTCTCTAACAAGAATGTAAAATGGCTCATTTCACGATAATAATTTTCTCCTGTATACCTGCCGAAACTTTGTGTCCAAAAATAAAAGCGAAGGCCTGATTCAATTGGTCTTCCGTTGATTAATTTTCCTGGCTGAAGATCGTACTGCTGATAAAGTCCCATACACATGGGTAAAAGCATAATTCCAATTATTAAAATTCCAACTAAATACTCCCACCTAAAAAACTGTTTCCAATTTCTTTGTAGTAAAAAATGACTAGCAAAAGCTAGACCCGGAACCATTAATGCAATAGGCCCTTTGGTCATCATTCCACAACCTATAAAAATAAATGCCAAAACAAAATTTGCCCAGCGCTGGTGTTTAAACCAAACCGCTAGTTGCCAAATAGAAAGCATCACCCAACCCATCAGCATGGTATCTGTTCTTACGTCGTGGCTAATTAAAAATACTGCCTGAGAAGAAGCCAATACCATTGCGCTCAGTTTACCAATCGCATCTCCATAATATATTTTCGCAAATTGATAAGTGGCATAAATACCCCCCAAAAGCACAAATAAAGAAGGCAGTCTATATACCCAATCATAAACGCCTAATATTTGCATGCTGAATGCAGATAACCAAAATAGTAAAGGTGGTTTATCTAAATAATTTTGCCCTTGGTCAAAAATTTGCAAGAAACTATCACGCTCTAGCATTTCTCTACTTATTGAAGCATATTGAGAAGCATCAATATCCATTAGAGGAATTGCAAATATTCCAATTATATAAATAACAATACAACTTCCAATAACAGAATAAAAGAATTTATTGGATACCATGTGTTAGTTTATTTTGAATATCATCGATAATGATTTTACCCGAAGTTTTATTATGGAAATAAGCAATTATAAAACCAATCGTTACCCCCAATAAAGCCCCACAGATTATATCTAATGGATAATGCACCCCAACATATACTTGTCCATAAGCAATAACCGCGGCCCATACTAAAAATGCGTATTTCCATTTACCGATTATATTCCCTAAGGTTAAATAGATATATACGGCAAAACCAAAATGATTCGTAGCATGTGAGGAAGTAAAACTATATCCTCCAGAACATCCATTTAACAACATCCTTATTTGATTCATCAAAATTGGATCTCTGCATGGTCTTGGTCTTTCAAAAAAGG
>CAZTDV010000136.1:0-1815 GCA_964612195.1 uncultured Sediminibacterium sp.
AGCAGGGATGCTGTCGGTGTAGCTGATGACTTTGTAGTCATAGCTGCCGGCGGCAGTCAGGCTGTCAAGATAGCTAACGGTGTTGGCAGCGGTGCCCTGAAGGGTAACCCAAGGGCCAGTGGCACCCACTTTACGACGCACCAGGAAGCCGGTTTCGTTGTTGCTGACATCCGACCAGTTAAGGGTCGCGGCGCCGGTAGTACTTACCGTACCGGTCAGGCCGATGGCGGCACTAGGTGCAGCAGCCAGGGTAATGGCAGGCACATTGGTCGGATTGTCGCGGTTCAGGAACATCTTGAAGTACACCGGGACTTTCTCGCCAACGGTAGTGAGACCAGCCACAGCGCGCAAGGCTTCCACACCGGCATTCAGGTCGAAATCAACCGAGTTGATTACGATCGGACGGCGCGGAGAGAAACTGACGCGGTTGTTGGCATGCTTCACCACCAATGCATCAAACACCACTGACTTGACGATACCGTGCAGAACCAGATTGCCGGTTACCGACTGAACACTGGTGCTACCGGCGGCCATCGCATCAATCACCGCCAGATCGAGCTGGGTAGTGAAATGCAGGTTGGGCAGGTAGTTGGATTCAAACAACAGGCTTTGCATACGCGGATCGCGAATGACGTTAGCGGTGTTGATACTGGCCAGCGGGATGGTCAGGGTAGCCTGGCCGGTGGTAGACACAGTGCCTTGCAACTGGTTGAAGGTCATGCTTTCGGGCGTTTCGGCACCGGTAGACGCTTTCTTCACGGTCACAAAGTGGAAAGTCGAGTTGGTTGCATCCAGTAACCAGCGCGCCGCGGTGGTGTTGGGTGCAGAACTGCTACTTCTTGGAACACTGCTGCTGGACACGGGCACACTGCTGGCAACACTGCTAACAGCGGCGCTGCTAACAGCAGTACCACCACAGGCAGCGCCATTCAAGGTAAAGGCGGTGGGAATGGTGCCCGGGTTATTCACCAGGAAACCAAAGGTCGCCGTACCGTTTGCGGCCAGATTGGGATTGTAAGGCGCGTTTTTCACGCACACGTTTTTACCGGTTTGGGTCAGCACACCATCCCACAGGTTGGGGATAACGTCATTGCCTGCAAAACTCCAGCAGAGCTCCCAGCCATTTTTGGCGGCGCCGGTATTGGTGAGGGTAACGGCGTATTGGCCACCGTTGCCCCAGGTGTTGACGGTCTTGTAATCCACACTACAGGCGCCCTGGGCATTAACGCCGCTGGACGCCATGATCCCCAGGGTCATCAACCCGGTGGAGAGCATCGACATTTTCAATAATTTTTTCATGATAGGTTCTCTCTAAGCTTCATCCAATTAACGGGCGTCAAAGACGAGCGCGAAGTCCACCGGTACGGCGACACTGATGGAGGCGATGCCCACTGCTTCACGCAGGGCTTCAACACCATTGGCGAGGGCGTAGTCGCCGGCCTTTATCAGGATCGGAGACAGGCTTTGTACCAGGACGCGGCTACTGGACAGTTTTTGAACGGAGACGGTAGTGGTGATCGCACCGGTCACACCGTGCAGGTTCAGGCTGGCTGAGATGCTGGTAGTGGTGGATTGGCCAACGGCCAGGCTGCTGATCAAGGTGGCAGGAACAGTCACAGTGACGGTTGCAGTCGGGTAGGTGCCGGTTTGGAACAACAGATCGCGCATCCGCTCATCGCGCAGGGCAACCGCAGTATTCACCGAGTTCAGGTCAATGGTCAGGGTCGCCACACCGGCTGCGTTGATACCACCGCTCAAGGTGCCGAAGTTATGCACTTCAACGTTGTGCGTATTTTTAGTGGTCACGAAGTTGAG
>CAZTDV010000137.1:0-1809 GCA_964612195.1 uncultured Sediminibacterium sp.
CCTACCTTTCGCACCAATGTAGAAGATTTTTGTAATTAGAGTAGTCAATCGCAACCTGTTTTAAGTCTGGTGGTAGTCCATAGATTTCAAGAGCATGTTCACCAAAGTAAGCGATGATTCGCTGATGTACCTTCTTAACATTAGTAACAATTCGATGCCGCCGATCATCAGTGATAATGGTGACCACAGCAATCATGTTCATCAGTTCAGATATCCACTTTATTGTAGGGTTTTTAATGGGTTTTCCTACTTGATTAGGTACGACTTCATCTTGTTCATCTAAACATTTACGCAGACTGTATTGCGCGAAGTTATATACCATCAGGCAAAGGGCCATAATCATCATTAACGCACCGATACGTGCCGGTGTTTTAAGGTAGAATGCATCCAACTCAAATGCATTGCTCTTGATAAATTTAAACCCAGACTCAACACAGGCTTGCTCTTTATATTGCTTGAGAACACTGTGATTATTGAGTATCGCCGTGTCAAACTGATTGGTTGCCAAGATAAACCGGCCAAGAGTTTGCTTCTCCATTTTTATTTTCAAAAGACATGATGAGAGTGAGGCTTGGAGCTGATACCCAACGATCTCTTTTTCAGCTCCCTCTTTAGGTCGACCTTTTCCTACATAACGTTCAATGGAAGCCACTTGATAATCAATGCGATGATATTTCAGTGATTTCAATAATGGCTTTATCGCTTTTTCCGCATCATGTGGACATTTGAATACTTGATTTTGTAAGTGCCAAATGACCTTGCTCAATTCAGCAGCCTTTTTATCTAAACGACGTTGAAACGTTTCTAGTTCTCGTTTTAGTGCATGTTTAGACTCAATGAGTAGCCAACGTTGTTTGATACCGTAAATCGCTACCTCTTGTGCCGCAGCTCGATAGTTTTCATCAAACGTCTTCCAAGTTAATTCATCATCAGGGGTTTTTAACCAATTTTTCGCTTCCTTGAGCTGAGTAGGTACTCGAGTTATCCAATGAACATCATTTAGCTCCGCTAATTTTTCAGGCACATAAAAGGCCGCATCAACTACAAAACACATACCTTCGGGCATCAAATTCAGCTTCTTCGTAAATTCCTGTACTTTCTTTACCGTCTCATGAAAACTCTTCTTATCGCTGCTATTACCATCCAGTGGCTCCATCCACAAGGGTATATTAGCGACTCCTCCTTGAGTTAATGAGAGCATCACTTGTTTTAGGTCGGCGCGATGCGCTTTTGAGTATCCATAGGCTGGTTGTGGTGCGCCATCTGGTGCTTCTACATCGTAACGACCATGTAAGACAAAACTCGTCGTATCTAAATGCATTCGCTGGCCTAGGATGTCTTTTTCTCGAGCTATCTCAAAGGCGATCTCAGAATACAGTTTCGTTGTACCATAAGCAGCTATTTTATCTAAACCTCGACCTAAACAATCATCGTTCAAATGCTCGGCATTAATCTCGGCCCCTAATAACTGGGCGACTGGTTTGTCTTGAAAGAAATGTGTCGTCATCGATAAGCGACTATTCATAAAACCAAGACCGTTCAATATCATTGCAGCTACACGACGTCCATGACTAACAATCCCACCTTTTCGATCATTCAAATCAAGGCGTGCGTCAATTCTTTCAATTATTCCTAACTCCATGATTGTCGCCGCTACCAACCCAAGATGTCCTAATTGCTCACTACTTACGGTATCACGATTTAATGACATGACTTTCAACCTAAGATAAAGAAGGGTGCAAGCATAGTGTATTAGATTATTGATTAATTTGATCCATATCTTGATTTGGCTTGATCTTTTTCTTGTTT
>CAZTDV010000138.1:0-1743 GCA_964612195.1 uncultured Sediminibacterium sp.
GAGACTGTGTAAAAACCCAAAAATACACAAAATGATTAATTTTTTATTCGCGTAGCCATTTAAACAAACGAAGCTAGCGTTGGGGCTAATTTAATAATTACTTTTTTGGCCGACGTTTTTAATTTTTTACATCTAAATCGACCTCATACAACTGCAAATATCCGCCGTATAAAACGTTAAAGGCCTTATCTGGCCTCTAATGCCATTATTAATGAATCAATGCCAATAATTTTCATCACACGCTTCATGTTATACGCTAGCACATGCAAACTCATTTCCGTGGAAACATGTTTTAGCGTCTTCATCTGAAAGTGTTGCGCTCCCATCCAGGATTTGATGGTGCCATAGGGATGCTCAACTGTTTCTCGTCGAATGCGCATCGCAGCTGGAAATTGATCAAGGCGTTTTTGCATTTCATCTAACACGGCTTCATTTTCCCAGCGAGTTACACGGCGTTCCTTACTTGGCGTGCATTGGCTTTTTAACGGACAATTTTTACAAACTGTTGTCCAGTACCTGTGCATGGTGCCTCCACGCTCTATTGTGGTCATACGCCTGATAAGTTGCTGACCTGCGGGACAATGATAGACATCAGCCTTTGCATCGTAAATAAAGTCGTCTTTGCCAAACCGCCCATCTGCTGTCGCATTCGAGGTCACACTTTTTGCAACAATTGCTTTTATGTTGGCATTGTCACAGGCAAGAATTTCAATATTTTTGAAATAACCTCGGTCAGCTATAACGGTGAGCTGCTCTACACCCATCGCATCACGGGCTTTGCTAGCCATATTAAATAGCTGGTCACGATCATTAGCTTCATTGCTCACCTCATGAGCAACAATCAAATGGTTTTTGCTGTCTACTGCGGTTTGCACGTTATAACCAACAACACCACTGCCACGTGATCTCATTGAACGAGCATCAGGATCAGTTTTAGATATCTGGTGATCCGGGGCATCATTGAGCTGTTCTTTAATTGCAGACAGCTGTTTCATCTGCGTTTTAAGCTTGGCAATTTTTTCCTGAAGCCTTACCGTGCGATGCTGCTTAATCTCCTGCTCATGGCGATCCGCTGTTTCAAGATCTTTCAGATATTGATTGATGCTGGATTCAATTTCTTTCATCCGCAAATCTACTTTACCTTTCGTAAAATTTTTGTCGCGATTGTTGGCTGCCTTGAATTTACTACCATCAACTGTGACAAGCGTGTCGGCAAATAGATTGAGGTTTTTGCATATCACAACGAATTGGCTACAGACCTTGCGAATAGCCTTGCCATTGTCTTTGCGGAAATTAGCGATAGTTTTGAAATCTGGTGCCAAGCGACTAATCAACCACATCAATTCGACATTGCGCTGCGCTTCACGTTCGAGCCTGCGACTGGATTGTATTCTGTTGAGGTAACCGTAGACGTAAAGTTTTAAAAGAACAGCCGGATGATAGGAAGGTCTTCCTGTGGCTGCTGGCGTCACCCCGTCGAATCCTAACGACTGGAGATCAAGATTATCGATAAACACATCAACCACGCGAACCGAATTTTCTTCGGTTATATAATCATCCAGCATCTCTGGAAGTAACGTAATTTGCGTGCGCTGCTCGCCTTGAATAAATCGCTTCATCATGATCCCTCCGTGAGTTGAGACATCTGGTGGAGAAAATTAATGTAGTGAAGTTTACCTCACTCTCAAAAAATTACTGCACAAATAGTTTTGAGCTGTGGGCGCGTTTTGACACAGTCTCGGC
>CAZTDV010000139.1:0-1693 GCA_964612195.1 uncultured Sediminibacterium sp.
GAATCGCGCTATTGAATTATTGAAAGAGAAACAAGCAGCTGATGCTCCAGTTGCCTACTACAATGAACTCCCTGTAACAAAAGGAAAAGGGCGATTTGGACCTTTCATTAAATGGAACGATTTATTCATCAATATTCCAAGGGCTTACAATTTTGATTCTTTAAGTCAACAAGACATTAATGAATTGATTGAAAAGAAAATGGAAAAAGAAGCCAATCGTTTTATTAAACAATGGCCATCAGAAAAAATAGCCATAGAAAATGGCAGATGGGGCCCGTTCATTCGTTTTCAGAAGAAGATGTTGAAGTTAGGAAAGCAGGCCGACGGAAATAAATACACCCCTGAAACCATCGCCAATATTGAGTTAGAAGAAGTTAAACGATTAATTGAAGAGCAGGTTCCAGGAGCATTCACTAAAAAAACAGCGGCTAAAAAAGCAGCACCCAAAAAGGCTGCTACAAAAAAAGCGCCAGCCAAAAAAGCAGCCACTAAGAAAGCAGCTCCCAAAAAAGCAGCTAAAAAATAATCATAGCTTTCTATAAAAAAACTCCGATCAAATGATCGGAGTTTTTTTATTATCGTTATAAGTATAATAATTAAGCTCTACCCATTTCTCTTAAGAAACGAACGTGCGCTACAACCGCTCTGCGCATAGTTGGATATTCAATGTATTGTAATTGGTATTCCTTACACACCGACTTTACAATTTCGCTAATTGCAGGGTAGTGAACGTGAGAAATTTTCGGGAATAAGTGATGTTCAATTTGAAAATTCAACCCGCCTACTAACCAACTGATTAATTTATTCTTAGTAGCAAAATTAGCAGTAGTCTTAATTTGGTGTGCAGCAAACTCATCAGGCAGTTTATGGGTTTCAATGTCTGCTACTGGGAACTCTGTGTGTTCTACGGTATGCGCTAATTGAAACACAATACTCAAAACAAAACCTGCAAAGAAACTCATGGTAACAAAACCAATTACCCAATTTACCCAACCTACTATAGCAACAGGAATTACTATAAAAACTGCAGCATGGTAAACTTTAACTGCCCAGAATTCAATATGATCAGAAAGGCTCATTTTTTTCAAAGGAACATTTCCTATTTTTTGGGTAAAATATTTTTTGTAATCGGTAAAGAAAATCCAGAAAACGTACAATAACATATACAGCACCCAGAAATACAAATGTTGAAATTTATGAGCGCCAATTCTTTTTTGGGTAGGTGCCATGCGCATTAAAATGCCCACTTCAATATCATCGTCAACACCATCTATATTGGTAAAACTATGGTGAATCATATTGTGTTTCATATTCCACATAAAATGATTCGCCCCTAATAAACTAATAGAAGATGCTGCAATTTTATTAACCCAACGATTGGTGCTAAAACTTCCGTGACTACCATCGTGCATTACATTAAATCCGATTCCAGCAACCAACCCACCTAATAAAATACATTCAGCAATAGCAAAATACCAAGCTGGTGTAAAAAACACTAAGTGCGTGTAAACAATCACAAAAGCAATAACCATAATGATTGCCTTCGTAAATAATTTGGGAGTTCCAGTTGCATCAATGCCTCTTTCATCAAAATAGGCTTGTACTCTTTTTTTCAACTCTAAGTGAAGGGATTGCTTTACAGCAGGAAATTTGGGGATAGTAAATGTACTCATTCAAAAAAATTAATAGTGGC
>CAZTDV010000140.1:0-1589 GCA_964612195.1 uncultured Sediminibacterium sp.
AAGGGGCTGTCTCAAAAGTGAGGCAGCCTCTTTTTTTGTTAATTATTTTGGTGATAAAAACTAATATGGATTAAACCCTGTATGGGTTGCAATTATTAAATTGCAGTGTGTCAAACAAGTCAAAAATAATTTTTAAAGAATACACCCCGCAGCAGTCACTTTTACTGCCGCCCAACCTTGAGGATTTGATTGAAGCGAATCATCCTGTAAAAACCGTATCTGAGATTATTGACAGGATAAATCTTGAAGGTTTAATAAAGAACTACAAAGGCGGGGGCAGTTCGGCCTATCATCCCAGGATGCTATTAAAAGTGCTGGTATACGGATATTTATGCAATATCTTTTCGAGCCGCAAATTGGAAGCTGCCATCAAAGAAAATGTACACTTCATGTGGCTTACAGCCATGAGCAGGCCCGACCATAACACCATTAACCGTTTTCGTTGCCATCGGTTAAAAGAAGAAATAAAAATCATATTTACCCAAATAGTATTGTTACTAGAGGACGAAGGCCATGTAAGCCTTCAAACCACCTTTGTAGACGGAACTAAAATAGAAGCCAATGCCAATCGCTACACCTTTGTATGGGGCAAAACGATAAAGAAAAATAAAGAGCGGATAGAGCAACAACTGGAAGAGTTGTGGAAGTATACCCAGCAGGTTGCCGCCGAGGAATTGAAAGATGCTGCGCCGGTTGATTTTAAATCAATAGATAAAAAAAAAGCAACCACCACCCTTGAACAGATAGGCCAAGCACTGGAGAAGAAAAAAGTTCCCTCAAAAATCCGCCAGAAGGTAAGCTACGCAAAGAGAAACTGGCCGGATAAGTTAGAGAAGTACGCAGAACAGGGGCAAATAATGGGGCAGCGCAACAGCTTCTCCAAGACCGACCCGGATGCCACCTTCATGCGAATGAAGGAAGACCACATGAAAAACGGGCAGCTAAAACCCGCCTATAACCTTCAAATTAGTACACATAACCAGTTCATCCTTCACTACACACTACACCACAATCCCAATGATACCAAGACTCTTGAACCACACATTGATACCTTTAAACAACTGTACGGAAAAACCCCACTAGAAATAGTAGCCGACGCTGGTTATGGCTCAGAACAAAACTATTTAATGCTGGAAAAAGAAAATATTACCCCCTATGTAAAATACAATTACTTTGACAAAGACCGTAAAGCCAAAAACAAACAAAACCCGGTTACTACATCTACAGCAAACTCACAATTAGCCGAATTACGAACCCGGGCTTATAACCTGTTAAGCAGTGAACGTGGAATTGAACTGCGAAAAAGACGATGCTATGAACCAGAAACAGTATTTGCACAAATAAAAAACAATAAAGGCTTCAGGAAATTTAATCTTAGAGGGAAAAGTAAGGTTGAAATTGAAACCGGCTTGCTTGCAATTGCCCATAATCTGAAAAAAAGAGCAGGATAAAAGGCAAAAAAGCCTTTTTATCCTAAAAATTAATCGAAAAAAGGTCATCATACAGAACAACAACAAAATCGATACAAAAAAATTACGTTTATCAATCGAACCAAAAAAATAAGGGGCTACCCTTTTGAGACAGCCCCT
>CAZTDV010000141.1:0-1486 GCA_964612195.1 uncultured Sediminibacterium sp.
GAAACTTTAAGAAACTTTATACAACTATATTTTGAATAGATTGAATATATTTTTTTCAGGATTTTTCTTTAAAAGATTTTAAAAAACCTTAAAGATACACTAAAGATACATTAAAAAGTAAATATACGCAAATTCTACTAGCCAGAGTTCTCAGGTGAAGCTGAAGATATGCGGATAAAAAGCAATTTACTACTGCAATATACTCTGTATTTCGGAATTATTTTTTGAGCAGTTCTTCGCATTAAAATTAAAAAATTTTAGAGATACTTTAAAGTATCACAAAGTTACGCGGAATTTTAGTTTCAAAATATATCAGGGATTAGACTAGGTAAGAAAAATAAAAACATATGCAAAATATATTACTCATAATGTTCTACAAGTTTATGGATTTTCAGTTTTAATCTCTTTTATTAAAGTCTCCAAATTTACTTTTTATTAAAAAAATTTACATTTTTTTTTTGATTTTAGCCCCAATTTTTAATTAATATTTATTAATTTTTAATGGAATTTATTATTAAAATTTAATAATTTTCGAATGGAATTTATTACTAAAATTTAATAATAATAATTAATTAAAATTTAATAATTTTTTAGTAGAGTTTAATAATTTTTTAGTAGAATTTAAAGAAAATCCCATTCCATAACAAGGATTTCGCTTAAATAGTATGCCAAGAAGATATAGTTAATTTAATTATGTAAAATTTAATTAGAATAAAGACTAGGATTAACTAAACCACACCTTGAAGCTTTAAAGAGGCAAATAATATTTATTGAAATATATTATAGCAAAATCTAGAGAAGGAGAGGATTGGAGCTTTAAGGATAATATTTTAAAATAAAAAATGGTCTATGGGGAATTTATATTGATTGAATATAAAAAAAAGATTAGATTAAGCGTGGAGTAATTGCCGCGGTTTCAACTTTTTAGAATTTGTTAAGGGAAATCTTAAACTGTTTTGAGTCTTTTTAAGCAAATTCCAATATAAGCTAGAGACAGCGAAACTCACGAGCTTTTGAATAAATATCAAAATACCACTATCCCTAGCTTATGTTGTGCTTCTTCTTCGCATTGTGTATCTTAATCTACCATTTAAGTGGATATTTTCAAAAAAATTATTGAAATAATTGATTAGAATCATTTATCGGGTGAATAAGAGATATTTTAGCATTTGAATGAGTCGACGGTACGGGAAAAATACACTCTTTTGCTTTGCTTTCTCTAGAATTAAGATATCTTCAAACAATACACTAAACTGGTAACAAAAAATTAGCCTAAAATGTAGTCTAGTAGAATTAAAGAGTCAAAAAATACGATTGATTTTGAATGAAAAAAATAAAAAAAAAAAAAAAAAATTTTAAAATTGTAATTATTCATAAACTAGTATTTTTATTAATATAAAACTTTAAGGAACTTTATATAACTATATTTTAAATAGATTGAATATATTTTTTCAGGATTTTTCTTTAAAAGATTTTAAAAAACCTT
>CAZTDV010000142.1:0-1475 GCA_964612195.1 uncultured Sediminibacterium sp.
CCTGTTGCCTCAAAATTAAATGTTACCGAAGAGGTGATCCGTTGCCTCATAATTGATGTTACCGAACAGAGACAAAAGTTAATAAAATATCCTCTAAAAATATCCTAGCGGGGTGAAGGGGCCGGCAATGAGGCCCCTTCGGTTTTTTCCTTAATATCCTCGCGGTCATCGCTGTCCCCAGCTGTTCCGTATTGTTATTTATAGATCATTTTTTCATCAATATCTAGATGAATATGTGAAAATATTTTGTTCAGTTTCTTTTGTATTGCTTTTTTTAACTCAAACGGATTGAGCTGATTATATATTGAGGTTAGCTCTTGTTTCTTCGCGTCTGTCAGGTGCTCCGATTGCATTAATCGTTGATAGGGTGTTGCTGGCGTGCTATGTTTTTTTATAATAGTCGCATCTACACGCCGTTTTTCAACAAGCTTAAAATTCGGCAAAAAATAATTGTTCATTAGCGATATTTCATTTTTATATAGATCATTTATCATCTCAACTACAGCAGGATTATCAAAGCGTTCATAACCAAGTAGCTGGCGAACATGAGTCCAGTTTTTTTGCTCAACATGAGCGTTATCGTCGCTGTGGTATGGTCGAGATCGTGTAAACTGGATCTGCCTTGGTCTTTCTGTGTCAGTAAAATAACGTATTAGATGGTGGTTTAAAAATTCACTCCCGTTATCAGAATCAAATCCTAAAATATCGAATGGAAGGTTATGTTCAATGTCAGTTATTTGATTTAATACCCCTATCGATCCCTTATTCCATACAGCTCTATTCTCCGTCCATGCAGAGAATATATCCGTCATGGTGAGGCTCCATACAAAGTCCCCACTTAAGGATGTACCGCAATGTGCAACCGTATCAGCTTCGAGATACCCTGGCCTGTCCTCATCCCATTGGTCGGTTTTAATTTTTATCTGCTTTTTTAATATGCTTCCAGGCTTCGTTCCACAAAATCGTTTACATTTTACTCGTGATGGCGTGAGTAGGCGATCCATGGTTGCGGCGCTCATTGATAATAATCCTTTATAAATCGTCGGATCCAGTTCCTCATAAGCCCCTCCGTAATGAGGGAGCCAAAGCGGCAGAGCCATTTTCAATCGTTTGCCACAGGGTTGGTCACTGGCTAACCAAATTCTCTTTAAAGGGACTAAATAAACCCCCGAAGAATATACTTTGGGGCGACCTACCTTTTTCTTCGTTTTAGATCGCGGTTTTTTGAGATTGTAAGAATTAAGTAAACGAATCGCGTGTTTTTTGTGAAAGCCACTCGATTCACATAATTCATTTAATATTTTACCTTTCTCTGTTTTATTTGCTGCCCGATAGCGCTTTGACAGACTGTTCAGATAAAGCTCCATTGATAGCTTCCCCATGTCATGTCCCTTTTTATCCTTCGGTAACATTAATTTTGAGGCAACGAATCAAAAATCTCTTACTTTCGGTAACATTTTTTATGAGGCAACTCG
>CAZTDV010000143.1:0-1469 GCA_964612195.1 uncultured Sediminibacterium sp.
TGACCCGAATGTGGGTGCTTTAAAAGAATACTTAACCGATATCAGTACTTCGCCCACTTACAATAAAGTAAGAGACGAAATTTGGAACCTAATGGGCAAACTACCTGTAGGTAAAAATTTCAGCAGAGAAATGGCTTCAAAAATGGAAGCCAGCATCAAAGGCGTTGTAAACAAAAGCAGCAATTTATTTGAAGCATTAAAGCTCCGTTATTTTGGACCAATTGATGGCCATAATATTACCAAGTTGGTAGATACTTTAAAAGACCTAAGAGAAATACCTGGTCCTAAATTATTGCATATTATTACCACTAAGGGGAAGGGATACGAACTAGCAGAGAAAGACCAGACCAAGTGGCATGCACCCGGTTTATTTGATAAAACAACAGGAGAAATTTTTAAAAAGAAAATAGATATACCGCAGCCTCCTAAATACCAAGATGTATTTGGACATACCATGATTGAATTGGCAGAAGCCAACCCCAAAGTAATGGGTGTTACACCCGCTATGCCCAGTGGTTCTTCGCTCAAATTCATGATGGATAAAATGCCGGATCGAGCATTTGATGTGGGTATTTGCGAGCAACACGCAGTAACAGTAAGTGCAGGTATGGCTACGCAGGGATTAAGAGTGTTCTGCAATATATATTCTTCCTTCATGCAACGTGCTTATGACCAAGTGGTACATGATGTTGCCTTACAAAAATTACCCGTTGTATTCTGTTTAGACCGTGCTGGCTTAGTAGGAGAAGATGGGCCTACCCACCATGGTTGTTACGATATTTCCTTCATGCGTTGCATTCCTAATTTAATTATTGCAGCACCCATGAATGAAAAGGAATTGCGCAATTTAATGTACACTGCTCAGTTAGATGAAACACAGTATCCAGTGGTGATTCGTTACCCAAGAGGAGAAGGTGTTATGCCCGAATGGAGAACTCCATTCGAAGCAATTACGATTGGTAAGGGGCGCAAATTAAAAGATGGAAAAGAAGTGGCTATTTTAAGCTTCGGTCATCCAGGTAATTTTGCACAAGCTGCTATCCGCAATTTAAGAACAGAAGGCATTGACCCTGCGCATTACGATCTACGTTTTGTTAAACCAATCGACGAAGATTTATTACATGAAGTGTTTAGTAATTATTCAAAAATTGTAACGGTTGAAGACGGTACAGTTATAGGGGGATTTGGATCCGCCGTATTAGAATTCATGAACGCGAACGGATACAAGGCGGATGTAAAAATCTTAGGAATCCCCGACAGGTTAGTAGAACATGGCACGCCTAAAGAACTTCATAGAGAATGTGCTTATGATGCGGAAGGCATTGCTGATGCAGTGCGAGAATTGATGAGAGATCAAGTAAACGTTTCCAATAAAATTTTACAATAAAAAAGGGGCAATGATTTTTCATTGCCCTTTTTGTTTATTCAAAACTTCCTTCTTGCTCAGTCCGCTCCTCTTCTGTTAAGCC
>CAZTDV010000144.1:0-1460 GCA_964612195.1 uncultured Sediminibacterium sp.
ACCAGCTGAAACCACTACTGCAGCAGCAGCTGGCTCAATACCGTAATCAGCTTTTAATACATCAGCTAATTCTTGAACTTCTTTTACTGTTAAGCCTACTAATTGTTCGGCTAATGCTTTTACGTCTGCCATTTTTTTACTTTTTAAACCGCTTTCAAAGCAATTGCTCCAGCGGATGGTTATAAAAATTGCCACATTTTAACCTCAGTGGCATTGGGATTAAACATTGATTATTGAGCAGCAGCTTCAGCTTGCTTCTCGTGGTGGTGTAACAATCCAGCCAATACACGCTTAGCAGGAGATTGTAATAAGCCAATAACTTCCCCAATAAGCTCATTCTTAGTCTTGATTTGAGTAAGTGCTTTAAGGTTGTTATCTCCGCTGTAAATATCACCATTGATGAAAGCAGCTTTTAATACTGGCTTTTCAACATTTCCTTTTTTACGGAAAGAGCTGATAATAAGTGCTGGCTCCTTTGGGTTCTCAGAGAACATCAAAGCAGTTACATTGTGTAATGAATCAAAAACACCTGCATATTTTTCCGCATCTAATGATTCCAATGCTTTACGGATAAGGGTGTTTTTAGCAACTTTCATTTCAACATTCTTGTCAAAACAAGTTCTACGTAAATTAGACACTTGTTCAACAGTCAATGATTCAGTATCGGTAATATAGAAGTTGTTGTACTGAGAAAATTTTTCCTTCAGTACTTCAATTACTTCGTTTTTTTGAGTTTTGTTCATAACTAATTTTTTTAAAAACCCGGGTCATTTCCCACTAAGCAGGATCGCCAGGATTAGTTCATTAATGATTTGGTGTCTAAAGCAATACCAGGACTCATGGTACTAGCCATACTTGCTGCTTTTAGATAGGTACCTTTAGCAGAAGAAGGCTTCAACTTAATGATTGCATTGATAAGTTCAGTGCTATTTTCAGTCAATTTCTCAGGAGAGAAAGAGATACGGCCAATAGATGCGTGAACAATACCAGTTTTGTCTACTTTAAATGCAATCTTACCACCTTTCACTTCATTAACTGCAGCAGCAACATCATTGGTTACTGTACCAGTTTTAGGGTTAGGCATTAAGTTACGTGGTCCAAGTACTTTACCTAGTTTACCAATTTTAGGCATAACAGCAGGAGTAGCAATGATTACATCAATATCTACCCAGCCGCTTTCAATTTTAGCAATGAACTCATCTAAACCAACATAATCAGCACCTGCTTCGTTAGCAGCAGCTTCTTTGTCAGGAGTACACAAAACCAATACTTTCTTGGTTTTACCTGTACCATGAGGTAATGAAACAGTACCACGCACTTGTTGGTCTGCTTTCTTAGGATCAACGCCTAAGCGGATATGTAAATCAACAGAACTGTCAAACTTAGTACAGTTAATTTCTTTTACGAGTGAAGCAGCATCTTTTAGGGAATAAACTTTTGATTTATCCACCTTCGTGTTC
>CAZTDV010000145.1:0-1455 GCA_964612195.1 uncultured Sediminibacterium sp.
TTTGAGAAAGCTCAAGAAGCTTAGGTCGGTGTCCACGGAACCGGCAGCAGCCCAGTTGTCCGGATTGGCCAGGTGGCTGCTTTATATAAGTTAGACCTTCACGAACCCAATTTGAGTTGCTGAGGCTATTGATGAGTCCCGCGACAGCACTTGTGGTATTTCCAATTACTGGTGTGTGCAGAATTTCGCTGCCCTCGATCGCGTGTCCTGCAAAGCTGAGTATTGGCAAATGGTTGAGAGTGGAGGCCTCTTGTCCGGACAGCGCCTCTACCTCCGATTTCAGCTGCTCATCTGTGTAGTTAGGTTGGGCTGCAGGCTTTTCTATCGAGGTAATGTGGGCAAATAGCTTGTCCTTCTGCCCCTTCAGTCCTTCGAGGCAATATTCCATAACCCGGTCGCCGCCTGTGTATTTGGCTTTTATCTCCCACACTTTGTCAGTTGCGATCTGCTTTTTATTCTGTATGTCAGCTGTCGCCGCGATCTGTTTGCGCTTAAGCGCTTCTTCCTCAGACCTGATACTCGACAACTGCGCTTTCGCGTCCGATATTTTTTGTTCGGCAGCTTTATTTTCTTTTGAAAGGCTAAAAATTCCTTTTAGAGTTTCTGATTCATAAAAATTCTCCCGGACAAACTCTTGGTTGTAAACAAGGACGACCGCGGTGATCGCAGGACTAATACTGCATTGAGCAAACTGGGGCGCGCGGGGTGATCGAAGAAACTCTGAAATTGTTGACTTTCCAGTTCCATTGAGTCCATAGATAAGATTAACTTTCTTGCTGGTCTGCAAGCTAGTAGCGTCTCGATATGAAGCTACTTTTCCCATTTTTATTTCGTTAATCATTTCTATCTCCAGATGACTTTGTGGCGTTAAGCGAGCAGCCGATTTGCGAATTGCCCTTGTCCGCTTACTGTGATCACCAACTTCTGGGTGGCCCGAGTGGCTGCGACATAAAACACCCGCGCCGCCTCCTGCTCATCCTCACCCGCAGCGGGCATATGTCCCACACCCGGCAGTGCCACCACGGGAAACTCCAGGCCCTTGCTGACCTTCATGGTCATGATCTGGATGGCATTTGCGCCAGGGTCGTAGTCGCCAGATCGTTTGCGCACATGGAAGGGCAGCTTGCGCTGGTGCAGGGCGTCGGCGCAAATGTCCATGGTTTTCCAGTCCGCACACAGGATGGCCATGTCGCCCCAGGCGTGGCCCTCTTTGTGGGCGCTGTTCAGCTGGTCGGCGATGGCAAAGGCTTCTTCGCGCAGGCTGGGCAGTTTGAGGATGAGGGGCGCTTGGCCGTCACGCCCGCAGCTGATGGGTTTGACCAACGGTATGCCGTCGTCGTCTTTGTCGTCCGCCGTCAGCAGGTCTGCCGCAATCAGGTTGGCGGTTTGCAGGATCTGCTTGGTGTTGCGGTAGTTGATTTTCAGGATGGTGGTGCGGCCCTGGGCCTGCACGCC
>CAZTDV010000146.1:0-1427 GCA_964612195.1 uncultured Sediminibacterium sp.
GGAATGAGAGCGAGATTCCACAGAGGATGGAATGAGAGGGATCAACTCACGAATGGACTTGGGATTCCACTGGGGATGGAGTGAGGGATGGAGTGAGTGATGGAGTGAGGGATGAAATGAGAGCAAGATTCCACAGAGGATGGAATGAGAGGGATCAACTCACGAATGGACTTGGGATTCCACTGGGGATGGAGTGAGGGATGGAGTGAGTGATGGAGTGAGGGATGAAATGAGAGCAAGATTCCACAGAGGATGGAATGAGAGGGATCAACTCACGAATGGACTTGGGAATCCACTGGGGATGGAATGAGGACTGGGGAATCCACTGAGGGTTGAATGCGGACTTGAGATTCCACCGAGCATTCAGCTAAGCATTCAGTTCAAGAACCAACTGTGGACTCGGCAGAGAGAGGGACTGGTGAGAGGGATTGCACAGAGAGGGAGAGGGTAGGATTGCTCAGAGGGGGAGAGGGTAGGATTGCTCAGAGGATGAGAGAGGACAGGGTTGTTCAGAGGGAGTAGGATTATTGAGAGGGATTGCTCAGAGGGGGACAGAGGGGTAGGATTGCTTAGAGGGAGAGAGGGTGGGATTATGCAGAGGGGTTGCACATAGGGAGAGAGGGTAGGATTGCTTAGAGGGAGAGAGGGTAGGATTGCTTAGAGGGAGAGAAGGTAGGATTGCTTAGAGGGAGAAAAGGAGGATTGCGCAGGGAGAGAGGGTAGGATTATGCAGAGGGGTTGCTTAGAGGGAGAGAGGGTAGGATTATGCAGAGGGGAAGATGATGAGAGAGGACAGGATTGTTGAGAGGGGGCAGGAGTAAAGGGTCTAGTTACATTGGATTGCAAAGAATTGGGAGGGATTGGATTAGAATAAATTATTATGCTTGACAGAGGAGCAGTGGGTCGGGAATAGCAGTGTCAATGAGGAAAGATTGAGCGAAACCGAAAAAGGATAGGGAACGAGCCAATGAAAAAAGGGGATCAAAAAGGGGTGGATACGAGCCAATGAAAAAAGGGGATCAAAAAGGGGTGGATACGAGCCAATGAGAAGGGAAGTTGATGAGGCGTGGATACAAGCCAATCAGAGGGAGTTTTGATTTACGATTTGAGGAGCGAATCAGACGAGGCCAATAAACCGTTTCGGGACGAGCCAATGAAAAACTTTGCGGAGGAGGCGTGGGTATTAGCCAATGGGACGGTTTGTTTATGTGACGTGGGTGGGAGCCAATCAGCGAGCGTTCTGTTTTGCGATGAGATGAGCCAATGGGAAGAGGGCGGGGAAGGAGCCGGGGGAGGAGAAGACACGCGGGACGCCTGACCAATGGATTGCGTCCATCAAGCCGGGGGGCTACTGACCAATGAGAAGTTTTCTAAGGTCCGGGGGTGTTTGACCAATGAGAATTCGTTGTTGTGCCGGGGGTGTTTGA
>CAZTDV010000147.1:0-1420 GCA_964612195.1 uncultured Sediminibacterium sp.
TAAGTAAGACGGTGCGTTGTTCAGGTAAGAGGTGCTTCATCACTTGAAAATAATCTCTGCCTGATTTGATGAGATGGTTTAACTCGTCTTTAAACGCATCAAGCACAACCGTGCATTTTTCGACATTCAAGCTAATGAGCAGGGCACTTAAATCGCGAGGATGATTGACGAACGCTGAGCTTAATTCATGACGATTGGCGCTTAAAAACGCGTGTAGTTTATCAGCGGGCATCTCCATGACGAGCACAACCAGGTTTTCAAGGTTAGCCAATTGATTCACGATGTGTTGTCGGAACTCAGGGTCGCTGCATAGGGATGTGATTTCAGCGGGTTGAAATGTTTTAAGGCGTTCCACATCGGCAAGGCAGGAGAGCGTGAGTTTAACGTTTAAGGCGTTGAGTACGTCAAGGTTTAAGGGGAGAGCATCCCGGCCTGCGTGATAGGTGTTGTTGTTGAGTGCGTTGATGAGTTCGGCATGGGCTGCGTCAAATTGCTGGCGTGTATCATGAATGAGGGCATCATTTTGTGTGCTGCTTAGAGAGATTTGATTTAAGGTGTCATCATGGCCTGCCATGGTGGTGATAAGCTGGGTTCTTCGGGTATCGATGCATGTGATTGTATCTTTAGTGACGTCAATGTTTTTGGTTGGGTCTGTGACCAGGCTCAGTAGCAATTCAATTTCTGCGGCTAAGGGGTTTGGAATGCGGTTTTTTTCTGTGGGATGGAGTTTATTGTAGTAGTCCATGAAATGAATAATGGCCGGGTATGCACCGCTTGCCGCATCGAATTCTGTGCCTAGATTGCCCACCATGTTTGCACCCAATTGCCTGCATAACTGCTTGAGCTGTCCTAGCAAGGTGTTTGTATCGCTGGTGAGTAGTGTGTAGTCGTTGTATTTATCGACTAGCCGTTGGGTTAAGGCGGAGTGGCTGAGCAAGCGTTGGTATTCGTCTTGTTCAACCCAGCCATTTCCTTGATGGTGTTGATAATCAAAATAAGGCTTATAGAGTTGAATGGGCTCGGCAGACAAGGTGAGTTGAGTGATTAATTTTACAGGCAATAAGCTGTTGTTGTCGTTACTGAGTACGTGGGTTTCTAGCAGTACAGGTAGTGGTGTGCTTTCGTTAATATCCGGGTAGCTTTCATGCATGGATTCCAAGGCGATACCAGGCATGAGTATGGTTGCTGGAATCAATGCTTTTTCTGTTGCAACACCCTGCGCAATATCGCATAACAACAGCGTTACGTTGTGTTTAGGCAGGGCTGTGTAACTAAATGCACTGCCTTTGATTAACGCCCAGTTGTCAGCTAACACCTTTTGTAATGACGTGGTTAATGCTTCATCATGCTCATCGGGTTGATTTAAAACAGCAGCGCAAGCGTTTAAGATGCGAAGACTGTAAGCCCTGTCTATTTCATC
>CAZTDV010000148.1:0-1414 GCA_964612195.1 uncultured Sediminibacterium sp.
CTGCATATTTGTTACCACCACGCATGCCATTTTCTTCATTTGCAAATAACACAAAGCGAAGGGTTCTTTTTGGTTTATACCCCAACGCTTTTAATGCACGCATAATTTCGATGGTTTGAACAATACCCGCACCATCATCATGTGCACCTTCATTCACATCCCAACTATCTAAATGACCTCCTACCGTAATATATTCATTCGGAAATTGAGTACCGGTTAATTCAGCTACCACCGAATGCCCTGCTACATCTGGGCCAAATGAACCATTGGTCGTCATGGAAACTTTAATGGAACTATTTCTAGTAGTAGACCAAATAAAATCGGCGTCTTCATTACCCAAAGCAATTGCAGGAATTTTCGGATAAGCTTCGTCATAACCTGTTGTACCCGTATGCGGATTATTATCGGTGGCTTCGGTTAAAGAACGAATCATTACCCCCACTGCACCATATTTTGCTGCCCGGCTCGGACCTGATCTTCTATATTGACCTGCTTCTCCATACGATTTAAATGTTTGAATATTGGTAGGATTGAATTTGTTGTTGAAATAAACAATCTTTCCTTTTAATTGGTCTTTCTTAGCTTCCATTTCATCAAAATCTTGTACAGCAATTACTTCAGCCACCAATGGTTTACCACCCGTACCCAATGAATTACCCAATGCCAATACATCTAATGAACGATTGGTTTTTTTACCATTTTGGATTACTACTGCAGCTTGGTCTTTACCCCCTCTTTTCCAATTGGGCATCATACACTCTTGTAAAAACACTTTGTCTGCACCTAGTTTTTTTAGGGATGCTTCTCCCCACTGAACTGCTTTGGTATACTGAACAGAACCGGCTAATCGGCCACCAATACCTTTAGTGAGTTCACGCAATAAATCGTGGGCCTTGCCATTGCGCATTATTTCATCACTTATTTTCTTGATATAAACCGAGTCCGCATTGCTTTGAGCGGAAGCCAACATAGGAATAAATGCGGCTAGAATAAATAATTGCTTCATTGGCTAAAGTTAATGATTTGATTGATTTGTTATGCTTTGATGAACGGAACGAACAAAAGCAAAAAAAAGCCGTTCTTTACAGTGATTAATTAAGCAATTATGCGAATAGGAATTGTGTGTTATCCCACTTTTGGCGGATCAGGTGTTTTGGCTACTGAATTAGGCAAAGCCCTGGCCGATGAAGGACATCAGGTTCATTTTATTACGTATCAGCAACCCGTAAGACTGAATGTATTTAATACCAATATATTTTATCATGAAGTAAGGGTACCCACTTATCCATTGTTTGATTATCCACCTTATGAAGTAGCATTGGCCAGTACCATGGTAGATGTGATCATGAATTATGATTTAAATTTATTGCATGTGCATTATGCTATACCGCATGCATCTGCTGCTTATATGGCG
>CAZTDV010000149.1:0-1403 GCA_964612195.1 uncultured Sediminibacterium sp.
AAGTGTTTAGGGCTTACTTGGTGGTATGTTCCGAATATGGTTCGTTTGAATAATGAAAAGAATCCCTCAACTGAATTAGTATAAGCAATACCACGTTTAAATTCTTTGATATTGTGGTTTACTGCTTCATGTGCTTTAAACTCATTTGCTAATCCAGTATAACTAAGGTGTGAATCGGTCATTATTTCGGCTGTTGGTGCTACATTGTTACGGATAACGTCTTTAAATGTATTATTACCGATAACTGTTAGTCTTGCCTTGCCATCCCTTTCTAATAATCCCATTACTGCGGTCTTGTTGTCTTTGCCAGTTTCTCTGTGGTGTTTTAGTCTTTTACGGTTCATATTCTCAAACTTGCCACCTACATAGGTTTCATCTACTTCAACTATGTTATCTAAGGGAACATCGGGTTCAGGGTCATTCATTAACAACCTAACTCTATGAAGTACAAACCAAGCGGTTTTCTGTGTTATGCCTAAATCCCTACTAAGTTGTAAACTGCTAACTCCTTTTTTATGACCAGTAATAAGGTACATAGCAGCCATCCAAACGGATAGTTTAACCTTGCTGTTTTCAAATATTGTTCCTACTGTTACGGTAAAATCCTTTTTACATTCTTTATCCTTACAGCGAAAAGTCTTGCCATTTTTAAGCCTATAAGGTTTATTCATGCCACAAAAAGGGCAAGTAGGGTTGCCGCCCCACCTCATTTGCTCCATATAATCCCTGCATACATTTTCATCGGAGTAAGCAGCCATCATTTCCCTTAAATTCTTAAATTGTTGCATAAACTAATAAAATGACAGATTTGCAAAAACAACTAATTGACTTTTTGAACTGGTTGAAACTGAATCATCCTGAAATATTTGAAAAGTATCAGCGTAATTTTCAAATATCAATTACTGGCGAAGGGGGAATATGTGTAAATGAGAACTATAAAATATCTAGGGATGAATTTGAAATGCTTTGTAGCATAGCTAATTCCTATTACCAATCCTGATTATAATACCCTTTATTACTAATAAGATTCTTTGCATCTATTTCTAAATGGGTTTCTTCATATTCGGCTATTGATTCAAATATTTTATCAGGCATTAAATACCTAATGACCTTATCTGATCCCTTTAGAAATTCAATTTGTAGAACTTGAATATTATGGGATTCAGTTAATTCTATTTTAGTAATAGTAACTGGTAATTTTCTTTTTTCGTCTCTAGTCATTACTTAATTATTTAATATGTTTTTAAAAATTGTGGAAGGATTTATACAAAATCAGTTATTAGGTAACCTTAAATCATCAACTAAAAATCTTAGAAATTATCCCCATTTAAACCAACCAAAACAAAATAGGAGAGTAAACAACCAGCCCAAAAATCAACCATCAAATACTAAATACCTTAGAA
>CAZTDV010000150.1:0-1380 GCA_964612195.1 uncultured Sediminibacterium sp.
TAAATTAGACAGTACCCTACAACAGGCCGCTCTACGTGCTCGCCCTAGTGAGTCAACGCAACACCAGGCACCCATAGCCGATAACTTGGGGGATTTAGGCCTGTTTTCCAGCACAATCTCACCTGAGTATGAAGCCTTTAATCATCAACTTGGACAATTGCTCGTGGCCGTAACCACGTTCCACAATAAAACAATGGAAAGCCAGATAGGCAATCCAACAGTCAACACGCAAAATCAAGCAACGAATAAAGTATCGTTCGAAATGGCTGTAGCCATAAAAGAAATCAGTAAATGGAATGAGCAATTTATAAAAACCAAAAACAACCCTTCCTCTAAACTTCAAATGATTGACACGAGAATCACGTTAAATCAATTAACTGAAATATGTTCTCGGTTAGAGCAAGGGCTATCTTTTGTGGCATCGAATGGAACACCCTTTCAATGTGATACCTGGAGTAATGGGCAGAAAGAGTCCGTGCATTACAATCTTGAAACGCACAAAGACAGCATGCTCCGTTTAGCTGAAATAGCTCCCTCATTGCAAGGTGGTGGTTGGAAAATATTGAGAACATCCTTATTCGTACTCGCCGGGTTAATGCTAGTTGCCACGGGCATTCTCGCAGCACTACCTACTGCTGGAACGAGTTTAACCGCAGCCCTTAGTGGTGCCGCCCTTTTGTCTGCCGGAGCTGGGTTTTTTGTTGGCCAAGATACGGGGCTAGCTGGAGCTGTAGGTCGTGCGAAGGATGCGTTAAACTCAGAACATCTTGACGCAAATAAACCATCCTTAAAATAATACCGACCTTGGATGCATGTATTACCACATCAAGCGGCTTTATCTATTCATTTAGGGTCTGTTGACATATTTGAACCCTCACAAGGCCCCTAGATTTTGGGGTTGAATTATAAACCCTACGTGTTTTTAAAAAAACATTTTATAGAATATGGATTTTAACTACAGAGATCCTTGCATTATCTACCCACGTCCCTATAATCTCATCAATCATAACGACCTCTCTTTTATGGCAATAATTAATGCATAATGAAGAAATGAAAAACGATGTGCTTCGTGTAAATAATGGCGAATTTCGTCGTGCTTTAAAAGACCGGCATGTGCAACTCATTGCGTTGGGCGGAGTCATTGGTTCGGGTTATTTTTTAGGCACAGGTGCTGTTATTCATGAAGTGGGGCCTTCTGTGTTTTTAGCCTATATTCTAGGTGGTCTCATTATTTATCTAACGATGTTATGCATGGGTGAGCTAGCTGTTGCCATTCCCATTGCAGGATCTTTTATTAATTATACCGCTGATTTTATTTCACCATCTCTTGCCTGTGGTGTGGGTTGGTCATACTGGATTAGTTGGGTTGCTTATATACCC
>CAZTDV010000151.1:0-1370 GCA_964612195.1 uncultured Sediminibacterium sp.
GGGGGGGGGGGGGGGGGCCCCGCCGGGGGGGCCCCGCCCCGCCCCCCCCCGAGGGGGGGGTCCGGGGGGGTCCCGGGGGGGGTCCCCCGGGGGGCCCCCGGGGGGGATTTTCGGGGGGAAAATCCCCCCCGGGGGGGGAAATTCCGGGAATTTCGGGGGGGGCGGGGGGGTCAAAAAACCCCCTTTTTTGGGGGTTTTTGGCCCCCCGGGGGGGGTCCCCCGCCCCCCACCCCCCGGGGGGGTCCCCGGGGGGGTCCCCCGGGGGGGTCCGCGAAAGGACCCCCCGGGGGGGCTGTTTTCCCTCGGGACATGTGGGAAAACAGGTGGGTTTTGGGGGGGTCCCACCCCCCACCCCCCCGGGAGGGGGGGGTCGGCCAAAACCCGGGGGGTCCCCCCGGGGACCCCCCCCGGGGGGGGTGCCGGGATATTCCCGATTTTTGGGGGGCGAAAAACCCCCCGAAATTGCACCCCCCCCGAAATGTGCAAAAACCTCTGCCGAATAGTCTAACTATTAGTTCCCTTTTTTTCGGGGGCATTTTTCCCCGTTTTTGCACCCCCCCCGGGGGGGGTAAAAAACCCCCTTTTTTGGGGGTTTTTTGACCCCCCCGGGGGGGGTCCGGCCGCCCCCGGGTGACCCGCCCGGAACCCCCCCGCCCCGGGGGGGGTCTCCGGCCGGGTCCGGGGGGCGGGGGGGGTCCCCGGGGGGGACCCGCGGTCCCCGACCGCCGGGGTGGGGGGTCCGCCCGGGGGTTCGGAAACTTCCGGACCCCAGGACCCTGGGTCCCACCCCATTTTTTCTGCAGGAAAAAATATCAGCCCGCGGCCGCGCCCTCGAGGTCAGGTGAAAACCCGGACATTTTTTAATGTCCTGACCCTCGCTGAAGTTTTGAAGAACCGTCGGCGACTAGACCGCAGGTCCGGGGACCCGTTGCGGTCCCCCCTTTAGCCTATATATAGGCTAGAGGGGGGCGCATAAGGCTCACACGTGACACGCAAAGATGACTGGAATCCTTCAAGAATAAAATTTTACTGACGTTGACTCAATTGGAAATTATAATTATTGTAGCTTTTACAGGTTTTATTCATTTCTTTGTTTTTTGATCACAGATTGAGTTTGTTTATTTTGTTTGCTTAGATTTCCAGTCGATCCCGGGTCGTGATCTTTTCTCCGTACGAGGTAAGCCCCGCGTCAAAATTATTCGGCAGACTGTTCACCTCAATTTTGGCCGAACGGCCGACCCCGGGGGGGTCGGGGGGGCTCCGCCCGGGGGGTCCCGCCCCGACCCCCCCGAGGGGGGGGTCCGGGGGGGGTCCCGGGGGGGTCCCCCGGGGGGCCCCCGGGGGGGATTTTCGGGGGGAAAATCCCCCCC
>CAZTDV010000152.1:0-1269 GCA_964612195.1 uncultured Sediminibacterium sp.
ATTTCTCGCGGTGTGCAATTTCTACAAGACACTTATGGAAAACAATTGATTCCATTTGAGTCATTAAATGCGGATGACGTTGTTATTATTCCTGCATTTGGAACTACCCTAGAAATTGAATCAATGCTTAAGGCCAAGGGAATTGCAGTGGAAAAATACAATACCACCTGCCCTTTTGTAGAAAAGGTTTGGAATAGAAGCGAACAAATTGCAGCCAAAGGATATAGTATAGTTGTTCACGGTAAACCCAAACACGAAGAAACCAGGGCCACTTTTTCACATGCTTCAGCCAATACCCCTACAGTAATTGTAAATGATATGCAGGATACCATTGAGCTGGCAAAATACATAAGGGGAGAAAAACCAGCAGCCGATTTTTATATTGAATTCAAAGGCCGTTATTCTGAGGGTTTTGATATTAGTAAAGACTTACAAAAAATTGGGGTGGTGAATCAAACCACACAATTGGCTACAGACACACAAGCCATCTCCGATTATTTAAAAGAAGTTATTTTAAATCACTATCAATTAGATCAAACTACCATTGCCACTCGTTTTGCAGATACCAGAGATACACTTTGCTATGCTACTAACGACAATCAATCAGCTGTGAAAGGAATGCTAGAAACAGAAGCCGATATTGCCATGGTGATTGGCGGACACAACAGCAGCAATAGCTCACATTTGGTTGAATTGTGTGAAGCCAAATACCCTACTTATTTTATTGACGGTCCAGATAAATTAATCAGCAAGAGCGAAATCATACATTGTAATTGGCAAACAAAGGAAATGAGTACTGTTGTAGGATACTTACCAAAAGCTGAACCATTAAGGATTGTCATGACAAGTGGAGCTAGCTGCCCCGATGCAGTGGTAGAAAAAGTCATTAGAAAAATCGCTTCCTTTTACGGAGTAGAAGACCAATTGGTTAATTAACGAAATTCCACCAAATACCCACTCGATTCCAAAGCCCTTGACCAGGGTAGTTGTTGGCCTGCAAATTCATATTTGAGAAAAGGGTATTGATATTTTCAAAGCGGATAAATCCTTTAAAACTTTTAATTCTAAAATGCAAAAATGCATGCAGGTCTGGCCTATTAGAAATGCTTATATTATTCTGATAAAAGAATTGTCCTAATAAAGGACTATACCCATCGGCTTTATATGCAGTATTATAACGAACTTCAACACCAGTAGATAAAAATAAATTGGTGTAAAAATTACCTTCAAATGCAAATCTGTTTCTAGTGATAATAGAAGGTATATTCA
>CAZTDV010000153.1:0-1259 GCA_964612195.1 uncultured Sediminibacterium sp.
TGGATTCTGTACTACTTAAATCAGATGGTTTACCTACATATCACTTTGCACATCCGATAGATGATACATTAATGGATATTTCCTTCGTACTTAGAGGTGACGAATGGCTATCTTCTCAACCACTACATATGGAAATTTTTGATGCTTTAGGTTTTGAACAGTTACAGTATGGTCATATATCTCCACTAATGAAGATTGAGAATGGGGGTAAGAGAAAGCTAAGTAAGAGGAAAGATCCTGAGTCTGCTGTTTCATACTATGTAGAGAATGGCTACCCTATTAATGCTGTTAAGGATTACCTTCTTAATATTGCTAACTCCAACTTCTATGATTGGAGAGTACAAAATCCTGATAAGGATATTTTGGATTTTGAATTGAAGCTAGAGAAATTTAATAAGGCGGGTGCCCTTTTTGATATTACTAAACTAAATGATATATCCAAAGAGTATATATCTACTTTGAGTGCTCAGGAGGTATATGATTTTGTATTAGAATGGGCAGAGAAATTTAATACTGATATACATACTAAATTAGTAAATCAGAAAGATTACTGTTTAAATATTTTAAATATTGAGAGAGAGGGTTTTAAGATTAGGAAAGATTTAGTTAAATGGTCTGATATACCCCAACAGTTTGAGATATTCTTTGATGATATGTTTAATAAGTGTGAGAAAGAAGAGATAGATATGGATAAAGGAACACAGGAGGATATCTTAAATGAGTTTGTAGATACATATTACTTTGGAGATGATTCTACAGAGTGGTTTAGTAAGATAAAAAGGATAGGGGAGAAGAATGGATTCTGTTCAGATTATAAAGAGTATGAGAAACATCCTAAAAAGTACAAAGGTAAGGTAGGTGATGTAGCTATGATACTTAGAGTAGCTACTACAGGTAGAAAACAAACACCAGATCTATATCAAGTAATGCAGGTAATGGGTGAGAGTAGAGTAAGAGAAAGGATTAAGGGGTATATTAATACATTGTAGGTGTAGTATAATTACGGGTTATTGCCGGATCGTCTAATGGTAGGACGGCGGTCTCTGGAACCGTTAATCATAGTTCGAATCTATGTCCGGCAATTTAATCCCTAAAACTGAGCATAAGGGTGTTAATTTTTTCCAAAGCACTATTTAATACCTGATTATTTGAAAAAGGCATACCCATTTCATCGATAATGCTCTCTAATTCATCCTCTGAGAGCAGTATTCTTACCTCAGGCTCTATACTACCTGATGCACTATTTAATTTCTCAAATA
>CAZTDV010000154.1:0-1248 GCA_964612195.1 uncultured Sediminibacterium sp.
TGTAGTGGTTTAATGATTCTGGACACTTAAATTGATGGTAAAATGCCAAAAGATAATTGAGGTGTCCAAATGGGAAATCGAGTATTTACAATTGAATTTAAGCACGATGCAGCCAGTTTAGTTATTGATCAAGGCTATACGGTTAAAGAAGCGTGTGCTGCAGTTGGTGTCGGGTTATCAACTTTAGAGCGCTGGGTAAGTCAGCTTCTCCAAGAGCGAAAAGGGAAGACCCCAAAGACTAAAGCAATGACACCTGAGCAGAAGCTAATCCAAGAACTTGAAGCTAAAATTAAACGTATTGAACGCGAAAAAGATATCTTAAAAAAGGCTACAGCTCTCTTAATGTCGGACTCTCTCAATCAGTAAAATTGATTGAGAAATTAAAAGGGCTTTATACGATAGTCGAATTATGCGCGGTTTTGGGAGTAAATCGCAGCAGTTATTTTTACCGTAAAACTCACAAGCAAGCTTTATGTCCTCAACGTGAGGCACTCAAAGCTCGTGTTATAAAAATACACGAAGCCAGCCGTGGCTCAGCAGGCGCAAGAACTGTCTCTGCCCATCTCAAATCGGAAGGTGAAATGGTTGGACGTTATAAAGCAGCAAGATTAATGCGAGAAACAGGTCTTGAAAGTAAACAACCAGGAAAACACCGTTATAAACCTTTAGGTAAAGAAGGATTAATCGCGCCAAATTTGCTCGAAAGAGAGTTTACAGTAGCAAAGCCAAATCAAGTTTGGTGTGGCGACGTGACATACATCTGGGCAGGGAAAGAATGGGTTTACTTAGCAATTGTTATAGATCTTTATGCACGGCGTATTGTTGGCTGGAGCATGTCAAAACACCCTGATTCAGAGTTGACTAAAAAGGCATTATCAATAGCATATCAAAGTAGAGGGCGTCCAACAGGTGTAATGTTCCACTCAGATCAAGGTGGCCATTATAAAAGTCTTAGTTTTCGTCAACAACTTTGGAAATATCAGATAAGCCAAAGCATGAGCAGAACTGGAAACTGCTGGGACAATGCACCAACAGAGCGTTTTTTTAGAAGCTTAAAAACAGAGTGGGTCCCTAAATGGGGCTATAAAAGCATCGAGGAAGCTGAGTGGGATGTGCTGCGATATGTTACACAGCATTATAATAGAATACGACCGCACAGTTTTAATAACTACTTAACCCCAGTAGCTCAGGAAGCTGCTACTGGGTAAGTCTCTCTAGGAAAGTGTCCAAATTTACTTGACCACTACA
>CAZTDV010000155.1:0-1246 GCA_964612195.1 uncultured Sediminibacterium sp.
TCATCTGCTCACCGGCAGCAGCAGGAATAGGAATTGTTGTAGCAGTGCCTTCCCAGATATCATCACCGGTTGCCGCTATAGATAAACCAGTTCGCTGACCGAAAGTTCGTAATTTAACATGGCCAGGAATCAATTCGCGAGCAATCATAACCTCGTAGGCAATAGAAGCAGGAACACCATCCATACCCCCTACAGGGGTACTTAACCCAGTCTCAGAATCAAGATAAGTAGTAAGTTCAGGATATCTAGTTATCATATAGCCTCCCCACCACTAAAATGAGCAGTACAACCAACAGCACTAGCCTTAGTCTGAATAGTATCACCAACATTAAGTATTTGAACTCCATTCCATTGTATAATAGAATTAGCAGATATACTCAATGTATACATTAAAGCATTACCAGTACCAGCAGAACCAGCACTAGGTACTAGATACACATCCACAGTAACAGTAGCAGCAGTTGTATTACAAATAGAAATATCTTTAAGTAATGTTCTGGTACTAGCAGGTACTGTATATACAGTCTCTACTGAAGTACCTATTGCCTTTAGTCCTAGTTTTACTGGTGTTATGTTTTGATATGCCATTTACATTCCTAACCAAGTTAGTACTCTATAAGAAGAAACATCAACATTATTACTCACCTCAGTATCAAAATCACTGATCGTGCCTGCAAGTTGAGTTCCTGTGTGATTAGCCCTATTTCTATCTGCTGAATGGTAATGGAGAGAACTGTCACCGCTGTCTGTTAAATCACTAGCCTGAGACTGTGTAAGATGATATCTTTCAGTGCTAGTTCCTCCCTGAACAGAAGATAAACTATTATGGGTAATAGGGGAACTACCAGCAACCCCAACAATAGTATTCCTAACAATATTAAACCACTCTCTCCACTTATAGTTCTCCCCTATAGGGTCACTAGGCATTGGTGGTAATGGGTTAGCCATTACTCTTCTCCTCTAATTCTCTTTAAGAGTTTTTCCTGCCTAGCTTTAGCTCTACCCTCTTTTTGGTGTTTCTTTAAGGTCTCTTTAGAAACACCGTACACAGGTAAACCAACAGTACTCAAAGCAGCCCGCTTTGTACCTTCCCCCTCAGGGGCTTGTATAGCAGAGGATACTTGGAAAGGTGCTCCAAGTAAAGCAACAGCCTTTGCTCTACCAATAGCAGACGTATCTTTAAGTTTAGGGGCCGTAGGACTAGGATAAGCTACCCCAGTAGTAGTTACAAACAAAGCTTTAGGCC
>CAZTDV010000156.1:0-1240 GCA_964612195.1 uncultured Sediminibacterium sp.
ATGTAATTCTGATATTTTTTCTTTTTCAGTTAATTCCTTATCATAATTTTTTGAATTAATTAACGCCTCTAAATCCTTCGCTTTTTTATGAGGATTAAGCACAATATAGGCGTATCCATCAGCACCATATAAGTCTATTTTTACTTTCTTTATAAATAAAGCACGCTTACCATATTGGTATGTTCGATCCACAGATTCAAGATTTTCTGTGTGATTCAAAATAAGGTTTTTATACAAGCTTCTTCCGGCGGGTAATCGTGTTAAAAAATCAATTTTTGCCTTGCGTAATAACAAAATATTATCTTCTGAACAATATCCAGAGTCCACTAAGGCAAAGGCGTGCTTCACCCCAAGAGAGCTCAGCTCTTCAATTGTAGCCTGTAAAGTACTAACGTCCGATATATTGCCAGGTACATTACGATAAAACAGCGGTTTTTTGGTTTTTTGATCCACGACACAATGCAATCTAAACTGAAAATCTATACCTGAATCACTATATCCCCACGCACTAAACTCTGAGTTAATTTTATTCGGAAGACTTGTGGCATCAATAATAACATTTTTGCCATTTTGCGTATTTGATTTTAAATATGAATTGAAGAAGTTTCTTTGTACTGATTCATCGCCAAGATACATTAAAATTTTAGAAATGTCTTGAGAAGATAACTTTGGTTCAGTCTTATAAAGTGAACTCAGGACACTGCCATCAAGCCACAATTGACAATTATACATTGCACCAGGTTTGCAAATACGGTATGTCATAAGTAATAACAATTCTGGATATCGTTTAAATATCTGTGCCATATGCGAAAAAGTTTCAGATTTTTTTATTGATTCTAAAACAAAAATTCCATCACCAAAATCCTGTATAAGTCTTTCGCTTTCTGTGGTTTTTAACTCATTTTTCCATTGTCGTATTTTTTGTTTTTCTCCACTTGGTATTATATTTCCATCGGCATCCACAGACCCTAAATATTTAGATATTGATCTTGGCTGTTTTTTCTCAGGATCCCATATTGATGTTACTTTGTATGCATAAATTTTACCATCTTTGGTTTTTTTCTTTCTGATAAAAGACATAATTATAGAGCCTATTTTTTGTTTTTATAGGCGCTATGATACCACAAAAAAACAGTTCAAAAAAAGAATTATTTTATAAAAAAAATTGTTAATTGATGCGGTTTAGATAAGAAATTGGTTTAAAAAAGATAGTGCCTATTTGGGACCGGGGAATTTAGGA
>CAZTDV010000157.1:0-1221 GCA_964612195.1 uncultured Sediminibacterium sp.
TGTAAAAGTCTGAACTAGATCTGACACATCCTGTATATGAACTAAAATTAAATTGTTCAACGATTTAATTAAGCAAAATACAGGAGTGTCATTTATGACCTTAGCAGAAAAAGTAATCAAACCCAAATTAGGTGTACTAGACCTGGCTAAACATTTAGGTAATGTATCCCAAGCATGTAAGACGATGGGATATAGCCGAGATACCTTCTATCGCTACAAGAAACTCTACGAAACTGGAGGTGAAGAAGCCTTACAGGACATGAGTCGAAAAAAGCCAAATGAGAAAAATAGAGTTCCAGAGCACGTGGAGCAAGCCATTATTGCTTTGGCTGTTGAAAACCCTGCTCTAGGCCAATTAAGGGCAGCTAATGAGCTACAACAAAGAGGGATCTTAGTTTCATCCAGCGGTGTGCGTTCAGTATGGGTTCGTCATGAACTGGAAACATTCAAAAAGCGATTAAAGGCCCTTGAAGCGAAAATAGCTCAGGATGGAATTCTTCTTACAGAAGAACAACTTGTCGCACTTGAACGCCTAAAAGAAAAGCGCGAAGCAGATGGTGAAATTGAAACTGAACACCCAGGTTATCTAGGTTCACAAGACACATACTACGTTGGAACAATTAAAGGAATTGGTCGTATTTATCAGCAAACATTTGTAGATACATACAGCAGGGTTGCCATGGCTAAATTGTATACTGACAAGTCCGCTATTACAGCAGCAGATATGCTAAATGATAAAGTTTTACCTTGGTTCACAGAGCACAATATCCCATTGTTGCGTATCCTAACAGATCGCGGTACAGAATACTGTGGCAAGATTGAAAACCATGCCTATCAACTTTACTTAGCAATTGAAAATATCGATCATTCAAAGACTAAAGTGCGTCATCCTCAAACAAACGGCATATGCGAGCGCTTTCACAGAACAATGAAAGAAGAGTTTTATGACATCACTTTTAGGAAGAAAATTTACAATAGTTTGAATGAGTTACAAATAGACGCTGATTTATGGCTTGAGAAATACAATAAAATCAGACCACATTCAGGACGTTTTTGTTATGGAAAAACTCCATTTAAAACCTTTGAAGATGCCAAGCATATTGCAATTGAAAAAAATCTTGGTAGTCTATGCGAAGAATCAGACAGCTCAACTTGGCTGACAATGCCAAAAAAAACTGTCTGATCAGTATGGATGTGTCAGATCAAATTTGGTTTTTTACA
>CAZTDV010000158.1:0-305 GCA_964612195.1 uncultured Sediminibacterium sp.
TCAGCATCCCCGTCGGCGACGCCGTTCAGGCGCTGGTCGGCATCGGCGAACCCGTACAAAGACGGGTCGAGCTCGGGAATGTTGTCGCGCTCGGTGCGTTTGAGGGGGTCCAGGTCGGCCCAGCGGGCACCGACGTTGCGGTAGGCGGCAATCAGCTGCTGGACGGCGGTGCGTTTGCGTCCCCACTCGGAGTCGGCGGTGGAAGCACCCACCACACGGGTCACGCCCTGCTTGGCACGTTCGGCGAAAGCGTTGACAACCGGCAGGTGCGGCACGTCCCTGGCGTTGCTGCCGTCAACGGCGGG
>CAZTDV010000158.1:315-1210 GCA_964612195.1 uncultured Sediminibacterium sp.
TGCAGGGCGTCGAAATACTCGCGCCAGTTGTCGGGCACGCTGCCGGGGTTGGCAAGGTAGTTTTCGTACATCTCTTCGACATAGGGCGCATTGCCGCCGAAGAGATAGGTGTTGCCTTGGTAGGCCGAATAGACGGACGCCGCCGCCGGGCTTGAACTCATTACGCTGACCTCCGTTTCCCTTGGGGAAACATTAGCTGGCCACAGCAGGATGTGGCTGGTTGATTAACCTTCCGCAACACGGCTTGACCGATTAGCGGATGCGACTGTGGCAAGGAAGGGCCTTCAGAAACACCCTTGATTGTGCCACCGAATGCCGAAATGACGAAACCAGGGCCGCCCACCGGGCGCCCGGTTTTGTCATGCATCTGTCAGTTGACGGCTGGCCCCAACGCCAGGCATCCCAAACCACGCCGGCAGACCGAAACATCGGCAGGCGTGGAGAAAGTCACTGTAATAAATGCTGCTTTTGTGTTACCGCGTGATATAAAACCACCGGCGTCCAATGGTTTTTTCCTGGGTCCGTTGCCTATGTCTTTCAAACGTATCGTTTTACTACTGTCTGCCGCCTGGTTTTCCGCAACGCTTGCCGGCGCGGTGCACGCCGAGGCCGACGTACTGGTTCGTGAATCGCTGGCGCTGGTGGAACAGGGCAAGGCGCAACAGGCGTTTGACCAGCTCGCCACCGCGGAGGTCGAACGTGCCGGTGACCCGGACTTTGACACCGTCCTGGGCATTGCCGCCAACGAAACCGGCCAGTTCACGCGTGCCGTGTTTGCGCTTGAACGGGTGCTGTCGGTCCAGCCGGGCAACTCGCGCGCCCGCGCCGAACTGGGCCGCGCCCTGTTTGCGCTGGGCGACAACCAGGCCGCGCGGCAAGTGCTGCAGGAAACAAA
>CAZTDV010000159.1:0-1207 GCA_964612195.1 uncultured Sediminibacterium sp.
CGTAGACTCCCCCTAAAAAGACACATTTCATAAATAGAGTTTTCCTGGCAAAATACTTACGAGCTAGGAGACTGAACAATGAGAAAATCCCGTTTCACTGAACATCAGATTATTGCGATTTTGAAAGAAGCCGATGCAGGCATGAAAGTTCAAGATGTTTGCCGTCAACACGGTATAAGCGCCGCGAGCTTCTATCAGTGGAAAGCTAAATTTGGCGGAATGGAAGCATCTGATGTCAAGAAATTGCGCGATATAGAGGCAGAACTATCCCAATATAAGCGTATGTATGCCGAACTAGCGCATGAAAATTATGCCCTGAGAGATGTTATCGCAAAAAAGCTTTAAACCCTTCTGAGCGGCGTGAGATAGCCACTTTGTTGGTCAATGAGCATGACTTGCCGGTTGAGCGTGCTTGTAAAGCCACAAATCTGAGCAGAACAGCATGGTATCGCATACCAAGTGGCAACGGAAGGGACAGTGAAGTGAGTTCAGCACTCAATACGCTTGTGGGCCGTTGGCCACGTTGGGGCTTTTGGAAATGCTTTAATTGGCTTAGAGCGAAAGGGCACGAATGGAATCATAAACGTGTTTGGCGGATATATCGCGCGATGAAACTTAATTTACCGCGCAGGAAGAAGAAAATGCTATTAACACGAGAAAGAAGGCCACTTGAGGCGCTTCCTATCGTTAATAGAAGCTGGTCATTAGATTTTATGCATGATGCGCTCTATTGCGGAAAGCGCTTTCGTACATTAAATGTGCTGGATGAGGGTGTTCGCGAATGCCTGGGTATTGAAATTGACACATCATTACCTGCTGGGCGAGTTGTTCGGGTTCTTGAGCAAATTAGTGCTTGGCGAGGATACCCTCAAAAACTAAGAATGGATAACGGGCCTGAACTGATATCGGCTCAGCTGGTGGAATGGTGTGAAAGAAATCATGTTGAGATGATGCATATTCAGCCGGGGAAGCCTAACCAGAATGCCTATATTGAGCGTTTTAATAGGTCATTTAGATATGAGGTGCTTGATGCACACCTGTTTACATCCATCAAACAGGTTCAAGATATTACGTGGCAATGGATGTTAGATTATAACGAGCAACGACCTCATGAAGCTCTGAATAACTTGACACCCAAAGCCTATAGAGAAAGAATGGCCAACGAAAACTCTAGTTTAGAACTGTGTGCTTAACGGGGAAGTCTACG
>CAZTDV010000160.1:0-1203 GCA_964612195.1 uncultured Sediminibacterium sp.
ATTACATAAAAATAACCTGACTGAAAACAACAACAAAGGCGCGGACGACTATGAAGACCTTGATTGTTTATGCCCATCTCCTGGCAGCGTGTGTAGCGATTGGCATTTTGCTCATTCAAGACTTGGCATTGGCCAAATCCAAAGGCAGCCCCCTCTCGGCTACCGCTATTAAAGACCTCACGAAATCAGCAGAAATCATGTTTATCGCTTTGGTATTGCTATGGATCTCCGGCCTCTCGTTGGTGCTGCTCGGCTATCTGGAAAATCCCCAGCAATACTTGATGAATGAGAAGCTTTGGGCCAAATTCACGGTAGTGTCAGTTCTGACACTCAATGGTATCGCCCTGCACTATTTCAGCTTCCCGCGCGTGACCTCCCGTCGGGGACTGCTTGGTCTGCCTACATTTGAACAAATCCTGGTGACCCTCACGGGTGCACTTTCCTCGGTGTCCTGGTTGTTTGCCTGTTACCTCGGCATTGCCCGCCCCTGGAATTACACCGTGGATTTCAGCTTCGTGATGTTTATCTACTCCGGCCTGTTGGTCGGCGCCTTTATCGTTGCCGGCGAAGTCTTGCGCGCCATGCGCAGAGCTGAGCCCGAACCACCCATGCTGACCGAGCAAATTCGGTTGAATGCATCCCGCAAATTTGACTAATGCCTGAGCCCGATACGTCGTGTGTCGGGTTTTGGTCGTCGTGACAGCGCTGTAATTGCCCTTACGACCGACAGTAACTATTTGCTTTACCTGTTCCGTTTGCTTTATCCGTTTTGACAATAACGATTGTTGATGACCGTTGCCGGTGAGAGCCGGTATTTACCTCCGAGGAAGACACTATGAGTAGCTTTAAAGCCTCTGCGATCACCCCTCGCATAGCAGGAGCGCTAACCCGCTCTCTCTATGCGGCAGGGTTCTCCCTGGCTGTATCCACTCTTTCCACACAGGCTTATGCCGGTTGCCAGTACGTGGTAACCAATCAGTGGAATAATGGGTTTACTGCCACAATAAAAATAACCAATGATGGGACTAGCGCGATCAACGGCTGGAACATTAACTGGCAGTACAGCGGTGACAATCGCATTACTAGCAGTTATAACGCCACACTCACTGGCAGCAACCCTTACTCAGCCACTAACCTGAGCTGGAACAGAACCATTCAGCCCAATCAAAGTGTTGAGTTTGGCTTTCAGGGCACCAAAGGGGC
>CAZTDV010000161.1:0-1188 GCA_964612195.1 uncultured Sediminibacterium sp.
AGCGCGGCTACCCGCGCCGGCAGAAGTCCTGGCTCAGCGAAATTTTCGACTGAACCTGGGCTCACCCCAGCCCTTTAATTACACCGCCCATCTGTTTCCCTGCCGGCTGTCCGGCAGCGCTGAAGAGTCGCGCCCGTCTTTCGGGTGGTGGACCGCGCGGCACAACAACCTTTATTTTCTGGAGCCCCTATTTTGGAAACCCTGATGCAACTCATGCACCTGCCGGTGCTCGGCAAGGCCGCCTGGGTCTGGTTGCTGTTTGCCGGCATCGTGGTCACGCTGCTGGCGCTGGACCTGGGTGTGCTGCACAAGGACGACCGGGAAATCGGCGTGCGCGAAAGCCTGTTCCTCTCGGCCGGCTACATCAGCATGGCCTTGCTGTTCGGCGCTTGGGTCTGGTGGTTCCTCGGCGCCCAGAGCGGCACGGAGTATTTCACCGGCTTCCTGATCGAAAAATCGCTGTCCATGGACAACGTCTTCGTGATTGCGCTGATCTTCAGTTACCTGGCGATTCCGCGGCAGTACCAGCACCGCGTGCTGTTCTGGGGAATCATGGGAGTGATCGTGCTGCGCGCCATCATGATCGGTGTGGGTGCGGCGCTGGTCAGCCAGTTCAGCTGGATCCTCTACCTGTTCGGCGCCTTCCTGGTGGTGACCGGCATCAAGATGTGGCTGGTGGCCGACCACATGCCCGACATTGCCAACAACCCGGTTCTGAAATTCCTGCGCAGGCACCTGCGCGTCACGCCCGAGGTGCGCGGCAATGCCTTCTTCGTGCATGAGCCCGACCCCGCCACTGGCCAGCCGGTGCGCTGGGCGACGCCGCTGTTCCTGGCGCTGTGCATGGTCGAGCTGATCGACCTGGTGTTTGCGGTGGACTCGGTGCCGGCGATTTTTGCCATCACCGACGACCCCTTCATCGTCTACACCAGCAACATCTTCGCGATCCTCGGCCTGCGCGCGCTGTACTTCGCGCTGGCCGCGATGATTCACCGCTTCAAGTACCTCAAGTACGCGCTGGCGCTGGTGCTGGTGTTCATTGGCAGCAAGATCTTTCTGGTCGGCATCATCGGCAAGATCCCGCCGGTGGTCTCGCTCAGCGTCACTTTCGGCTTGATCGCCGGCGGCGTGATCGTCTCGCTCTGGAAAACCAGAGGCGAGCCGCTGGTCCTCGACAAGGCATGACGG
>CAZTDV010000162.1:0-1180 GCA_964612195.1 uncultured Sediminibacterium sp.
TTCGAGCGGAACAAGCCGCATTGTAACATCGGCACGATCGGTCACGTTGACCACGGTAAAACGACGCTGACAGCGGCGATTGCGACGGTACTTGCGAAAAAAGGTCTGGCCAAAGCGATGGCGTACGACATGATCGACAAGGCGCCGGAAGAAAAAGCGCGCGGTATTACGATTTCGACCGCTCACGTTGAATATGAAACAGCGAACCGTCACTACGCGCACGTCGACTGCCCGGGTCACGCTGACTATGTTAAAAACATGATTACCGGTGCTGCCCAGATGGATGGCGCTATTCTGGTTGTTAACGCTGCTGACGGCCCGATGCCGCAAACACGCGAACACATTTTGCTGGCCCGTCAGGTTGGCGTTCCGGCTTTGGTCGTGTTCCTGAACAAAGTCGACATGGTTGACGATGCGGAGCTTTTGGACCTCGTTGAAATGGAAATCCGCGATTTGCTCAGCAAATACGACTTCCCTGGCGATGATATTCCAATCATCAAAGGTTCTGCTTTGGCAGCTCTTGAAGGCCGCGACGCTGCTATCGGCGAAGACAAGATCATGGAACTGATGGACGCTGTTGACAGCTACATCCCGCAGCCTGCCCGTGCGCTTGATCGCCCGTTCCTGATGCCGGTTGAAGACGTATTCTCGATCTCCGGTCGCGGTACGGTTGTAACAGGCCGCGTCGAGCAAGGCGTTGTTAAAGTTGGTGAAGAGATCGAAATCGTCGGTATCCGCCCAACCGTTAAAACAACTGTCACCGGCGTTGAAATGTTCCGCAAATTGCTGGATTCAGGACAAGCTGGCGATAACATCGGTGCTCTTCTTCGCGGTACGAAACGTGAAGACGTCGAGCGCGGCCAGGTTCTTTGTGCGCCGGGCTCGATCAAGCCGCACACGAAGTTCACAGCTGGTACATATATTCTCTCGAAAGAAGAGGGTGGCCGTCATACGCCGTTCTTCGCCAACTACCGTCCACAGTTCTACTTCAGAACGACAGACGTGACAGGCGAAGTTGAGCTTCCAGCCGGAACAGAGATGGTCATGCCGGGCGATAACATCAACCTGACAGTGAAGCTGATCGCGCCAGTTGCGATGGCTCAAGGTCTGCGCTTTGCGATCCGCGAAGGCGGCCGTACCGTCGGCGCCGGCGTCGTCGATACGATTGTTGAATAAGGAA
>CAZTDV010000163.1:0-244 GCA_964612195.1 uncultured Sediminibacterium sp.
AGAAAAAGTGCATTTCAATCAAAGCAGACCCGGCCTAAAATTTAAAAATAAGCACGGTTTCCTTTTACTATTTTGCTCAAAGTAGAAGAATATCTTTCCCTCAATTTTATTAATTAATCTTTAATTAAGTTGTCATATTTTTATCTATAATTTTCATCATCATCATCCAACGCAATTTTACTCACTCACCACTCATTTAATTAATTAATTGTTTTTCATCCAAATCTATTCGATTTTTCAAATT
>CAZTDV010000163.1:344-1167 GCA_964612195.1 uncultured Sediminibacterium sp.
AGAAAAAGTGCATTTCAATCAAAGCAGACCCGGCCTAAAATTTAAAAATAAGCACCGTTTCCTTTTACTATTTTGCTCAAAGTAGAATATCTTTCCCTCAATTTTATTAATTTTTAATTAAGTTATATTTTTATCTATAATTTTCATCATCCAACGCAATTTTACTCACTCATTTAATTAATTAATTGTTTTTCATCCAAATCTATTCGATTTTTCAAATTCTAGCATGAATGAATGAATTAGATTTTTTTTTTAATTAATTCAATTTTTTTCCTTTGGTTTTGAAGTTTTGAAGTTTTGAAGTTTTGAAGTTTTGAAGTTTTGAAGTTTTGATTGAAAGAAAAAAAAATTTCTAAAAAAGAGAAATTTCTTCAAAGAAAAAGTGCATTTCAATCAAAGCAGACCCGGCCTAAAATTTAAAAATAAGCACGGTTTCCTTTTACTATTTTGCTCAAAGTAGAAGAATATCTTTCCCTCAATTTTATTAATTAATCTTTAATTAAGTTGTCATATTTTTATCTATAATTTTCATCATCATCATCCAACGCAATTTTACTCGCTCATCACTCATTTAATTAATTTGTGGATTGATTAAAATTTTTTTTTAAAAAAAAAAAAAATTTATTTTACATACATACATATATCTATCTAACTAACTAACTGAGTTTCGTCTTGTAAAATTATTTAATTCAAATTTAAAACTTGAAATTTATTATTACTTGCTTGATTTTCAACCTAACCTAACCTAACCTAACCTAACCTAAACTGAAATTAAATTAAATTAAATTAAATTAAATTAAATTAAATTAAATTAAATTAAATT
>CAZTDV010000164.1:0-1158 GCA_964612195.1 uncultured Sediminibacterium sp.
AGGATATCACGTGTCCCGTCCTACTTGTTTTCATGACTAAGGCATTTTCGTGTACGGGGCTATCACCCTGTATCGCGGCACTTTCCAGAGCCTTCCACTAACACCAAAGCCACTTAAGGGCTGGTCCCCTTTCGCTCGCCGCTACTAAGGGAATCTCGGTTGATTTCTTTTCCTCCGGGTACTTAGATGTTTCAGTTCCCCGGGTTCGCTTCGTACAGCTATGTATTCACTGTACGATACCTGCAATAAAGCAGGTGGGTTCCCCCATTCAGAGATCTCGGGATCACAGCTTGTTTGCCAGCTCCCCCGAGCTTATCGCAGGCTCCTACGTCTTTCATCGCCTCCAACTGCCTAGGCATCCACCGTGTGCGCTTAGTCGCTTGACCATATAACACAAGCGACTGCTTTAACGATTTACAACATTGATACGCTCACGATAATAAGCGCATCGCATGAGTATGATTCGCCGGACTTTTGTGTAGAGATACACAAGTCATCCATAAATCAGCAATTTATTACTTTACATTCCACCTTGTTAAAGAACTTCTGGCGTAAAAACCAGTCATTTGGCGTCTTTTGCAAGACACCAAGTGACTGACTTCTTTAATCAATAAAAGAGAAGTGGTGGAGCTAAACGGGATCGAACCGTTGACCTCCTGCGTGCAAGGCAGGCGCTCTCCCAGCTGAGCTATAGCCCCTTAATCATCACACCATTAAAGGTAAGATTATTAATTTGTCTCAATCGAGGCGATGTTAGGCGACGTGTGTTTACACACATGAGCATGACATCAACGAAGAGTGAGGCAAATTTGGTAGGCCTGGGCAGACTCGAACTGCCGACCTCACCCTTATCAGGGGTGCGCTCTAACCAGCTGAGCTACAGGCCTATATCTGGTCTGTAGACACTAGTTGTCGGCCGCTTACCTTTCAAAGTAACTCGCGGCGTCTAGCGACAAGCACTAGGGGACTAGCGACTAACAAATCTTTTATTGATTCCAGTCGATCAAGCAATGCGTGTGAGCACTTACAGACGGGTTGGCAAATCGTTTAAGGAGGTGATCCAGCCCCAGGTTCCCCTAGGGCTACCTTGTTACGACTTCACCCCAGTCATGAATCACAAAGTGGTAACCGTCCCCCTTGCGGTTAGACTAGATACTT
>CAZTDV010000165.1:0-1144 GCA_964612195.1 uncultured Sediminibacterium sp.
AATTTTCCTTTTTCAGTGAAAATAGCGGTATTGCTGTCTTTAATTATATAAGACGCTTTTTCTGAAGCAATATAATGGAGGGCCTTTTTTACTTGTTCATTATGAATTTTGGAATCGGGCCATTCATTTGGAATCGTTTTATCTAAAAAACACAATGCTGGATGAAGCTCAAATTCTCTCACTAATTTCCACAACTCTCGGTGCGCATCGGCCAATAACGAAAAAGCCTGCACTGGTTGGGCATTCTTATGCTTTTTATCAATGGCCAATCTCAGATAACCCCGATTATCTTCAAACTGATAAATTGCCCAAAGTTGTTCAAATTTTTTCTGGCTTTTATTAAATGCAGGCCATAATCTTTTGATTTCGATACTTTCAAGCAAACTAGCTATAAATTCCGTTGGACACTCTGTGTAGGAGATTTCATAAATTTCCCTCAAAAAATCCTGTCTTTTTTTACTTAGGTCTAATCCTGTAAAATGACTGACTACTCTTTTTTTGACGTTTTTTGCCTTACCCACATAAATTACCTTCCCCAATTTATTGTGGAAATAATAAACCCCAGGAACAGCCGGTAAAGACTGAATAAAATGTCCGGGTAAATTAGGAGGCATCAATTGCTCTCGGTTCTCTTTCTGCAACATTTCTTTTACTAATCTCTCCCCATTATTTTGCAAAACCAGGTCTAATACTTTAGCAGTTGCTTTGGCATCTCCCCCAGCCCGATGCCTATTTTCAATTTCAATATTGAGTTGTCTACATAAATGGCCCAACCCATATTTGGGAAAACCCGGAAAAACCTTTCTACTTAAACGGATGGTACATAGCTTAGGTGTTTGTAATTCAAACCCAGCTTCTTTTAAATGATGCTTAACAAAGCTGAAATCAAAATTGACGTTATGCGCTACAAATACCCTATTTTTCAATAAGTTATAAATTTGCGGGGCCACTTCATGAAAAGATGGGGCTGCTTCAACCATTGCATTCGTGATGCCGGTCATACCAATTACAAAAGGTGGTATAGGCTGATGGGGGTTTACTAAAGTTTCATAAATTCCTTCTACTTCCGAACCATTGTACAACACGATAGCTATCTCTGTTATACCATGCTAACTAGGGAATCCCCCTCAGCCTATACCACCTT
>CAZTDV010000166.1:0-1111 GCA_964612195.1 uncultured Sediminibacterium sp.
GCCAGCTCATGCGCCGTGCAGCGGCCTATGCCGGAGCCGCCGCCGGTGACCACCACCACCTTGCCGGCAAACAGGCCGGCGCTGAAGACGGAACGGTAAGTCATTGACGGGTTTTCCTTGTGGAGGGCGTCCGGTTTTCGCCGATGAACAGCGCCATGGCTGCGTCGGCGAGTTCATCGAGCGACGCCCCTTTTTTTGCATCAAACCACTGCGCCGACCAGTTCAGCGCACCAAAAATCAGCAGCCGCGCCAGCTTCACCGGGGCCTGCAACCGGCCATGGTCGCTCAGGGCCTGGAGCACCGGCGCCCAGACCGATTCGTAGTCGCCCTGCAGCCTGGCCAGCGACGCGCGCTGCCTGGCCGTGATGGAACGCGACTCGTACAGCATCACGGGAATGAAATCGCTGCCCGGGCCCAGCAGCACGTCGAAATGATTGCGGATCAACACATGCAGCAAAGCCGCCGCGTCGGGTGCAGACGGCGCCGCCGTCTCCAGCGCCGCTGCCTGCCGGGCCATGGCCGAACGCATGCCCTCCTCCATCACCGCATAAAGCAGCGCACCCTTGCTTTTGAAATGGTAGAAAGGCGAGCCGCTGTGCATGCCAACGGCTGCCGCGATATCGCGCGTGCTGGTGCCGTCAAAGCCCTTGCGGCGAAACAGCCGCGCGGCGGTGTTGACCAGTTCCACCCGCCGGTTGCCGTCGTCGCGTTCGTCGGGCGTCTTGCGCGGCCGGCCGCGCGGCCGCTTTTCAGCGGCGGCTACAACCGCTGCTGGCAGGGCCAAGGCCCGGCCGGCAGGGCGGGTGCGCACAGGTGTTTTGTCCATGGAAACAGACCATAACAAAAGCCGTTATTTTTAGCAAGCGCTTGCTTTGTAAAAATAGGCACAGGCTGCGGTCCGGCCCCGCAACCCCAGCTGACTACACTGGGGACCTCCCCAAAACAAAACTTGAGCATTGATGGACATCTTCTTTCTGGCGCTGATCGTCGCCGCCGGCGCTTATGCGCTCAAATCGGGCTACGAACGCAAGCGCATCGCCTTGCTGGGCAGCCATCTCGGCCAGTACCAGATCGAAAAACTCATGGAAAGCCTGACCGAAGGCTACATGCG
>CAZTDV010000167.1:0-1093 GCA_964612195.1 uncultured Sediminibacterium sp.
TTGCGCACCAAAGTACCGGAAGTGGTCAGCTGTGCTGCAGTCCATCCACCATTAGCGCTTGCACCGGGAACCAGTGCAGAAGAACCTTCAGCTTTATCATTCAATGCCCAGTTGGCATGGCTGATACCGTTGGTTTTCATGAAGTTTAACCAGGCATTGGTTTCCGCGACGTCAACGGCACCGTTACCGTCAGCATTCACTGAGCCCCATTCGGTCACAAACAGCGCAATACCACGACTCATAGCGGTTTGTGCTTTGTCGCGCAGGGATTGTTTGTGAGTGCCTGCGTAGAAGTGCAGGGTGTAGGCGATGTTGCTGTAAGTAGTGATAGGATCATTTGCCGCTACATCAACGTCTTGTGACCAGGTTGGCGTACCGACAATGATCAGGTTGTCCGGGTCAATCGCGCGGATTTCCTTGATAACATCAACGGCGTAAGGCTTGATCACGTTGCTCCAGGATACCTGTAGCGGTTCGTTATACACCTCATAAATCACGTTGTTGTAATTGCCGTACTTGGTTGCCATTTCTTTGAAGAAGGCAATCGCAGCCGCTTTATTATTTTGAGCAGTGTGCGTGTGCCAGTCGATGATGACATACATGTTGTTGGCAATAGCCGCATCAATCACGGTAGTTGCGCGGGTTTTGTTGGATGCGTCGGTCAGGTAACCACCGGCCTCTTCTACGCCCATGGCAACGCGTACCACATTGGCTTTCCAGTCAGACTTCAACCAGGCCACGGTCTGTGCGGTGTAATACTTCTCGCCACCCCAACCGGTGTTGCTCCAGAACAGACTCATACCGGCCAAATTGGCAGGTTGGCCATTGGCAGTCACTTTGTTGCCCTGTACGACCAAAGGTGCAACACCTTGATTGCCGTTAGCCGACGAGACAGAAGAGCGTGCGCTGGAGACAGCGGCAATACTGGAGACCGCTGCTGCTGAGCTCACTGGCGCCGCTGAACTCACTGGCGCCGCCGATGAGGTGGTCGCTGTTCCGCACGCGGTACCGTTTACCGTGGGTACCTGAGCAGCTGCAGCCCCTTTGGTGCCCTGAAAGCCAAACTCAACACTTTGATTGGGCTGAATGGTTC
>CAZTDV010000168.1:0-1045 GCA_964612195.1 uncultured Sediminibacterium sp.
GCGGTTTTGCCGGCTTTGACGCACCCGCCTGGTGGGCCATCCTGGCACCGGCCAAGACACCGCCCGAGGTCCTCAAACGCATGAATGAGGAAGTCAACAAGGCGCTGAAAAATCCCGAGATCGCCAAGAAGCTCAGCGCCCAGGGCATCGAGATCGTCGGTGGTTCTTCCGAGTCGGCTCGCGTCTTCATCGACAAGCAGATCGACACCTGGGCGAAGGTGGTGAAGGACAACGGGATCAAGGCGGATTGAGCGAACGCCATTGAATCGATAAAAGGGCCTGCGGGCCCTTTCTTTATGTCTGGCCCGGATGAAAGGGCACGCCTGACTGTAAGACCAAAGTTACCCATGTTGCGTGGAGGCCGCATGGTGTCGCCCCGACCATACCTGGGGATGAGATGCGTACTAGACACACACAGGTTTTATCGGTTTGGAGGCTATAGTGAAATCAGGCGCGAACTCGGACATCCGGTTTGGCAAGCAGAGGCAAGTCAAACAGTGCCGGCGACTTTGTCAGATTCAATATACCTGCACATAGATACAGCTAATTGACGTAACTGCATGAATTCAACCGTATTTTTTTATCGGCGGGCGCCACGTTGTCTGACTGCTCGCCATGTTATTCCGCAGTTTTGCGGGATATATCAAAGTTAAGGCTCACATGAAAATGCAAACTATTGGCCTCGTGGTGCTTTCACTCTGCGTCGTTGTTGCTTCTCGCTTTGTGGCAATTGCGGGTCTCGATATGGAGCAGTACGGAAAAATATTGAGAGCATTCTTCTACTCGGCTCCGCGCATCCTTATTTTTCTAATCCAGTTCATGGGCGCGGCATTCCTCGCCATAAGAGTGCTCGGCCAAAAAACGGAGCCGAAGGTCGCTATCTATTCAGCGTCTCTCGCGCTGGTCCTTGTTTCAGTGGCGCGCTTCTACCTGCCTACTTTTCTCGTCAGTGTTGTAGGCGATCTCCTGGTAATCTGGTGGTTTCGACGTTCGACGAGCGCTCGCCATGAAGAGCCTTAACAAGTCGGCGCAGGGGCGACGGCCT
>CAZTDV010000169.1:0-1039 GCA_964612195.1 uncultured Sediminibacterium sp.
AGATGCACGAATGGCAGGAGGTGGCGGGATCGGATGGCGCGCAGATTGGGAGATGGGATTCACGAATGAGAGCAAGTGGCGGGATCGGATGGCGCGCAGATTGCGAGATGAGATGCTCCAATGGCAGGAGGTCACGCGACGGAATGGCGCGCAGATTGGGAGATGGGATATACCAATGGCAGCAGGGCACGCGACGGAATGGCGCGCAGATTGGGAGATGGGATTCTCCAATGAGAGCAGGTCACACGACGGGATGGCGCGCAGATTGGGAGATGAGATTCACGAATGAGAGCGGGTCACGCGACGGAATGGCGCGCAGATTGGGAGATGCAAGTGTCCAATAGCGTGCTTGGGGGATAAAATGGATTGGCCGAGGATTGAACTCGCAAGGTAGAGCTTGCCAAGTGGAGGGGCAAACGACTAGACCAAAGTGGCCTGGGGAATATACAGTACGAAAATGGAGGGGGGGGGGAGGAATGGGGTGGGATGCAAAGGCCTATTATGCAGTACTAGAGAGGACAGCGATGAGAGAAAGGAAAAGAAGCAAGATGAATAAAATAAAATAGAATAAAATAAAATAAAATGGAGAATTACAAGACAAGACTATTGTACTGTACAAGACGATAAAGGGGAAAAATGAAAAGAAATAAAAGGCAATATAATGGGAAGCGAAATAGTATACGATAATACTAAGCCAGACTATACTAGGCTGTGGGAATATAGTGGACTGTAATTTGATAATACACTGCAAGACTATACTAGACAGTGGGAATATAGTGGACAGTGGGAATATAGTGGACAGTGGGAATATAGTGGACAGGGAATATACTAGACAGTGGGACTATAGTGCATGACTAAGCTAAATGACTATACTAGACAGTGGGAATATACTAGACTGCAAGAATATACTAGACTGCAAGAATATACTAGACTGCAAGAATATACTAGACTGTGGGAGTATAGTGCATGACTAAGCTAAATGACTATACTAGACTGCAAGAATATACTAGACTGCAAGAATATACTAGACTGTGGGAGT
>CAZTDV010000170.1:0-1032 GCA_964612195.1 uncultured Sediminibacterium sp.
CTATGGTCTGCGCCCCCCTCCCGAGGCAGGCAGGACACGTATCGGCAATCCAGTAGCCCAGCACATGCCGTAGCAGCGGCGCTAGCTGGGCATCGGGTAATCCCCATTGCCTTTTCCTTGCGAGCCGCCTTGCGGCCCGTTTGAGGCCGGCTATCACTACTCTGTATTCCGCGGCGTCATTGGCATATTTAAGCCGGTAGGCCGAGGATGCCCAAGTATTTGCGATCCCGGCCATCCCGGCAGCGGCCAAGATTGCCGCATCGCACCGATCCCCGCGCATCGCCATGTTGCCGGATTGGGTCGCCGTGGCGTATCGTTCGCCTATCCTCCTCATGCCTCGTACACCCTGATGATCAGCCCGCCATCGTGGATGGGAAGTCCGATAGTCGCAGATATCGCAACGATCTGGCTATCATCCTGCCAGCAGATGCCGTTGAGGGCGTCGATTGCCACCTTGAGGGCGTTGTCCAGGTCGACGCGTACCTTGCTCGCCCTGCCCTCTTTCGTGAGGCGCGGCATGAGGGCTATATCCACGCTCACCGGCCCCGACAATGGCCTCGCCCCGACTTGCTTGGCAACCCATCCGGCTTGCTGCTTGTAGGCCCTCGCCTCTGCCGATAAATGCAGGGTGTTGCGAGCGATCCGCCAATACCGATTTGCAGAAATCGGATACGGCAAGTTAATTTCCATAGACTCCCTCCAGGACAATCGCCAAGGCCTGCGTCTCGCTCATTTTACGCAGTTTCCACCGCCCGCGGTCGCCATGAATTCCGTGCTCCAGGACGTGGCACTCCAAGCAGAGAGGTATTACCAGCCAGTCCGATGATTTCCGCCCCGGCGTGCGATCAGCTAGGAGGTGATGCAAGTGCGCCATTGGCTCTCCGCAGCAAGCGCACCCATTCTCTCGTCCCCAATCCGCAACCCTCTCCATGTGGCGTTTAGCCAACATTCGCGCCCCACCCCATTATCAGATTAGCGTTTCGGAATAGCATTGATTTGCAAGGAATATTAGCGTTTGCTGTGCGCCATTTG